>JAFGGN010000077.1 GCA_016930535.1 bacterium
AAATGGTATGATCAAATTAAACGACAGGGTAATCATGATAAAAGGGTATGCCCAGAGAACCAGCAATGAATGGCCGGCTGCCGGCATGTCCGTACCGCCGTGGGTGAGCGATTTCAGCAACCGCATGATCGTGGAAGGCAACGGCAATCTGGTGCGCTGGATGCACGTGACACCCTGGAAGCAGGACGTCGAATCATGCGACCGGGTGGGGCTGATTCAGGCCATGCCCGCGGGCGATGCGGAGAAAGATGCGGAGGGCCGGCAGTGGGAACAGCGTGTCGGGCTGATGCGTGACGCCATCATTTACAACCGCAACAATCCCAGCATTCTTTTTTATGAATCCGGAAACAAGGGCATCAGTGAGGCCCACATGCAGGAAATGAAGGATTTACGCGACCAGTACGATCCTTACGGCGGACGGGCCGCGGGGTGCCGGGAAATGCTGGACAGCCGGGTGGCCGAATACGGCGGTGAAATGCTGTACGTGAATAAAAGCAGGACGATCCCGTTCTGGGCCATGGAATACATGCGCGACGAGGGGCTGAGAAAATACTGGGATGACTGCTCGCCTCCCTTTCACCGGGACGGGGACGGCCCGCTGTACAGGGATCAGGATGCCGGCGCCTACAACCGCAATCAGGATTCCTTTGCCAGGGAATGCGTGGTCCGCTGGTACGATTACTGGCGCGAACGTCCGGGCACCGGCCTGTTCATGAGCTCCGGAGGCGTGAACATTATTTTTTCGGACACCAATACGCATTACCGCGGCGCCGAAAACTACCGGCGCAGCGGCGTGGTCGATGCCATGCGCATTCCCAAGGACGGCTATTTCACCCATGAGGTGATGTGGGACGGATGGATGGAAACGGAAAAATACCGGAGTCACATTCTGGGACACTGGAATTACACGGACAATACGAAAAAGAACGTTTATGTGATATCCACGGGCGATCAAGTGGAACTGTTCGTCAATAATGAATCACATGGCTTCGGCGAAAGGAGCTCTCATTTTCTCCATACATTCAGGGATATCCCGTGGGAGGCAGGCACAGTGAAAGCCGTGAGTTATGACAGGGCCGGCCGCGTGGTGTGCGAATCCGAGAAGCGGACGGCGGGTGATCCGGACCGCATCCGGCTGACCCTGCACACGGGTCCCGGCGGACTCAGGGCGGACGGTGCGGACTGGGTCCTGATCGATGTCGAAGTCACGGATGCAAAAGGCAGCCGCTGCCCGACATCCAACGCGATGATCCGGTTTACTATGGAAGGCCCGGCCGAGTGGCGCGGCGGTATTGCCCAGGGACCGGACAATTATATCCTCTCCAAGGTCCTGCCCGTGGAATGCGGTGTGAACCGCGTGATCGTCCGCTCCGCATCGAAAGCCGGGGAGATCAGAATCACAGCGGGTTCAGACGGATTAAAACCCGATCGGGTGAAATTCAGGTCCCGTCCGGTCGATGTGAGTCACGGGCTTTCGTCTGACTTTCCGGATGCTGCCTTGCCTTCGTTTCTGGGATGCGGGCCGACGCCTGCAGACCGGGTTTTGAAAACCACTCGGAATTCCGTGAACATCGTGAACGCAGTTGCAGGCAGCAATCAGCAGGATGCGCACTTGAGTTATGACATGAATCAGATGACGCGGTGGACCAGCGACGGCGAGCTGCCGGATGCATGGATACGGTATGAACTGGAGAAGGAAACAGAGATCAATCAGATCGCACTCAAATTGAGCGGCTGGCGCACCCGGTCCTATCCCATTGTCGTCAGGGCAGGGGACAGGCAGGTTTTCGCCGGTTTGTCCGAACGGAACCTGGGCTATTTCTACATCACATTCGATCCTGTTAAAACCGATCAAATCTCCGTCCGGCTTTTCGGGGAGACCGAGTATCAGGATATTTTCAATATTGTCGAAATCACGGGCAAGCTTGACCGGGAAACCCGGGCCGACAGCCAGGTCCGGAACGTGGAGAGTCTGAATATTGTCGATGTCGAAGTGTTCCGGAGTCTGGGGGATTGATCCCTCCCTGAGAGTCAGGAGCTCCCCGGCAATCCCCTTTATAGTATCCGATGCATTTCCTGATTGCATTAAAATAATTTATGTTTATCTTTCCATCATCGCTATTCATTCATGATAAAGAGCGATGCATTGATCGGGGATATCCATGCCGTATAATAATTTTGATGCCTCTCAGCATGGATGCGGACAGTAACTGATCATAGGGGCAGATATCTGACTATCAGAGGGGGTTTGACATGTACCGTGATCCGTTTTCATTCCAAGGTCGTATCGGGAGAAAGAAATTCAGCATCAGTGCGGTGATCGTGGGTTTGTTGTGCGGAATTTTGATATTCCTGTTGATCCGTGTCTCGAAACATTTGTCGGAGGGCATGGGGCTCGTTTTAGGCTATCTATTGAGTATGGGAGCCTACGTCGGTTACTGGTTTTTACTTGCACAGGGCTGCAAGCGATGCCACGACATGGGGAAGAGCGGATGGTTGCAGTGTGTCCCTTTTTATTTTATCCTCATGTTTTTAAAGAGAGGCGGATCCGGCAGTAATGCATATGGCCCGAATCCGGGGGAGATGAAAGGGTTCAACTTATTTCTGTCCTACGGCGAAAAACCGGCTGAGTATGAAGATGCCCATTCATTCTACAGGCTGAGCGCATTCGCCATCGATCTCAGTATCGTCATATGGTTAGTTCTGATCATCACTGCAATCACGGGAAGCGGAATCCTGCTGTCAAACGCTTTTATCTTTCTATTGTGTTTGATCCTGATTTATTTGGTTTACTCCATTGTGATTGAAAACCGGTTTTGCCAGGGGACTCTCGGAAAATGGATTTTCAGGCTCCGGGTGACCGACGTTTCTGGAAAAAATATATCTCTGTCCAGAACCGTTCGGAGAAATGGGACTAAACTTATTTCTCTCCTCGTCTATCTGTTACAGACCCTTTGGTTTATATTGAGGATTTCCTTGATCTTAGCGCTGGGTCAGGATACATCCGACGGATTTATTGATTTCTCTTATTTTCATGCGCATGACAAACTCAGCGGAACCACGGTCGAACGGATCAGGATTTAGGATGTCGCGTGACAGGATATGAAGTATCATTTCACTGCCTCTTCAACTTGCGGTCGAGCACTCTGATTCAGGTGAATTTGAATGGGATAACAGAATAATATCGATATCGCAGGAGGAAGGTTGTGTACCTTGATGCCTTCCTTTGGAATCAGACCTTGACTGTACAGCGTCCGTCTGAGGAACTGTGTTTCAAACCGCCTTGGGCAGCAGCGGCTTGAGCGGTGTGACGGTTCGCGACTGTTCCAGCAGGTATTGGTGGATGATAGGGCCCAGCTGTATCTTCTTTTCACCGAGCGCCTGCGTGCCGAAAAACAGGTTGTACTCCAGAAGATAGAAATGCCCGTTCACCTCAGCGATGTCGAATCCCGCATAGTTGATATTCAGTGAACGGCACACCTCGCCGACAAGCTGCAGGGCCTGCTCCGGTATATCCCCGTAATCGATGCTTCCCCCGGCTGCCACGTTGTTCAGGAACCCTCCGGGAGGTGCGGTGCGCCAGTAGGCGAGCACAACGCGGTCCGCCACCCAGACCACGCGCAGGTCACGGCGGATGTCCAGGTATTCCTGAATATACAGCGTTTCATTTTTATTGATATAATCCTGCAGTTCCTTCCGTTCCCTGATCAGGAAGACGCCTTTGCCCCGGGCGTTCCGGACCTCCTTGGCCACGAAGGGAAAACGCATGCGGTCCAGAATCATTTCCAGTGAATTGTCTCCTGCGGGCATGATGAGCGTTTCCGGCGTCTGTTCGGGAAAACGGACCATGAAACTGCGCGTCATCTGGACCTTGTCGAATCCCAGGTGATAGGTATTGAGACTGGGAAATACGGATTTATGAAATGCGTAAGCCATGAGGTTCAGCAGGCCGTAGGGCGGGAACAGGATCCAGTCCGCGTTTTTCAGATCCGCGGTTTTCCGGAAAATTTCCTCAGGTTTCATGACCCGGATGTCCGGCATGCCGAGCGACCGGAAAATATCGAAGCTGATACAGTTCAGTTTTTTGACGTTTGCATCCATTCCTGCAATCCGAGATAAATTAAGCCAATATAATCGTTATAAATTAATAAGCAAGCGGATTTTCGGGTCTGTAGGGTCTATTGAGTCGTTGGGTCATTGGGTCGTCGGGTCGGAGAGTGAAACGGTGAGGTGAGAAACGGAGAGACGGAGAAAAAGATTAAAGACCAAAGAACAAAGACCAAAGAATAAAGAATAAAGAATAAAGAATAAAGAATAAAGAACAAAGATTAAAAAAGCCCCGTAGGGGCGGCATATTTATAGCATTGAAGATGTAAAATATAATTATAGTCCCGTAGGGACGTAATATTTATAGAAGCCGTAGGGACGTAATATTTATA
>JAFGGN010000078.1 GCA_016930535.1 bacterium
CATCCTCCACATTGCGGCCCATCCGATAAGGACCGGGATGGATGGTTTCCTTTGGGAATGGATTTTTGTGGAGCATGAATGCATATTCAGCGTCATTGAAATTCGCATAATCATTCAAATAAAATCGGGTTATCTGCCAGAGCCAATTTTCGTACCTGTTAAGATACTTTTTACTTTCTTCAAGATTCATTCTGAGTTTCTCATGAACCTCCTCGTCGAAATTCTCCAACAGTTTCTGTCGGGTATTTTTCATCCGATCCTGTATTTGTTCATCCAGTTCCTTTTGTAGAAAGTCGAATGAAAGCTGAATCTCTTCAGGCGTGCGGCATTTTTGATAAATTTCACCGATGCGTTTCTCAAAATCTACGCCTGATTCAATAGATCCCAGAACCTCATCACTTGCGCCAAATACACCGCTGAACAATTTGAACTTCTGTTCAAGTAATTCATATACACGCACATCAGCTGCATTCTTTTTATTTAGAAAATTGACTACCACTACATCAAACTTCTGGCCGTATCGATGGCAACGGCCTATCCGCTGTTCGATGCGCTGTGGATTCCATGGCATGTCATAATTGACCACCAAAGAGCAAAATTGAAGATTGAGACCTTCTGCAGCTGCTTCAGTGGCAATCATGATCACTGCATCCTCACGAAAATAATCTACAATAGCTGCCCGTTTGTCTGCCGTCCTCGAATCGGTAATTCGATCAGTTCCTTCATATTGATTAAGCCAGTGCTGATAAATCTGCTTGGATTCGGGATCACTGTTTGTACCATTAAAACAGCAGACCTTACCTGCATATTCTGTACGCTCCAGAATCTCTTTCAGATATTTTTGGGTGCGTCGTGATTCTGTAAATATTACTGCCTTTTCAGCGCCTCCTAATCTCCTTGTCTCTTTAAAACCTTTATAAAGCGCCTTGAGCAGAACCTCACCTTTTGAATTTTTTATAATCGAATCAGCAAGTTTCTTGAATTCTCTCAGGTCCTCGATTTCATGTCTGATATTTTCAAGATCCTCTTTAGTATATTCCTCTACTGGTTTGTTGTAAAATGCTGGTTCTGAAGATTCTATCTGCCATTCATCTTCTTGCTCTTCATAGGTTTCATAATCTTGGAATAAATCAATTGCCGTATCAGTTTGGTTTTCACGAAGTAAATCATCGAGCTTATTAGATAAAGCTTCCAACGTCCCGGATATGGCATATGTTGACGAGGCTAATAACCTACGGAGAATCAGAGTCATTAAATGTCTTTGACTGGCTGGAAGAGCATAAAGGCGGTCTCTACGCAAATACTCAGAAACCAGATCATACAAACGTTGCTCGTCATCTGAGGGATAAAACTCTTGTGTCACTGCCGTTCGATTGGTATACTTGATGTATTCCAGAACTTGCCGCCTGAGTGTTCGTTGACAGACGGGTTTTAATCGCTGACGAATATCAATATAATGCTCATCCCCATCTAGTCTGGAAAATTGACTTTTAAAACTTTTTAAATCGCCAAATGTAAAACTGTCAATAATACTTACCAAGCCATATAATTCCAGCAGAGAATTTTGTAAGGGTGTAGCGGTTAGTAACAGCTTAGGCACATTCTCTAAAGCGTTCTTAATCGCATTGGCGATTTTATTTGTAGGTTTGTATACATTACGTAATCGATGCGCTTCATCAATGACCACCAGATCCCAGTTTACCAATCTCAGATAAGACTCTTTGGCTCGGGCAAAATGATAAGAGCATATGATGATGCTTTTACTTTCAAACGGATTCAACTTGCCGCGTTTAACTGCCTTGTTAAATGATGGTGTTTCTAACAGTTTGGATTCCAGAAAAAACTTGTCGGCCAATTCCTGATGCCATTGCTTGCGCAAATTTGAGGGCACGATTATAAGTATTTTCCTCTTTCTTTCCGCCCATTTCTGCGAGATCACTAATCCGGCTTCTATGGTTTTCCCCAATCCGACTTCATCAGCTAAAATAGCACCTTTAGAGAGAGGGGAGATAAATGCAAAAAGAGCAGCATCCACCTGATGCGGATTTAAATCGACTTGGGCATCAACAAGAGTTGAAGCAAGTTTTTGTATGCTGTCTGAAGAACTTCTTTTTGTCAATTCATAAGCAAAGTATTTTGCATGATAAGGTGTAATCATTGAAGATCAATATCCTTTATTTTTTCCAACAACACCCGCATCGCCACACAATCATCCTCATTATATTCCAGAATCCGCTGCTTTACAGCATCATCCCCCGACTCCACCCAGCTATGATACCATTCAATCGAAGCCGCCCCGGAGGGATTTTCATCCCGCCATGCGAATCCCAAATATGTTGCCAGGGTCTTGATGGACCGGTCGAGGCAGGGCCATTCGGTTTTCTTTTCGACCACTTCCAGGAGATCGATCGTCATTTCATCCTTAAAAAGCGCCTCGACCGCTTCCACAGAAGCCACTTCCGGAAACTTCTCCGCCAGCTTTTTCAGGGTGGTTCTTTCATATTTTGAGTAGAAATAGATCGCGCAGGGCCGGGAAGCCTGAATATAGGCCCAGGTATCCCTGAACGCCTTTTCTTCTGCTTCGGGCGTGGGCTCGTCAGCCACGAAGGCTATATATCTTTCCTTGTCCGGGTTGCCGCCTATGCGTTCCACGAAACCGTGCAGATAGCAGATGTCCTCGAACGGATCGGTTTCCACGTCGTAGTAGAGCTCCGTTTCTACCTGCGGAAAATCCACGGGCGCCGTGAGAACGGGTCTGGCGCCGGATTCGGCGAGGAGTCTGGCGCGGGCCTGGAACTTCTTGAGGGACGGGGGGCCGATGCGGGGGAAGACGGTTTTTGTGCCGCGGATGTAGCGCGACAGGTCGCAGGCGGCCAGGTGATGAATCGTGGGGATGTGCGGCTTCATGTGATCCCTGGAGCTCCGGCCAAGGCGGTAGACCATGGTGAGATCGCCGGAGCTGATGACCTGGTGCTTGCAGAACGAGACCCAGTGGCACTGCTTGCATGTGCCGGAGTACGCGGGGAGCGTTTCGCCGGTTTGGGCCGTGATGCTGCGGGCGGTCTGGAGGTTCTGGGTGTAGAGATCCCACCAGGTTTCCGTGTTCCGCACGCCCCGCTGCGCATCCAGGTCGTACCGCACCTCGTTCCCGGCCGCGTCCCAGATGAAAGGCGTGCGGCCGGCGCACAGGCCCAGGCGTTCCAGGATGTCCGTGTACAGGGCGAGCTGCATCGCGTAATGCATTTTGGGTCTGCCGTCCTCCGGATCGCTGCCGCCTTCCAGGGCGGTCCCGCTCTTGATGTCGCCGGCCGTGTAACCCGTGCCCTCTTTACGCAAGAGATCGGGAATGCCCACGAGATCGTCCGCGCCGATGCGGCCGGAGTAGATGAGATCATCGCCGCGGCGCATGGCCTCCATCGTGGCCGCTTCCTTGGCAGTGCCGGACAGGCCGCTCAGGTCCGTGTATGCCTCGCCCGTGCCGTCGATCACGTCCCGTTCATGCAGTGTACCCATCTCCCACAGCATCTGCACGAACGCGCTCACCGGGTCCCGTTTCGCGGCATCCCCGTACAGGTCCAGCCACACCCGGTGCGGGCAGTGCACCAGGTCGTAGAGCATGGAGGCGGTGATGGAAGTCTGCGACATTGAAACATGATTCCTTGTATAAGGACAATTTATACGTCGTCAAAAAGCCGCACATAGGGGCCATACAGGAATTTACGGTTACGCACATGACCCGTCATCTCAATTATCAGGCCCAATTTTTCCATACGGAATGCCAGCTTGTTTGCCGCCGGATAAGTGGTTCCGGTGATTTCCATAATATCCTTTACAGACAGTATGGGCCGTTCATACATTGTTTCAAGAACATGCTGTGCATTTGCTGTGGCATATCCCATATGCCGGTTTATCAGATCACGGTGGTCCTCCCTTAAACGAAGCACGCGTTGCGCAGTCAGGGCAGCCTGCTGACTCGTGATTATAATACCTGTCAGGAAAAATCCAAGCCATGTTTCCCAATCTCCCCGGTCCCGGACGGTCTGAAGATAATCGTAATATTTCTGTCTGTTCTGTTTGAAATAATGCGAGATATACAACACAGGTTTTTGCATTACGCCCGCTTCACAAAGCAAAAATATGATTAAAAGCCTGCCAACACGTCCGTTTCCATCCAGGAAGGGATGAATGGTTTCAAACTGCGCATGCGCAAGACCGATTTTAATCAGAAGCGGAAGCGAGCGGTCAAAATGCAGAAATTTTTCCATATCGGAAAGCAACTCCGGCACCAGATCCGGTGGCGGTGGAACGAACGAAGCCTCATTCAGCGTACACCCGGCCGGGCCGATCCAGTTCTGGGATGTTCTGAGCTCACCTGGCGTCAGATGACTACCCCGTACACCCTGAAGAAGATGCTGATGGATTTCCCGGATCAGCCGTGCGGACACAGGAAGCGTGCTAACCCGCTCCAAACCGTACCGCAGTGCATCAATGTAATTGAGAACCTCACGTACGTCCGATGGTTGTTTGGGATCCAGTATTTTCGCCTCTGCGGCAAGAACGTCCTGTAAAGAACTCTGCGTACCCTCAATCTGGCTCGAAAGAACGGCTTCTTTACGAACATACATGAAGACAAAAAGATCCGGGTTCGGCAGAATGGCTATCGAGCCATCCAGACGTCCCAAAGCCCTGTCGGCGTCTGATAACAGGGTCTGCAATTCACCTGTAATTCGTACAGGTGGCTCGGGCGGCAGTTTTTCGGGATAAAACGCCCGGTAACCTGTGGATTGCTGGATATAACGGCCGGATCTTTTTATAATATTGTCAGAATTCATTATAGACCCTATTCATTGTTTATATTAAACTCTTAGTTTAATATAAACAATCTCTGGCGTTATATGAAAGGGAAAATTCAATATATCCCAGCCTTTTTCCAATCCCCGTACAAGTCCAGCCACACCCGGTGCGGGCAGTGCACCAGGTCGTAGAGCATGGAGGCGGTGATATTTTGAGTACCTGGTTGTGTCATGGTATAGGATTTCGTTCAAAGGTTCATCTCAAATCGATTTTCACCGGTATTGACACCCACATGGTCTGCGGCTTGTCGCATGCCTTGCAGGGATTCCATGAAACAGACCGGACGGCATTTATCACCGACTGATCCAAGACCGTGTGAACAGATTGCAGAACCCGTGTTTCGAGCACTTGGCCGTCTTCGCCGATTTTCGCTGCCACGATAATCCGGCCGCTAAGCCCGGTGTTTTTAAGTGAATCCGGGATAACGAATTTTGTGATAATAGCCGGATATCCTCCATGCGGAGAAGGCATTTCCTCAAAATTATCAATAATTATTTCATCATCCCGTGACTGGGATTCTGTCACATGGCCGCTTCCTGTATTCTCTGATGAATCCTGATTCACATCCATGATTTCGCTTTCATGATAAACCGGTTGGTTCGCGGATCCGGGATCTGTCCCTTTAATCAGATTCCAGAGAAGAAATAAAATCACGACCAAAAAAAGGGCGATATACTGAATAATTTTGGTTTTGCTTCCGTTCATTATTATCCCCCGGGCACCTCCCACAGCCCCGTGTTCAAAAACAGATTCTCGCGTCCTATTTTTTCGCGTTTCAGAATGCCCGCTTTTTCGAGCGTTTTATATTGTTTATCCGTTGCCATTTATGATCCTAAAGCCAATGCATAGGCATAATAGACCGGCAAAAAAATCAATTTTTGTCCGGGCAACTCTGCATAGGGTGCACACGAAAGAACATAACCAAGCGGGCTGTCCCGGTATTGATCGAGAAACATGTGCAGGCTTTTCAATTTACCCGAGGATCCGCTCTTGACTTCAACAGGCACTGTCTGCCCTTCTCTGGTTAAAATGTAATCGACTTCAGCCGTGCTGCTTTTGGCCTCGCGGGCCCAGTAATAAAGTTCAGTCCGACCTGCAGCCAGAAATTCCTGTCCCACAAACTGTTCGGCCATGGCCCCTTCATAAATGGACAATAAATTTCTTTTGTTAAATTCAATATGAACCGGTAAATTGCACAAATGCTGCATCAGGCCGATATCCGCCAGAAGCGCCTTAAAGCGTCTCTCCGAGGCGGACGCACCAAAAGGGATCACCGGAGGATTCACTGAACTCACCTTATGAATCAACTGAGCCAGCTCCAGCAGTTCAAATGCCTTTTTAATGGTCGGATTGGAAAATCCGTCTGCCATCCGTGCATATTTGATTTGATTCCCGACATTCCGGGCTGCAGAAGTTAAAACTGCATTCAGGCATCGCTTATCGGCAAGCGGAGCATATTTTGCAAAATCCTGACGAAATGTATGGATCAGATCTGATTGCACTTCAAATGCATCCTGCATACGCCCGGTTTCAGAATACCTTTTTATGCATTCGGGCATGCCGCCGATAAACAGGTAACTGCGGCATTCATCGAGCAGCATGTCATGAATGGGTTCCGGAAGTTTTCCGGGTGGTTCAAGAAGCACTTCTGCAGCTTTTGATTTGTTTGTTGCCCATAGAAATTCGATAAAACCCA
>JAFGGN010000079.1 GCA_016930535.1 bacterium
CCCGGAGACTGGAGGCTGGAGAATCCGCGGTTTACCGAGGAAGCCATCGCCAGGAACAGCCGGCTGGCCGATCTGGTCGCTGAAGTCGCGGGAGAGATCGGAGCCACGGCGGCTCAGGTCGCGCTGGCATGGGTCCTGTCGCGCGATGCCCGCATCGCCGCGATACCGGGGACACGGAAAACCGAACGCCTGGAGGAAAACTGGGCGTCGCAGGAAATCACACTGCAAACGGAACACCTGGACCGTCTCGGATCCCTGATCGATGGCGTGGCAGGCGACCGGTACTGATCCTGCGTGCCGCTCTCCCACGGTCCGGAACATGAGTAATGATATCGGGAGGATCCATGAATAAATATCTGCTGCCTCTATTAACCTGCATGCTTTTACTGACAAGCTGCTCGTTCACAAAAGTATCGGCGATCGAAAAGTCGGACCATGAACGGCTGCAAAAAGAGAAAAGACTGTTCGTGACAATGAAAGATCATACGGAATACGAAGTGGTCGACTTCACTTTTACGGACACGGAGCTGAAGGGAAAATATATGACATATCCCTTTATCAAATATGAGATATGGTCGGGTTATTACCTCGGCCAGAGGAAACACGATTTAACGCTCCCCCTGAACCATATTAAAAAAATTGAAGTGAAACACACTGATTACCTTAACATAGTATTGACATTCATGATGTTTATGGGTGCCTGGATGATAATTTTAACACAGATGTGGAGTGATTAGCCGGGTGTTATGGGCCGGTGTGAACAACGGGTGATAATTGCCCTGAGCCTGGGATATGACCCCTGTCACACACAGTTCGTAAGCAAATACATTTTGAACTTGACAAAATGAGCACTTAAATGTACATTGATGTACATTTAACAGGACACGACAAAGGACAATAATGAGAACGATCACCTTTACTGAATTCAGAAAAAATGCTTCGGGGTTTCTGACTGAAGTCGAAAACGGAGAAAAACTGGTTGTGTTGCGCCACGGCAAAGCGATTGCTGAAATCAGTCCGCCGGACCTGACCGAAACGGTCACCCCGTCATGGAAACAACCCCGTTTGAGACTGATCATGAAAGGCAAATCACTGTCCCGGACGATTATCGAGGACCGTGAGGCGTAACCGATGAAAACCTTCTTTGATTCTTCAGCATTCGCCAAAAGGTATATCGAAGAACAGGGGAGTGAAATAGTCGAAGACATCTGCTATCATTCATCCAGCCTGGCTCTGAGCCTTGTGTGCATTCCTGAAATACTATCCGCATTGAACCGAAGACTGCAGGAAAAAAATCTCTCCAAAAACGATTATCTCAGGGCCAAAACCCGTTTGATGCAGGAAATCAAAGATATATCCATCATCAATATCACGCCCGGCGTTATTCAGAAATCCATCGGTCTCCTGGAGCATCACCGGATAAGAACGCAGGATGCCATTCATATTTCATGTGCACTTGAATGGCAGCCTGATTTATTTGTATCTTCCGACAAAAGGCAGATTGACGCAGCGCAAAAATCGGGTCTTAAAGTAAAATTTGTCTGAAATGGCGTTTCAATCATTGTCATGGAACGGGCATTCGTTCGCTTTTTAAGGATGACATGCTTTATGATTGCCGGAGCCCGTTATCCCGGACATTTATGATCCCTGAATGAAAAGGACCCGGATGAAAAGAGGTAAAACGATGAAAAAGAGACAATCATTGCATCGTGGGCTCATTATTTTCTTCATGGGCTTCTCTCTGATCCGCCCCCTCTATGGTCAGCTCGAATTGGGGCAGCAGGTACTCGAATCGACGATGACACGGTACACACCCGCCAATTTCGGTAACTGGGCGTATCCGCGCGGTTTTTATCTGTTCGCCCAGTACCGTTTCTGGAAAATGACCGGGGACGACCGGTATTTTCAGTATATGCGGAACTGGGTGGACCAGCATGTGGACAGCCAGGGTCATATCGATGCGGATATCACGTCCCTGGACAACAGCGAGCCCGGACTTGTCACGCTCTTCTGCTACGAGGAAACCGGTGAACAGAAATACAAACTGGCCGCGGATTATATACGCAATGTGTATCACACCTATCCACGGACCTCCGACGACGCATTCTGGCACAACATGTGGGCGGAAGGCCAGATCTGGTCGGACGGTGTGTACATGATCCTGCCTTTTCTGGTTCATTACGGCAGGGTATTCAATGAGCCGGAACTGTACACGGAATGTGCGCATCAGCTCATTACGTACGCCAGCCATCTTCAGGATGAATCGGGCCTCCTGTTCCATGCTTACGACGAGGACGGTTCGTCCGAATGGGCCGATCCGGTCACCCGTCATTCCCCCTGGTTCTGGGGGCGCGCCATCGGGTGGTTCGGCATGGCCCTCATCGAAGTGCTCGACATCATCCCGGAAGACCATCCGGACAGGCAGGCACTGATCGATATCCTCGCAAGGCTCATACACGGGCTGTCCGAAGTGCAGGATGCGCCGACGGGATTGTTTTACCAGGTGGTCGACCAGGGACAGCGTGCGGACAACTGGCTGGAAAGTTCATGCTCATGCATGTATTCCTATTTCACGGCCAGGGCCATCGAAAAGGGATTTGCGGATGCATCCTGCGGAACCATGGCCAAACGGGCCTACGAGGGCGTGCTCCGCGACAAGTTTTCAGTGGACAGCCAGGGATTGACCTATCTGAAGGACATCTGTCAGGGCACCAGTGTGAGCAGCGATTATGCCTATTATTACAACCGGGGCAGGAACACGAATGATCAGCACGGGCTCGGCGCCTTTCTGATGATGTGCTGGCAGATGGCACGGTCGGGCACCGATCTGGAGGGCAATTCCGCCCCGATCGTCACATTCATTACGCCCGGGGATTCCGCATTGTTCTGGCCCGGAACGGACATTCTCCTGTCCGTGTCGGGCATTGATCTGGACGGCGAGGTGGTTCAGGTGGCATTTTATGCGGACAACACGCTGCTCGGCACCGACGGCCAGGCGCCCTGGGAATGGACATGGAACAATGCGCCCGAAGGCCTCCATACTCTGACCGCAACGGCAACCGATGACAGCGGCGCAACCACGGAATCCGATCCCCTGATCGTGATTGTCACAGATGACAAGCTGATTATCGAGGCCGAAGACGGATCCCTGCACACAGGTACAGTGGACAACAATCATACGGGGTATTCCGGGACCGGCTTCGTCAATCTGGATAACCAGGCGGGTACCTGGCTCGATCTGAACGTCGATCTGCCGGAAGACGGACCGTGGGCGGTTCGTATTTATTATGCGAACGGTACAACAGACAGCCGCCCCTGTGAAATCCGTATCGACGGGAACGTCATCGAAGAATCCCTCGATTTTCCGCCCACGGGTGAATGGACGGACTGGACCTATTCCGGTGAAATCCTGCTCGATCTGGATTCCGGCCGGTACACCCTGCGGATCACGGGCCTGGTGTCTTCGGGTGCTCCCAACCTGGATCACCTGGAACTGGTATGCCGGGAAACCGGGAACGGCGGAACATCGCTGTATTTCGAAGCCGAAGAAAACGCCGTCTTTTCAGCGGGATCCGTGGATGCCGAACATGCGGGTTTCACGGGATCCGGGTATGTCAACCTTGAGAACCAGGCGGGATCGTATCTGGAAACCGGGTTCACCCTGCCCAGATCCGGAACATGGAACATGCGCATTCATTATGCGAACGGCACGGCTGACAACCGCCCCTGTGAAATCCGTATCGACGGGAACGTCATCGAAGAATCCCTCGATTTTCCGCCCACGGGTGAATGGACAGGCTGGACCTATTCGGAAACCCTGTCCCTTGAACTCGATGCGGGGAGCCACACGATGAGAATCACCGGACTGGAAGCGGCCAGTGCACCCAACCTGGACCATTTAGAGATGGTGCTGCAGGCGGCGAACACACCGGTGGGCCCGCAGCCGGTGACATGGCCGGACCGGTTCATGCTTTCCCGGAATTATCCGAATCCATTCAATAGCCGGACCATCATCCGCTACCATTTGCCTGAAAACGGCCGGGTTCAGGTGACAATTTACGATGTGATCGGCAATGAAGTTGCGTGCCTGATCGACGAGCCGCAGGAGGCGGGCAGTCATCAGGTCCGTTTCGACGGTCAGGCCCTGGCTTCGGGAATGTATGTGGCTGAACTGCGTGCAGCCGGAACCGTGCTCAGGAACAAGATGATTTTGATGAAATGAAATCCATGAACGGAAAAATTCATGTTGCATCTCGTGAAAGCGTGGAAAACAGATAACTGCCTAAAAATTAAAAAGTGTTAAGCCCCTGTATAAACATTAACGGGTGTCCAAAGGGATTGCCGGGCGGCATTTATTCTTGCAGACTTCAAGCCGGTCATTGGCTGGCCCAGGTGGTTCGTATCAACGGCTGCCGAATTACTGGTTGTTTTCTTATTATATTTTTTGTCACTCTTGTCCAAGATAGGATTTTAATGATATAAAATTGAGATAAGTCTCCTTATATTTTATCACCACAATAAAATAACCTAAAAC
>JAFGGN010000080.1 GCA_016930535.1 bacterium
AACTGTTTTCGTAAAGACTGTTTATATCGATTCAGAGATCAATATTTTTTTGTTTTTCAAGGTTTATGAATAATTCAGGTTAATCTTGAATCTTCCCTTTTCCCACAAGCAGCAGCCCTTCATCTTTGCATCCGTTCCGGATAAACCGCTCACACAGGGTCACGCTCAGAATGGTTTTCGAATCCGTGATTTCATTCGTCTGAACCAGCCGGACCAGTTCGTCAATGGGTACGAGAACCGGCTCTACATACTCGGTTGCATCCAGATGCATTTTACCCGTGTGCTCCAGGCCGATGCCAAGAAACAGGGTGATGAATCCGGTGGAATATCCCTCTGCATGCGCATACCGGATCAGCCGCCGGACCTGCACCGGCCTGTATCCGGTTTCTTCCTCACATTCACGGAACACGGCATCCGTTTCGGATTCGCCTTCATCGATCAAGCCGGCTGGAATTTCGAATCCTGTCTTCATAATGGCGGGACGGGACTGACGGACCAGCAGCACGTTCAGGTCCCCGTCTACGGCAAGGATCGCACAGGCATCCCTGACCTGCACGATTTCCCGGACGCCCTTCCTGCCGTCGGGGAGTTCAATACGCAGCTTCTTGAGCGTGAGATAGACCCCCTTGTACAGGATTTCCTCTGCGGTGATTTTTTCATAACAGGGTTGATGCTGCATGTTCATCAGGCCCTTTCATATTCGAATTCATTCATCGAGATGTGCATAGAAATCAGCGGGGCCGAGCTCCCTGAACGTCCGCCCGGTGCCTGCCAGATGCCTGCGGATATCCAGACACAGATGGCATTTTGCGATGTATCCCTCAGGCAGTTCCCTGTAACCGTATTCATTGACCGCATATTGAAGCAATGTCTCGACACCCCCTTCCACCAGGCATTTCAGGACGGGTTTGTCCGTGAGATCGATCCCCCGGTAAAGACGGTCCAGATCCGCGGCATCCCCCAGCGTGATGCCCGCGCACAGTCCGGCAATGTAATTCCCGTAAAGGTCGATATGAATATGATGCGGACTCGAGAGTTCCCTGCTGCAGGACTCACCTGAATAATGCTCCGCAGGGCGCCGCTGGTACAGGAAGGCCAGCTGCGTGGCCGCGCGTCCGTTGGGGATCAGCCCGTATTCCGTGGCAAAGGCAAGCGACGCGTTTTCTTCGCCCATGGCCTCCACGTACAAATCGAAGGGAAGCGGCTTTTTCGGATCGATGCCTGAAAGCTGATCGTAAAAATACGACGTATACACGAGGATACCGCCGTGACCGAACACCCGGCGGCCGATCGTGACCGCATGCATGACATTTTCAAACGGGATGAATTCCTGATGAAACGGGGAACAGCTCACCAGCAGCGCACGAAGCCCTGCCTCCTCCATGCGTTTCAGCATGGATTCCGTTCTTTCTTTGGAGTGGCACCAGAAGGCGTTGGTTTCCACATAATCGACCGGCAGCCTGAGATCCGAAGCTTTCCGGATGGCATGTTCGAGAAGATCCGGATTCAGGAACGGCTCGCCTCCGGCAAAATGCAGCCCTGTCAGGTAGCCGCGATGGCGCGCGATCCCTTCAAGCACCTGGTCCAGCCGGTCAGCGGACATCCAGTCCCTGTGATACGGACCGCATGCATACAGACAGTGCCTGCATTGATTGCTGCACTGATATGAGAAAATGATCCCTCCGGACGAAAGCTCCGGGATTTGAAACATCGGACAGCCTCCGGACTGATGGTGAATAAAACAAAAAGATAGTCGAATCCGCCGCAAAAATCAAGCTGAAAGAAACGGAATTCCAGTTTACAGAAAGTTCACAACATTCCTGTTGATTTCACTGGCCGATTTGTTTACATTGAAATCACAGCCTCATCACCGCAGCCTAAGGAGAGCTCAAAATGAAGAAAACGGCACTATGGACCTGCTTTGTGATGTTATTCCTCCTGATCAGTTGTCGAAAGGAGACCCCTCTCGTGAAAGCGCCCGCTGAATATATACAATCCCAAAAATCCAAACTGGCACCGGTCACCCTGACCCACGACATATCGTATCTGCCGACACAGGAAATTCAGGTCCTTAAATTGCTGGTCAAGGCATCCCAATCCATCGATGAGGCTTTTTTAATACAGGTCAACGAAGACAATTTAAACATACGGGCCCTCCTGAAAAACAGCACGGACTCCCTGTCAGCTGAATACCTGGATTTTTTCAATATCATGTTCGGGCCATGGAACAGGCTGGACGAAGACCGCCCCTTTATTAATCAGAAGCAAAAACCCGCCGGTGCGAACTATTATCCGGCCGGTTTAACCAAACAGGAATGGAACGCCTGGCTTGAAAAACACCCCGAGGATAAAGAGGAATTCGAAAACAATTTTACCATGATACGCCGGCAGGATAACATGCTGGTTGCGATCCCCTATTCAGAATTCTTCAGGGATCAGATACGCCCCATGGTAAAACTGCTCGAGCAGGCTGCAAATCTGACATCGGATCCCACGCTTGCCACCTTTCTGCTCAGCCGGGCGGAAGGATTTCTGAAAAACGACTATTATCAAAGCGATATGGACTGGATGGACCTGAACGGGGATATCGAGGTCGTCATCGGCCCCTATGAGGTTTATGAAGACAATCTATTCGGGTACAAGGCCGCTTTCGAGTCGTTTGTCTGTGTGGTCGACCACCAGGAAAGCAAAAAGCTCAGGGAAATTGCCGGCAAACTGACAGAAATGGAAGATATGCTGCCCATTCCCAGGGAATTCAAGAATTTTGAACGCGGTTCGGATTCACCCATCAAAGTCGTCCATCTGCTCTATTCGGCCGGAGACACCAAGGCAGGAATTCAGACAACGGCATTCAACCTTCCGAACGATGAGCGGGTTCGCGAAGCCAAAGGATCCAAGAAGGTCATGCTGAAAAATGTCATGAAAGCCAAGTACGACAAATGCTGGACCCCCATTGTCAGCCGGGTCCTGGCTCCGTCTTCCCTTGAAAATGTTTCCTTTGAGGGCTATTTTTACCATGTGCTCCTGCATGAAGTCAGCCATGGCCTGGGGCCCGGAATCATCACCGTGAATAACGAAAAAACAACCGTGAACAAGCAGCTGAAGGAGCTGTATTCCGTTATCGAGGAATGCAAGGCGGATGTGGTCGGCATCTACCTGGTGCAGTATCTGATCGACCAGCACATTCTGCCCGAATCCCTGGAACAGACCCTGTATGCCTCTTACCTGGGAGGCATGTTCCGTTCAATCCGTTTCGGCATCGAAGCGGCGCATGGAGGCGGTGTGGCCATACAGCTGAATCACTACCTCGATGCAGGCGCATGCACGGTGGATAAAAACGGGAAATTTGAAGTGAATGACAGGAAAATGAAGCCGGCCATTCGCGATCTTGCACAGAAACTTCTGCTGATCCAGGCCCGTGGAGATTACGAAGCGGCCAGGGTCCTGATCGGGGAACTCCGGTCGGTCCGGCCCGAGGTTCAGGCAGCACTGGATCTGCTGACCGATGTACCGATCGACATTAAACCGGTTTACCCCATAGAGAATGAAATCTGAGCATCTCGCCCGTCCGATCCGGCAGGCGGAAAAAGAAGCAGCATGGGCTGATATATCTCGCGTGCGATAAAAATCAATCGCGTGCGATATAAGGATTCATCACAGTATCCGTTTTTTTCAGTGATCAGTCGTCCATGACCCGTGGATGCAGCCTTGAAAATACAGCATGTTCAGTGGTTCCCGCAACCTGATTCCCTGTAACAAATCCCGCCTGTTTACGTATAAAAAACAACGCCTTGTACAAAAAAGAACCAACCCTTCAGGGAGCCTATGACAAAAAATCGCTTCATCAGCCGGCTTGGCAAATACAGCGATGGCATTCATTCACTGACGGACAGAGTGATTCTGGCATATTTACTCCTGATCGGCCTTTTACTCATCCCGTTTCATCAAGGGATTCAATACTGGCCATGGATCAGTCTCACACATTGTATGCTCGCCTGGGGGCTGGCCGAATCCTTGTGCATCATGAACAGGCGGCCCAACCGGTGGTCAGAGTCTTTTCAATTACTGTATCCCCTGATTTTTGTATTCGTTTCATGGATGGAACTCAAGGTCCTGATCACCATGATTTTTCCGGATTATTACGGCACACTGATCGTTCAGCAGCTGGAGCACGGTATTTTCAACACATATCCGACCGCCTGGATGGAACGATGGTATACTCCGTGGCTGACTGAAAGCATGCATGCCTTTTATTCATTTTATTATCTGCTGCTGCCCGGATCAGTGATCGTTCCGTTTCTGATCGGAGAAAAAAAAACCGCCAGGACAATGGCATTTATCATTACTCTCAATCATGTGCTTTTCATCCTTCTTTTTCTGCTGTTTCCAGTCGAGGGGCCGAAAACAGCATTACATGCAGCGCAGGACTTCAGGCAGGACGGACTATTCTTTATGCATCTGATCCATAGTATACAACGGGGCGCATCAATTAAGGGTGCCGCGTTTCCAAGCCTTCATGTGGCCGAGTCTTTCTGCATCAGCTGGGTGATGCTTAAAAAACACAAAAAAACGGGCCTGTTTCTCATCCTTTTTTCCTGCATCATGTCCGTTGCCACGGTCTATTGCCAGTACCATTATGCGGTGGATACCCTGGCCGCCCTTCTGTTCTCTTTACCGGTCTGCATACTTGGAAGACACCTTCTGAACAATCACAACAATCCGAACGGAATGAGGCCGAAGACGGAGAACTTTTCCTGAAAATCATCGTATATAGAGATGCGAGGTGAAAACGCATAAAACCGCACCTCCTTGGGTTTTCCCTCGTAGGGGACTGTCGAACACACAGTCCCCTTCTTTTATCAGGAAACCGGACCATGAAAACATACATATTCTCTGACCCGGAACATCTTGCGCAACTGCACATCGACCATGACAGGATACTCGATATTCTGAACTGTGTGTCCGGTTCAACCGATACGGCTTCCCTGATCAATGCGGTCTATTTGATACCGGGTATTCATCAGACACGGGGCGTCTATATCAGGCGATGGTCAGATCCCGGGCATTTTCAGACCGGACGCGGCAACTGGAAATTTACAGGGGTTTTTCCCGCACCAAACGGTCTTCCCGCTCAATTCCGGCTGATCCGAATGCGGCTGGACACAAGAAACCGGTATTTCCCGCGCGAAGAACGGGACAGTTACGGATGGCATTTTACATACAAACGTCCGGAAGACCAGCTGGCCCTGCTGTTCGCCCATGAACTGCATCATTACAGAAGGTATCACCTGGAACTGCATCCCGGTGAAGGTGAACATCGTGCAAACCAATGGGCTTTGAACCACATTCAGGGTCTGGGTTTCCAGGTCACCGGATATCCCGTCAAACGCAAACGCCATAAAAAACGGCCATTCAATCTGTTCCATGGCCGGGATCCCTTTACTGCATTCAGATCTTTAAAATCCGGCGACAGAATCGATATCCGCCATGATCCCCGGGATGTGTACACCGGTCAGACCGCCCTCGTGATCCGCCCGCTTCGTAACAACGCCAAAAGACTGGTCATCCGGACATCAGACGGCAAAGAATGGCGCTGGCCCGTTTCCTGGCTGACTCCCCCTTCAGGCAGCTGAATCGATATCCTCACTAAAATCCGGTTTCCCGGACCTGCCCAAGCGTACTCTCCCTGTATATTAAACTCCCGAATGTCTCCTTAAAGGTATTTTTGGCACTTATCTTGCCTGTTTCAGGACTGGAATGGGATTCAGGCATTCCAAACGGGCAATATTGAGAGTGAATAAGTACAAATTATCCAATAAGATAGAAAATAATTACCTACGACTGAGAGACCGGACCAAGCCCAATGCAAAAGCCGCTGGCCACAATACTGATCGTCGAGGATGAAAAACTGATCGCCAGAGATGTCCAGATCCTGCTGGAAGCCCTGGGTTATCATGTGCCGGCCATTTTAAAATCGGCAGAAGAGTCATTTTTATTCCTTGAGCATACTGTGCCCGATCTGATTATCATGGATATCAAACTTGAAGGAGAGCAGGACGGCATAGAAATCGCAGGACGCATCAAGGCATCTCATGATATACCTGTCATATTTCTCACGGCCCATGCAGACGACGCCTATATCAACAGGGCCGGAATTGTCGATCCGGCCGGTTATATTCTGAAACCATTCGAAGAAAAGGAACTTGAAATCACGGTTAAACTGGCCCTGTACAAGCACCGGACGGACCGGAAACTTCAGGACAGGGAAGCCCGTTTCAAACGCCTGTTCGAACATATGCCCATTGGTTTATATGAAGCATCGGACAATGGGAACCTGATCAGTGTCAATACTGCACTTCTCGATATGCTTCAATACCCCTCCAGAGAAGTATTGCTGCAGGAAACCCTGGAATCCCGGTACTTGAACCGGGAAGACCGGGACCGCTGGTATAAAGGCATCCGGGAACACGGACTGCTACAGAATTTTGAGACACAGTGGAAAAAGTATAACGGAACCGGACTATGGGTGCTCGAAAGCGTCAGGGCCGTTTATGACAGGCATCGGAACATTATCGGCATCGAGGGAGCCGTTCAAAATATCACTGCACAGAAAACGACGGAAAAAGAATTGCGCGCCGCCCGCGACATGCTCGGGAATTACTGCAACCAGATGAAAGAGTATGCCCGCATCGCCTCGCACGATCTTGAGGACCCCCTGCGGCTGGTCTCCGGATATGCCCGGCTTCTTGAAAAACAGGTGATCGATAAAAAGGATGCGGAGGCCGATGATTTTATTTCCTATATCATCGATGGCACCGAACGGATGCATTTGCTGATACAGGATTTCATGGATTATACAAGAGTGCTGTCCAAAACGCCGGAGAAGATCGACTTCGATACAGAGGCGATTATCGACAGCGTCCATACGCGCCTGAAACCCGAGCTGCATGACATCGACGCGAAAATAGAATATGAACCGCTCCCTGAAATCCATGCCGACCCGGGAATGATTCAGCTGCTTTTCGAACATCTCATCGACAATGCCATCAAATACCGGAGTGATTCTCCTCCGCGAATCCATATCTCCGCCAGGACCAGACCGACGGGTTATGAATTTACAGTGCAGGATAACGGAATCGGCGTCCCCAAGGCTTATCAGGATCAGATATTCCATCTTTTCAAACAAATGCATGGAGGGCGGACCGATTTCGGCACCGGTCTGGGACTGGCCATTTGTAAACAGATCGTTAAAAAACATGGCGGGGTTATCTGGGTAAAATCGGATAATGGTGAAGGGGCCGCCTTCTGTTTTACATTACAGGCAGGAAACGCCGTTTGTCCTGTCAATCCAATGTCCGCAACTCATCAAAACACTTCAGATCCGTGATTGAATCGAATCCAACCGATGGAGACGTTCCATGATACTGAGCCCGGCCATACTGGTCATCGAAGACAGAAAACGATCCGCTGCACACATTCAGCATTCACTCGAGAAACTCGGGTATCACAATATCCATATCTCGACCGGCAGCGAATCAAAACCCGAAAATGATTCTGTGCACCCGGATATCGTATTGATGGATGTGCTGTTGAAAGAAAAAAATCCGGCCGTGCGTAAAATAATTCATGACAGTGAAAATCGTGAAATTCCGGTGGTTTATGTGTCCACAACCGGATCCGGCAGAAAGAACGGATTAAAATCCGGCGGAATGAGCGATGCCGTGGACACGCATAACCGCCGTGCCCTGAAGGATGCCATCGAAAATGCCGTTCATCTGATTGAAACGGAACAGAAATTGAAAGAAAGCGAACTCAGGTATCAGAGTATTCTTGAAAACGCCGTCATCGGTATCATCGTCATGGACGAACGGGGCATTGTCCGTGATGCCAATGAAGCCGTATGCCATTTGACAGGGATCGACCGGGATAAACTCACGGGCAGACATTGTGCTGTACTGGCCAGAAAATTTCTTAAAGGAAAAAATCTGAATAAAGTATTGAAGGTCATTCAGGATTTGCTGCTGGGAAAACCAATCGAACCCTATCCGCTGAAATTCAACGATCGTATCATTGAAATCCATTCGCCGCAGCATGCAGGATCGCATGGTTTCACGGTGATTTTTCATGATATCACGGATAAAAAACAGGCCGAAGACCGGTTGACGGAAACTGCCACAAAATACAAGAAACTCTTTGAGATCGCTCATGAAGGCATGATCTATATCAACACGAAAGGGCAGATTCTTGATATCAACAACCACGCGCTGTCCATACTGAGGGTTCCCCGGGCAAAAATCATTTATAAGAATTATGAGGAATTGCCCTTTTTGAATGAGAATACACGAAAAGAGATTCAGAAACACTTTAAACAGGCGATGCAAAAAGACAGGATGACCATGAACATCACGATCGGAGACAAGGAGAATACCGGGAAATACCTGGAATGCATGACCACGCGCGTGAAGAAAAAAAACCGCATCGAAGGGATACTGCTCACAGCCCATGACATCACGGACCATGTCCGGCATGAAAACCAGATCCGGACCTCCCTGAAAGAAAAAGAAATTCTTCTTCAGGAAATCCATCACCGTGTCAAAAACAATCTCCAGATTATCTCGAGCCTGCTGCATCTGCAATCGTTCCAGATCAATGATGAAAAAATGATGGAAAGCGTCAAACAGAGTCAGAACAGGATACGCACCATGGCGATTCTTCATGAGCAGTTATATCGCGCCGATGATCTGACCCGCCTGGATTTCGAGCATTACACACGCTCGCTGGTACGCCATCTGCTCAATCAGTATGCCTTCATTCAGAACAGGATTGAAATCCGCATAAAAATAAAAAAATGTATGATTGGACTTGAAAATGCCGTATATTGTGGATTGATCATCAATGAATTGATTTCCAATGTATTCAAACACGCATTTCCGGAAAACCGGGAAGGCGTGGTACAGGTGATATTGAATCCATTAAAGGGGGAAAACGGTTATTTTGAGCTGAAAGTCAAAGACAATGGCATCGGTATACCAGAAAACGTGGATGTAAAAAATACGGCATCGCTTGGTCTGCGCCTCGTGCGTCTTCTTACCGAGGATCAGATGCAGGGCCGGTTCGAATTCAGAAGAACGCCCGAAACCCTTTTCAGAATCATTTTCAAAGAACGATCGTCCGTGAACGCCTGAATCCATTTCGTGCTAACTCCCTTATTAACACGTTTTTTGGCACAACTTTTGGTATAATTTACAAATAAGCCGATATGCCCGGAAATGGTTGATAAAATTACAATTTGAAATAGGTGGATTAAATCGTGCAACCCGTGGACACACACTTACCCCATCGTATTCTTATTGTCGATGACGAAGTGATCATCACTGCCCAGCTCAAGGAGTTTCTCAACGCAATGGGATATCAGGTCGTCGATGTGGCCAACAACGGGGAGGAAGCCGTCAAAAAGGCGCGGGAATATCAGCCCGATATCATTCTGATGGATGTGGTGATGCCCGGCAGTGAACTGGATGGAATTACCGCAGCCGGTTTGATCCGAGAAGAGCTGGATATACCGGTTATTTTCCTGACGGCCTATGGCGGTGAAAAAATACTCGAACGCGCCAAGAGCGTTGAACCGTACGGCTTCGTGATCAAACCTTTCCAGGGAGACGAGCTCAAAGCAGCCATCGAGGTGGCCCTTTACCGCAAACACGCCGAATCGGAGCTCAAGGCTTCCGAGGAACAATACAGATCCGTGGTCGATTCCGCAACAGAGGCGATCATCACCATCGACATTCACATGAAGGTTATATTCTGGAACCGGGCTGCTGAACTGATGTTCGGATATTCACAAATCGAGGCATCGAATCAGCCCTTTACTTTTCTGATTCCAGAGAGACTTCAAAAGAATATCGTCACGCAGATGGATCGGATGGTGCTGACCGAAGAGTCCGATTTTATCGGAAAAACCAATGAAACCATCGCCATCCGGAAAGACGGTACGGAATTTCCCATGGAATATTCCCTGGCTTCCTGGATTATCCGGGATGAGATCTTTTTTACCATCATCGCAAGAAACATTACGGAACGGAAAAAGATAGAAGCCATGAAAAGCGATTTTGTATCTCTGGTTTCTCATCAGTTGAAAACACCTGTAGCAGGCATTCTGGGCTGCATCGACAATATGCTGAAAGGACTGACAGGCGAGCTGACACCTCAGCAAGTCGAATACATGCGCGTGATGCAGGATATCAGCAAACGGAATTATCGAATCATTTCGGATCTGTTGAATATCTCCCGGATCGAACGCGGTGTCATCTCCGTCAATCTGAAAGCGGCCAATCTGAATGAAATCGTGGAATTGGGCGTTCGCGAACACAAGGATTATATCGAAAACAAGGGTTTGGCGCTCAATATCATGAAACCGGATACGAATATAACAGTCATGGCGGATCAGGACAAGATGGTGGAAGCGCTGAACAATGTCGTGCATAATGCCTATAAGTTCACGGACAAAGGCAGCATTACCGTACTGGTCAAAAAAACAAGGGAATACGGCACCATTGAAGTGATCGATACAGGGCGCGGCATGTCAGGCAATGATCTGAACGATCTCTTTCAAAGAACACAGATATTGAAGGGAGCGGCTTCTGTGGATGGCGGATGCGGTTTGGGACTTTATATCGCCCAGGAATTCATGCAATTGCAGAAAGGCAAAATTCTCGTGAAATCGAAACTGGGTGAGGGCAGCCGTTTTACTTTCGAAATTCCTTTATATAAAGAAAATTAGGAGAGACTCATGGAGAAGGGCAAAGTACTGATTGTTGAAGACGAAACTGTCTTCAGACTGATTTACCGCGGGGTGCTTGAAAACGAGGGTTTCGATGTGGTCGAGGCGGAAGATGGAAAAAAAGGATGGGAACTGGCAAGATCCGAGAATCCCGACGTGGTTTTGCTTGACCTCATTTTGCCCGGCCTCACAGGATTCGAGGTCCTCGAAAAAATAAGAAACCACAAGGATACAAAAGAGCTCCCGGTCGTGGTATTCTCGGTGCTGGGTGAATCCAAGGATATTGACAGGGCCATTGATATGGGTGCGAACTATTACCGCACCAAGGGAATCGATTCCCCTACCAATATTATCGGTATCATTGAGGAACTTATCGGAAACCGGAAAAAATAATACGGAGTAATCCGAATGTCTACGAATCATAATGCAAAATTCAGGTATAATGCATTGGAAAGATGGTTTCCCCTGGCCATTTTACTGCCATGTGCAGGCGCCGCCTGGCTGATAGCGCATGACAATATGCCGTTTGCCGCTTTATTAATCATCATCGGGCTGTACTGGCTCTACAGACTGATATGCGCCTGGACTTGCCACTTCATTGTCTTCGAAGAAAAAGGCGTCAGTGTCCGTATGGGCGTGTTCATGCTGCCCCGGCATTTCAGGTTCGATCAGATTACCAATATCCGGACCATCAAACCGGACAGGCATATCCATTTTCAGATCAATTCAACGCACGATATTCAGCTCCCTTTAAGCCGGTTGAAGAAAAAAGACAGAATACGTTTTATCTTTCTCATTGAATCCGATGTCAATCGGCTTTCGATCAATGCACCCAAATAAAAACATCTGACCCTTCTTGCGATACTCCTGATTTCTCCGTATATTGCCTCATCAATTTCGCCATATGGAGGTTATATGACCTCGATGAGAATCCTCTCATGGAATGTCAACGGTATTCGTGCAATTCAAAAAAAAGGATTTCTGGAATGGCTGCAGCAGGATTCCCCGGACATTCTGTGCATTCAGGAAACAAAAGCCCAGCCTGATCAGCTGCCGGCAAATCTGCTGGACATATCCGGATACCATGCTGCATTTGCATCCGCGGAGCGGAAAGGATACAGCGGCGTGGCCAATTATTCCAGAATAAAACCCAAAAGCATCAGAACCGGTTTGGGAGAACCGGCCTGTGACTCCGAAGGCCGCACCCTGATTGCCGAATACGACCATTTCACTTTATTCAATATTTATTATCCAAACGGCAAGGCTTCCGCTGAACGGCTTCGGTATAAAATGGACTTTTACGACAACTTTCTGAAAGTGGCCGATTCATACCGGGACAAGGGACATCGCCTGATCATTTGCGGTGATGTGAATACGGCCCATCGCCCCATAGACCTTGCACGGCCAAAGGAGAACGAAACCGTATCAGGCTTTCTGCCCGGGGAACGCGCCTGGATCGATAAATTTCTGTCCCGCGGATATCTGGATACACTCAGGCTCTTTACGGATGAAGCCGGACTGTACACATGGTGGGATTATAAAACACGGGCAAGAGAGCGAAATGTGGGCTGGAGAATCGATTATTTTTTCATCAGCGGGGATTTAAAGCCGAACATCCGTGCCGCATTCATACTTAACAATGTGACCGGGTCCGATCATTGTCCGATCGGCATTGATATGGAATTTTAAATCTTTCACGAGGCGACAGGGTCGTCTTCGCTTTAAAACGGCCGGACAGGCAGAATGATTCCGGCACTGTCGCCGTCCGCAATCTGCAGCGGTGTATCGGGAAAATCCGACCTGGTAAGCTCACGGATCAGGGCCACCGCCCGTTTTCCGGAATCGAATTCCGGAATGCCCTGCCCCTTCTGGACAAACGGGACGATTTGGCCCCTTAAAAAACGGCCATCGCGGGCGACCTCAATTTCAAGGAGCGGCGCAATCCCGCATTCCTCACGCAGATTGAACCGGTTATATGTACAAAAATTTCCCAAACTGTAGGCGATCAACCTGTCCCTGTACAATTCAAGCCCCCTTGGAACGTGCGGTCCGTGTCCAAGGACAATATCCGCACCGGCATCGACAGCCGAATGCGAAAAGCGGTAGACATCACCCCGGTTTTCATTTAAAAAATATTCGGTTTTCCGCGGCACATGCTGAAAAGCCGGACCTTCAGCGCCGCCGTGAAAAGAAACGATAACCAGATCTGTCTTCTGAACCGCGGATTGTATAATCTGAGCCGCGCGATCCAGATCATTGATATCACACATTCCCGGACTGTAGGCAAATGCGCAGAATCCGACAGTGATTCCGTTTATCCCGATCAATTGTGCTTCGCTCTGCTGAAATCCCATGGACATGATGCCCTGGCTGGAAAGCAGCTGCTGCGTATGAACGGCCGCTTTTCTGCCAAAATCCATGGCATGGTTGTTTGCCAGGCTCAGCAGGTCGAATCCGGCCTCACTCAGGCAATCGACAAAATTTTCCGGCATTCGAAAAGCATAGCAATGCTCGCATTGTTTGGCCAGACCATAGGGCCCGGCAAATGTCCCCTCCAGATTTCCGAACGTCAGGTCTCCACGGATCAGAAATTCACGGGCATGCATGAGAAGCGGCCGGCAATCAGCACCGGGAGGCAGCAATCCGGAGGAAGGATAATCGGTTCCGAGCATGATATCACCGACCGCGACAATGCGCAACGGTTCATCCGGCGGTGTCTGAGCCGCCGAGAATCCGACAATAAAAAAGGTTCCGCAGATGCCGATCATGCGGAACCCGATTTTCCAATCCGGAATTAGAATGCACTTCATCGGTGTTTATTCGTCCAGATCCTTCTGCTTGTTCAGCTTTTCCTCTGCTTCCTTTTTGGCCTTTTCCACGTCCTTTTCCTTGTCCTTGATTTCCTTCTCGATATCGGACAAACGCTCCAGAAGTTCCTTGACCTTGGCATCCTGTGCAATCGAGGATTTGGGATCCTTTTTGATCAATGCACGCACGGTTTCGGCCAGTTCCACGTTGGTTTTGTTCAGTTCCCGGTTCAGAGAAAGCAGTATTTCTCCTTTGGATTTACCGATTTTGTAATACTCCTCGACTTTGACCTTACCGAAGGAAAAAGCCTTCTTCGATTTGTCTTTCAGATCTTCCACGAATTTGGACATAATGGCACCTCCAGCCTGTGTAAACCGTTTTTCATTTATTTATTATACGCAATAAACACACATTGGTTTTCAGTTTTTACAAATCCACATCCAGACCCATCATGATGTTGGTCATCGAAGCGGAATACAATCCGGCCATGTTTTTATAATCAAGCTGATTCGGCATCACGACCCATTCTTTTATATCCACATCCTTCATAAACGTGTGCTCGAAATTGAGATGAAACCGGTAACGGCGGTAAGGAACCTCCAAACCCAGAGAAACAACATTGCGCCGGTTGACATCCGGATTGGTCGGCACCATGGTTTCATTGATGGCTGCCCGGGATTCTGTATAAAATCCGCCATGTCCCTTGAAAATTGTCCAGTCATATTCGAAACCCATTCCGAAACGGATGACATTTTTCCAGTCTTTTTCGATCGTATTAAAAAGGGTCCCATCCGTCTCCCTGATTTCAAAAGCATCCCATGCCGACCATGTCGTGACCGCGATATCGGCGGTCAGCATCAGTCTGGAAATCCCGGTGTAGCAAAAGCCGATGCCCATGCGTTTCGGCAGCGGCATCTCCGATTTGACCGCATCACGGTCACGGCTGAATTCCACGGCCCCGGACCCGTATTTGGACAGCAAATATCGATCCCGCAAATCGAGCCGTCCCTCTCTCTGCATACGTTCATAATATTTCAGCAGCCCTTCATAAGCCACATTGTCGATGCGTACTGTATCCGTCAAAAACGGTGCAACACCGGGATGATAAGGATACTTGATCTGCACGCTGGCTTCACCCTCGACGGGAACATCGTGATAGGCCTGAAACGAAGCGCCGACCTGAAACACATCCGTCACTTTGTACAGAAATCCCACATTATAACCGAATCCGGTCCCTGATCCTTCGATATACGTATCCGCGACCAGATGGTCCATGGGCGAAGCATTCATGGCCCCGAGACCCTGGCTGAGGGCAGTTCTGGAGTCTGCAGGCAGCGTTTCGATATACTCGAGAATAAGCTGGTTGTTCTCTTCATTGGTCAGGAACGGATTCATCGGTGAAAATGCGGGTTTCCGGAGATATATATCGGCGATGATAAAACTGAAACCGGCTCCCAGAGCCAGCCGGTCGGAGATGCGGCAGGCCACGGTTGGATGCATATCGATGAATTTCATGTCATCCTCCCAATCCGGGCCGCTGAACGCATCCGCTGACTGGTTATAAGCGGCTGAACCGATCAGATCATATCTGGCCCTGACCCCGAATGCAGCCCAGGCGCCCAGGCCGAATGCCCATTTTCCGTTGCCGTAAAATACGCCCGTGCTCGGCACAAGAACGACCGGAACATCGCTTTTTGCCTTATATGGAAAGGTTGCGCTGAACTGTTTCAGTCCTGCATAATTTTCCGCAGAAGCATCGTCGGGCTGCTCATTTGTTTTCTCCTGATAAAGCGGGCTGTCTGCAGCCAGATATCCTGATCGCTGACTCACCAGTGTCCAGTGCAGTCCGGCATGCCAGCCGCGCTGAAAAGACAGTCCTGCAGGATTCCAGAACATGGCGCTGTAATCATCGGCTACGCCACGAAAATTCCCTCCCATGGACTGCGCCCTGCACCCGATACCGGTCAAATCGATCGCCGCCTGCAGTTTGATGAACACCGCACACAAAATCAGACCATACCAGATTTGACCCTTGGAGAAGCTGACCATATGACCGATCCTTTCGTATAAATTGGATGTGTCTCAATTTAATGGATAATCCATTGAAATGCAAGCTGTTCAAAATGCATATAAAAGGGGAACCTGGGCGGATATCCGAACGTTCTAAATAAAACCCGGACATAACAAAACGGAGGACATCCATGTTCAAACGATTGCTGATCATCACACTCGCAGTTTTTACGGTCTGGATCATGGCCGACGATGCCAAAACCGCAGACAAGGAAACCGGAGAATCCTGTTGCGGATCGCATAAAACGGTTGTTGAAAACATGCAGACCACGTGCCCGGTCATGGGCGGAGAAATCGATAAAAATGTGTATGTGGATCACGAAGGTGCCCGTATTTATTTTTGCTGCCAGGCCTGTGTGGAAACATTTAATAAGGATCCGGAAACATATCTGAACAAAATGAAAGAAGCAGGCATTACGCTGTATAAAGCACCCTGTTGTGAAAACAACGGATGCGCGGGATGTAAAAAACATCAGAAAAAACATGAAACGAAAATCTGACAAAACCCGGTAAAGGTTCAATATGCGGGAAGCGGGACAGGTCATTGCCATTCATCAGGGCTTCGCTGAAATTAAAATGAGCATGAAAGGCGGATGCGCGTCATGCCACGCAAACGGCATGTGCCATATCAGCGGAACCGGAGTCCGGACGCTGACACTGCCGCTTCGGGGATTCAATGTCGAAGTGGGAGACTATGTCGAGATCGAAACACCGGCGCGCAGCCTGCTTTCCGCATCCTTCATTATTTTTATTCTGCCCCTGCTGGTCTCCGGGCTGGCCTATTTTATCATCTCCGCAAATACGGCAAATCAGGAGTTCGCACTGCTGGGCTTTTTCGGCTGTTTCCTGCTCGCGCTGCTGCTCATCATGTTTCTGGACCGGTTTTTTGGCCGAAGGGCATTTTTTGAACCCAAAATCACAGGCAAATCGAACCATGTCGGATAATTGATCTGAATCACCTCCCGTGGAGACTTTATGCGCAATCAGTTACGCAATGCAGGGTTACCGGTTTTCCTGCTTGTACTCTTATTTGCCTGTCAGAAAACAGCAACCACATCGATGACGGTGGATACGCTCAAATCGATACTCGATGCCGGCGAGCCGTTGAAACTGATCGACGTCCGAACCGAATCCGAGTACACGGGCAGTCTGGGGCATATCCGGGGTGCGGAGCTGATGCCGCTGGCGGACATCGAACAATGGTCGGCATCCTTAAATCATTCCGGTTTGCCAATCGTTGTGATCTGCCGCAGCGGCAACCGGAGCGGCCAGGCACAAAAAATACTTGCAGAAAAAGGCATTCATAGCATCAACCTGACCGGTGGCATGATCAACTGGAACAAAATGGGATACCCGGTGATCAAATCAGGCGGGGAAAATGAATCATGAAATATACATTCAGTAAAATTGTGGACATGCCCTTCGAAAAAGCCGTGGATCATGTAAAATCACGTCTTAAAACCGAGGGTTTCGGTGTGCTGACCGAAATCGATGTCAGGGCCACGCTGAAGAAAAAACTCGATGCGGATTTCAGAAACTATACCATTCTGGGCGCCTGCAATCCGCCCTTTGCCTATCAGGCCCTGCAGCAGGAACGCATGATCGGCGCCATGCTGCCGTGCAACATTATCGTTCAGGATGCTGAAGGCGGCACGGAAATTTCAGCCATCGATCCGGTGGCATCCATGCAGGCCGTCGACAATCCGGCCCTGGGCAAAGTTGCTGGTGAAGTGCAGCAGAAATTGAAGCGGGTGATTGAAAGTCTTTGACTCCGGTACCCGTCCTCATTTATTCCAGGATCATCGATCCGAATCCTGCAGGATAATCATGATTCATTTTACCAGACTGATTTTGATGCACCGGACGGATGTTCCTGATCTTAATTCAGCTATATAGACGCCCGAAAGCAGGCTGCCTGCATCAAAAAACACGCGATGCTCACCTGAAGCCTGTTTCCCCCCGGTAAATGACCATACCGTCCGACCCTCAATGTTGAAAATCGTCAGATGAACATCCGTATCCCCTGACAATGAATAACGGATCACAGTGTGTTGATTGAACGGATTGGGATAATTGTCGAATAACCGGACGGTTTCCGGACGGGAGCCGGATCTGATTCCCGTGTATACGGCCCGCTGACTGAACATCCAGTGATGCAATCCGTAGGTGCGGACCACGCGGGGTTCCACCTGATGGCCGGATGTATCAAATTCGGAGTAGAAATGCCGCCGCCCCTCGCGGATGGCCTGATCGACCGCCGCCGGCTGCAGCATGCGGCAGGTTTCCGAATGAAAATCACAATGTGTATACACAACTGTTTTCCCCGTATTTTCAAGCCGCCTGACCACGGTTCTGGATTGTTCGACCGGTATCACATCGTCGAATTTTGCATGCAGAATCCATAGACCGTGTATGCCGATGTCTGACGCATCACTGTAAACACAGGCACCGGCAACGATAACGGCTGCCGCGAACCGGCCCGGGTACCGTGACAGCATCCCGTAAACCCCCTGCCCGCCCATGGATTTCCCGGCCATATAAATCCGGCCCGCGTCGATTGAAAATTCACGTGCCAGCGAATCGATACAATCGCTCACAGTCTCCTGCTCCGGATCCGGCGGGAAATCGGCGACCAGGCCGGATACGGATTCCCATGAATGGCCGGAGGGACATTGAGGGTACATAACGAAACAGGGAGAAACGACCTGAACACTGTCGGTGACCCAGTAAACCGCGAATTCATTGTCGAGCTGTGTGACATTGTCCGAGCCGCACCAGCGCGCACCGTGGTAAAAAATCAGCATTGGATACAAAAGGGAAGAATCATAATCATCGGGGACAAAAAGTCTGTAGGGCAGCACCGTCCCCTGATAATCATGCGACCGTCTCTCCAGCCGCGCATCCAGTGCCGGATCCACATCACCCGGTGCCGGTCCGGATGAGAGGCAGACGATAACTGCAACCGTTCCCGCAAAAGGACAGAATTTAAATATCTGAATCATTTCCGGTAATCCTTATTTCCCGGAATCCGACCCTGAAGCACAGTGAAGAGTCTCTGTCCGGGTGTCATAAACGCTTCGCCTTGTTGTAGCGGGTGGTTTTGTAACTTCAGCACCGGTTATCCGTAGATTGTATAGAGAATTTGAAAGAATGTCAAACGAAATTTTTAAAAGCGTCGAACCGGTCATTTTCAACAATGTGCCGGTACTGACCTGTTACTGATGCACACGGTCTGTTTCGGGTATAAATGCAAAATTTGGACAGTCCAAAAGTATTCTTTAAATTCTTATTTTTCAATAATTTTTTTTATAAATTTTAATATGCTGTGATGTGATTTTTTATTGACTTTTTCATTGTTTTTCTTTATACTGTATCGGAATGGGAAAAATCACCGGAAGCTCCCATTGACCGGTTTAAATCCCCATAATTAACCATGATACAGGAGTCCGAATTGAAGCTGGATCCGACAAAACTTGCCGATTGGCAGATCGCCGAAGAAGCTGAAAAAACCATGAAAACCGTGTATCAGCTCAGGAACGAACTCGGTCTGACCGAAGAAGAGCTGCTTCCGCACGGCCATTATATTGCCAAGGTGGACTACAAGAAAATCCTGGACCGTCTGAAAGACAAGCCCAACGGGAAATACATCAATGTCACGGCCATCACACCCACCCCTCTCGGTGAAGGAAAATCCACTTCCACCATCGGACTGCTGCAGGGCTTCGGGAAGAAGGGACACAAGGCCACCGCCGCGATCCGTCAGCCTTCAGGCGGACCAACGATGAACATCAAGGGTTCCGCAGCCGGAGGAGGTCTCTCCCAGTGTATCCCGCTCACACCTTTCTCACTCGGTCTGACCGGTGATATCAACGCGGTCATGAATGCGCACAATCTCGCCATGGTGGCCCTTACGGCCCGTATGCAGCATGAAAGAAACTATGACGACACACGGCTCGCCAAAATCGGCCTGAAACGCCTGGATATCGATCCGACACGTGTGGAAATGGGCTGGGTCATCGATTTTTGCGCACAATCCCTGAGGCATATCGTGATCGGTCTCGGTGAGCGCATGGATGGATACACCATGCAGAGCAGCTTCGGTATCGCCGTTTCATCAGAGGTCATGGCCATCCTTGCCGTGGCCAACGACCTGAACGATATGCGCGAAAGAATGGCACGAATCGTCGTGGCCTATGACAAGAAAGGCAATCCGGTAACGACCGCGGACCTCGAGGTCGACGGCGCCATGACCGCATGGATGCTCGATGCCCTGAATCCTTCCCTGATGCAGACGATCGAGGGCCAGCCCGTTTTTGTGCATGCGGGACCGTTCGCCAATATCGCCATCGGGCAGTCGTCCATCATCACGGACCGTATCGGTCTGAAGCTCAGCGATTATCACATTACTGAATCGGGATTCGGCGCCGATATCGGATTTGAAAAATTCTGGAACATCAAATGCCGGATGAGCGGCCTGAAACCGAATACGGCCGTGATCGTGGCCACGGTACGGGCGCTCAAGTGTCACGGCGGTGCCCCTATTCCCGTCCCAGGGAAACCCATGCCGGATGAATATTTGACAGAGCATGTCGAATGGGTCGAAAAGGGTTGTGAAAATCTGAGTCACCACATCAATACGGTCAAGCAGTCGGGTATCACGCCCGTGATCTGCATCAATGCCTTCAGCACAGATACAAAAGACGAGATCAGGGCCATCCGGCATGCGGCCGAAAAAGCCGGTGCCCGTGTCGCGCTTTCCGAACACTGGTTGAAAGGCGGCGAAGGCGCCATCGAACTGACGGAGGCCGTGATCGATGCATGCGAGGAGGAACAGAACTTTAAATTCCTCTACGAAAATGAACTGCCGCTGCGTCAGCGCATCGAACGCCTGGCCAAGTACGTTTACGGTGCAGACGGAGTCGAGTACAGTCTGGAAGCCAATAAAAAGGCAAAACTGTTTGAAAATGATGAAAATTTTTCTAAATTAAGTACATGCGTGGTTAAAACCCATCTGTCCCTGTCTGACCAGCCTGCATCGAAAGGCGTACCTTCGGGTTGGAAACTCTATGTCCGGGACATCCTGCTTTATAACGGAGCCGGATTTATCGTTGTGGTGGCCGGCAATATCAGCCTGATGCCCGGCACCGGCTCCAATCCGGCTTTCCGGCGAATCGATGTGGATGTGAATACAGGCAAGGTGAAGGGACTGTACTGACCGTGCCCGGGACAACGTCTGAGCCCATCCGTTTTTGACCGATAACAGGGGATTCGAATGGAAACGAAAATACTCGACGGCAAACAGACCGCACAGGAATTGCGGGAAGAGATGCGTCTGGAGGTTCTTCGGCTAAAAGAGGCGCATAATCTGGTGCCGGGCCTGGCCGTGGTCCTGGTCGGAGAAGATCCGGCATCCGTTTCGTATGTGACAGGAAAACGGAAAGCCTGCGAAAAAACGGGGATATATTCCCGTGAGGAAAACCATCCCGAAACGATGCAGGAGCGTGACCTTCTTGCCCTGATCGGGGAACTCAACGCGGATCCATCGATTCACGGTATCCTGGTTCAGCTGCCGCTTCCTTCGCACATCGACGAAAAAAAGGTGCTTTATGCCATCAATCCGGACAAGGATGTGGACGGATTTCATCCGTTCAACGTCGGCAAAATGATGATCGGTGAAGACACCTTCCTCCCATGCACACCGCATGGCATTCAGCAGATCCTCGTGCGTAACGGAATCGAGATCGCCTCGAAACACGTTGTGATTGTGGGACGCAGCAATATCGTGGGCAAACCGCTGGCCATGATGCTGCTGCAGAAACAGGATAACGCCAATGCCACGGTTACCGTATGCCATACCCGGACCAAGGACATCGGTCATTTCACAACTCAGGCGGATATTGTCATCGCGGCCGCCGGCCGGCCGAACACCGTGACCGCGGACATGATATCCGAAGGCGCGGTGGTCGTGGATGTCGGGGTCAACCGTGTGAACGATGCAAGCAAACCGAAGGGATACAGGCTTGTCGGCGACACGGACTTTAATTCAATCATGGGCAAAGCCGCCGCCATTACACCGGTTCCCGGAGGCGTCGGTCCGATGACCATTACCATGCTGCTGCACAATACGATTAAATCAGCCAAAAGGTTTAAATCGATCTAGATTATGGACGCCCGGAAAAACAAAGACTCTTTTGTCCCCATTTATCAAAAACTGTATAATTATTACAGAGAGGCGATCATTACCCAAAAGTACCGGCCCGGCGACCGGATCTCCTCCATCAATGAAATGATCGACGACTACGGTATTGCCAGAGAAACCGCCAAATCCGTTTTAAAAATGCTGTCTGAAGACGGTCTGATCATTCAAAAACCGGGCAAAGGCTCCTTTGTGACCGATCTGGGTCCCCTGAAGAAAAAATGGGGCGTTGTCGTCCCGTTTTTCTCCACACACGTGGAAGAACTGATCTTTTATCTCAACCAGGAAGCCATCAAACTGGGCCGTGAACTCGAACACTTCGTGGATTACAACAACTGGGAGGAAGAGATACAGCTGGTGGGCCGGCTGATCAATCAGCGGTACGAGGCCGTGATTGTCATTCCGACATTCGATGAAACGGAAACTGCCTCGTTCTATACACGGCTCAAATCAGGCGGCACCGTTGTCTCATTGATCGATCATACCATGGCAGGCTCCTACTTTACGTACGTGATTCAGAGTTACGATCTGGGTGTCAAACGGGCCGTCAGTCATCTTCTGCAGAGGCCAAGCGGCACACTCGCTTTCGTAAAAAACAATATCTGGCTGAAAAGAAACATGGTTCAGGAGCTCATGCAGGACTCATTTCAGAATTTTATTTCGGAAAACCGCAGCGGACATGACTCCATCATCATCAGCAATGTTCACGACATCAGCAAGGCTTTTATCATCGATAATAAAATACGCGGTTTTTTCTGCTGTGACGACAATGATGCCATTCGTGTTATCGGAAGACTGAAAGAATGGCGCATCCGGATTCCCGGGGACATCTCGATCGTCAGTTACGGCAACACCGAAATGGCAAAATACTATTCGCCGGCCATTACATCGATCGATCCGCACAGCAGGGAAATGGCAGCAACAACCGCTTCCATTGTTCAGCAGAAACTGAACGGAGAGGATGTCTCATATTCACAATTCGTTCTGCAGCCGCAGCTCATCGTTCGTGAAACCTGATGCCCCGCTCAGGTGCGACACGGCCTGTAATCAGTACAGGAGAAATTTATGCCTATTGAAGGCCTGAAAATTATTGGAGAATCGATTAACGACTCAATCCCCTCGACCAGACAATTGTTTGAAACCAATGATATCGAAGGCATCCTGGAACTGGTAAAAATGCAGGATGAACGGGGCGCGGCCTGTATCGATGTAAACGTCGGCACCCGTTCGCCCGGTTTCATGGCGGACATTGTCTCCCAAATTCAGCAGATCACGACCAAACCCCTATCGATCGACACACCGGACATTGAAATCGCAGCTGCGGGGCTGGAAGCCTATCGCCCGGATCTGGCCAATGGCCGGAAACCCATTTTGAATTCCATTTCCCAATCGCGACTCGAAATGTTCGAACTCTACAAAACACGGCCATTCATTCCCATACTGCTGACAACAGAAGACGTCAATGAGAACGGCGAACCCGTGATGAACAAAACCGCCATGGAAACCTATCAGACCGCCAAAAAATTCATGAATGCGGCACCAGACATCATCGATGATTTTTCGAATGATCAGATCATACTGGATCCGGGTATTGTTCCGATCGGCAGCGATTCCGAAGGAAATTTCAAACGGCTGATGGAAACCATACAGCTGATCCATGAGGATCCCGGTATGACCGGTGTGAACATGTCCGTGGGACTGAGCAATTTCACCGTCATGCTTCCTCAAAAATGCGCGGACGGCACTCCGGTCAGGAGTGCACTGGAAAGCGCATTTCTGACCATGGCCATGCCCCTGGGTTTCAACATGATCATCGGGTCCGTGAAGAGGAATTATCAGATACTGCCCGAAAATCATTCCGCACTGCAATGCCTTACGGATATTCTGAACCTCGAGGGTTTCGATATTATCACCCGCGTGATAACTTTTTACTCCTGACCTTATCCCATACAATGCATCCCATGTACAAGGAAGGAACATGACACAAGACGAACTGGCAACCCTGGATAATACAAAAATATCTCCGCGTGAGAGGAAATTCTCCCATCTGATGCTCTGGTTCGAGGATCTCATCAAGGTACCTGTGTTCAGGTGCCAGCACTGCGGAGAATGCCTGCTCTCATCCACCGCATTCACCTGCAGCCAGCGATGCCCTAAAAGGATCCGGAACGGTCCCTGCGGAGGAACCGGCAAAGACGGATCCTGCGAGGTCTATCCGGACAGAAAATGCATTTGGTTTCTTATTCATCGACGAACCAAAAGGATGAACCGGCTGGCTGCGCTCTACGATATTAAAAAAATCCATAACTGGAGCCTTGAAGGCACATCGGCCTGGCTGAATGTGTTCAAACGGCGCATCGATCCGCCCATCATATTCCTGACACGCGAACAGAAACGGAAAAAACTCAGTGGCCAAGACATTCAAAGATAAAATCGATTCGGGCCGGTTCATTCTCTGCGGAGAACTGGGCCCGCCGCAAAGCTGCAACGGGGACGTGATCCGAAAAAAATCGGCGCATTTCAGGGGCCATGTGGACGCCGTGAATATCACGGACAATCAGACCGCCATTGTCCGCCTGTCCAGCATCGCCGCAGGCAAAATTCTTCTGGAAGAACATATCGAACCCATTGTTCAGATGACGTGCCGGGACAGGAACCGGATCGCCATTCAAAGCGATCTGCTGGGAGCGGCTGCTCTCGGACTCAACAATGTACTCTGTCTCACGGGCGATTATATGAAATTCGGCAATCATCCGGAAGCACGGCCTGTATACGACCTGGATTCGATACAGCTGATCGCCGCACTCGCCCGGATGAACGAAGGCAGGCTGCTCTCGGGCGACACCATGAAAACCCCGCCCCATTTCTGCATCGGGGCCGCTGCCAATCCCTTTGCGGAACCATTCGAAATGCGCCTCATCCGTTTGTACAAAAAAATCAGGGCCGGTGCGCATTTTATTCAGACCCAGCCGGTATTCGACATTGAATTGTTCGAAAAATGGATGGAAAAGGTCCGTGAAATGGAACTCGCGGAAAAAACCGCGATTCTGGCGGGCGTCATGCCCGTAAAATCCGTCAATGCACTTCTGCATATGCAGAAAGAGGTCCCCGGCGTACGTATCGACGAAGCCTATATATCCCGCATGAAAACAGCCGCAGATCCAGAGGAAGAAGGCATCAAAATGGCCGTGGAAATCATCAGTCACATTAAAAATATCAAGGGCATCCGCGGCATACACCTGATGCCCGTGATGTGGGAAAGCATCACGCCCGTGATCCTTCGCGAAGCAGGTCTGAATCGTCAAAACGAGGAGAAATAGAATGCAGAATATTATCGAAGAAATTGCCATCCGGGTCGAAAAAGGCAAAGTCAACAAAATGTCACCGTTCCCGCCTGACATGAAGGATCAGGATGGTGCCGATGAAATCGCGGCAGCGGCCCTGAAAGAAGGCGTCAAACCGGATACACTGCTCGAAGGATGCATGCTGGGAATGGACCGTATCGGTGTCAAATTCAGTGAGAACAAGGTGTTCGTTCCTGAGCTGCTGATGGCCGCCAAGGCCATGAGCGCGGTCATGAAACACCTCCAGCCTTTTCTCGAATCCGGAGAGGTGAAGCACCGCGGCAAATTCGTGATCGGTACGGTTTCGGGAGATCTCCATGATATCGGGAAAAACCTGGCTGCCATGACGATCAAGGGCAACGGTTTTGAAGTGATCGATCTGGGTGTGGATGTCCCGTCGAATAAATTCATTCAGGCCATTCAGGAAAATCCCGGCTGTTTTGTCGGTTTAAGCGCCCTCCTGACAACCACGATGGTCAATATGGAAAAAAGTGTCAGGGATATCCGGGAGAATTGTCCCGATACAAGAATCCTCATCGGCGGTGCGCCGGTGAATCAGGACTTCTGCCAAAAAATCGGCGCCGATTTCTATTCGGCGGATCCGCAGGGCGCCGTGGAGTTTTTGAACCGGATGCGGGCGAACTGATCCCCAAAAATGAATACAGTCAGATTTCGGGCCGGACGGTTATCCGGCCTTTTTTTTAACATTCAGGGCATAATAAGTGATTTATTGTTGACAACCCGGCGTTTTTTTTTATTTTGTAACAATCGCTGAAGATTAATTCGAATATGCTGCATATAGAGGAACATCGATAAATAAAACAAACAGGGGTAACAATGAAATCCAAACTGCCTGAAATCGGTAAAATTTCACCGGAAGTATTCGACGAACTGATTTACCCGCGTCTCGGAGCGAAACGCGATTCCGTCATCGTACCGCCTCAGAATGGTGTGGATGTCGGAATCGTTGAAATCGGTGATCAGGCCGTGGCCATGACCACGGATCCCGTATTCATCGTGCCGGAATACGGATTCGACCGTGCCGCATGGTTTGCCATCCATATACTGGCCTCTGATGTGGTGACCAGCGGGTTGCCCCCTACCTACCTGTCCATTGACCTCAATCTGCCCATGTCCATGACCGAGGCCAATCTGGAAATCATGTGGGAAGTCATGCATCAGGAATGCGAAAAACTGGGCATGGCCGTTGTCTGCGGACATACGGCACGATATGACAACTGTCACTATCCCATGGTGGGCGGGGCCACTGTGATGGCCGTCGGCTCGAAAGACGCCTATGTAACCCCCGGATTGGCCAAAGCGGGCGACCAGATCATCATCACCAAAGGACCCGGCATCGAAGCCGCCGGCATTTTCGCCGCCATGTTTCCCGACCGCCTCGCCTCGGAATTCGGAGACGCTTTTAAAAAGGAAGCGGAGCAGCTTTTTTATCAAATGTCCGTGGTGGAAGATGCATTGACCGCGGTCTCGGTCGGTGTCCGCGAACGGGGTGTGACGGCCATGCACGACGCGACCGAGTGCGGCATACGCGGAGGCGTTTATGAGCTGGCCCAGGCCGCCGGCCTGGGTGTGCGCCTGTACATGGACAGGGTGACGGTCAATCAGACCGCGGTTCAGGTTTGCCGTCATTTCGGAATCGAGGATGTCTTTGCGGCGATCAGCGAAGGTACGCTCATCCTTTCATGCAGGCCGCATGCCTCTGCGGATATCATCAGCGCACTGACACGAAAAGGGATCCCGGCATCCGTGGCCGGAGAGCTCACGCCGCCCCAAACCGGAATGACCGTCATTGAAAACGGGCGGGAAAGCTCATTCGAGCATCCGCGTGTGGATCCGTTCTGGAACGCCTTTTATCAGACATTGAAAGGCTGACAAGCACCTTTGCAATTCACCCGTCCCTGCGCGTTATTCTATTCGGTAGCACCGGAACGGCCGGTGTTCCCGAATAGATTCTGATACACTGCAGGGAAGCGGGATTTCTATTGATTTTTACCTCATTAATATATATACTGGCTTATCCGGACATTATTATTACTCATACATTTCGAAGTTGATCTGTTCCTGATTTTCTGTTAATATCATCACAGGATCAAATCCGCTATAACGCAGAGAGAATTTCCAATGGAACCGTTACTGAAAAAAGTGTTACGCTGCGGTTGTGCAACTGCTGTTTTACTGATATACTCCTGCAGCGTCAAACATGTCATCAATCAGACAGTACTGTATCAGGATAATGATTTTGCTGTCCAGAGCCTGAAAAACAACAGGCTCGTTGTCGGGGGCATTGCCTCCAAAGCGGTCCCATTGACGGATAAACAGCGCCTGTCGTACAGCGATCTCCTGTCCGAAGCGCTGTTTCGCCAAAGCATGGAAAGCGCCCCCTCCATGGATGTGGTGCAGACCAGGCAACTGGTATTCAAAACAGGCGAAGCATGTTGTCTCCGGCTCATGAAAGCGTTCGATACCGGGAAAGAATTCGATGAGGAAACCTGCCGGCTGATCAGGGACACGCTTCCGGACGTTCACTACATATTATATGCGGTCATTGAAAATGAAACCGACGAACTGACTTCTTCTGAAAAACACAAAAAAGACGACAAGGACCGGGAGGTTCTTGAAACAACGTACAGGCGAACCGTGACAATAACGGTCGAATATCATATACTCGACCTTGCTGCCGGAAAAACAGCCTGGGCAGGATCAATGAAAAACACCGCAAAACGGAAAGAGGAAGTGACCGAGAATCACGTGGACTCGCTGACCGAACTGGCCGTGAACATCATTTTCAGTGAGGATGAACATAAAAACCCGGCTAGAATTCCCCGAAAAGAGATTCTTGAAAAAATGTTTGAGGAATTTGCAGAGAACCTGCTTAAATAATGTTCAATAATACGGAGGACCGATATCATGCGCGCTTTAAAAATGAAAGCCTGTATAGCTGCGAATCTCCTTCTTTTCATTTCCCTCAACTGCCCGGCGGAATCCGTTTTCTGGGAAAGCGCCAACGGTCCTTATGGCGGTCTGATCGAATCGTTCGTGATTCATCCCGGAGGTACCATATTCGCCGGTGTCAACCGCCAGCTCTATCAATCTGTGGACAATGGCCTGACCTGGCAGAACAATAATGCGGATCTGCCCAATATGGCAATACTTGACCTGGCCGTCAATACGGGCGGCGATCTTTTTGCCGCGGTCGGCGCCAACACCGTGTACCGGTCCAAAGACGGGGGCACATCCTGGGAACTCCTGAGTACGGGATTCGGCACACCGCACGTGGAATGTCTGGCCATTGCCGGAGACGGCACCCTGTTTGCCGGAACCTATGACCAGGGCATGTACCGGTCCGAAAACAACGGGGATACCTGGACACAGATCAACAGCGGCCTGACACAGTCCCATATCAATACGATCGCCTTCAACGGGGACGGGTATGTGTTTGCAGGATCGACTCTGGGCATGTACCGGTCCGAAAACGGGGGAGACAGCTGGACCGCCGTCAATACGGGACTTTCCGGCGGAGGACATGACCTTGTCAATGTCAATGAAATTATCTTCAATTCAGCGGGTACTGCCTTTGCCGTGTCCTGGGCAGGTGCCTACAGGTCCGAAAACAACGGGGATTCCTGGACCCCGATCAATAACGGACTGCCCGGCTGGAACGTCCAGACGATTCTGGTGAATGCCGAAGGCGATCTCGTGGCCGGCCTGTTGGGTTTCGGCATGGTTAAATCGGACAATAACGGAGATTCATGGAACCCTGTCAACGCCGGTCTGATCGACGGGGATATGCACAGACTGTTTCGGTTGAACAACGGCCATCTCCTTGCCGGCACATACGGCACGGGCATTTTCCGCTCCGAGGATCACGGAAACACCTGGGCTGCCGTGAATGGAGGACTGCCCGGTGTCGAAATCCTGGACTCCGTCATCGATACAGCAGACCGGATTTTTATCGGAACGAGAGGCGCCGGTATATATTGTTCGGAGGATGGAAACACCTGGATGACAAAAAATACGGGGTTATCGGAACTGCTCGTCCGGTGCCTTACACAGAACATACAGGGCCACCTGTTCGCGGGAACGAACGGATCCGGTATTTTCCGCTCACTGGACGCTGGTGATTCCTGGATCCAGGTCAACTCGGGACTCCTGCAGACCGAGGCGGTATATGCACTGCTGGCTGTGAACGAAAGCCAGATGCTCGCCGGTACAAATGACGGCGTGTTTGCATCCGTGAACGGCGGAGATCTCTGGGAAGAAAAAAATACCGGGATCACGGAAATGCAGATCCGGTCTCTGGCCGTTCAGGACAACGGAATGCTTTTCGCGGGCACCCTGAACGGTCATGTGTACCAGTCGGACAATGGGGGCGCGGCCTGGACCCTGATGAATTCCGGTCTCCCGAACAAGGATATCCTCAGTTTGAAAACAGGCGGAAACGGTATTATATATGCCGGAACAAATGGTGATGGCGTATTCAGATCCACAAACAACGGACAGAACTGGACACCCGCTGTATCAGGCCTGAATGTGCGGTTTATCCGTGATTTTTCGTCCGCAAATGACACGCTTTTTTCATGCGGCCACTACAACGGCATCTTTTACACGCTGGACGGGGAAAACTGGACGGATTATACATCAGGAATCACGGGCAACAGCAAGACCGTAAACTGCCTTTCCAGAAATTCTGAAGGAAGACTGTTTGCCGGCACGCTTGAAGGCATGTACAGATCCATTCCCATAGCCACATCGGTCCATGACCGGTTCACGCAGCCGTCGGGTCATGTGCTGCCCGGGAACTATCCCAACCCGTTCAACCCGGTCACCTGCTTCAGATTTCAGTTGTCCGGAGCTGCTCATGTCCGGCTCGATATCTGTGATTCTGCGGGAAGGCGTGTCGCCACCCTGGCGAATGAATCCATGCCGGCCGGACAACATCATATTGACTGGGATGCATCGGCGCAGCCAACCGGAATCTATATCGCCAGATTGAACACGAATGGAACCGTCACGAGCTGCAAATGCATGCTGATCAAATAATAAAAGGTCGCACCATGGACTTTCAGTACAACGGTTGGGATCAATAGAAAACGTTGAAATACAGAGTACGGATCGATATAAAATGGATGCCGTGGCATCCCTCAGGTCATCATTTTCTGCACCAGCGGAAGGACCTTGAAGGAAGAGACGATTCCGTCATAAACCGATTCATCAGCGCTGCATAGAAACGTGATGGCCCATGACAACTGGCCGAACATGATAAAATAGGTTTTCAGCACATCCCCCTGCCCCGTTTTCCAGACCACGGTCAGATGCGTCTCTTTGTGCAGGGAAAAGGAATCGAATTTCCCGATGGTCAAATTGGCCTCATCTGCCATTTTTTTGACGGTTTCCCGATACGCTTCAGGGGCTTCGGATTCTGATTTCTGAACCGAAATCACCAGCGAATCGTTGTCCGGCCCTGCAAAAACAGGACCTTCCGACAAACTGCCCGGCAGAAGCCCTTTGAACCGGTTTCCCTTGACATGTTCAAATAGAAGGAGCTTGCGCCATTGATCCGGCAATTCAATTTCGAAACCGATGGATTGATCTTTGACCAGCATCTTGTGTCGTCCTCCCCATTATCACGTATCTTTTTAATATAGCAATAACGGGCATTTTAGTAAACACTTTTTTCAAAAATTTAAAATTGATTTTTAAGACAATAATTGTTACTATAAAAGGAGTTGCTGCAACGGACATGACCAAAATACTCTCTCTTCGATCAAACAACATAAAGGAACCTGCTTATGAAAACATGGAACAGAGCAGCCATCGCATTCCTGCTGATATTTTCAGTGGTACTCTGTGCCCAGCCGACAAAAATCGCCGTTGTAGGCAACAGCATCACCGAAGGGGTCGGTGTGGGCGTTCCCTCCAGAGACAGTTATCCGGCCCAGCTCGGAATGTATCTCGGCGATCAGTTTGAAGTGGGCAATTTCGGCGTATCCGGACGGACCATGCTGAAAAACGGGGATTTTCCGATCTGGGCGGAACCCCTGTTCGAGGAAGGTCTGAATTTCGATGCGGATATCCTGTTCATCCTGCTGGGCACCAATGACAGCAAACCCCAGAACTGGGATGTTTACGGGAACGAATTTATCGGCGATTACAATGCCATGATCGATTCCTTTTCACTGGGGGATAAAATCCCTGAAACCTGGGCCTGTCTGCCCCCGCCTGCATTTTCCGTACAGTGGGGCATCAACGATACGGTGATTGTCAATGAAGTGATTCCTGCCATCGAGCAGGTGATTGCGGACAGGGGCCTGAACCGTGTGGATTTCTATACGCCCTTTATCGGGCACAACGAATTCTTCCCGGATGATATACATCCGAACATCGCCGGCGCGAATGCCATGGCCAAAATTCTGTATGAAGTCCTGACGGGCGACACCATTCCCATACTTCACGACGTCAATGCCGCTAAAAATGCCGGCGTCGAGGTCAGTACGGGGTCGGACGGCGCCGCACTCACAGACAACGGCCCGCTGACGACCTGGTCTTTCGATACACTGCCCGCAACGGCAACAATCACGCTGGAAGCGCCGGAGACAATCGATGCTTTCGCCGTAAATTTCCCGGCATCCGCAGAGCTCGGTATCCAGTTCACGATCGAAGGCTCGCTGAACGGAAATGAATGGACGCTTCTCGTGGACGAATCCGGCCGCACCGATACGGAAACCCCTGCGGTCACCGGTACGATCGATCCGCAGTCCCTGCAGTATTTCAGGCTCACCGTGACCGGTTCCAGCACGCCGGGATCCGAGATACATATTACGGAATTCCAGGCCATGGCTGCGAACGGTGCGCATCATGCCTTTACCATGTCTCTGGTTCCGGACAGGGAATCGAAAACCTACAAATACTACAACCTCGTTTTTACTCCCTATTATAATGCCGGTGAAAAAATGAAACTCTTCAGGGATGCCTGGGATGAAAAAGGATTTCTTCAGATGACCGGTTATAAAGGTGTGGAAGACAAGACGGATTACAGGGTCAGTCTGAAATCCGGCGCTGCCCATTCCTACTATATCATGGGTTATATGGACGGCGTCGAGGTGATTTCAGATACGATTTATGCCGACAATATCGAAACCTCAGTGAAATCACGAAAAAGAGTACAGGTCCCGTCGAATATGGAACTGCTTTCGAATTACCCCAATCCGTTCAATCCGGATACGGCGATCCGGTATATACTCCACGGAATGGCTGATATAACACTGAATATTTATAACAGCAGGGGCCAGCTGGTCCGGACTTTTTCAAACAGAAATCAGCCTGCGGGTCAGCACACCGTGCAATTCAGCGGTTCGGGACTCGAATCAGGAATCTATATGGCCGCATTGATATCGGAAAACGGAATCGTGACCCGGAAAATGCTGCTGTTGAAATAATCCAATTCACCATTCAAGGGAGACAGGTATGCCAATTATATTTTATGGATTGAAACAGATTCACTTCGACAGAAGCGCAGACGGGCACATTCATTCCGCCTGTCCCGGTTGCGGACAGACAGGAAGCCTGAAACCTGTTAAAAAAGTGACATTCATCCATATTTTCTGGATACCCCTCATTCCTGTGTGGTTCAAAAACAATGTCAAATGCTCCCAATGCGGATACACCGGCAAAGAAAAACAGCAGGCTTTGCAGCGTTAGCCGCAGCATAAGGGAGATGCACCGATACTTGAGGGCAGCCCGCCCGGCTGCCCTTCCCCTGACACTCATGCCGTTTTCTGCAGGCCTCATTCTGGGTGCCCGCGACGGCTCCTGGCACATGCCGGAATTTCTGCTCTGCCTGGCAGGCATTCTCTGCCTGCACGCTTCGGCTTTCACATTCAATGAAATATACGATTATCTGCAGGGGGCGGACCGCAGCGCAATGCGTCAGCCGGATTCCTGGGTCACCACGCCGGGTACATTGCTTCGGGGGGAATGCACGCCCGGAGAACTCCGTCTCTTCGCCCTCGCCTGTTCAGGTATCGCTGGCATCTCGGGAATTCTGTTGAGTTCGATGGCCCACCCGGTGACCGGTATCGTGTTCATGGCCGGACTTTTCCTGGCTTTCTTCTATACGGCGCCGCCCCTGAAACTCGCATACCGCGGGTACGGGCTGGGCGAACTCTCCTGCCTGTTCGGTTTCGGATGGATTCCGGCTGTGGCTGCCTATGCTTCGCTGGTAAAGGACATGAAATCCATCTCCGGACCGGTCATGATCTCACTGCCGCACGGATTACTGTCAGCCGCAATACTGCTCGAACACGATTATTTTCACTGGAAGGCGGACCGGGAAGCGGGAAAAAATACGCCGGTGGCGGTTCTCGGGCCCCGGCGTGCGGGCTGGTTGCTCGGATCCGTTTTATCCGTATTTTACGTCAGCATCGTCATGCTGCCGGCAACGGGACTGACATCCCCCTGGATTATGATCATGTGGATAACCGGAATCCCGGTTTTTTTTGCCTGGTTCAGAATGATGGAAAATCCCTCCATGCAACATGTAAAAAATACCATCATCTATACGACCCATACATTGCTGCTCCTGACGATCGCTCTCGTTTTTGCTGTCTGGTTTAAAATGTAAAAATTGTTAAAATTAGTAAATATTTCAAATACACGTCCCACCTCTTCCGTTTTTTATTTATATTTCAGGGTTCAGACAATGGAGAGACCGCCATGCCCGATTTAAAGTATTTTACCGCATTTTTATGTTTCACTGCCATTCTGACGGCCTCAGAACCGGACCTGCGCATCAACGATTCCGAGTACTTCGAATGCCCCGGGCTGAATGTCATGGTGTTCCACGATTTTTATCCGGAAGGGCATCAGGGCGGTGTGACCATCATCCAGCATGGCGAACGGGTGGTGGCCAACGGGGATCTGCGGCTCGAACCTTCGCCCGGACAATGGCAGCCCATTCCGAAAATGGGAAAACGGACCATTCACCGAGACAGGAACGAAATCGAGGTTTCCCTTTCGTTCCCCGATTCTTCACGCGATAAAAAGGGATTCAATCCCATCGATTACCCGGACCTGCATTTCGCATACACGGTACGTGTGGCTGCAGAAGGAAAACGTTTCAGAATCATTGTGGACCTTGAAGCGCCGCTCCCGGCTGAATGGATCGGCCGGATCGGTTTCAACCTCGAGCTGTTCCCGGGTATGCTTTTCGGAAAGATGTACACCATGGACGACCAATCCGGCCTGTTTCCGCCACAGGCCAACGGTCCGATGACCGTCGATGCACAGGATGAGGTACAGATACTGCCCATGGCTGAGGGCCGCATCCTGACCATCGCTCCCGAATCCGAGGCCCGGCGCTGTACGATTGAAAGTCTTCAGGAACCGCTCCTGCTGATCGACGGCAGGGGAATACACAACAACGGCTGGTTCATCGTACGATCCCTGATCCCGGAAAATACGACGCGAAACGCAGTCGAGTGGATTGTTACACCCTCATTGATCCCCGGTTGGAAATCCGCTCCGGTGATTCATATATCACAGATCGGTTATCATCCGGACCAGCGGAAAATTGCGGTGATTGAAACGGATAAACGGGACGACAGTAAATATCCGGTCATACTGAGCCGCATACAACCGGATGGTCAGAAAACGGAAATTCTGAAAAAACAGCCGGAATCCTGGGGCGATTTCCTGAGATATACTTATTACCAGTTCGATTTTACCGAAATCACCGATCCGGGGATTTACAGGCTGAACTGCGGAGATTCAGATTCGGAGCCTTTCCGCATAGACAAAAATGTCTATCAGAGGCATGTATGGCAGCCCACGCTCGAGTATTTCCTGCCTGTACAGATGTGCCACATGAAGGTCATGGACAAGTACCGCGTATGGCACGGCCTGTGTCATATGGATGATGCTCTCATGGCCCCTATAAATCACAATCATTTCGACGGCTATTCTCAGGGCCCGGCCACACTGACAGACTTTCAGCCGGGTGACCCGGTGCCCGGACTCAACCAGGGCGGATGGCACGATGCCGGTGATTATGACCTGCGCGTGGAAAGCCAGGCCGGCACTGTGCATATGCTGTCGCTGGCCTACGAAGCGTTCCATGTGGATGAAGACGCCACCACCGTGGATCAGAAACATCATCTCGTGGAAATTCATCAGCCGGACGGCAAACCGGATATGCTCCAGCAGATCGAACATGGTGTTCTGGCCATTCTGGGCGGATATCAGTCCCTGGGCCGGCTTTACCGCGGCATCATCTGTCCGACCCTGAGACAATACGTGCTCCTGGGGGACGGATCCACGATGACGGACAACCGGGTATACGATGCGGCACTGGATGAACATGAAACCGACGGCTTCCGCTCGGGTGTCAGGGACGACCGGTGGGTGTTCACCGAAGAAAATCCACGAAGGGAACTCCAGGTTGCGGCATCCCTGGCCGCAGCCGCAAGAGTGCTGAAACACCATGATCCGGCCCTTTCAGCCCGGTGCCTTTCAGCAGCCGGGGCGCTCTGGGACTCCAATAAACAATCGGACGCCCGCTTCAAAATCAATGCCGCCGCCGAACTCTGGTTCACCACGAACGAGGAAACCTATAAAAATTTTTTAACCGCTCAGAAAGAGTTCATGATACGCGGCCTTCGCTGGAACGCGCCGATTATAGGACGCATTGTTCCGGCTCTGGACGATCCGGATCTGACCCGGTTCATCCGGGAGGCCATGGTCGAATATAAAAAGACGCTGGACGAACAGAAAACGCGCAATCCTTTCGGCGTTCCGTTCGAGCCCAGGATCTGGGGAGCCGGATGGGGCATTCAGAATTTCGGAGTTGGCCAGTATTTTCTGCATAAGGGATTTCCGGATATTTTCCCGGAAGAAGACATGCTCAACGCATTAAATTTTGTACTGGGCTGTCATCCCGGATCCAACACCGCTTCCTTCGCGTCCGGTGTGGGATCAAGGTCCATCCTGGTCGCATACGGCGTGAACCGGGCCGACTGGTCCTATATCCCCGGCGGCGTGGTTTCAGGCACGGCTCTGATCCGGCCGGACCTGCCCGAACTGAAGGAATGGCCGTTTTTCTGGCAGCAGACCGAATATGTCATGGGAGGCGGCGCATCCAATTTTCTTTTTCTCGTGCTCGCCGCGGACTACCTGCTGAACGGGGATCACTGACATACAAACCGCTGGCCGATGACAACAGGCTGCAATCAGGCGCCGTAACCAGGCGCTGTAAACAGCGTCGGTGAAACGGAGACAGGGAGAATCGGAGATTTAAATAATCGATCGCGGACGGTGGAGCGCTGACCGCGTGACATGGACGGCCGGGACGACCGTCCTACATAATATAATTCTCTGTGTTCTCTGCAGTTTTCTCTATCTTTTTCTCCGTCTCTCCGTTTCACATTTCTCCGTTTCACGCATCGGCTGTCCCCTGTCTTTGTTCTTTGGTCTTTGCTCTTTAATCTTTCATTTTATCAATATTTCCCCCGTTTCTGATAATCAATATATGGCCGCAGAAATTTAATTGCATTTCAATAATTTGGCCTTATTTTACTGATGCATCTTTGTTCACGATACCTATCACTTTGAATTCATATTCTCAGACAGGGGGAAATAATGAAAGCCTCTGAAGCAGTATTATCATTGTTGTCGCGTATTTTTGTGACAGGACTCGTCTTGATCCTGTTATGCCCGGCTGTTTAT
>JAFGGN010000081.1 GCA_016930535.1 bacterium
CAAGGGTGAGGAAAGGCTGGCGGCGTGAGGGATATCTGGTTCCGCCCATACTGATTTTCAGTATCACGAATGAATGCAATTTACATTGTTCCGGCTGTTACAACCAGTCTTTTCACAAGTCGGACGGACATGAGCTGAGCGATGATAAACTCTGGGAAATCACACGCGAGGCAAAGGAGCTGGGCGTCTCCTTTTTTGTCATTGCAGGCGGCGAGCCCCTTTTAAGGCCGGTGCTGCTGGACATCATGAACAGGTATCCTGAACTCATTTTTATGGTCTTTACAAACGGCACCATGATCGATGATTATATTTTGAGCCGGTTTATAAAACAGAAAAATGTGGTCCCCCTGATCAGCCTCGAGGGCAACCAGGCGGAGACGGATCAGCGCCGCGGAGAAGGGACATTTGCACAGCTCGAACAGACGATGGCCCAAATGAAAAAAGCGGGCATATTTTTCGGTCTTTCTCTGACCATGACAAGTAACAACTTTTCAACCATCACGGATGAGGTGTTTATCGGCCAATGCGCGGGCATGGGCTGCCGGTTTTTTCTCTTTCTCGAATACACACCGACCCAGCCGGGTACGGATCACTGGGTGCTGACCGGGGAGCAGCGGTCCGGGGTCAGGCCGATGATGAGTCAATACAGGAAAAAATACGCATCCCTGTTTATTGCCGTGCCCTGGGATGAAGACGATGTGGGCGGCTGCCTGTCCGCGGGAAGGGGATTTGTTCATATCAATGCACGGGGCGATCTGGAGCCCTGTCCCTTTGCTCCATTTTCGGACAGCAATGTCAGGGACCAGTCTCTCAGAGAGGCACTGCAGTCCAAATTATGTGAAAAGATAAGGGAGGTTCCGGAATTGTCCAGGGAAAAAGGCGGCGGATGCGTGCTCTGGAAAGAACGGGAACTGGTCCAGTCAATTTTGTCAAAAATTTCTTGATTTTCGTTGAGATTTCGCTTGACATTCAAAAGGTTTTTCATATATTATCAGGGCCAAAAACCAGAAAACAAGCCATGTGGATAAGTTGTGCATAATTCCCTGAAGTTGTAACAGCGCCTTATTTCTTATTGAAATTAAACAACATAGTTCGGTTTTTTAATAAAGCGGCATTTTTCATATACAATTGAAAAACAGTGGTTTATATAGAACCTGATTGTTACTGTCACGATGTTTTGTTCCAAAGGAGAAGAATATGGGGCCGGATGTGGATAACCTCCCCCTGTCTGTGGATAACCAGGACCCCGATCAGGTATGGAAGGATGCGCTCGGATTGATCCAGGAGCAGGTCAATCCGCAGAGTTTCAGGACATGGTTTCTGCCGATTGAGCCGCTGCGTGTCGAGGGCAGAAAACTGACCGTTCAGGTCCCGAGCCAGTTCTTTTATGAGTGGCTGGAGGAGCATTATCCCCATATCATCCGGCAGGCACTTTCTCAGGTACTGGGCGATGAAGCCGTTCCGGTTTACAGTATTATACAGAGAAACGAACAGCGGCAGCATGCCGTTGTCGAACCGCCGAAAACGACGGCCGGCAGGTATATGGGCGAGGATACACATCTGAATTCACGATATACCTTCGATACATTCGTCGAGGGCAAGGGCAATCAGTTCGCCAAGGCGGCGTCATTGGCCGTTTCAGAGGCACCGGGCGGAACATCGTTCAATCCCCTCGTTCTGTACGGGGGCGTCGGACTGGGCAAAACCCATCTCATTCAGGCAATCGGGAATTTTGCCAGGGAGCATCATACAGCCAACCGGATCAAATACGTTTCCAGCGAAAAGTTCACGATCGACTTTATCAATTCAATTCAGAACAACAGAACCACCGAATTCAGTCAGCTTTACAGGAACGTGGACATACTCCTTGTCGACGACATCCAGTTTTTTATGGCCAAGGAAAGAACACAGGAGGAATTTTTTCACACATTCAACGCCCTGCATCAGAAAGGAAAACAAATCGTACTTTCCTCCGACAGGCCGCCCAAGGAACTCAAGGGTCTGGAAGAACGGCTGATTTCCCGGTTTCAGTGGGGCCTCGTCGCAGAAATACAGCCGCCCGATCTGGAAACGCGCATTGCAATTCTTCAGCAGAAAGCGGAATTCGACGGTATCGACCTGCCCATGGAAATCGTTGAATTTGTGGCCATCAATATTACATCCAATATCAGGGAACTGGAGGGAGCCCTCATTAAATTGCTGGCCTTTTCCTCTCTCAGGGGTGTCGATATTAATCTGGATCTGGCGAAAATGGTACTGAAGGATATCTTGATTACCAAGCGAAAAGATATTTCGATCGAAGAAATACAGCGTGTCGTGTGTGAATATTATCAGATACCGGATGACTTGCTGCGCGGTAAAAGCAGAAAGCAGGAAATTGCCCTTGCCAGACAAGTTGCCATGTTTTTGTCCAAAGAAATGACCCACTATTCTTTGAAAAGCATCGGTCTTCATTTCGGCGGAAGGGATCATACCACTGTCATTCATGCCAATCGAACCATTGAAGAACTCCTGAAAAACGGAAAGAACGATCACCGGATCAAGGAAACCATCGATACACTGAAAAAGAAAATCGAAGTGGCCTCCTTATAAAACATTTTTCTTGAACATTATCTAAAAAGTTATTATAATAATTAGATGGTTAATCCCGGACCCAACCATGTCAGAAGGGTGTCAGAGCGGATTCGCACGACCTGTGGGCCCGGTCCGTTCACCCATTGACGGCCCGATATCCAGGGAATGATTTGGGATGATTTAATCCAGGAGGGCAAGGCGCATGAAATTTACCATTGTTCAGCACGAATTACTGGAAGGATTACAGAAAATCGCAGGTGTTGTTCCGGCAAAATCCACAACCCCTGTTTTAGAAAATTTGCTGTTTGAAATTGCCGATCAGAAACTGAAGATCACGGGGACCGATCTGGAAGTCACCGTAACAACGGAAGTCAATACCCAATCGGTCGAAGAAACCGGTGCGGTGGCTTTACCGGCCCGGGTCATCACGGAAATGGTCAGATCGCTGCCCGATATCCCCATACAAATGGAATCGGATTCAGGATATAAAATTAAAATAACCACGAATCAGGGGTTTTATCAGATATCGGGCATATCCAAGGAAAATTTCCCTGAAATACCGGTTCCGATCGAGGAAAACGTGGTCGAGGTTTCCAGCGGCAAACTGGCGAGAATGTTTTCAAAAACCATTTTTGCCGTTTCTGCAGACGAGCTGCGGCCGGCCTTAATGGGCGTGTTCCTGCAGATCGCGGGCAATGAATTCAGAATGGTGGCCACGGACGGTCACCGCCTGTCTAAAATCGTGGATACCGGATATAAGGGCACGGTCGAATCCATTCAAATGATCGTTCCTCCGAAAGCCGTTCAGATAGCATTGAAGAATTTAAGTGACGGGGATCAGACGCGTCTCGTTATCGATAAAAGCGGTTTATGTATGGAATTTGGCGGCACCATTTTATATACACGCCTGGTCGAGGGCCAGTATCCGGATTACGATCGCGTCATTCCAAGGGATAATGATAAGAAACTGATAGTCGACAAACAGTTGCTGGCGGCATCCGTCAAACGCGTTTCCTTGTTTTCGAGTCAGCTTACACGTCAGATCAGGTTTTCACTGGATTCAGAAAAACTCACGATTCAGTCCGAAGATATCGATATGGGCGGAGAGGCGCGTGAGGAGCTGGAGGTGGACTATCATGATGAATCCATGGAAATCGGATTTAACGCGCAGTATCTGTCCGATATCCTGAAACAGATCGATACGGATGAAATCACATTTCAATTAAAGAGTCCAATCAGTGCAGCATTGATCTCACCGGTAAAACAAATTGAAGATGAATCATTTATGATGTTATTGATGCCGATCAAACTCAGCTCCTGAACGTGGAATCTCTTGGCAACATTTTAAAAACCGCCATTCATGATCTGGGAATTGAAGCACCGGTTCAGCGCTACAAAGCAATCGCACTTTGGCCCGAAATAGTCGGACCCGGGATCGCTGAAGTGACGGAACCTAAAAGCATGTCTGGCACAAAACTCATCGTGCGGGTGACGAACGATGTCTGGCGGCATGAGTTGCTGTATCATTTACCGGAAATCATTGTAAAGATCAACAAGCGGCTTGGTATTCAGGCCGTGGAAGAGATTATCTTAATTTGAGGAAATATATTGTATGACGCATGAACAGTATGATGCAAAAAAGATCGTTGTCCTGAAAGGCCTCGAAGGAGTACGGAAGCGCCCCGCCATGTACATCGGCGATACGGGTGTGCGGGGTCTTCATCATATCGTATATGAGGTTGTCGACAACAGTGTGGATGAGGCCCTGGCCGGGCATTGCAACGAGATACACGTCACCATTCATGCGGACGATAAAATAACCGTACTCGACAACGGCCGCGGCATACCCGTGGATGTTCATCCGGTTCAAAAGCGGCCTGCGCTCGAGGTTGTGATGACAACGCTTCATGCCGGAGGTAAATTCGACGCAAGCAGTTACAAGGTATCCGGCGGTTTGCATGGCGTCGGCGTCAGCTGTACGAATGCACTCTCTGAATGGTGCCGCGTGCGGGTTTACAGGGACGGCCAAATTCATGAGCAGGAATACAAATGCGGTGTTCCGGAATTCGACATGAAGGTGACGAAAGACACCCGGAAAAACAGGCGCGGAACCGAAGTGTCCTTTCAACCGGATCACACGATTTTCAGGAATCCGAAGTTCAATTTCGAAACGCTGAGTCAGCGGTTTATGGAGCTTGCGTTTCTGAACAAGGGCCTGAAAATACTGCTCAGGGACGAGCGCGACAACCGGGAAAAACTGTTTCATGCCAAGGGGGGTCTCCTGGAATTTGTTCTGTATCTGGACTCGACCCGGACGGCTATTCATAAAAAACCCATTCTGATTGAAAATGTCCGCGAAAATGTGGAAGTGGATGTGGCGTTTGAATATGTGGATACGTATCAGGAAAACATCTTCAGTTTTGTAAACAACATTCCGACGATCGAGGGGGGCACGCATCTCGTTGGATTCAAGGCGGCGCTCACACGCACACTGAATTTTTACGGCCAGAAAAACAACCTGCTGAAGAACGGCAAGAATGAAACTTCCACTTTAAGCGGGGACGACGTCAGGGAAGGCCTGACGGCCATTATCAGTGTGAAAGTATCCGATCCGCAGTTTGAAGGGCAGACCAAGACGAAGCTCGGTAACGGGGAAGTGAAAGGTATTGTTGAATCGGTCGTAGGCGAAGCGCTGGGAGAATATCTGGAAGAAAATCCTCCGGTGGCCAAAAGAATCATTCAGAAAGCGCTGCTGGCTGCAAAATCCAGGGAAGCCGCAAGAAAAGCGCGGGATCTGACGCGGAGAAAATCAGCACTCGAATCCGGCAATCTGCCCGGAAAACTGGCCGACTGTTCCATCAAGGATCCGGACCATTGCGAGCTGTATCTGGTTGAGGGCGATTCGGCCGGCGGTTCCGCGAAACAGGGAAGGGACAGGCAGTTTCAGGCCATCATGCCGCTTCGGGGTAAAATATTGAACGTGGAAAAAGCGAGCCTCGAAAAGATACTGAACAACAATGAAATTCAGATGATCGTCGCGGCCCTCGGCACCGGCATCGGAAGCGATGCCTTCGATCTGGACAAGCTGAGGTACGGCCGTATCATCATCATGACAGATGCGGATGTGGATGGATCGCATATACGTACGCTGCTGCTGACATTTTTCTTCCGGTATATGCGTGAGCTGATCGAACAGGGACATATCTATATTGCACAGCCTCCGCTGTATCTGTTGAAAAAGGGAAAGCAGGAGATGTATGCCTTCAACGATGACGAACGGGACGAGGCAGTCAAGAAACTCGGCAAGGACGGCGTGGGCATTCAGCGATACAAGGGTCTGGGCGAAATGAATCCGGAACAGCTATGGAAAACCACCATGGATCCCGAAAGCCGGACCATATTGCAGGTGACCATCGATGATGCCGTGGAAGCGGATCACATATTTTCCATCCTGATGGGTGACAAGGTGGAACCGCGGCGGGAATTTATTGAAGAAAATGCCGAGTATGTCAGGAACCTGGATATATAAATCATTCTTTGGCTTCTCGATATGCACATCGGGTCCTTTTGAAACCGAAACGGCCCGGGACATGTTCCGTCAAACTGTAAATTCAATATTCATGAATGGATGAGAAATGACTGACAAAAGAGATCGTGTTATCCCGATTTATATAGAAGACGAGATGAAAAATTCGTACATCGATTATTCGATGTCCGTCATCGTCTCACGCGCGCTTCCCGATATCCGCGACGGATTGAAACCCGTGCACCGGCGAATCCTCTACGGCATGCACCAATTGGGACTGCGTTACAACCGTCCGTATCGTAAATCCGCACGTATTGTGGGCGATGTTCTCGGAAAATTTCATCCGCACGGAGATTCGGCGGTTTATGAATCCATGGTCCGGATGGTTCAGGATTTTTCATTGCGCTATCCCCTGGTGGACGGTCAGGGGAATTTTGGTTCAGTGGACGGGGATTCCGCAGCGGCAATGCGGTATACGGAGGCCAGGCTCAATGCGATTTCAGAGGCCATACTCAAGGACCTGGAAAAAGACACGGTAGACTTTGTACCCAATTTCGACGAGTCCATGAATGAGCCGGTGGTGATGCCGGCCCTGTTCCCGAATCTTCTGGTGAACGGGGCGTCGGGTATTGCCGTGGGCATGGCCACCAATATTCCCCCGCATAATCTGGGGGAAGTGATCGATGCGGTCATAACACTGATCAACCGTCCGGACAGCCGGATCGAAACCCTGATGGAGCATATCAAGGGACCGGATTTTCCGACAGGCGGAATCATATACGGCGTCAACGGGATAATCGAAGCCTATAAAACGGGCCGCGGCAGAATCTCGGTCAGGGCCCTGGCAACCCTTGAGAAGGGCCGCGGGAACAAGGAATCCATTATCATTAATGAAATTCCGTATCAGGTGAACAAGGCCAATCTGATCGCATCCATTGCAGAACTGGTGAAAGACAAAAAAATCGAAGGGATTTCGGACATACGTGACGAATCGGACAGGGACGGCATGCGGATCGTGATCGAGCTCAAGCGTGACGCGGTGGCCCAGGTCATTCTGAACCAGCTTTATGTGCACACGCAGATGCAGACCACATTCGGCGTGATCATGCTGGCGCTGGTCAAGGGAGTGCCCAAGGTTCTGGATCTTAAGTCCTTCCTTCAGTGTTTCATTGATCACCGCCATGAAGTTATTCTGCGCCGAACGAAATTCGAACTGGAGAAGGCTGAAAAAGAGGCGCATATTCTGGAGGGGCTGAAAATCGCCCTGGATAATATCGATGCCATTATCGCACTCATTAAAAAATCCAGAAATCCGGAAACCGCGAAAACCGGATTGATGAAAAGTTTCGGTCTCTCCGAAATACAGGCCGATCATGTGCTCAAGATGCAGCTGCAGCGTTTGACGGGTCTGGAACGTAAGAAAATCGAGGAAGAGTATCTCAATCTCATCAAACTGATTGCGAAACTGAAGGGCATTCTGGACAGCCGTGAAAAACAGATGACGTTGATCAAGGACGAACTTAAAGAAATCGGTGAAAAGTTTTCAGACGAGAGACGCACGGAAATCGTGGCCAAAACAGAAGAATTTTCAGTGGAGGACATGATCGCCGAGGAGGATATGGTGATTACCATATCCCACTCGGGATATATCAAACGGTTCCCGGTCTCCGGATATAAACGGCAAAACCGCGGCGGCAAGGGCGTGATCGGAGCGGATACAAAACAGGAAGATCAGATCGAGCATCTCTTCATCGCCTCGACGCATCATTTCATCCTGTTTTTCAGTGACCGCGGCAAATGTTACTGGCTCAAAGTGCATGCCATTCCACAGGCAGGCAGGGGCTCTCGGGGCCGGGCCATTATCAATGTACTCAGCGTGGACAAGGGCGAGAAAATTTCGGCCTTTGTTCCGGTCAAGTCCTTTGACACGGATCAGTTTCTGTTCATGGCCACACGTCAGGGCATGACAAAGAAAACCCATATCCGTGAATTCAGCAATCCGCGGCGCGTGGGAATCAATGCGATCACGATTCATGATGAGGATGAGCTGATCGCGGTTCAGCTGACCGACGGCACTCAGGATATTGTCATGGGAACCCGGCACGGCCTGGCCATCCGTTTTCATGAAACGGATGTCCGTCCGATGGGAAGAACGGCAGCCGGTGTGAAAGGGATCAATCTGGGCAAGGATGACCAGGTCGTCGGCATGGTGGTCGTGAGGCGGGACGGTACCCTGATGGTCGTGACAAACAAGGGATACGGAAAGCGGTCGGCCATCGGGGATTATCGAATCACACGGCGGGGCGGTAAGGGCATTATTACCATGAAAACCAGCGATAAGATCGGCCTGATGATTGCCATCATGGATGTGCTCGATTCGGACGATCTGCTCATGATCACGGCCAAAGGCCTGGTCATTCGGCAGCAAATCGATAAAATCAAGGTGCTGGGAAGAAACACGCAGGGGGTAAGGCTGATCCGGCTGGGAGATGATGATGAAGTGGCAGATGTGGCACGCGTTGTGCGTGATGATGATATTTAAGCCCGGCATCCCGGACAGAGCCCGTTGATATGGCATCTGCGGGCAGCGCCGGATGAGGGATGATTTCAACACATTGGAGATGGTTTGAGCAGCGGCTTTAAAATTGTGGATCATACGGCGGATGTGGGCCTGAAAGTATGGGGAACGGACGGCCCGGAACTGTTTCGGGAAGCGGCCGTGGCCATGATGTCTCAGGTTGTGGATTTATCGACGATTGAGAGTGTGCAGAAACAGGCCATTTCATTGAAAGCGGACACGCCGGAAGAGCTGTTGCATCGATGGCTGAGAGAGATACTTTTTTTAATCGATAAAGGATTGGTTTTTAATCAATTTCATATTGAAAAGCATAACCTTTCAGAGAAGAAGGCAGCACCATACTTTTTAGAGGGTTATCTGGTTGGAGAATCTTTAGATACAACCAGGCATAGAATTTGCAATGAAGTCAAGGCGGTCACACGCCATAATTTCTATGTGAAAACCAAAGGTCCCTGGTGGGAAGCGAACATTCTCTTGGACGTTTAGAAGGGTTAATGCCATGTGGGAAAACGAGACAATCGTTCTGATAACCAGCTTGAAAAAACGGTTACTTGCCGGAAACACGAAGGTACGCTTCAACAAGATTTCTGCAGATACGGCCATTCCCCCGTTCATCAAATCGATATTCCAAGGTCATGTGGAGAAGTATATCCAGACCGAATCCCCGATCGTCGTACAGGCGACCCCCCATTTTGATCTCACAGACAAAGATCTGACACATCTGAAAGACCGGTTTCATGAGGTCTTTCGTGATGTGGCCTGTTTTTCGGATGAAGAAGTGGAACAGGTTCTTCGCAGTGCTCTGATTCTTCGCATGGATTACATTGTCAAACCGGTGGATACCATGCGCCGGATTTTGTTTGACGGGCAGAACAGTATTTCGCTTGAAGAAATGGATATCAGTCTGAGTCCTTTCTATAAGGTATTGTCCTATGCGGAACTGCTGATCGAAGAATGCAGACGGCTCAGCCATACATCGATAGAAAGCGACGAATACAGCAATCTGATCAACGAGATTCTTCACAGGAAAACGGAGTCGGAACCCCTGAAACTCGTGATTCATGATTTTTCGGTACTCACGGATTTTCTGTCCGAAGCCAAGGGAGAAGAGGTGGGCCGTGTCGAAGGTCAGGTTGTTCAGGAATTCATGGCGGACCGGAACTTATGGAGTTTTCGCCGTGCCGTGGATGTGGAGATGAAACTGGGCAAGGAAGAGTTTGATGCCGTTGAACTGGAGATGACGCTGAAACGGTATCTGGAACTGAAATCGGAATTTTCCCAGAACGAACAGCAGACCACGAAGACGGCCGAGCCCGTTCCTGAGCCGACTGAGATCGAAAGTTTTGAAAACATACTTGAAGATGCCAAAGAAATTGCGAAAGAAGAACCCGAAGGATTTGAAGATAAAGTGTTTATGGAGCCGGCCGACGATGAGGAGGAGAAATCCGGACCAGAGCCCGAGTTTCAGATTGAAGAATCCCCCATGCAGATGGAAGATCTGGAATTGAATGAAGTGAATCAGGATGAAGCCGTCGATCTGGACGATATCGTCGGATCCACTGAAACGGGCGCTTTTACCGATGATGTCAAGATCAAACCTCCTGAAACCAAAAAAGATCAGCCGGATGAAGGATGGGACCTGGATGATGTGCTTGGAAGTGAAACGTTAATTCAGGACGACTCTTCAGAGAAGGCCCCTGAGAAGCCGCCTGAACCGAAAAACATTGCGCCTGCGCCGGAAAGAAAATCCGAGGAAAAACCACAGCCCAAAAAGCAGATGCGTATTATCCGGCGCGATCAGAGTCCGGCCAGCGATATGAACGTTTCCGGAAGCCGGGGCCTGGAAGATAAAACTTTTTCGGCCCATACCGGACTGCGTCAGATGATCGATTCAAAGACGGAAAAGGTTTTTGTGAAAAAACTTTTCGGGAACGATCAAAATGCCTATGATCATCTGATGAACAAACTTGAGGAGTCCGAGAGTTGGCGCGTTGCGAAAATTTTGATCGATAACGAGCTTTTCAAGAGGGACGTCGATCCGTTCTCACGTGAAGCGATCAAGCTCGTTGATTTGGTGTACAGTCGCTATTATCCCGAAGAGGGGGTAGGAGGAAAGTAAAATGACAAAGCGATCGATGTGCATGATCATGGGTCTTTTTCTTCTCGGGAACATGTGTATTCTGACAGGCGCGGAGGATGCCAAAAAGGGTGTGGTCACTTACGCAGACGGACAGGTCAAGAGAAAACCGATTGCAGAAGAGGGCTGGCAGAACGCACCCGTCAATACCGAAGTGCTTTCCGGGGATAAAGTCAGAACCTATATTGAGTCCAGGGCTGAAGTGGATCTGGCCGAGCTGGATTTAATCCGTCTGGCGCCCCGTACCATTGTGGATATTGTACGCCTGTATGAGGAAACAAAAGAAAAAAAGGTCAAAACGAGCCTGTCCGTTGAGCAGGGCGAGCTGTGGGCAAACGTCCATCAGATAGAAGCCAATACGGAATTCGACATATCCGCACCGGTCGCTGCCGCAGCGATTACGGGAACCGTATTACGGCTGGGCGTCGACGAAGACTCCACGACGCATCTTAAGGTGTATGAAGGTGAAGTTCAGCTTCGTAAAAAGCCGCAGCAGATATTGAAGTCAGAGCAGACCGGATCCCTGAAGCCGACACAGGTTCAGGGCCCGACCCAGGTCCAGGGTCCGAGACAGGTGACCGCTGATGAATGGGTCAAGATCGTGAAAGCCATGCAGGAGATCACGGTGAGCAAGGACGGGGAGATTGTCAATTTCGGCGGTTTTACTTTACAGGATGCCGATGAGCAGACACCGTGGGTCAAGTGGAACCGGGAACTGGATATCCGGCGCCTGCAGAATATCAGAAGAGGTATTAACAATCCGGGCAATTAAAAACCGGTTGAAGAATCAAGGTATATTCGGCCCCGTTCATGATTGAACGGGGCTTTTTTTATCCGATTCTGCCCCGTTTAAAAGTCATGTCCCAGAGACAGATACAGACGGTGACGGCCTTCACTGGTTCTGCCCGCAGCAAATTGAAGCGGACCGGCAAAGGAATTGAGGGAAAGAACGACTCCGATGCCGTGTTTAAAATCTTTTTCCTCGATTTTCGAATACCTTCCCCATACGCCTCCGAAATCATATCGCAAGGACAGATAACTTTCCAGGCCCCGAATCCATCGCAGGCGTGCCCGGATTTCATGGCTGAACAGGAAGCACCGTTTCCCGATGAGCGCCCTGTCAGCCAGACCGAAAAAGCTGTGTAATCCTCCAAGGGAATAATTTTTTGGAAAGGGTGTGCTCAGATCGGCAGTGCCCCAGAAGATCCTGGGATGAAAGACCATGTTCCTGCGCAGCGGATAATAGGATTCCATCCATGAACTCAATCTGGCGAAATTGACTTCGCTGCCCAGAAATCGGGCCGATGTTTCATATTGCAGGTGATGGTACTTGCCTTTATTGGGAAACGGCATACGATCCCGTGTGTCCACTTCCGATCGGATGCAGATGGTCTGCAGAAAGGTTCTGTCCAGATTCACCGGAATCCATGTATCTGAATCCACATGAAAAATTTCGGACCGGATTTCAAGAATAACGGTTCCCAGGCGCTGCATCTGGCGGCCCGCACCCAGAACCGTAAAAAACTGGGAAATGGAGTATTCGCCCGCCCGTTCCATTTCATCGTAGTACGTATACTGGGATTTACGGCAACCGATTTCGAGAGAGGAGGTCAGAAAGGAGTTGTACAGCCGGTCGGCTCTCAGCCCCAGAGTGGTGGAGACATCACGGGATCCGATTAATCCGGTGAGAAAACCTTCTGCGCCGATGCCGAATATATTGTCCCGCATGATTTCGACGAATCCCTTGGTTTTTCTTTCAAGATCGTAGCGCAGCCCGATTCTGGCCAGAGTATATTGATATTCGCTCACATGAAATACCAGATCGTAATTATCTTCGAGCGGCGACACCTCGAAACCGACTTCCTTGAAATAACCGGTGCTGTAAATGTTCCGAACGGATTGATTGACCAGGGTGATATTGAAAAGCTGATCCGGAGAGATTGTCAGCTCCCGTTTTACCACAAAAGGCCGGGTGATGCTGCATCCCTGTATCCGGATGTTCCGAATCCGGCCCTCATCGATGTGAAGATGAAGAACCTGATCAGCCACATGTCGGGATTGCAGACGGACGAGCGTAAATCCTGCCCGGTGATACAATGTGAGCAGACGCCGGATGTCGCGGCGGCCTTTTTGAATATCGAGATTTTCATGGACAGCGGTTTCCATCAGGGACAGGATCAGTGAATCCGGGAACACGGTATTTCCCAGGATCTCTATTTTTTGGATAAACGGGGTTTCCGTGACATAAAAAGTCAGGTCCTGCAGGGATGTGTCCAGAAACGCCTGCATCCGTGTGTACTGGCCCGATTCGTAAAGCCGCTGCCCGGCCCATTGAATTTGCGTCAGGCTTACCGGTTGATCGATATCCAGGCTGAGCCGTTCGAGACATTCCTGTTCGTCCGTATGCAGGCATCCGCACACAAGGATCCGGCGAACCGGATAACAGGTCTGGTCCGTTACAGGGTCCCACGAGGCCAGCATGCTGTCAATTTTCGGAATCGCTTTTTCAGCGGCCTTTTCACCAGCGTCGATCAACTCGTCGATGCGGGAAAAGTCCGTGTTCGAAAAATCGTTCAGTTCGGGTTGAATACCGACATCGGCCAGCTCATACTGTCTGATGGTGGATTGCTGGGACATAATCGTAGTGACCTGATCGGCGATTTCCCAGGGCGCTCCGAGATGTTCCGGCTGACGCATCTTCGAAGAAGTGTCCACTGCAATGACCAGATCGCATCCCATGTTCCTGGCTTCTTCGACAGGGAGATTCTGTACGAGGCCTCCGTCCACCAGCCAGGCCCCGTCCTTTTTTACTGGTGTAAACAGCAGCGGAATCGTCATGCTCGATCGCAATGCCTCGATCATGGATCCCTCGGAGAGGACAATTTTTTTTCCGGTCAGCAAATCGGTGGAAACTGCATGAAAGGGAATCAGCAAATCATCGAATTTGCGTGATACGGGATAGGGCGCCTTCCAGATCAGCTCCGTGAGCAGTTCATTGAAGCGGAGTCCGCCGGTATAAGCGCTCTGTATATTGATTGAGAGCCCCTGAAAGCGCATTTGCAGGATATGGCGGGAACGTTCCGATTTTTGCGACATGAACAGCTGTTGTCTGGGCGGTGTGTCATGAATGATTTCATCCCATGAAATCTGTCTGGCCAGAGAATCCAGGTCCTTAGCCGTGTAGCCCGCAGAATAGAGGCCGCCGACAATGGCGCCGATACTGGTGCCGGCGATCGCGTGAACGGGAATGCCATGGCGTTCCAGTACTTTCAGCACGCCAATTTGTGCCAGTCCCCGTGAGCCCCCGCCGCTCAGGGCCAGGGCGATTGCCGGTGTTTTTATCCTGCAATAGGGGATAAAGCTGTCCCGGCCGCCGGCTGTTTCTTCAAGATTGAGTGGAATCTCGACAGTCTGGGCCTGCAGAAGGCCGGCCAGGATGAGCAGAAGGCAGATATTTTTACGGATCATGAACATCACGTAAAAATTAAGGAATATGACAATGATATCCAAATGAAAAAGAAATCCCGGATTTGCGGAAAAACGGGACGGCCCGCGCGAAACAGATGTGTCGGGCCGTTTCAGGACAGCGACAGTGTACAGGCATTACGGATCAAGCGGGGGCAAATTGCTCGAAACGTTTTTTGTCGTTGGCTTTCAGATAGCCTTCTTCTCCCGAAATGATGCCTTTTTTGTAGAATCCTTCGATGGCGTCATCCATCAGCTGCATGCCGTTGGATTTCCCCGCCATTATAATGTTCCGGATGTTGGCATTGTTGCCTTCACGGATGTTCGAAGAGAGACCCTGTGTGGCCAGGAGGATTTCATTGGCAGCCACACGGCCCGTTCCGTCCCTGGAGCGCAGGAGCATTTGCGAACAAACACCCCGCAATGTATCGGCCAGCATTGTTCTGGCCTTGTTCTGCTCGTCCGGCGGAAATACATCGATAATGCGGTCCACGGTTTTGCTTGCTGAATTGGTATGCAGTGTCCCGAAAACGAGGGATCCCATTGATGCAGCCGCGAGGGCCAGAGAGATGGTTTCATAATCGCGCATTTCGCCCACCAGGATCACATCCGCATTCTGACGGGCACCGGTTTTCAGCCCGGAAGCAAAGCTGTGTGTATCCTTCCCGACCTCGCGCTGGCAGAACACGCTTTTTTTATTCGGGTGAACGAACTCGATGGGTTCCTCGATGGTCAGAATATACCGGGATTCGTTGGTATTGATATAGTCGATAATCGCAGCCAGGGTGGTGGATTTGCCGGATCCCGTCGGTCCCGTCATCAGTACAAGACCGGAACGCAGTTTCGCGAAATTTTTCAGCACCGGGGGCAGGTTCAGTTCTTCGATGGTCATGATTTTGGTAGGTATGGTCCGGAGCACGGCTCCCATGCCGTGCATTTGATAATAATAGTTCACACGGAAACGGCCACGGTCCCCCAGTCCATAGGCAAAATCGATATCCATGTTTTCCAGATATTTTTCCCAGCGCCAGGATTCGCATATTTCCTCGAGCATCTGTTTGATGCGGTCCTTATCGAGAACAGGCTCATCTTCAATGGCCTGCAGATGACCGTGAACACGCAGTTTCGGTTTCTGTCCCTGAAGCAGATGGAGATCGGAGGCTCTCATTTCAAGCATTCTGTCACACAGCTGATCGATCAAAGGCATAAAAACTCCCGGATTAAATACCGCTTTTCTGCTGTTGAAACAGCATACTGTCCACCATGGCGAAATGCGCCTCCTCGGTCGTAATGAGTTTTTTCTGCAGCAATTGCTGAATGGCACCGTCCATGATCTGCATGCCCTTTTTTTGATTGATCCGCATCATGTTGCGGATCTGAAAGAGTTTATCGTCGCGGATCAGACTGCTGATGGAGGGCACGTTGATCATGATTTCCAGTGCGAGAACGCGTCCGGATTCATCGGAATTTGGAATTAACCGCTGACAGATAATGCCCCGGAGCGATTCACTGACCATGGCGCGTATCTGATTCTGCTGATTGGGCGGAAAATAATCCAGCAGCCGCATGATGGTCTGTGCCGCATCGATCGTATGAAGCGTGGAAAAAACAAGGTGGCCTGTTTCAGCTGCAGTCACGGCGAGGGAGGCGGTTTCGAAGTCGCGCATTTCTCCGACAAGGATGACATCCGGATCCTCCCTGAGTGCGGCCCTGAGCGCATTGCTGAAACTCTGCGTGTGTTTTCCCACCTCTCTCTGGCTGATATGGGATTTGATGGGCCGGTATTTGAACTCGATGGGATCCTCAAGAGAGATGATATGTTCGGCGCGTTTCTGATTGATCAGATCGATCATGGCCGCCAGTGTTGACGATTTGCCCGACCCGCTGGGACCCGTGACCAGAACCAGCCCCTGTGTATAATCGGTAAATTGCCTGATATTATCGGGCAGTCCCAGGGATGCGAAATCGGGGATGGTCTGACTGATGATTCTGAAGCTGCCTTCCCAGCCGCAGCGTTGTTTCAGAAAGCAGCTGCGATACCGGCCGTGCTCCGGATAATCGAGACATATTTCCAGGTTCAGATTGGCGCTCAGCGCTTCCTTCTGTGTCTCTGTCAGGGAGCTGAAAAGCAGGGATTCGGTCTGTGTCTCAGTCAGCGGAGGTTCGTCGAAGAATACAAGCCGGCCGTTTTTTCGAACAACCGGCGAAGAATCGACATTGATATAAAAATCGGATGCGCCCAGTTTTCTTGCCTCGGCCAGATATGATTCCAGGTCGTTCAGACTGCCTGAAACATTGACTCGGGTGACGGATACGCCGGTATTCTCCGGTGCCGGGCGCAAGGATCCGGCAGCCAGGGGCGGTTGGGATTGCGCCGGGGATGTCTGTGACTGGTTTTTCGGGGTTCCATACTTCTGCACGATCAGCGTGGCATGTTTTTGGCTGATAAGCTGAGTACGGGTCAGAATATCGATGAACCTCAGTTCAGGATGTTTTTCATGAAGCGCACGGGCTTTTTTCAGATTTTCTTCACTAACGAGGTTGTTTTTAATAATGATTTTTTCAACGAATTGATCGAATTGCGTGTCCGAGGCCATAACGTCCTTTGCCGGTTAATGGTGATAATCTGCTTTAAGGGCAAGAAATATACCAATGTACTATGTCTTTAAATTGAAAGGTGTTAAGTATAAAAATAAGGCTTCCGGGCATTGCATTTTGGAATGAAAATTTACTGCCGGATCTTTTCTACCCGATTGCCGGTTGCGGGTGGTACAAAATTTCCCTTGATAATGCAGTTTATTTTGAATATTGATATATAGAACCGGTCACGGCCATGACGGCGCATCTGCCAGCGGTGTTCTGACAGAACACCGTTCGGCCGCGACCCATCGAGACAGCCTGAGATGCTATCGGGAATGAACCAGAACGAACGGACAGGTGAACGTATGCAAATTGCAGGTTTAAAGTACGGATCAAGATTGCTTGAGCTGGTCGAATTCCCCGTCGCGCAATCGCTTGACGGAGATGCCTCCATGGAGGCATTGCAGCAAATGCTGGATCAATGCGGGAAACTGGTGGTGAAGCCGGTCTTCACCGGAGGCGTGGGCAAAAAGGGCAAAGCCGGACTGATACAATTTGTGAACAGTCTGACGGACGCGATGAAAGCCAAAGAAGAACTGTATTTTTCAACCCACAACTGGGGATCCAGAAGAGTGCGTGCCAATGGCGTGATTTTCGAAGAGTTTGTCCCGTCGGACATCGAAGTGTATTTCAGTATCAGCAACTCCACGCGGAAACGCAAACCCATTTTTACCATCAGTCCGCACGGGGGCATGGATGTGGAAGCCCTGGCTCCGGAGCAGAAGCGGGTGGTATGGATCGATCCGTTTATCGGGATCAAATCTTTCGATATCACGAACGCGCTGGTGGATACCGGGTGCCCGGAGCGGTATATCTCTTCCCTGGTGCGGCATCTGCCCAAGCTCTGGGACCTGTTCGACAATTACGGATTTACGACGCTGGAGCTGAATCCCGTACGCATGAAAAAACAGGGAAATCAGTTCGTGCCCGTGGCCTGTGATTTCAGGGCCGCTTTCGACCAGGACAATCCTTCCTGGAGACGCCTGAATCTGCCGAAGACCGTTCTGCAATCGGAACTGACGCCGTTCGAGTCCGAAATCAACCGTCTGCGGACCTATCAGGGCCAGAGCGATGTGCTCGAAATGAATCCGGAGGGCAGCATCATTCCCTTTATGTTTGGCGGCGGGGCGAACAGTGCGGCCACGGAAATGCTGGGCGACCGGGCCATTTTTACGTCGGATTTCGGGGGCAATCCGCCATATGAGAAAATGCTCGGCATCAGCAGGATCGTGTACAAGTACTGGCTCGAAAAGGCCAATCTGCTGCTGGTCATCGGAGGCAAGGCCAACAATACGGATATTTTCATCACATTCAAGGGCATATTCGATGCGCTGAGGGATCACATGGCCCAAACCGGATGGAAACCGGTTTATGTGATCGTCGGACGCGGCGGGCCCAACCTGATTCGCGGGATGTTTTATGCCAAGGATATTCTGGACCGGTTAAAACTGCCGTATAAAATGTTCGGATATGATACGTCCATGATCGAGGTGCTGAACTATGCCATGAAAATCGACCGCTGGTGGACCGAACAGGGACAGGCACAGTATTCGGCGAAAGCGAGGGTGATATGAGGGGGCTGACCACAAAACCGTTTCCTTATTTCATAGGCATGCATTCGCTTGAGGAACTGGTCACGGCCGAATCGAGGGTCTGCGTGATCAACATTCTTGGCAGCGAAAGCCGCAAGGTGACACCGGTTTCGCATGAGTACAGCGGCGGCAATGTCGTTGCAGGCGTGCAGTACGGGCGGCGGGGAGAACTGGAAACGGCCATCGGAAACATACCGGTGTTCAGGAGCGTACTGGATGTGGTCAAGAACGGGATCACGTTCGATATCGGTGTTATTTATCTGCCTCCGGCCGCAGTCAGCCAGGCCGTGTGGGAGCTGGTGACGTACAACAAGGACCTGAAACGAATCGTGATCGTCACCGAAAAAGTGACAACGCGTGATTCGAGGAACATCCGGTTCACCTGTCAGGAAGCCGGCGTGGATGTGATCGGGGCCAATTGTCTCGGCGTGGCCAATGTATGGGACCATGTACGCGTGGGAGGCGCCCTGGGCGGAGATCATCCCGAGGAGGCCCTGTGGAAAGGTTCGGTGGCTATTCACTCCAACTCCGGTAATTTTACGACCACGATCGCCGAATATTTAAAGACCGGCGGATTCGGCATTTCGACTGCCGTGAGCTCCGGCAAGGATGTGTATATTCATTTTGCATTGCCGGAATTTTTATATGCCGCACAAAACGACACGAGGACGAAGGCTGTGGCGCTGTATGTTGAGCCGGGCGGATACTATGAAAAACAGGCCATTGAATGGATTCAGACCCGGCGTTTCGGTTTCAGCAAACCCATGGTCGTGTGTGTGACGGGACGATGGAAAAAAGATATTGTCAGAGCCTGCGGCCATGCAGGAGCCATGGCGGGCGGGGGAGATGATGCGGAATCCAAGGAGCAATGGTTCGATGAGTACTTCGGCTGTCCCGTGTTCGATCCGGAAAAGCCGCATGTAACCAAGCGGGGGGTTCGCATTGCATCGATTCAGCAGTTTCCGGAGGCCATGCGCGCCGTTTATAAAAAATTGGGTGAAAAATCCGATTTCAGGGGAACGGGAGATCTTTCCTTAAAGTTGTGGATTTCGGACAATTTGCTGACGCTGCCGCCCGGACTGAGTATGCCGGTCGAGCAGGCCCTTTCTCCGTACGATGAACAGATCAAGGAAATCAACAAGCAGATCGGTGCGAAAATGATGCGTCAGAACATGCGGAACAAATCAGGCGCATCGAGGCTGAATCCGGATAGCCAGGTAGCCGAGCTTCATGGCTTGTCGGTGCTGGCACTGTCGGAGAATACCGTTGAGGAAAACATCTATATCACCATTGCCAAGGTGCGTCCCCAGAAAACGGACATCAAACGGATCAACTTTTTACTCAATCTGTTTTTGAAAATGGATACGGGGAGCATGGACGACGTGGAGAACGCGAAAATCAACGGCTGCAGGCCCAATGCCGTTCTTGCCGCACGGATCGCCATGATCGGCGACCAGCCGCTTCTGGTGAAAATCAGAGCCTGCAGCAGCTGGATGATCGATATGATCCGTGAATATGAGCATGATATTGTTTCGGGCGAGCCGTCACCGGCATTGCGTCGCGAAATCGCGGCCTTTTGTTTCAGTCAAAATGCCGAAACAGTGTCCACTGATTACACCGGATTTTTGCTGAAAGAAGTCACGCGGTCTATGAAAAAGAGACTGCCGCTCATGTTCTGTCAAATGGTACTGGTTTTTTCGGATTCGGAAAAACAGCCGGTTCAGGATATCGATGCTTTTCTTGCCGCATCCCTGTGTGTCTGTCTGTTCTGGAATCCGATGCTGGAAAAACGAATCAGCAGGGAGACGGTGGAAGATGCCGGAACATATCTGTACATCATTGCACAGATGGCCATGTTGTCCGTGATCAGCCGCAGGGAGAACACGTTCTGGAAACAGCTGGTTCAGGAAACGGCGTTTCATCCGGGCGTTTCATTTTCGGAGAACCTGTTCAAAATTCTGTTTAACCGGAAACCGTCGCAAACCGACTTAATTGAACTTCAGATGCTGCTGGGACTGACACTGACAAACGGTCCGGGAACCATATCCGCAAAGGGTGCCAAAGAAACGATCAGCGCCAGAAATCATATCAGCATGGCGTATACGGGTTTCTTATGCAATACGGGTCTGGCTCATGGCGGCAATGGATTTGAAGCGGTTCAGTTTCTTTTCGAGCAATTCGAATCCGTGGACATCCTTCCGGGCCAGTCAGCCGGAGAAATTGATTTGAAAGCACTGGCCAATCAAAAGGCGAAAGCATATAGAAAATACAAAAGCGAGCAGAAGGAAACAGGAAAACTGAATTACAAGCGAATTCCCTGCATCAATCATCCGGTGTTCAAGGGGAATTCGGTCAACATCGATCCCCGGGAAGATTTTATCAGAAAGCAGCTTCAGTCCAGGAATATCCATAATATTTTTCTGGACTATTATCACCATCTGGTCCGGGAGCTCCATGATGAAGGTGTTACCGACAATGTGTTCTGCGTGAACGTGGATGCCGTTCTTGCTGTGATCACGCTGAAACTGATCTGGCAGGATCTGAAGCAGAACAAAATATCCCTGATCCAGGTGCAGGAGCTGGCATTTGTGCTTTTTCTTCTGGGACGGGCCATCGGTGTGACAGCTGAAATTATCGATCACCGGGATCGCGGTCAGGACATGGACTGCCGCACACCACAGAAAGACGTGGCTTTTGTGATGTAAAGCCGTGGCCCGCAATGTCGGGTCCGGGATCTTTCCGGTTCGATATGAGTCATGATCAGCCGTGTGGTTCTCTTGGTTTTTTGCTTGATTTTTTACGATCAATCATTTATCTTGATTGTTCTGACAGGAGTTCGGTTTCCATGCGATTGATCACGTTCACATATGAGATTGACGAACAGGACCAGGCTGTTTTTTTTGAACGGGTGAAAGCACTCGAATTATTCTGGAAATCGCAGGGATTTGATTTTGCCATCTACCGGGATCTGGGCCGTAAAACCAAATTGATGCACTGTTTTTATACGGAACAGTCGGTTGATGAGCTCAGTTATTTAATACAGGAACACCCTGAAGCGAAGTCGCTTTTTGAGGAAATCCGGGAATCGGCGGGGAAAATACTCGTCAATGTCATGGAGCAGATGATATAGACTCGAATGAGAGGGAAAATGGTACAACAACAGGACATCAAAGACTCATTGCTGGGCAATATCGTCTCGTATCTTGAACTGGCCAGCGGATTTATGGTGCCTGTTGCCACACTATGGAAGCAATTCGAGGGTGATCTGTCCATAGGCGGTGTCGGGTATGATGCGTTTATTGAAATGCTGCATCAGGATTCCAGGTTTTGCGTTTTCGATACAGATGAAACGGTTATGGCCGAACTGGCGGACTGGGTTTCCCCAAAGGAAATGGAAGAAATGGGGTATTTCAAGGGTCCCCGTGTCATGCTTAAAAAAAGGGTTCCTGATCAGGACGATGTTGCGGACATGCTCATTGAAAAGGCGAATCAGACTTTTGAATCCCTGAAACAAGCCTGGGCACTGCGTCCCGAGGATGATCAGGCCACGGAAGACCGGCTTCTGAAGGCCCTGGCCAAGGCCCAGCGGCTTCAAAGAGAACTGAAAATTCTGTTTTCCAAAGCAGCCTCCGATTCCGCATCTGAGGAGCCTTCCTCCGAATAATGGACAAAGATTCCGACATCCATCGGCAAGATTGGAAAACCATTCTCTCTCATAGTATTCAATCTCCACAGGAAGCGGCCGTTTTTAAAGAAGCGCATGATCCCCGGTTGAGTGAGGTGGTGAAACGCTATCCCATGCGGATCAATCCGTATTTTCTGAGCCTGTGTGAATCAAGGGGAGAGCCGCTGAAGAGACAGGTGTTTCCGGATGCCGCCGAACTGGATGACGAATCGGGGTGGACCGATCCGCTTGCGGAAGACCGGGACAGCCCGGTCAGTCATCTGACGCACCGCTATCCGGACAGGGTCCTGTTTCTGGTGAGCAATCAATGCGCGGTTTACTGCCGTTATTGCACACGCAAACGGAAAATCGGACACTGGCCCCATGTCAAGGATGAGGTGATTGAAGCAGGTGTCCGGTATATTGCGGCTCATCCTGAAATCAAGGATGTGCTGTTGTCCGGCGGCGATCCGCTGCTTCTGGAGGACGAACGGCTCGACTGGATTTTATCCGAGATCCGGTCCATTCGCCATGTTGAAATCATTCGTATCGGGACACGCGTACCGGGTGTACTTCCGCATCGTGTTACACGGGAGCTGGTCCGGGTGCTGAAACGGCATCATCCGCTGTTCATGAATGTGCATTTCAATCATCCGGATGAGATTACGGACGAGGTCAGGCGGGCATGCCGGCGCCTGGCGGATTCGGGCATTTCGCTGGGATCCCAGACTGTATTGCTCAGGGGCATCAACGACGACGAACGGATTTTAGACGTTCTTTTCAGGCAGCTGCTGACCATGCGCATCAGGCCGTATTATCTGCTTCAGGCCGATCTCACACGCGGGACCGGACATTTCCGCACCTGTATCGAGAGCGGCATGCGCATCATGAAACGGCTGCGCGGAAGGATATCGGGACTGGCCGTTCCGTATTACATGATCGATCTGCCTGGCGGCGGCGGCAAGGTTCCGCTGCTGCCTTCATATATCGAATCGCTGGATCCGGTACAGATTGTAGTGAAAAATTTTCAGGACAGGCTATACACCTGTCCGCAGCCTGTCCCGGGTCCACCGGAAGAAAACAGTCAAAACGACGTGTTATGAAAGGATGAATCATGGTTTATGTACATCCCTATCTGAATTCGGATTTCGTCCGATTTATCGAGCACGGGAATAAAACAGGGGCGCTCGATGAATTGATCGATGTGATATCCAGATCGGACAATGTGAAGGACCGGAACGCCCTGAGCACGGCCATTTATGACCGGGAAAAAATCATGAGTACGGGCATCGGGCTCGGTATTGCCATACCGCATGTCAAGATTCATGAGGTCAGGGATCTGACCATTGCCGTGGGAATCAGCCGTGAAGGCATAGACTGGGATTCGATCGACGGGAACCCGGTTCATATTATTTTTCTGATGGCCGGCTCGGAGGAGCAGCACAGCCTGTACCTTCAGACGCTCTCAAAAATCGTGTTGATCCTGAAAAATCCGGAAAGACGAAGAAAGCTCGTCGAGGCAGCCGACGTGAAAACAGTGATGGATTTGCTTCAGAACATATAGCGTATCAATCAGATTGGACAGTTTTATATTATGCACTCCATGAATTTAGTCATGATTCTGGCTGTCACGATTCTCGTGGCCTATTTTGTCAAACGGTTGTCAAGCCGGATGGGGCTGCCCATTGTCACCGGGTACGTTTTTGCCGGAGTACTGATGGGCATGTCTCTCATGAACATGATCAATGAAGACATGCTCGATCATCTCGATATGGTGAATGATTTTGCCCTGGCCCTGATCGGGTTTACCATCGGCACCGAATTGCGCAGGGAAGTTTTCCGTGAGCTGGGAAAGTCCATCATTCTGATCGCCATATTCGAGTCCATAATCGCTTTCCTGCTGGTATGCGGTGTACTGCTCCTTGTATATCCGGACAAACCGTATCAGGCGTTTATTTTCGGCGCCGTGGCCTCGGCTACTGCGCCAGCCGCCACGGTTTACGTGATTCAGCAGTACAAGGCCAAGGGCCCCCTGACCACGACCATTATGGCGGTTGTAGGGATAGACGATGCAGTTGCGCTCACCATATTCGTGTTTGCGACCGCATTGGCAAAAACCCTGATTCTGTCCTCGCAGCTTTCAATGCTGACGCTGCTGCTCAAGCCGGTCATGGATATCGGTTTCTCTCTGATTCTGGGCATTTGTACCGGCTTTGTGTATATCTTTCTGTTCAGAAAGATTCGTTTTCCCGACGATCTGATTCTGGGCTGTGCGGCATTTTTACTTGGCAACATGGGGATCGCATCATATTTTCATCTGTCAGGACTGCTGGCCGTGATGGCTTTCGGATCCGTGGTCACGAACATGAATCCCATGCTGAGCCACCGGTCAGCGAGACTGCTGGAAAATTTCTCCCCGATCCTGTTTGCGTGTTTTTTTATTCTGGGCGGAGCCCATCTGAATATCAATTTACTGCCCAAAGTGGGCATGATCGGATTGATCTATCTGTTCAGCAGAATGGCGGGAAAAATAAGCGGGGCCAGCCTGGGCGCCTGGCTGGGCAAGGCATCCCCGACCATCCGAAAATATGTTGGGCTGGCTCTGATACCCCAGGTCGGCGTGGCCGTGGCTTTGGCGATTATGGTTCGTAAAGAATTTGGTAAACCGGTTTATGGCTCGGCGGGCATGGATCTTGCCGAAATGGTCATCAATGTGCTGCTGCTGACGACAGTTTTTACAGAAGTCATCGGCCCGGTGATGACCAAGTGGATTTTACAGAAATCCGGAGAAAAGGGGCAGGCGGACAAGGGTGTTTTATAAGGAGGCCCGGAAAGGGCCCGTTCCCGGGACAGGGATAAAACATGAAAAATGAATTTGGAATATTATGCACCGTTTATTATATTAACATGCTTATAATATATTAACAGTGTTAATATTTCAAATCGAGGTGATCATGGAAAGAAAAGAAGTTCAAACCCGGAGAATGAAAGGCTACTTTATTCAGGCAGCCAAGGAAATACTCAGAGGTGAGGGATTTCGAAGCATCAGCGTACGTAATATCGCGGACCGGGCCGGTTATTCTTATGCAACGCTGTATAACTATTTCAAGGATCTGCAGGCACTGATTTTTGACTGCGTCAGTGATTTTCAGGACGAATGCACGCTGTTTGTATCCGGAAAAGTGCAAAAAACACAGCAGGGAGTACCGAGAATCAAGGCCATTGTGCGTGCCTATATGCAGTATTTCGTGCAATATCCGGGAATTTTCGAATTGTTCTTCATCGAAAAATTGTCGGATTCGGGCAGCAGACAGTCCCTCATGGAACTGATTGCCACCCATCTGGATCAGCTCTGTTCAGACGCCTGGGATTTCTGTGTCCAGGAAAACCGGTTTTCCCGGGAAGATGTCGGAATACTCAGGATTCAGATACGGAATATGGTGACCGGACAGCTCCTCTTTTATATTCACCGAAGAACACCGGAATCATATCAGGAATGTGTCGAGGTCATGGAAAAGCAAATCAATTATCTGTTGGACAATTAGTTTTGGAGCGGCCATGTATTTACTGATGATTCAGCTGTTTAAAATGGAATACAAGGAAGATGTGCTTCTGGCCATGACTTCCTGCGGTATTCAAAAAGGCAATCTGTTCGAGGGTCAGAATCTGGAACGGGCCCTGGAACGGGATTTTCCCCTGTTTACAGGATTGATCAAGTCCGATTTGGAACGGGAGCGTTTTTCCATGCTGATCACGTCCATTGTCGATGAAAAAAGCCGCATCAGGGAGATGATCCATCTGCTGAAGGATGCGGATGTGGACATCACCCGGGATAATATCATGCGGATTATCCTCATACCGGCCGATATGATCATCGATAATTCGGTACAATATGACAAAGGGAATTAAAATGCCTTCTGATGATTTTGGACAAATACGGCTGCAACTTGAACAATATCACCAGGAACATGTGCTCCGCTGGTGGGACCGGATGGATTCCCGGCAGCAGGAAAGGCTGATGCGGCAATTGATGGAAATCGATTTTCCGCAGATGCAGAAACTGTCGGGTCTGATCCGTCAAAATCATGGCAAAACGCCCCTGTCCATGCAGCCGGCGGAGGTGATTCCGCTTCCGGAAACTCCGGATGAGATACGGGCAGCCAGCCAGGCCAGGGAACTGGGCGAACGAATGATCCGCGAGGGCAGGGTGTGCGCGTTTGTGGTTGCGGGCGGACAGGGAACGCGGCTGGGATTTGACGGACCAAAAGGGTGTTTTCCGGTCGGTCCGGTCAGCGGGAAATCATTGTTTCAGATGCATGCGGAAAAAATACGGGCGGCATCAGCCAGGTACCGGACGGTCATACCCTGGTATATCATGACGAGTGAAGCCAATGATGCCGAGACACGGGCATTTTTCGAACAGCATGAATATTTCGGTTTTCAATCCCGTGATGTGTATTTTTTCAAACAGGGCATGCTGCCGGCCCTGGATGAAAGCGGCCGGTTTATCATGGATTCCAGGGATCACATTTTCACGAGTCCGGACGGACACGGCGGATCACTGACGGCGCTCGTTCGAAGCGGGGCCATCGAAGATATGAAAAAACGAAACATCGATGTCATCTCCTATTTTCAGATTGACAATGTTCTGATCCAGATCGTCGATCCCCTGTTTATCGGATTTCACTGCCAGGCTGCCGCGGAAATGTCGTCAAAAATGGTCCGGAAAAGCAATCCGTATGAAAAAGTGGGACATTTCGGCCGTGTGAACGGCAAACTGCGTGTGTTCGAATACAGCGATATGAGCGCGGAAGATATGGAGGCCCGGAATGAAGACGGGCGGCTGAAATACGAAGCGGGCAGTATCGGTATTCATCTGATTCATCCGGATTTTGTGGAGAAGGAGACGCGCTCCGGAACGGCCCTTCCTTTTCACGTGGCCCATAAAAAAATTCCCTGTCTGAATGAAGACGGCGAAATCCGTATCCCGGACAGGCCCAACGGTTACAAGTTTGAGACCTTCATCTTCGATGCACTTCAGGATACAACCCGGTCCGTGATTCTCGAAGTCAGACGGGACCACGAATTCAGTCCCGTAAAAAACAAAGACGGAGAAGATTCCCCCCGCACGGCCGGACGGGATCTCTCGAACTATTTTGGCGAATGGCTCGAAGCCGCAGGCATGACACTGCCGCGCGATACAGAAGGAAATGTTCAGGGGCAGGCGGAAATCTCGCCCCTGTATGCCGACACCATGGAGGCCTTTCAGAAAAAGGCCCGGATAAACAAGGAGTTCAGCGGATCTTTTTATCAGGATAAGGAATAAAACCTATAACACGATGGGGGAACCATGCAGACCTTGCTCGAGGCCCTGAAAGATCCGTTGCTTCATAAGTTTCTTTATTCCGCTCTTTCCATTTTTATTACTGTTTTTTTCCTGCTGTTTTTAAGGCGCTTGCTGATCAAATCGAAATTCAAAAAAGAGAGCCGTTTTCGTGTGCTTCAGTGGTCCGTGTACGGACTCGTGCTTCTCAATATTGTCATTTGCGTGCGCATCTGGACCGGAAGCGGATTTTTAACATCATTCAGAAACGATATTATGACCAATCTGATCCGTTCCGGTGTCGCATTGCTCATCATCTATACGGTCTATTACTTTATCCGGCGTTTCATCAACAGCCTCCAGATCACGATCAATAAAAAACATGAATACCGCAAACGGGCCGGGTACACGGCGACCGTTGTTTTTCTTTTAATGCAGATTCCCATATGGGCGGGCAGTACGCAGCACTGGGCCACGGTGCTTTCGGTTATGGGTGCGGGCATTGCACTGGCCCTGCACGAAGTGCTGCTCAATCTTGCCGGATGGTTCTACATTCTGTTTCGCCGGCCCTACCGCACGGGGGACCGGATCGAGTTGGGTCAGCTTCAGGGGGACGTGATCGATATCAGCGTGATGCAGACGACTTTACTTGAAATCGGCAACTGGGTGGACGGCGATCAGAGTACGGGACGTGTGGTTCACATGCCGCACGGTCAGATATTCCGTGTTCCGCTCTACAATTATACACAGGGATTCGAATTTATCTGGAACGAGCTTTCCGTGCTGATCACCTTCGAAAGCAACTGGGAATCAGCAAAGGCCCTGCTGCATCAATTCGGCGAGGAGGAAAGCAAGGCGGTTCAGGAGACCGTCAAAACAAGAATCGACAAGATGTCCAGGGAATACCTGATTTATTACAGAAATTTTACTCCGATCGTCTATACACGCATTGAGGACAGCGGGGTTAAACTGACGCTGCGATACCTGACCGAGGCCAAAAAACGCCGGAACGGCATCGATGCGATCAGCAGGAAAATGCTCAAAGCGGTTTCACAGGCCCGGGACGTGGAGTTTGCATATCCCACGGTGCGTGTTTACAGGCAGGACGCAGAGACTCGTGAATGATACAGGTTGGTGCAGAGACAAAATGTTCCGGACAAAAACAGGAAAAAAAAGGCAGCGCAGGTGGCTGAGACGACTGTTCAGGATCGGTTTCTGGACCGGTGCTGTTCTGATGCTGATTCTCATTGCTCTGATTGTGGTGGTCCGGATCCGCTACCCGGAACCCAGAATTCTCGCGTTGCTGTCCGAAAACGTCGCATCCTCAACGGGTATGCCGCTTTCAATTTCGGACGTGACGTGGAAGCTGCCGCTGCGCCTGGACATCCGCGATATCCGTCTCGGGTATCCGGACTCCGATCCTGCTGAAGAGGCCCCGTTTGTTTCCCTGAACCGGTTTTCCGTGAATTTCCGCCTGATTACTCTCCTGAGGCGGCGCCTTCTTTACGTGCAATCCGTGACTCTGGACCGGCCGCAAGTGTTTCTCGATCCGGCCGGGCTCGCCCGTTTGGAGCAGCATGCCGGCCAGGATTCCGTTTCAAATGCATCCCCTGCCCGTGATTCCGCATCCCGGACAACGGCCAATCTTCCCGTGGCACTGGGCCTGTCCAGTCTCAGGCTCAATGATTTTTCCGGAACGGTTATTCTGCCGGACAGTGAAGAGACGCGCATGGTCACCCTGAGCGGACTGAATCTGGAAATGGACCATCTGTACGTTCCTCGAAACGTGGGAACCTCCCTTATGGACCTGCGGGGATCCCTGCATGTGTATACGGACGGGGGAAAAATCCGGTATCAGGATTCAATGCTCAATACGATCCGAAGGACCAGTCTGGACCTGCGGGCATCCTGGCAGAAAAATGAAGCGTGGCTCGTCCAGGGCGGGCTTGCCCTGGCTTCAGATACGGAACCGGCCCGGCAGATCCGGATGACACTGGATCTCAAGGGGGAGGGAAAAGGCGATGTCGTACATATCGATCCGGTCACGATCGAAGTCGGGCCCGATCCATGGCTGACCATTCGCGGCACGGTCCGTCATGCGGCCGTGCAGCCGGAATACAGAATCGAGGCCGAGAGTGTGCCCATCGGTGTGCGGGAATTGACAGAGGTCATCCGGAACCTGGTTCCGGCCGCATTTGTTCCCGGAATCGAACAGATTTCCGTGGATGCGGATCTCAGAAAAATGAACGCCCTGATCGAGGGAGACAGCCGCGGATTTCAATACCAGGCCGTGTCAGAGATTCAGGAGGGCCATGCCGTACTGCCGGGTCCGGTACGGTTCGACGGGGTTTATGCCGCCCTGACTGCGGAGGGAGCAGTGAGGGCCGGACGCCTGATACGGAATTTGATCAACGGAAGGGCCGGATTCGACCGGGCCGTGATTCCGCTGAACGATACGCTCAGTATGGACGGCGGACCGTTTGCACTTCAATTCGATTCCAGGCTGGATTCCAGCCGGCAGCGGCAGGGAGGTGTTCTGAACGCCCGGCTCGACGGGATCCTGAACGGCGGGGCGAATCTGAATTGGTCTTGGATGTTTCATCCTGAACGGCCATTTCCCGAGGAATTCGTGTCCATGAACGGATTCCTGACTGCGGACTCGCTCGATCTGGCGCTCATCCCCGGAATGGACCCCGGAATTCATGGAACGGCAGGCATCCGGATTCAATGGGTCATGCCCGGGTTGACGCGCGCGTTTGTCGACATCGGGGCCGAGATATCGCGATGCACATATGATCTGGAGGCCGCATCCGGCTCATTGCCGCCGATTACCCTCGCCTCGTCCATGGAGATCGGGACTGATATGAAATTTGAGCTTTTTCGGGCGGACAGTGTCCGGATCCGGCTCAACGATCTCATCGATGCCCGGCTGTCCGCTCAGTTTCAGCCGGCATCGACGCGTTTTCATGCGGAGCTACGGCCCCTGGTATTCCATGCAGGACCGCTGCCGGCATATTTTCCGGACAATCTGAAGGAAATGCAGGAATCCCTGACCTTCGATGCCATGGCCGAACTGACAGCCGTTGCCGACGGCCGGGCTTCGAAACCGGACGACCTGTCGGTGCAGGGACGGCTGGTCATCGAAGATGCGTGGTTTTCAGAAACCATCCGGAGCCTGTCCATGCTCGGATTGCACACGGAAATCGGTTTTTCGGGTACGCCGGTGCTTTTTCAGGGGGACGGCCTGATCGAAATCGGAAAGGCGGATCTCGGCCCGCTCCGCAGCACACCGGTCGAAAACAGCCGGATTTCATTCGACTGGGAGGTCGAGCCCGGCCGCAGCGCGGCCCTGTCACGGGGCCTGATCGAAATCGAAGCGATCGGCCTTTCGGGATCCCTGAACGGATCCGTAACATCGCTGGATTCGGCACCGCTTATCGATGCGGAAGCGAATCTGCGCCTCCGGAACGAATCCTGGACCGAATGTATTCAAAATTGCTATTTGAGGGGCAAATCCACATTACAGCTCAGGGCGGCCCATATGGATTCCGCGCAAAGGATGCGTATTTCAGGCATGCTGCTCATTCCCGGGATCGACATCCTGCAGGAAAACATCATGCAAATCGATACGCTGCACGGGCGCCTGCCGTTTCAGGTGGATCTGGATCCTGAAAACGGATGGCTGCTTCCGGACATCGCCTACAGACCCACATCGTGGATCGAATACGAGAACAGGCGCAGCCAGTTCCGGTCCCTGAATCCGGATCAGGGAATCCTGTTCTTTGAAAAGGCGGAAGTGTCGGGCACCCAGTTTCAGAAACTGGCCATGGATGTGGACATTCGCAGGGGGTATGTACAGGTTCCCTGGTTCCTGATTGAAACACTGAACGGCAATGTAGGCGGAAACATGCATCTGTTTCTCGGAGACGGCCGTCCGGAGACCATGGCATACGAGATTCATGCCCAGGCGGCACGCATCAATTCCGCGGCCCTGGGCAACATACAGGTCAAGAACGACGAAGAGGCCGAGCTGGATGCCACCATGGCATTCAGGGGACTTGGCGTGGATATAAAAAAAGAGATGGAAATCGACGGATATTTTCATATCACCAAAATCGGCCCCCAGTTTGCGAGCCTGATGCTCAAGGGGCTGGATCCCAATGAAGAGGACCGGAACATCCGGCTGACACGGCGCCTTCTGGATATGGGATGGAAACCCAAGCTGTTCAGTTTTGAAATGCGGCATGGATATGTATATCCTTCCCTGGCTTTGACACAGCCCTGGTTTTCACCGCTGAGACTTCCTGAAACCTGGTCCCTGGGCAGGCAGCCGCTGAAGTTCTTTCTCGAGAACCCGGAACTGACACAGGCCCGGTGAATCCGGTCATGCAACATGGTTGATCAATCGGAATAAAGAGATCCATAAACGCACAGGGAGGACTTGACCATGAAAAAAGGCATCTGTATCGTAATTGCGGTCTTTCTGCTGCTGTCTCTGGCGCAATGCAGCCTGAAGGCCCCGGAGGTGCGCGTCACGGGCGAAATGACCGCCCTGGAGAAGGAAGTGCTGGGAACGTACCGCCAGGTGAAAGAAGACGATACGTGGATGGTGGCTTCCACGCGGTCCGAAGGAAAGGCGCAGACCGAGGAGCTGAGCCCGGAAAAGAAGCGGGTGCTCAAGGCCATGCAGGATCAGAAATTCAACAAGGACGACATTGACGAATTCAAGCAGAAAGGCTATGTCGGAGAAAACAATCAGGGATTTCTGTCCATTCGCGAGCATGAGGACCTGAACGCGGATGATACCAAAATGAAGTTTGTGGAAAAAATTGTGACCGAAGAAAACAGCGCACGCGAAGTCATCATGGACCGGGTGATCGAATTGAACGACACCCTCAAAAATGCAGTCCGCGAAAACGTCATGACCATTTTCGCGCAGATGAATCAGGATAATTCTCCGGCCGGCACCTGGATTCAGGAGAAACTCGGAGACTGGATCAGGAAATAGCCGTCATGAGCCCGGGCGCATGAGCCGGTATTCAGCCGGTTTTGCACCTGAACCGGACAGCCCCCATACGGGGTTGGTTGCCGGAGGTCAACACCGGAAGGCCGCGCTCCCGAAGCTGGGACGGTTTCAGGATCTCGAATGAAAAACCGTTTGATAAAAAAACTCCGGATCTTTTCGTGGTTGCTTATGGCTGCGGGCTCCTGCATGGTGCCCGGCGAGGAACTGTCGGAGATCCGGCAGATTACGACACATCCGCAAATGGATTTTCAACCCGCCGTGTCTCCGGACGGGAAATGGCTGGCGTTCACGTCGTCCCGGTCGGGAAACCTGGATATCTGGATCAGACCCCTGCCCAGGGGCAAGGCCGTTCAGGTGACGTACGACCGTTCTGAGGATGTTCAGCCGGCCTGGATGCCGGACAGCCGGTCCCTGGTTTTTATGTCCAAGCGCCGGGATGCCATGGGGGACCTGTGGCGCATCCGGATCCGTAAAACGGGCACTGTCAGAGGCAAGCCCGAACAACTGACCACACATCTTGGATGGGATCAGTCTCCGTCCGTATCACCCGACGGCAGGTACGTGGCTTATATCTCGGACATGAACGGCGGTCTGAATGTACATATTATGGATTTAAAGACCGGGGCCAAGAGGGCGCTGACAACGCAGAGCGCGGCGGAGCCTTCCTGGTCGCCGGACGGCCGCTGGCTGGTTTTTACATCGTTTCCGGCGAGTGCGTACGGCGATCTGACCCTTGCCTTCATGCCGCCCTTCTTTCAGAATACCCGACCCGAATTCACCATTCTCACCTCGGAAAAGGTGCTGGACGGTCAGGCGAAGTGGTCGCCGGACGGCCGGTGGATCATTTTTCAGCGCATTCAGGAGGACAGCAACGGAGACGGATTACTGACCCCGGAGGATCACGGAAGCCTGTGGGAAAAAGCGGTGCCCGACACCATCGATCGGGTCCTGTACAAAAAACCGTCGGTTCAGCTGACATCCGATCTGTACCATGACGCTTCGCCCGCATGGCACGACACCCTGATTTATTTCATGTCCGACCGGGGACAGGGCGAGGATATCTGGGTCATGCCCGAACATGGCATGATTCCGTATGAATCCAGCGTCGATGCCCAGTACATGGACGTGTATTACCGGTTCGGAATGGTCGTGACACCGCCCGCCTTGCACCAGGCTCTGCTGGGATACCGCCGGGTTCTGACTCTTTTTCCGGATGATTCCGCATGGTGCGCCCGGTCCTGGATACGTATGGGCGAACTTGAATTGATGCTGGGCCGGCATGCACGTGCCAGGACGGCATTCGAGACGGTTCGCCGTGAATACGGTTCATGGTCCAGGGAAACGGCCGAGGCCATCGTCAAGGAAGCTTCCATCCCGTCGGACGATATCGACGGCCGGATCGCCCTGTGTGAATCCGTGCTGAACTTCGAAAACCAGCCGGGTGCGGTCAGCGAGGCCTATCTCCTGCTGGGAGACCTGTACAATCAGCAGGGCGATCCGGGAAAGAGCATTTCGGCCTACAGTGCGGCCATTGCATCCGGAACCCGGTACCAGAGCCTGACCGCCCAGGCCCGGCTCAAAATTGGAGACCTGTTTCAGGAGCAGGGTCAGGCTGAAACGGCCAGGCAGCATTATCTGGCCGTATTGAGGGAGTATGGCGGCACACCGTTATGGCGTCAGCGGTCCATCGAGAGGATCATGAGTCAGGTGAGCGGATCCACACGGGAGCGGATCGCGGCCTGTCAGGATATACAGCTTCAGGCATCCGACCTGCCGGCTCTGATGGCCGAGGCCCAGCTGGTCATTGCACAGATACTCATGGACCAGTCCCAGTGGGCCCAGGCCCTGCGCGAGCTGGAGCAGGTTCCCGTGCTGGTTCCCGGGCTCCGGTGGTCCCATGGCAAAGCCCTGCTGATGCAGGCCGATATTGCCGACAGACAGAACGATTTTCTGAAAGCCCGGCAGCTGCTTTATTCGGTGATCGATGAATACGACGATGTGGAGGCCGGCCTGTACCGCCGGAAGGCGGAAGCACAGCTGTTCGAACTGTCCCTGCGTTCTGCGGAAACATCGAAGGCCCTCAGGGATTATCCCCTGGCCGTGTCCCGATACAGAACAGCCATGGATCTGGAACCGGAGGACATCCGTGTTCACCGGGGGCTGGTTGAATCGTCCTATTACTGGCAACGGCAGCGGGACAACGGAAAGCTGGATTCGCTGATACACGATTATCAGAACATACTCCAGCGGGATCCGGACCGGCCCGTGATACTCTACAGCCTGGGACTCGCCTTTTCCTACAGGGGAGAGCGCGAGATTTCCATGCTGAACAAATCCAACGAATACCTGCTTGCGGCCCTGGAAAGCGATTACCGTTTTATCCAGCCCTATCGGACGCTCGGGTACAATTTTGAACTGATGGAACGGCTCACGGAACTCGAGCAGGCCCAGAAGCCCGGTTTGATCCGGAAAACAGGCAAGGTGATTCTGACGCCGTTCCGGTGGGTGAAAAATGTGTTTGACCGCTCAGGCGAATCAGGTCCGTCGCAGTACTACGAAAAGGCCATCGATGTGCTGACCACGGCCATCGAGCTGAACGATGAAAAACAGGATCCGCGGCTCGAAGCGGAGATCGCGCAAAACCTGGCCAACAATTTCTACAATCTGGGTGAGTATGGATTTGCACGTGCTTTCCGTTATTATCAGAAACGGCTCGAACTGGATACGGTTTTTTATCAGCCTCTTGAAAAAGCCGTGTTTTACAGCCGTGCCGGCCATGCTGCGTTTGCACTGGACGAGCATGAAATATCCGAAATATACCTGAAAAAATCGATCGCCCTTTACGAGTCCCTGGGACGTGAATCATTAAAGACCGCGGTTCAGGGCCGCCTGGCCTACCTGTACCAGATCAGGGGAGATTATCAGTCGGCCATCGATCTGTATGAAACGATTACGGAACGGGCCGTACGGCTGCGGCAGTGGGATGCGGTGATCCGTGGATACCGGAATATCGCATACAATTATCATATGTTATGGGAACCGGAGGATGCGATCCGTTACGCCCGAAAGGCCGAGAAGGTGCTGGCGGACCAGAACATACCCAAAGGACCGCCGGAAAAGAGTTATTTACGATGGGAGTTTTTCGGCCTGTCCATTCCGATATGGGGCATGGAGGAAATCGGCGCCAGTTCTTCCGAAGGCTTCACGCTGGCCGAGGAAGCCGCACTGATTTATATTCTGATTGGAAAAAATGCCGAGCGCCTCAAGGATTTTGCGACCGCGATCGATGTCGAGGAAAAACGGATCCGGATCTTTGAAGACCGGAAGGACAAACTGGCCCAGCGAATCAGTTACAACCGGCTCGGTCTGCTTTTCATGAAACAGGCGCGGTACGAGGATGCGTGGGTCCGTTTTCAGAAGGCATTCGAGATGAGCCGTAAAGCGGAAGACGAGCGCGGCAAACGGATCAATCTGCTGAATATGGGCCAGATTGTCCTGGTGCAGATGTCGCAGGAGCAGAACTCCGTGTACCTGGCGGATATCCGGCAAATGCTCGACCGTGAGAAAAAGCGGCTGGAGCAGGAAAACGATTCCGGGCCGGATCTGGCTGCGTATCTTTCTCTGTCCGGCATGCTGAAACTCTATGAGGCGAACCTGTCACAGACGCAGGATTCCTTCGACGGCATCCTGCACAGACTGCAGATCCTGGCCGATGCGGATCAGGTACTGGCCGATGCCGCACGACTCTGTGCCGTAAACGGGCTCTGGCGCGAACAAGCGATCACGCTGAAAAGCCGGGCTGAGGCCGCGGTTTCGGCGGGCGATCTGGAAAATGCGGTTCATCTGCTGATGCAGGCAGAGACCCTTTTCGAAAAGCACGGTGAAAATCTGTACCTGTGGCGCGTCCGGTATGCCCTGGCCCGTACCTGCTCTCAGCTGGGCGCATCCGTCCGGGACAGTCTGAACATGGCGGATCCGCTTCGGTATTACGCTTCGGCCATGGATCTGCTCGAGGCCCTGCCTGTGTCCGAAGAGAACAGCGAACTGCGGCTCGCGGACCGAGAGGACAGGTGGCATTTGTATACGGACGCGGCTGCGGCCTATGCCGGTGAGGGCAGGAACAGCGAGGCCCTGGCCGTCATCGAGCGCGGACGCCAGAAAAGGGTGGCGGATGTGCTGGCAAGAAGGCCGCCGGGACTGAGGCGCGAGCGCCACAAGAACCTGTGGCGCAACATCAGCGACGTGCGTGCACAGTTGAGTGAAGTCAGACAGCGGCTCCTCGCCGAAGAGGCGCTGGATAAAAAATCCCCCCGAATGCTCAGACTCAGGGACAGGGAAAAACTGCTGAATGACGAATACCGGGCATTCATGACGGACATGCAGGAGGAAGATCCTGTTCTGGCCTATCTGTCGGGTGCGGCACCGGTTCAGATGTCCCGGATCCGGGCCTGCCTGTCTTCTCAGGGCGTCTTGTCCTATGTGACGGACCGGGACAGGCTGACCATTTATGCCATGGACAAAGATTCCGTGCGGATGCGGACCGTCCCCGTGCCGCTGGATTCCCTGGCTGAAACGGTCCGGCTGCTGTCCGTTGCCGGATTGCCGCAGGACAGCGTCAGGACCGTGGTCGATCGGCTTTCATCCTGGCTTGTTTCACCGGTGTCCGGCTGGCTCGAAAATCAGACCCGGCTCGTCGTTGTACCGGATGACGTAATCTGGAACGTGCCTTTCGAAAGGCTGAAAACAGCGGGAGATCAGCTTTTGGAGCTGATGACCATCAGCTATGCACCCAGTCTGACCGCCTATCAGCTTGCGTTCGAACGGAAGCGGATCAATCAGTCCAGCCTCCTGATCGTGGGTGATACCTGGGATGCATCCCTGAGTCAGAATCTGCCGCAGGAATGCACCGTACTTGCCGGTAACGGTGCCACGGAAACAGCCCTGAAACAGGCCGGCGCTTCCGCGGATCTCATTCATGTCGAACGATGGATGCTGCCCAACGAGGCGAGCCCGCTCCAGGCATCCCTGATCCTGTTTGCCTCGGACGAAGACGACGGGTATGTGCGGCCCGAAGAACTTTTTTCATGGGACATCGCATCCTCCCTGGTGAAGCTGCCCGCCGCGAGAACCGGAAACTTCTATCACAGCCTGGAGTTGTACACATACGCCCTGCTCTATGCGGGCACACCCACGGTGATTTTTTCGCGGACTCCTCAGACCGAGGAGATACGGCGCGATTTTGCACAGTCCTTTTATGACCGGTGTGTGACATCCGCATACGACGAGGCACTGAATATGACTCAGATTCTTCTGAGGGACCGGCACAGGGGTCCGGAGTGGGCCTCGTACGGACTGATGGGTTTCGAGGGTCTGAACAGGCAGGCCCGGCTGGCGTTTGCGAGGGAGAACCTGGTCAGCACCGTGCTTGCGGGGCGGAACTATGTGAGAATGGGTGAATATGCGGATGCGATCGGCCTCTATGAGCAGGCGCTCGACATGGCCGAGTCCCTGAACGACAGCACCAGCAGACGGGGCATTATGATGGAAATCATCCGCTCGGGCATGCAGGGTGAGATCTGGGACAAGGCCATCGTGTATCAGCAGAGGCTCATGAAGGCGGATACGCTTGCAGACAGGACCGGAGACCTCGAAGTGGCCCGGCAGAACCTGGTCACTTTTTATTACCGCAACGGGCAGTTCGACAAGGCGGCCGAAACCAAGATCCGGGCGCTGGTCGGGCTGCGTGAGCAGGGGCGATTGCAGGAAGTGGCACAGGGTGCCATGGAGCTGGCCGTGATCTTCTCTTCGGCGCGCAACTACGATGCTGCGATCACCTGGGCCGAAGAGGCCTATATGACCTATATGTCCCTGGATCAGAATCCGGGCAAGGCCCGCGCCCTGATCTGGAAGGGCAGGGCGCTCCTGGACTCGGAACGGTTTTTCGAAGCCAGGGCCGCGTTCAGCCTGGCCATCGAGCTTCTCGATAAATCGGAAGAAAACGGATCCGGCAGTGATGCATTTGAAATGGCCACGGCCTATCAGCTTCGCGGCATTTGTCATGAAAATCTCAGCCTGTATCAGGACGCGCTCAGGGACCAGGCACAGGCCCTGGAAATTCTGGGCAAACTGGACCGTCCGCTTCAGACCGGCCAGGGGCATCAGTATCTGGCCAATGTGTACTGGAAAACAGGAAATTACCGCCAGGCGCTCGATCATGAATCCCTGGCCCTGGCCGAGTTCGAGAAGCAGAAACAGGGCAAGTACCTGGCCATGGCCTACAGCACCGAAGGGCTGATACACATGAGTCTCGGGGATATGGCGAAGGCCAAACAGTCCGAAGAAAAGGCCCTGGAGCTGGCCGTGTCCATTCAGAGCCGAGAAGACGAGGCCACTATTTTAAAAAATATTGGCCAGATCGCCATACAGGAAGGGGATTTACAGAAGGCCTATGCCTATTTTCAGCAGGCCACGGCCATCGACAGCACACTGGACCTGCGCCGGGGCCTCTCCTATGATTACCGGAACCAGGGCATGCTGCTGATTCAGATGCGGCGATTTACGCAAGCCGTTTCGAAGCTGGAGCAGGGGCTGGAGCTGGCCGAATCCGTCCGGGATCCGCGGAACATGGCCCACTGTCATTATGGCCTGTCCCTGGCCCGGCTTCGCATGGGGCATTTCAGCGAGGCTCTCGCGGCAGCGGACACCGGTCTTGGACTCACCGAACGGATTACGGTGCCGGAGCTGACCTGGCGCCTGTTCCGGCAGCGCGGTCAGATTCACTGGGCACTGAAACAGCGGGAAGAGGCGTTCGGCGATTTCGGAGAGGCGGTCGAAATCGTGGAGAAAATACGGGCCGAACTGAAGGTCGAAGCGTTCAAGCAGGGCTTTTTTGACAGCAAGATGGATCTGTATCATGACACGGTCCGGCTGCTCCTCGAAATGCGCGACCGCAACCGGGCGTTTCAGTACGTGGAGCGTGCCAAGTCCAGGGATTTCATCGACATGCTGGCCAATCAGGAGTTCCAGGTGCCGGCCGGCCAGCGCCGGGTGCTCGAAACGGAGCAGCGCCTGAAAATTCAGATCCAGGAGGTTCAGAATCATGCGGCCCGGCTGCACGGGCAGCCCCGGTTCGCGGATGAATTCCATGCCTGGCAGGATTCGCTCGTGCGGCTGCGCGGGGAGTATGAAGCGTTCATGACCCGTGTGCAGTCCGGAAATCCCGAACTGGCCTCGATGATCAGTGTCGATCCCTGGACAGTCGACATGCTGCAGCGGCATTTGCCGCAGGGAACCGCAGTTGTAGAATATTTCTGGGGGACGGAAACCGGCTATGTATGGGCGGTCACAGGAGAATCCGTGGGCATGGCCATGATCAACGTATCCCAGGAGGCGCTCGCGCAGACCGTAATGAGCATGCGCAGCAATCTGGTCGCCCATCTGTCCGTGGACGAATCCCGCGTGCTGTACGACTGGCTCATCGCTCCGGTCAGCAGCTTTCTGGACAGCATCAGCCATGTGGTGTTTGTGCCCCACGGCATTCTGCATTATCTGCCGTTTTCCGCTCTGGAAGGCGGGAACGGGTTTTTAATCGACCGGTTTTCCATATCCCTGGCCCCGAGCGGAACGGTGCTGGGGTACTGCCTGGAGAAAGGCAGGCCGTGGCCGCAGGCTTCGGCAGAACTGCCCGTGCTGGCTTTCGGTAATCCGGATCTGGGGGACGAGCGAATGGACCTGGCCTATGCGGAAAAGGAGATTCTGTCGCTCGAGAGAGAGTTTACGGACGTCACCGCCTTTTTCGGGAAGAACGCGACCGAAGCGGCGGTCGGTCTGAACGCCGGAAGCGAAAGGCTGCTTCATTTTGCATGTCATGCCGTGTACGAAGCGGAAAATCCGCTGTTCAGCGCGCTGCTTCTGACCCCGACTCCGGAGGAAGACGGCCGTCTGGAGGCCCAGGAGATTTTCGGCATGCATCTCGACTGCGATCTCGTGACCCTGAGTGCATGCGAGACCGGGCTGGGTAAAATCACCCAGGGGGATGAAATTATCGGTTTGTCCAGAAGCTTCATCTATGCGGGCACGCCCTCGGTGCTGACCAGCCTGTGGAAAGTGGACGATCTGGCCACGGCCGTGATGATGAAACGGTTTTACCGGTCGCTCGCGGAAGGGAACGGACGGGCCGAAGCCCTGCGCCGGGCCCAGATTATCGTTCGGGACCGTGTGAATCCGCATCCGTCCGCATGGGCCGCATTTCATATCACGGGCGATTTCAGATGATGCATGCGACAGGCCGGGTGCATGACAAACTTTTACTTGGATCTGAGTTTTGATTTGTTATTTTTCGGATGATTTCATTTTCGGCTGGCCGGAACCGGACGGCTGCAGCCGGTTTTTTACAGTCATTTAAATAATCCGGTTTCGCTTCCGCATCTCTGAGGAACCTTCATGCATGATCCGCACATATTCATCTCGACCGCCCGGAACGCGGCCCTCGAGGCCGGAGAAATTCTCAGGGACGGTTTCGGGCGTCTGAAATCCGGAGATGTCGCACTGAAGGGATTCGGTGATTATGTCACGGCCATGGATCATGCCTCGGAAAAGCACATCATCAGTCTCATAAGGCGGGATTTTCCGGATCACCGGATTATGGCCGAGGAATCGGGGTCCGACGGTGATACGGGCGAATACCGATGGCTTATCGATCCGCTGGACGGCACGGCCAATTATGTGCATGGCATTCCCTTTTATTCCGTGTCCATCGCCATAGAGCATGGCGGCCGGCTGATGGCGGGTGTGGTTTATCACGTGGAACTGAACGAGATGTTCTCGGCCGAACCGGGACAGGGTGCAATGCTGAACGGCGAGCCCGTGCGTGTGAGCGACCGGAAAGGCCTGGACAAGGCCATGCTGGGCACCGGATTCCCCTGGCGGTCCAAACCCTATATCGGGGCCTACATGGATACATTTCAGCATCTGTTCATGCAGTCCGCGGGCATGCGGCGTATGGGATCCGCGGCCATCGATCTTTCGTATGTGGCCTGCGGCCGCCTGGACGGATTCTGGGAAATGCATCTGCGTCCCTACGATATCGGCGCCGGCATTCTCATGGTCCGCGAGGCAGGCGGTGTCGTGAGCGATTTCAACGGCGCGGATACGAGTCTCGCCAGCGGAAACGTGGTTGCCGCGAATCCGGAGATTCACCGGCAGATGCTGGAGATTACCGGGCAGCACCTTTCGGATGTCCCGGGCGTGGACGCGATTCAGGCGGGCACGGCCTGAGGCGATTAATATTTTTATCGATGGAGGGATTGTTTATGAAAATACGCAAAGCCGGTTTGCTGATTTTATGGTTCTGCATCATGAGCGGCTTTCTCATTGCGCAGACCGAAGCGGTTCCGCCGTACAAAAATCCGGACCTGTCCGTGGATGCGCGTGTGAAGGATCTGGTGTCGCGCATGAACCTGGAAGAAAAAGTCGGTCAGATGATGGACACGGCCAAGGCGATTCCACGCCTGGATGTGCCCGTGTACAACTGGTGGAACGAATGCCTGCACGGCGTGGCCCGGGCCGGCGTGGCGACCGTGTTCCCACAGGCCATCGGCCTGGCTGCCACATGGGACACGGAACTGATGTTCCATGTCGCGGATGTCATTTCAACGGAAGCGCGGGCCAAGTACCACGAGGCTGTGCGGAACGGGAACAGGCGACGGTATTACGGACTTACCTTCTGGAGCCCGAATGTCAACCTGTTCAGGGATCCGCGCTGGGGCCGCGGCCAGGAAACCTACGGCGAGGATCCGTACCTGACCGGAAGGATGGGCGTGGCATTCGTAACCGGGCTTCAGGGAAATGATCCCAAATACTTTAAATCCATCGCCACGCCCAAGCATTATGTGGTGCACAGCGGACCGGAGCCCCTGCGGCACGAGTTTGACGCAGTGACGTCCGCCCGGGTGCTTTACGATTCGTATCTGCCCGGATTCGATGCCTGTGTAAGGGAAGGCGGCGCGTATTCGGTCATGTGTGCATATAACCGGACCCTGGGCAAGGCCTGCTGCGGCAGCCCGCCACTCATGCAGACCATTCTGCGCGACTTCTGGGGGTTCGAGGGTTATGTGGTGTCGGACTGCGGGGCCGTGGACGACATTCATGCCAACCACCACCTGGTGAAAACGAGGCCCGAGGCCGCGGCCCTGGCCGTGAAATCGGGCACGGACCTGAACTGCGGGTTCGCGTACAATGCGCTGGGCGAGGCCGTAAAAAAGGGCCTGATCACGGAAGCCGGGCTCGATGTGGCGCTCATCCGCCTGTTTACGGCCCGCATGAAGCTGGGCATGTTCGATCCGCCCGAGCGCGTGCCCTTTGCACAGATACCGTTCGAGAAGAACGACTGCCCGGAGCATCAGGCACTTGCATTGGAAGCTGCACGTGAATCCCTCGTTCTGCTCAAGAACGATAACGGACTTCTTCCCCTGGATGATAAAAAAGTGAAAACCATTGCCGTGATCGGACCCAATGCGGACCGGGAATCCGTGCTCCTGGGCAATTACAACGGCACGCCCTCCGCGCCTGTCCGAATCCTGAAGGGCATCCGGGAAAGGGCGGGAGATGGAGTGGAGGTCCTGTATGAAAAAGGCTGCAACCTGGCGGGAAAATTCGATATGGTGAAGGCCATCCCTGCGGCGCTCTTGAGCTGCAACGGGCAGCCCGGACTCCAGGCCGAGTATTTCGATGCGCATGGCTTCCAGGGTGAGCCCAAGGTGGTCCGCATGGAAGACGAGGTGAATTTCAACTGGTGGCACCGCGAGGCATTTCCGTTCGAGGAGGGGCAGCATTTTTCCGTCCGCTGGACAGGCACACTCGTTCCGGAGATTTCAGGGGATGTTATTTTTACGGTGCGCGGAAATTATGACATCCGGTTCTTTGTAAACGATGAACCGGTCGTCGAAATCCAGACTACCGGGCGGCCGGACAGAAAACAGGCGGAAAAAACGCTCGTGGCCGGTGAAAAATACGCAATCAGGCTGGAGTACGATCAGGGCACACAGTTCCCGTTCATCTACCTGGCCTGGGCCAGAGAGGACAGGGACGCTTTTTCACGTGCTATTGCTACTGCAAACAAGGCCGACGTGATCGTGTTTGCGGGCGGCATCTCTCCGGAACTCGAGGGCGAGGAAATGGACGTGCCCTATGCCGGATTCGAGGGCGGCGACCGCACGCGTATCGATCTGCCCGATGTGCAGCAGCAACTGATTAAGAGCCTGATTGCAACCAATAAACCAGTGGTACTGGTTTTGAACAGCGGAAGCGCCCTGGCCGTGAACTGGGAACAGGAGCATGTGCCTGCCATCGTGCAGACCTGGTATCCGGGCCAGGCGGGCGGTACGGCCGTGGCAGAAGCACTGTTCGGAGACATCAACCCGGGCGGCCGGCTGCCGGTGACGTTTTACAGATCCGTGGACCAGCTGCCGCCTTTTGACGATTATTCCATGACGGGCCATACGTACCGGTTCTTCAAAGACGATCCCCTGTACGCGTTCGGGTACGGCATGAGCTACACCACGTTCGCCTACAGCGATTTAAAGGTTCCGAAGAAGATCCGGGCCGGCGAGCCGGTTCCCGTCAGTGTAAAGGTTAAAAATACGGGTACTGCAGCGGGCGATGAGGTGGTGCAGGTATACGTGAAGGATATCGAAGCGTCTGTGCCCGTGCCCCTGTGGTCCCTGCAGGGTTTCAGGCGGGTATCCCTGGCACCGGGTGAAGAGCAGACCGTGGAATTCACGCTCGAACCGAAACAGCTCGCGCTCATCACGGACAACCTGGAACGCCTGGTCGAACCGGGCGAGTTCACAATCGCGGTTGGCGGCGGCCTGCCGGGCGCAGCCGCAGCGACCACGGACGTGATCACGAAAACCCTGAACGTGACGGGCAAGCCCGCGGTGGTCGAGGTGCTGGTGTGGGAGGATCCCGAATAGGAGCGGGATTTTCATTCTTGGCAATTACAACCCCGGGGTGCGTGCTCCGGGGTTTTTTGTACTGAAGGTGAGCCAGCGTTCTTTGTGAAATCCTATTCAGGAGAAAAAGAGGACGCGCAGGATGCTTATGCCCCCTATCATCCCCCTTTTACATCTTTCAAACCATTCGATTTTTATAAGGATACGAGCGATAATTTATCGACACTACGTAGTGTAGTACGTAGTATGCGGTCCGGATTGAAGTAGTTGTGTGCAGTAATGGATCAATACAATAAATTAACTTGAAAAATCTTCATCAATTCAATATATTCCTTATGTAGACCCGCAACATGATTGTATCATCTCGCTTTCGTCTAAAATAGTAAACAGTTTAATTTAAAAAACGGATTCAATCGGTATTTTTCCCATTTATTGATACCAGGCTCATTATACTTACCAATGGATTGTGACGTCAGATTTTGCCGGACAAGTTGTTGTTTCTAAGCTGGAATGGTCCTGTCAGTCAGTAAAGCCCGGGGGTTCATCATGAGGGCAGTATAAAGAATGATTACTGCCCGATTGATCCTATATTCGAATCGAAGATATTTTGTACAATAACAGATAAAAGCAATGTGGTGAATCAAGTCGTAATTATCCGATAGCAGTCAATAAATTTGCCTGCTAATGTAAATTTTGTATACTATTTGATAAAAATTGTACAATACAGGACAAAGGGATTTTGGGGATTGGGGTAATATAATAATGTTATTTGGTAAAGAAGAACTTGACAAGATGCATAATAATATGCATCTATAATACATAGAGAATCACTGCTGTCCAAGATAAAAAATAGTTGAACCAAAAAACAAAGAGTTACATGGGATTTTTCCCATTTTTTAAAACCAGGTTATATA
>JAFGGN010000082.1 GCA_016930535.1 bacterium
CTCACCGTTTCTCCGCCACCGGAAACGGTGCCCGGTTACCGCGCGCGGTCATGCGGTCCCGCCGTCAGCGGTCTGCCATTTATATCTCCGGCTCACCCCATCTCCGTTTCTCCGAAGCGGGAACGGCCAGCAGTTCACGATCTTCAAGGACCGAAGGTTCCATAAACCTGTTCCCCCAATACGCTTGACAAAACACGGGCTTTTCAGTAACTTGGATCACCTGATGAGGAGCATTGAACAGACGATGAAACCGATATATCTGGATTATGCGGCCACCACACCCGTGGATCCCGCAGTAAAAGAGGCCATGATGCCCTATTTCGATCTGATTTACGGCAATCCTTCTTCTGGTCATCAGCCCGGCCAGGATGCGCTGGACGCGGTGGAACGGGCACGGGCTCAGGTGGCCGGCTTGATCGGAGCGGCCCCTGAGGAAATCGTATTTACAGGCAGCGGTACCGAATCGGACAATACGGCCATTAAATCCGCCTGCCTGACGCAGAATAAAAAGGGCAATCATATCATTACCACGGCCTTCGAACACAAGGCCGTGCTCGCAAGCTGCCATTTCATGGAAACACAGGGTGTCGATGTGACATATATCCGAACCGGCCGTGACGGTGTGGCCGATCCGGATGACATCCGGAAAGCGATAACGGATAAAACCGTGCTCGTCAGCATCATGCATGCAAACAATGAAATCGGAACCCTGCAGCCGCTGCGGGAAATCGGCATGCTCACGAGGGAACGGGGCGTACTTTTTCACACCGACGCCGTCCAGACAACGGGACATATTCCGCTCGATGTCCGCGCACTGAATCTCGATTTTCTGTCGCTTTCGGCTCACAAACTCTACGGCCCCAAAGGCGTAGGCGTACTGTACATCCGGAACGATGTGCCCTTTGAACCGCTTCTTCACGGAGGCGGCCACGAAAAGGGGCGCAGAAGCTCCACGCACAATGTGCCGGGCATTGTCGGCCTGGGCAAAGCGGCGGAAATCGCCGGTTCCGAACTCGCGCACGAATCGAACCGGATCCGGACCATGCGAGACGATCTGTGGGACAGACTGAACGCCTCGATCCCGGGCATTCATTTAAACGGCTCGCCGGACCGGCGCCTGCCCAACAATCTGAATGTTTCGATCGAACATACCGAAGGCGAGGCCCTGCTGATCAATCTGGACATGGAGGGCATTGCCGTTTCGAGCGGATCCGCATGCAGTTCGGATTCCGGATCCATTTCTCATGTTCTGGAGGCCATCGGTGTGAATGCGGAACTGGCACGCGGCAGCCTGCGCATCACACTGGGCAGATACACAACGCCTGAGGAGATTGATAGGATTTCCGGGACATTACCAAAAATTGTCAGCCACTTACGGTCCATAGCCGCCTTTTAATATGAAACACCAGTTTTTTAAAACCCTGCTGCTGATCCCGCTTCTCGGCAGCGCCCAGGACGATGTGATCCGGTTTCAGCCGATCCGGATAACCGCCTCGCGGATCTCCAGCAGTCTCGCGGCGGAGACACGGGACCTGGATATACTGACGCGGGAAGAAATCGACCGGATCCCGGTTCAAACCGTTCAGGAACTGCTGCAGTTTATGGATGGTGTGGATATGCAGCAGCGCGGTATAAACAGCGTTCAGGCGGATTTGAGCCTTCGCGGCGGCGGATTCGAGCAGGTTCTTGTGCTTGTGGACGGCGTACGGATGAACGACCCGCAGACGGGTCATCACAATACAGACATACCCGTGCCGCTGTCCGAAGTGGACCGTATCGAAATTCTCAAGGGTCATGCTTCCTCGATGTACGGTCCGGACGGATATGCCGGTGTCATTCATATCATCACACGGGACGATAACGCCGAATATACACGCATCCGGATATCCGGCGGACATTTCGGGACCCTGCAGACCGGTGCAACCCACACGCATCGGTTCGGCCGCATCAACACCCGCCTGGCCCTGGAACATCACCGCTCCGACGGATACCGGCCTGTCAGCGATTTCAACATTGGAAACGCCTCGGCATCCGCAACCTGGAGGACCGGCGCACACGCAGTCAGACTGACCGCGGGAAGCCGCTTCAATAAGTTCGGAGCCAATGATTTTTATGCGGCCTTCCCCTCACGCGAAAAGACAAGAGCCCTTTCGGGAATCCTGAACTATCGTTTCCGGCCTCATGACTATCTTCAGTGGAACACGTGCGTACACGCGAGACAGCACCGGGACCATTTCGTTCTGGACTTCACGAATCCGGAGTGGTATATCAATGATCATATCACGGAATCGTTCGGGACGGAAAGCTCGCTGGTTTTTCAACTGACCCGTCATATCCGGATGGCCGCCGGAGGGGATTTTCTGTACGAGTCGCTTGAAAGTACAAGCATGGGCGATTATGCACAGGAGCGTATGGGTGCATTCACGGAAATCGTCCTGCAATTGCCGAAACAGTGCGTTTTGAATACGGGCCTGCGAATGGACCGTCATCAGACATGGGGACTACATATTTCGCCTTCCGTGAATATTGGAATCAAAACGTTCAAATCATTCAACTGGCGCGCCGCATTCGGGCATATATTCCGCGCGCCGTCATTTACGGAACGGTATTACAATTCCCCGGCGAACATCGGCGATCCCACACTGCAGCCCGAGAGCGGATGGAACGCCGAAACCGGCTGCGACGGCCGCCTCCGGAACGTCAATGTCAGCATGACTGCTTTTCGCAGATCTGAAAAAGAACGAATCGACTGGATCGCGTATCAAACCGGTGATCCCTGGCGGGCCGTCAATCTGGGCACACTGACAAGTACCGGCACTTCATTTTCTGTGTCCGGAAACACACACGGGCTTTTGCGCTGGTCATGCCATTACACATGGATCCATCAGAAAACACCGGCAAAAAATGTCGCTTCAAAATATCAGCTCCGCGCACTGCGCCATCATGCGGGTATGCAGTGGCATCTGGCAGGTCCCTGGAAAACGAATCCGTCATTTTTTCTGGAATTTAAACAGCGCAAGGGGGACCCGCCAATCATGCTGGCTTCATTTAAATGCTCCAGGCAATTTGCGAACAGCCGGCTGATTATACAGGGCATCAATCTGTTCGGCACGCATTATGAGGAAATACTGAACGTACCCATGCCCGGGCGGTATTTTATGGGGGGTGTGGAAATCGGCTGGCCTAAAGTGTTATTCGACAAATAAAAAGGATTCTTATGGACAGGCAACGGATGATTGAAGAAATACTTGAGCTCAAGGCAAAAAAAAATGCCGTACTTCTCGTGCACAATTATCAGCGCAGTGAGATTCAGGACCTGGCGGATCATCTGGGAGACTCTCTGGGCCTGTCCCGGATCGCGGCAGAAACCGATGCGGAGATCATTGTGTTCTGCGGTGTAAAATTCATGGCCGAAACCGCAAAAATACTGGCTCCGGATAAAAAAGTGCTGCTGCCGCAGCAGGCCGCAGGCTGTCCGATGGCTGGCATGGCCACAGCCGAAGATCTGCGCCTGCTGAAGGCGAAATATCCCGAAGCCATGGTGATCAGTTACGTGAATTCCAGTGCGGAAGTCAAGGCCGAAACCGATGTGTGCTGCACATCGGCCAATGCCGTGACCGTGGTCAAAAACGTCAAGACGAATCAAATCATTTTCGTGCCGGACAAGAACCTGGCGGCCTATGTGCAGCGCTTTACCGACAAGGAAATCATCCCCTGGGAAGGATATTGCTATGTGCATGACCAGTATACGGCCGAAGAGGTTAAAAGAGCCAAAGCGGCTCATCCGGATGCGGTGCTGATGGTGCATCCTGAATGCCCGCCGGATGTGATCGATCTGGCCGACGAGGTCTTTTCCACCAGCGGCATGGTGAAATTTGCGAAACAGAATGAAGCCGCTGTTTTCCTGGTTGGCACCGAGGAGGGCATGCTGTACCGGCTGCAGAAAGAAAATCCGGAAAAAACCTTTCTGTCCGTCGGTTCGGCCAAAATGTGCCGCGGTATGAAAATGACGCGCCTGGAAGACGTACACAGGTCCCTGCTGGAGGAACAGTTTGAAATACAGCTCTCTCCGGATATCATCGGCAGGGCCCGCGGGGCGCTGGAGCGGATGCTTTACTATGTCTGAACGCGTGGTCGTGGCCATGAGCGGCGGCGTGGATTCTTCTGTCGCTGCGGCCATGATGAAAAAACGGGGATTCGAAGTCATCGGCCTGACCATGCAGCTGAGCTCGGCCGGCAGCCGGTGCTGCTCGGACCAGGATGTGCTCGATGCCCGCCGCGTAGCCAGGGCGCTCGATATACCGCACTACGTCGTTTCCTTCAGGGAAGTGTTTCGTAAAAACGTCATTGATTACTTCATCGACGAATATACCATCGGCCGGACACCCAATCCATGCGCCGTCTGCAATCCGGCCATCAAGTTCGGCGTGCTGCTCGACCGAGCTGTTCAACTGGGAGCACGGCGTCTCGTGACCGGACATTATGCCCGGGTTTCCCGGGACAAATCGACCGGCCGCTGGGTGCTTAAACGCGGCCGGGAACGCCGGAAGGATCAGTCCTATTTTCTGGCCCGGCTGAGCCAGGAACAGCTCGGCCGGTCCATGTTCCCCATCGGAAATCATACCAAATCCGGTATCCGTGAAATCGCTTTGAAAATGAATCTGCCCATCGCGCAGAAAGCGGAAAGCCAGGAAGTCTGTTTTGTGCCTGATTCGGGGGTGGCCCGTTTTATCGAAAATGAAAGGAAACGGCCCTTCCCGCCCGGTAAATTACTGAAGACGGACGGATCTGCTCTGGGCGATCATCCGGGCATTATCCATTATACCGTCGGGCAGCGAAAGGGCCTGGGTATTGCCCTGGGCCGGCCCATGTACGTCACGGCAATCGACGGACGGAATCACACGGTCACGGTCGGAGACGATCACGAACTGTATCACCGGAGCCTGATTGCCGCCGCTCCCCACTGGATCGGCATCCCGCACCTGTCCGGTCCTCTCGATATCCGCTCCCGTATTCGCTACAAGCACCGCCCCGCTCTTTCCACGGTCGAGCCGGCCGGGAAAAACGAGGTTCTTGTCCATTTCAGAAGCCCTCAGCGTGCCATCACACCCGGGCAGCTCGTTGTTTTTTATCAGGATGACAGGGTCGCAGGATCCGCGTGGATCGACAGGGTGGCGGACTGAAAAGCGCTCAGTTATCCCCGATCATTTTTCTGAGCTCGTCCAGTTTCTGGAGTGCCTCGAGCGGTGTCATCCGCTCCAGGTTCATGTTCAGAATGGCATCGCGAAGCTTCAGCTCCTCCTGTCTGAACATGTCAAGCTGGGGCTGAGCCACCTGCATCAGGCCGGGACTGACGGCCAGCTTGGGTACTTCGTTGGGTGTCAATTCATTGGCTTCGAGATTGTGGAGAATTTCCTTTGCCCGGCCGATGATTTCCAGAGGCAGACCGGCCAGCCTGGCAACCTGAATACCATAGGAATGATCGCAGCCTCCGGGTACGATTTTTCTTAAAAAAACGATGTGATCTCCCCACTCCTTGACGGCCACATTGTAATTTCTGACGCGGGGAAGCATGAGGGCGAGCTCGGTCAGTTCATGATAATGTGTGGCAAACAGGGTTTTGGCGCGCACGCGCGGTTCCTTGTGCAGATACTCCGCCACAGCCCAGGCGATGGAGAGTCCGTCAAACGTGGACGTGCCGCGGCCGATTTCATCGAGCAGGATCAGGCTTTTTTCCGTGGCATTGTTCAGAATGTTGGCCGTTTCGTTCATCTCCACAAGAAAAGTGGATTCGCCCGCCGCCAGATTGTCCTGAGCGCCCACGCGCGTAAAAATCCGGTCCGCCAGCCCGATCCGGGCCTTTGCGGCAGGAACGTAACTGCCGATATGGGCCATCAGCACAATCAGGCCCGCCTGTCGGATATAGGTGGATTTGCCCGCCATATTGGGGCCCGTAACAATGTGTATCTGGCTTTCTTCATCCATCTCCAGATCATTGGGGATAAACGGATCCCCGGGCGGCAGCAGCTGTTCCACCACCGGATGCCGGCCCTCCTGAATGAACAGGCCATAATCATCCGAAATGTCCGGCTTCACATACCGGCATGTTTCAGCCGTTTCGGCCAGTGAGCACAGCGCATCCAGGGTGCCCACGGCATGACCGTTGACCTGCACGGGTTCCGCATGCTCCGATACAAAGAAACGCAGTTCATCGAAGAGGCTCAGTTCCAGAGCCGTCATCCGCTCCTCGGCATGAAGCACTTTTTCTTCCATTTCCTTGAGCTCTGGGGTAATGAACCTTTCTGCGTTGACCAGGGTCTGTTTGCGTATGTACGTCTCCGGCACCTTGGACAAATGGGGATTCGTCACCTCGATATAATATCCGAACACCTTGTTGAATCCGACTTTCAGAGAGGGAATCCCTGCCCGTTCCCGTTCGGTCCGCTGTAATCCGGCGATCCAGTCCTTGCCCGAGGATGTCAGCTTACGCAATTCATCGAGCTCCTTTGAATATCCGTCCCGAATCAGCCCGCCATCCCCGGCCGAAGCCGGCGGATCTTCTGCCAGGGCATCTCCGATACGTTTGACGACAGCTTCACATGGATCCAGCTGTGTATCGAGCGCTGCGGTCAGATCCGATGACAGCTCTCCGAGCACTTTCTTCAGAGCGGGAATCCGCATCAATGCGCGCTGCAGAGCCTGGACATCGCGCGGGCCGGCACGGCGCGTCACCACTTTGGTGATCAACCGTTCAAGGTCCCCCATGCCTTTCAGCTGTCCGGCCAGCTGCTCCCGGACCGTCCCGTCACCGAGCATTTCCTCCACTGCATCCAGACGCCCCCGGATGGGCACAAGCTGTCTCAGCGGACGCTGAATCCAGGCCGCCAGTGTCCGTGCCCCCATGGCCGTACGGGTCCGGTCAAGAATGGACAGCAATGTCCCCTCACGGTCGCCGGAAATCATGGACGCTGTAATTTCGAGGTTCCGCCGCGTGGCCGCATCGAGAACCATATATTCCTCATCTGCATAATGGCGAATCGAACGGATATGGGACAAGTCGGTTTTCTGAGTTTCCTCAAGATAACTCAGCACCGCTCCGGCCGCGCCAAGCCCGGCATGCATTTCCTCACAGCCGAATCCTTTCAGCGAACTGGTTTTAAAATGCCGTATCAGGACATCATACCCGTAATTCTTCTGAAACAGCCAGTTGTCCCGCGATGTAAAAACCGGCTTCCACGGCATGGATTGAAAAAGCAATTTAATTTCATCTTTCAAGGATTCCGGGACAAGGATTTCGGATGGCCCGACAGCCTGAAGCGATTCGAGCAGTTTCGTTCTCGGAACTTCCGAAATCTGGAATTCTCCGGTGGACATATCGGCAGCCGCCACGCCGCACATCCCGTTTTCACAGTGAATCCCGGCCAGAAAGTTGTTGCGGCCCGCCTGAAGGAGTTTGTCGTCCATGACCGTTCCGGGCGTGGCGATTTGAATGACATCCCGTTTGACGATCCCTTTGGCCAGCTTGGGATCCTCGATCTGCTCACAGATAGCCACCCGGTATCCCGCTTTGAGCATCTTGGCCAGGTAACCGTCCAGTGCATGATGCGGAAATCCGGCCAGGGGGACATCCTCGGCTTTTCCGTGCCCTCTCGAAGTCAGCGTGATGCCGAGCACCCTGGCCCCGGTTTTTGCATCCTCATTGAACATCTCATAAAAATCGCCCATGCGGAAAAACAGGATGGCATCGCGGTTCTTGGCCTTAATCGCATTGTACTGCGTCATCAGAGGGGTTTCACTGCGCGGATTTTGCTGGGATTTGCTCATGACATTTTATTGAAATTCCCCGTGGCAAGCCACTGGGAATTTTCATCTGTAGAGTAAAACTCATTTTATATTCGCTCGTTTACCCGGCCGCAAGAAGCGGGGAATGCACTCGCTGTTCAGATTCAACCGGAGCCCGGCCATGATGGCCCGGCCCCTTTTCTGATCAGCGAACACATTAAACGGGTTCATAAAAATTAAGGGTTCTGCACGGGAATTGCAAATAGAAATTTCCAAATTATTCTTTGCTTCTTTAACCCTGACGTTTTATATTTCCCCATGCCCATTAACGAATCTGTCATTGCAGGCGATGTGGTCCGGCCTACGCATGTGGAAGTGAACCGGACGCGTCTCGCCGAAAACTTTCAGGCCATACGCAGTCATGCGCCAGACTGCAAAATCATGCCTGTGCTGAAAGCCAATGCCTACGGGCACGGTCTTGTGGAAGTCGCACGTCTGATGCAGACCCTGAAAGCGGATTATATCGGTGTGGCCGTACTCGAAGAAGGCATGCTGCTGAGGCAGGCAGGCATTGAAATGCCCATTCTGGTGCTGGGCGGCGTTCTGGGCAATCAGATCCCTCATTTTCTCGAATATAATTTAACCATTACCGCCTCCTCGCGCGAAACATTGACCCATATAAACGAAGCAGCCGGAAAAGCCGGGGTCCGCGCCCGCGTGCACCTGAAAATCGATACGGGCATGGAGCGAATCGGCGTTCACTACTACAATGCGGCCCCGTTTCTCGAATCCGCGGCTCAATGCCCCTATATATTCGTCGAAGGTATTTTTTCACATTTCGCCAATTCGGAGAAAGCGGATCTGACACATGCACGGCTTCAGCTTGAACGGTTCAACCGTGTTCTGACATTTTATCAAGATCACGGGCTCAAGCCGCCCCCGACCATTCACATGGCCAATTCCGGCGCAATACTCCAGCTCCCGGAAGCCAGGTTCAACATGATACGACCGGGCATTTTAATGTACGGTGTCTATCCGTCTCATGAAGTCAAGCGGTCCGTTCCCGTAAAACCCGCCCTGACCTGGAAATCACGCGTGGTGTATTTCAAGGTGATACAGCCCGGTCATCCTGTGGGATACGGATCCACATGGCAAACGGACCATCCCATTCACGCGGTCACCATTCCTGTGGGATACGGCGACGGATACTTCAGAAGTCTCTCGCACAAAGCCCGTGTCGTCCTGAACGGCCGTTCCTATCCGGTCATCGGAACCGTATCCATGGATCAGATCGTGGTCAACATCGAACAGGACAGCGCCTATAACAATGATCCGGTCATCCTGATCGGAGAGATGAACCAGGCCCGTATTTCATGCGAGGACATGGCCGGATGGGCCGGTACGATTGCATACGAGATACTCACGAATATCAATACGCGGGTTCCGAGAATATACGTCGACTGAGACTGTTCGGCATGCAGCTGACTGGAGACCGCTCCGGAGAAACGGCGAACAAGTGAAACGGAGCAGCGGATTTCAGGTAGATCACGTCGTCGAATCGGAACCTGAAACGGAGATGCGGAGAAAATGTGAAACGGAGATTGGATTGGTACTGTCTCCGTCTCTCAACTGCTCCGTTTCTCCGCCACCGGA
>JAFGGN010000083.1 GCA_016930535.1 bacterium
ACGGTCTGCGGTCCATTTTTTTGTTTGAAATTTTGAATTTGTTTTTTGGAATTTATTTGATGTTTGGAATTTGTTATTTGTGATTTGCCGCAGACAGGTCTCTGTGGGATGGGCAGTGCGGGGCCCCATATACACATTTACTCATCTACACATATACTGCTTTTAAGCCGTCCGCAGTCAATTTGGATTGTTTATAATTTCAGCAGCGACTTGATTTTCCTGAACAGATCCGTATTCTCATAGATCCCGGTAAAGTGTTCCGCTCCCGGGCCGGCCGCCAATACCGGCACCATGCTTCCCGTATGCTTTGTTGTGGTAAAATCTGCGGCGATTTCACCATTAAGTACATTCCCCCCTTCCAGCGCCATACCGCCGGTTTCATGATCCGCCGTACAGATAATCAGTGTATGCCCGTCCCTGCCGGCGAATTCAAGAGCGGCACCTATGGCCCGGTCCAGATCGAGCATCTCCTGAACGATGTATCCGGTGTCGTTGTCATGCCCCCCCCAATCAATCTGTGATCCCTCCACCATCAGGAAAAACCCTTTATTGTTTTTGTTTAATCTGCGGACACCGGCTTCGACGGCCCGCTTCAAAAAATCCGGCCGATCCGCCGCTCTGGACAGATTCTTGTCATCGAGTAATGCAAAGAGCTTCGCTCCTGCCGCCTGGTTCAGCATTTCTGTTTGACGGATCACTGAATATCCCGACTTCTCAAGTACCGGTATCAGTGAAACACTGTCACTTCTCTGCGCGAAATATCGCCATCCGCCTCCTATGACCACATCCACATCCGTGTTGAGAAAATCACGGGCGATATCCTCGTACCGGGTTCTCCATTTTTCATGGGCAATGAATGCGGCAGGTGTGGCATGCGTGATCGAGCAGGTGCAGATCAGTCCGGTAGAAAGTCCTTTCGCCTCGGCAAGCTCCAGCAATGTGGGGACCGGGAGCGAGTCCGGCCCGACACCGAGACCGCCGTTGTACGTTTTTACGCCGGATGCGATTGCGGTGGCGCCTGCTGCAGAATCGGTGACATATCGATTGAATGACTGCGTTCTTGAAAATCCGATATACTTGAGATATTCGAGGTTTAACGATCCGTGATTGGCCGTCATGGCCGCAGAAACCTGGGCAATACCCATTCCGTCGCCAATAAAAAGAATCACATTGCGCGGACTCTCCGATCGTACCAGTTTCTTATCGTCGAGGCGGATACGTTCATGGACCTGATTGTTACGAAAAGATTTCAACGAGTCGGCTGCGGATTCAGCATATTGGCCGGATGCAGAGCCGGCCTGAAAAAAACAGAACAGATAAAAAAGGACAAAAAACACTTTCATACAGACCTCTGAAGGAGCCGCCGTTCATCGGGCATTCATGGAGTGCTCCCTCCCGGACACTCCATACAATAATAAGAAAGAATCGGCAAATTTACAAGTACCGATTTTCTTTATAGAGAATTGGTACCCTGCATACGGGATGAGAAATTCCCTGCCGGCTGTTCTCCGCCGGCAGGGAAACAGAAAATTTTAAAATTTGAACGTCGTTACCAGCTGAATCCGTATATTCTCTCCGTCATCTGCGGCCAGATATCCGGTTTTCAGCATCGAAGTTTCCAGAATGAAAATCAGGCTCTTCGAGTAATTCAGAGATACGTTTCCGAACATCCAGGTATTTTTTGTCCTCGCATTGCCCGTCAGGTCCGCATCATCCGGATCATCGATACCGCCGCCTGCCGTCACGGCCCACCGGTCGTTTACCGTATACACGGCCTGACCCCAGCCTCCTTTTGAAGCGATGTTGGTTACGGATACACTGTCCCGTGAAAATCCCTGAAACACGCCCCCGAAAAAGCTGTTCAGGTTCTCACCGGTGAATCCGCGCACGGTCCATTGCACAGGTCCCGTGGTCATTATCAGGTCCGCATTCAGCGAAAAAGACGGTTTATCATGTTCCGCACCGGACAGATCCGCAATGGCTTCCTGGCCGTAATGTCCGGAAACAGAGAATACGGCCCTGCCGGCAGTCAGCCATACACGGCCCATGAACCACGGCATACCGGAACGCTCCCCGTCACCTACCGGATCGAAATCACCGCCGGCATAATCCTCGTATTTGATATTCCCGGCCATGGGCCTGTTGGCACTCAGGGCCAGCTTCAGCGCGTTTTTTTTCACCGTATACTTGATCTGGGGATACCGCATCCACAGATGTCCCTTTCCTGCGCCCACCACAAAGCTGGCCGTATTGGGAAACGGACCTGAAATGAGCGCCCAGTCCTGACCGAATCGCAGTTCCCAGGCCGGTTTGACGATTTCAAACCACGCATGACGAAGCCGGAGCAGCGGCTGTCTGGCTGCTGTGGATGAATTGGGAAATCCGCCGGCAAAATCCACTTCGATCAGCCCCTGCACCTTGCCGTTCCCGCAAATTTCGGGTCCTCCGATTTTAAGTCCCAGACGCGTATGCCGGGCGTTCATGGTAAAGATGGACTGATCGGCCTGGGGAGAGTTCCCGGGCTGGGCAAACAGGAGCCAATCGCCTTTTGCAATTTCCGTATTGTCATAAATGGCTTCCATGCGTACAAATCCGTAAATCTGAACCGGATACTTTGCGCCGGCTGTCTCATCCGCCGTCAGTGAAAGGGCGGCGAACAGTCCCGCAGCAATTATCTTTTTTGTCATCATCTTCTCCAATCATTCAACATGGTTATGAGGACGCCTTCTGCACCTTCGGCTGTGTCAAAAGCGAGACAACAATCAATGTGATAAAACTCAATGGAATGGAAATGATACCCGGCTGCCCGAACGGTATCGGTGCGGCATCCCTGGGCAGTCCGTACCGCACGTACATATCCGGAGAGAGCAGAATGATGCCGATGGCCGCCACAATACCCACCACAATGGACCATGCGATGCCCTTGGCCGTGGTTTTTTTCCAGAACAGCAGCATTAAGATGGCAGGGAGGTTCGCGGAAGCGGCCACGGCGAAAGCCCAGCCAACGAGGAAAGACACATTCATCCCCTTGAATATAATTCCCAGTATAATGGCAATAAGCCCCACAGAGAATGCTGCCAGACGTCCGACGTTCACCTGCTGCTTGTCATCCATATTCAGACCCCCGAACCGGTCCAGAAGATCATGGGCAATGGCTCCGGAAGCCGCCACGATCAGTCCGCTTACCGTACCGAGCACGGTGGCGAATGCGATGGCTGAAATCATGGAGAAAAGGAACACACCGAACGAGCGTGCCAGAAGCGGTGCGGACATGTTGTTGTCCGTCAGATTGACGACACCGTTTGTCATGGCTCCCAGTCCCATGTACAGGGTCAGTATGTAGAAAAATCCGATGGATGCTATGGCCACGATTGTGGATTTTCGGGCACATGCCTGGCTCGGCACCGTATAATACCGGATCAGGATATGAGGCAGCGCGGCTGTTCCGAAAAACAGGGCCATCATCAGCGAAATGAATTCCATTTTCTGAAGCGGTGTGCCTTCCACTTTAAATTTCAGACCGGGACGCATGATTTTATTTCCCGCGGTATAAACCGGCGCATAGACGGTAACGTTGTCTTCATTTTTTGAAAATGTCACTTCTTTCCAGCGTTTTACCGTGCTTTCGCTGCTTCCCAGATCAGCCAAAAACTTGAATGGCCCCACAGAACCGGTTTCGCCTGTTTTTCCATCGATCTGTGTCATATTGCCGACCTGTCGAAGCTGGTTTTCTTCGGATGCCGGACGGCCGTTGATCCAGACTGCACCGTCCTCCTTTTGGACGACCCATTGGGTTTCTTCTGCTGTTTGCATGCCTGTCGCCGGATCTTTCTTGACGATCCACCATCCGGGTTCAAGATCGTTATATCGAACGCGGACAAAATGTAATCCGGAAATTTCTTCGATACCGCCAACAAAACGGCAGGTGCTGTCTGCAGAAGCAACTCCTGAAGATGTTTCCAGGAGTTGAACCGTTTTATAAGGATAAAACGGCACTTTGCCTCCCTGATCGGGTTCCGTGGAAGTACCCCGGACAAAAATGGCGACCGTGAGAATCGTGGAAAAAATGATAAGCAGGCCACCTTTCAGAAACTGCACATACGTCGTCGAGGCCATGCCTGCAGTGGCCACGATGAAAATGACGATTGAGCCGACCATGATGACACCCACGGAATGGGACAGTCCGAGAAGCGGCGTTACAAGAGATCCGGCTCCGACCATCTGCGGAATGAGATAGCAGATGGAAACGATCAGTGTGCTGATCGCGGCAAACAACTGTATGCCCTTGGAATTGAACTTGCTGTCGAGTGCATCCGTGAATGTGTATTTGCCCAGGCGTTTCATGGGTTCGGCCACGACGAACAGGGCCACGATCCAACCGGCCAAATAACCGATCGAGTAGAGGAATCCGTCATAGCCGACCGTGGCAATCATACCGCAGATACCCAGGAATGAAGCGGCGGACAGATAATCCCCCGCAAAGGCGATACCGTTCACGGACCAGTGAATCTGTCCTCCTGCAGCGAAGTATCCCTTCGCGGATTTTGTTTTATTTCCGAAATAAAAGGAGAGCGCCAAAACTGCGGCAACAAAAATGACGAAAAGGATAACGGGCATCAGTGTCATTGGTCACCCTCCTTCCCGTTTTTATCATTTGTATTCAGCAGTTTCTCTTTTTTTACACACATGGCATTGTAGATCAGGGCCAGAAACAGTGCAAAAACAATCAGTCCGAATCCATATACAACCGCCAGATTCAGTCCTAACAATACACGGGCCTCCATGAGTATAGGGGAAAGCACATTAATGGCCACGAAACCCGCGTAAACAACCGCATAGATCAGGAACATAATCATGCCCAGACGCATTTTATATGCCACTGCATGATCGGTTCCTTCCTGGACCGCCGGTTTATGAAGCATGAGAATACCTCCCTGGATTGATGCAGGCCGATATGGCCCGGCAAATGACGGGGATTTGGAAAGATAAACAATAATTTTTTAAGTTAATCTGAATATTTTTTTTATGCAAGTGATAAATACACCGGCCTGACTCATTTTTAATTTGACATTTGTATTCAGGTCTCTTAAGTTTAACAATATGTGGATGATGGCAAAGCCCGAAAACAGGGTTTGGCTGTCATAGGTTCGGTACAACAATTGTCTATCAGCATCATTGACATCATGAAGTCTTCATCAATTTAGCCTAAATATTCAAATTGTTACGTAATCGGATTCTGCTTTTTAACAGGTACGACCATCGCTGGTTCAGAATGTTGCATCATATCAAAATCAACTCATTGTCAAGTCTCTTTGAAGCCGAAGATAATAAAGGAGGCAATCGTCTATGATACCGGATAAGACGCATCCCAAATGGGAGGCCCTGGTCAGAGGAGAAATCAAACCGAATTTCAAGGTTTTTTCCGGAAACATGATGCTGCACCGCCTGTCCAGATCCGTAGAAAAAAACGGTTCCAACGGCAATGTGCAGGAATGCATCGATCAGGCGCATACCTTCTTTTCCCGTTTCGAGCAATTATTCATCGACGAGTTGAATGAAATCTTCGAATAGGAGACCCTCCCATGTTCCTGAACACCAGCCAGACGGCTCAGAAAATTATCGAAGGGCGTACCCTGTATATTGCAGGTGATGAGAATTTACTGAGACAATTACCGAAAGGAGAGTGGATCGGCGGCACCATCTCCTACTTCATGACCGAGCAGGGAGGACAGATCAGCCGGGAAAAACTGTTCGTACAGGAGCAGGATCCATGTGTCAGCCGCAGCACGATCAAATGGTACGATGATAGCAATCTCGAAAACATTGTGCGTGATTCTCCCGACCAGGGATTCAGTATTGTCATCATTCCTGCTACAAGTCCGGTACATATCAAATACGCAGAAAAAGCTCCGGATTACGAGGACCTGTTTTACAAACAGATCATCGGCTGGATCTCGGGAATTCACCTGGACGATCTCGGTTCGGTTACTCCAAAAGTCATGAACGGCCTCACAGGGGAACTGTCGGACCAGAAAGCCGTTGTACTGCACGCCGTGCTTCCGGACTATAAAATCGCTTCCATCGGCATTATCAATATTTTCACCCAGGGAAGCGGCGAACCATTCCGTTTCAGTCAAAAAGGTTTCCAGGTTAAAAACTGCCTGATCAACGGCACTGAAACCGGCTTTGCCGATTACCTGATTGAGAACCAGATCGATATCAGACTTCCCCTGGTGGCCAATTATCATGGTGCCATGGTGAATGTCAGCTTTCAGGGGATTGATGATAAAACAAAAACCGTCAATTTCTACGCCCCGGTGTTCAGGGACATCGAATACAAGATAGCCGCTCCCGTAGGGGATTATGTCCAGATGTTCCAGTCCCGTCTACCCGGAAATCTGCTGAATCCCGTATTCTCATGCAACTGCATCCTGAATTTTCTCTATTCGGAGCTGGAAGGTAAAAAAACCGGGAATATAACCGGACCTATCACATTCGGAGAAATTGCCTATCAGCTGCTGAACCAGACCATGGTCTATCTTTCCATTCAGGACAAAGCCAAATAAATTTTATCACATGTCGTACCGCAGGTGAAGATCCCGGAGATTCGGTGCCTCCGGGATCTCTTTAAAATAACATTCAGTGCTTAAAAGCGTATAAGTAATAAATCAACCAAAACGGGGTAATCCCATGAAAAAAACGATCTGTTTTATATTACTGATTGGATCGGTGTCCGGACGGCTCTCATCCCAGCCTGTTTCGCAATGGCGCGGCCCGGACCGTAACGGCGTGTTTCCCGAAACCGGACTGCTGAAAACCTGGCCCGAGGACGGACCGGAACTGCTCTGGAGCATCGAGGATCTGGACAAGGGTTTTTCATCGGTCAGTGTGACGGACAAAGCTGTTTATATTACCGGGTGCCAGGATTCCACCGAATATCTGACTGCCCTGGACCTCAAGGGCCGGAGGATGTGGAGAATACCGTACGGCATGGCGACGAAACTCTCCTTTCCTGACTCACGCTGCACACCCACGGTTGATGGGGACCGGATTTATCTGATCAGCGGTCGCGATGAAGTGATATGCGTGGACAGCAAAAGGAAAGCAATTCAATGGAAGGTTCCTGCTTTTGAAAAATTCAGCGGCACCCAATGGATATGGGGCATCGCTGAATCTCCCCTGATTGCGGACGATAAGGTGATTTATTCGCCGGGCGGCAATCGGACGGCCATGGTTTCCCTGGACAAGAAGACCGGAGAAACCGTATGGCAGACCCGGAGCCTCGGAGACAGCGCCGCATTCGTATCCCCTATTCTTGTGGAATATAACGGAAAAAATATCATCGTCAATGTGACGACCAAAACCATATTCGGGACGGATACGCGGGACGGAAAAATATTATGGACCGTTCCCTATGCGGATATTCAGCCGCCCACGTTTCACCCCTGGGCGCCCAAGAACAACTGCATCACCCCCCTGTATCATGACGGACGGATTTATGTCACGAGTGGTTACGATCATGTCGGTGTGATGCTGAAACTCTTAGATGGCGGAGATGCCGTGGAACTGGTCTGGACCGATCCCGTGCTGGACTGTCATCACGGCCAGGTGGTCCTCGTGGACGGATTTATTTACGGCGCCAACTGGCTGAATAATGACGCAGGCAACTGGTGCTGCGTGGACTGGAATACGGGAAAAACCATGTACGAAACCAAATGGCAGAACAAGGGATCCGTCAGTGCCGCGGACGGCATGCTATATTGTTATGAAGAAAAACGGGGCAATGTGGCCCTGGTCAGGGCGACACCCGAAGGATTCGAACCCGTCAGCAGCTTCCGCATCCGCAAGGGCACCGGTCCGCACTGGGCACAGCCCGTGATTCAGAACGGCGTCCTGTATATTCGTCATGGGTCGGCATTGATGGCCTATGATATCAATTAGGATATCTGCAGGATCATATGGATCATCTTGACGGTTCTGAAGCGAATCCGAGGCTAATCGAAAAGTTCACTCAACACGGATGAAATTTCAACCGTTTTTGCGCTTGCCCAATCAGGAGAATAGCCGGGTTTCCGCACATCATACTCCATGGCCATCCCGTTATTGGACCATGTGCCGTGAAAAAAGAGCGCCTGCTCCTTTTTTCGCCGGGGAATGATTGCCGGGGGTTTATTCCAGTTGAGCATGGATTGATAGGCGTTCTCTGTTTCTCCGTTTTTCCACTGTTTGACCCATGTCGCTCTCTTGATGCCGCCTGTGTTGTAGTGAAAAGAGAGCGCTGCGGCAAATTGTTCTTCCGTGAGGTCAAAATGCCGGAAAGCTTCATCCACAGCAGGTACGTATTTTTTCCGGAGCACCCATTCAAATATTTCCAGACAACGCTTGATGGTCTGCGGATTGTCGATATACCTGGGATACACTTTATGACCGGATGCGTTCGTGATCCCGATCCCCCAGGTCCATACACCCACACTGTCCTTGTATGCTTCCCTGACTATGGCTTCATGAAAAATGATCTCCTGGGCCACTTTTGCAGTAATCTTATGACTCATTGGCATGCTCTCCCAATGCACGAGGCATTCGTTTTATGGTCACATCGCTGAAGGCTGTCATTTTCGGATCGCTTTTATCTGCATGAAGACGGGATTACCCGCTTGATTGTCCAAAATTTGTCTGAATGGGTTTCAGAATCTGAACGCCCCGGATTTCAAAATCCGGGGCGCAAAAACTCCGGGATCGTTCAAAGTACAGCTACCTGGCTTTCACAATCCCGATGGATTTTTTCGGATTGATCAGCACGATGCGTCCGTCCTCACTGGTTTCCGTGCCGTCCATGATCAGTTTCCGTATGTCCGCAACCGTGAGATCCGGATCAATCGCCAGGAGCTTGCCCACCAGATTCAACACATTTGGCGAGGCCATCGACGTGCCGGAAAACGCCAGTTGGGTTCCGCCGGGAATATAACTTTCGACTTCAAAACCGTTGGCATGCACGTGGACGTTCTCGCCGAAACTCGTAAACGAGGTTTCATCCCCTGCCTGATCCACGGCGCCGACGCTGAGCAGATTCGGCAGATTATAGTTCGGAATGATTTCATCAAATTCGATGTCGCTGTCCGAATTGCCTGCCGCACTCACGAACAGAATATCCGGCTGGCTTTTCAGCGCATCGTACAGTCCCTGTTTCAGGATGTCGAAAATTTCCCGCGTCAGTTTCTGCCGCTCCTCCGCATCCCTGCCGATGCCGTTGGCTTCAAGATTGCCTTCCACTTCTTTCAATGACCAGCCCCAGCTCATGTTCGCTGCCCGCACACCCTGATCCTTGAAATACTGAACGGTTTTCATATAATTCGCGGCGGCACGTTTGGCCTGTTCCACGGAAAAGGGCTCGGGAATGGCCTTGTAGTCGAATGAAATACGTGCAACAAGAATTTTTGCTGCCGGATTGCCCTTCAGCGCAATACCGGCGACGTGGGTGCCGTGCGAATACAGCCCCATCATGCCCAGCTCTTCAATAAACGGCCTGACCTGATCGGGCTGCATCGTGGCCATTTTCTTTTTCAGCGCAGCGGATTCTTCACTGTTCACTGCGGAACTCAGGTCCTCCAGTCCTTTCATCATGGTAATCATGGACGGATATTTTGCCAGCTGTTCTTCTGTCAAAGGAAAAAGCAGTGCCGTGGACGGATATTCCTTCAAATCGAAAGCGATCCCGTGAATATCATCGACGAATCCGTTACCGTCATTGTCCCTGCCGTCCGGTTTTTCACCGGCATTGGTGAAAAGCTGTTTTTCGAATACGCCGGTATCGACACCGGAGTCCCATATCGCCAGCAGCACCGGTTTTAAATGCCCGTCCGCTTTCAGATCCACATCTCGTTCCGCCCAGATGTCTTCTTTTTCAACTTTATTGGCATCGATATAGGCCGTGAGCACCTCAACGACAACGGGTTTGTACAGATCGTAATGATCCATAAAAACGCGCATACTGATCAGCCCCTGAGCCATGTCACGGCTGAGGTTGCCGGTTTTTTCATAAGCCGGATCCAGCTGGGATTGCGCCAGGCCGATCATCAGATTCTTGCTTCGGATTTCGTACACTCCCTTGATCTGCTCCACCACATCCTGTACAATATCCCAGGGGAACGTGTTCACCGTGGCTTCGAGTTTCTGTTGAAATACGGGCAAATTAGCTGCAATGTCCGTGGTGCCCGTTTCCTGCCAGGACTGAGCAATGGAACGGGTCACCATGCCGCTGACATATTTATCCGCCGGTTTTTCCTGCAGGTCCAGAATGAGTTCCTGATACTTCAGAACGCCTTCCGCATCGCCCTTCAACAGCGCTATATTGGACAAAATGCCGTACAGGTCCTTCAAGGTGGTTTTGTCTTCGATTTCGTACTGATCAAGAATATCCAGAACATCTTTCCCGACCTGATCCCGCAGATTGGTGAACGCCTCGTCGGATACGACGGTTTCCGACGGTTTCATCGGCAGTGTATACGTATGGCGTGGGAGATCGTCCAGCCGTACGATTTTCTTTTTGCCCGCCATCAGGAGCGATGCGCCGATCAGGAGGCACACGCACAGCAACAGACATCGTTTCGATTGTCTCATGTTCAACTCCGTATTTTAGTAGTAACAGGTGACACATGAATATAATAACGGGTGCAAAGGAAAATCACAACCTTTTTTTTTAGTCCGGTCAGGGTCTGAAAATATCTGCAGCACCAGACCGTCAGGTGCATTACATTTTCAATTTTGTAGTATCACTTCATCAAAATCATTTTCCTCGTCGCCCGGTAAACATGATTCGCACATACCGCCTCGATGGAACAGAAATAAATACCGCTCGAAATCATATCCATGTTGCCGCCGGTCAATCCCCATTCCATATGATGGACACCCGCTTCCTGTTTCGCATCGATGAGCGTACTCACCTTTTGTCCCAGCATGTTGAACACTTCCAGCCTGACATCACCGGGCTCCGGGAGTGAGTAGCCTATCATCGTTGTCGGATTGAATGGATTCGGGACATTCGGATCCAGTGAAAATTGAACAGCCGCGCCTGAACTGGATTCCTGAACATCTGTCGCAGGTCCGGTAATCCGGATATCATCGAGATATAGCGTGATATCAACGAGATCGTGATGATCGGCGCCGATTTCAAATCGTTCAACACGGGACCAGTCAAATTTTCCCTGCGGCGTATGCCAGCTCCCATCATCATAGGCGCCTTGTTCTTTAAAAAATTTTAACGGTACCTGTATTTCCTGCCATGTGCCGTCCCAATTGATTCGCGTGTTGCTGAGCGTATAGGCCATGCGCCATGGATGATCATCCGGATCGTCTGTGTCGGAATCCAGAAAACGAAGATCAAACTTTGCATCGCTCCTGCTGCAGCGTGC
>JAFGGN010000084.1 GCA_016930535.1 bacterium
GTACAGCGGTTTGTCAAACCGGGCAATACCGTGCTCATCAAGCCGAATATCGCCTTTGCGAATCCGGAAGCCTGGGCAAGCGCCACAAGTCCCGGGCTGGTACGCGCCATGGCGGAACTGGTCCTCGAAGCCGGCGCCAAACGCGTGATCGTTGCGGATCACACCAATCACGAATCCGCAAAATGTTTTCAACGGACCGGTATCGGGGCGGCTCTGGAAGGCCTGGAATCCGTCAAACTGATCGGCCTGGACCAGGAAAGCATGTTCATGGAAGCCACTGTTCCCTACGGAAAGGCACTGAACACGGTCAAAATCGCAAAGCTGATCGAACGGTCCGATGTGCTGATCAATATGCCGTGTGCCAAATCGCATGCAGGAACCGACGTCAGCTTCGGGCTGAAGAATCTGATGGGTCTTGTGTGGGACCGGGCCTATTTTCACGACAGCACGGACCTTCATGCGGCCATCGCCGAACTGGCCACGGTGATTCGTCCGGACCTGACCGTTCTCGATGCGACACGAGCCCTCGTTACGAACGGTCCCACCGGACCCGGTAAAGTGGAGAATCTCGGGATATTGATCGCCGGTACAGAACCGCTTGCCGTGGACATCTATGCAGCCGGTTTGACGACATGGAACAACCGGTCTCTTGCACCCGGAAGCATCTCCCATCTGGCCCATGCCTCGCAGCTCGGACTGGGTCCCCTGGATGTCTCGAAGCTGAATATCGTGATTGAAGGATAAACCCGGCGGTTCAGGTCCGGATTCCCGAGGCAGCAGCAGACCGGTTCATCATGTCATATAACCATGTTCATCTTCGTGCGGCAGCCGGCCCTGAGTCCCGATGATTCAGGCTTCTGCCGATCCGGGTTTCTCCGCCAGTCAGGAACCATTATGATATTCCTTTTGATTTGTTTGCTGCTCCCTGTCCCTGTTTTATCACAGCCATCCAAACCCTGGCCCGATTACCGTTTTCCCGCCGTGATCGCGGACAACAGTCTCTGGATCGGGACACCCACCGGATTGTATCAGTATCATGTCGAAGAAGACTCATGGTCGCTTTACGGTAAACATAACGGCCTTCCGGACAATCATATCCTGATGCTGCGCTGGGACGGCGACTATTTATGGGTGATCACACCGGAGGGGCTGGCCCAGGGAGACACGCGCCTCAACAAGTGGCTCGGTTTCAACCGTGAAAACGGTCTCCCGGACAGCCGGGCGCTGTGCATGGAATTCCAGGAAGATTATGTATGGATCGGCACGAAAAACGGAGCGGCCCGGTACGACAAACTGATTCAGGAATGGGAAACATTCGACACGGGATCCGGACTTCCGGACACATTGGTCTACGATATTGCCGTAAACGAAGATCTTGTCTATTTCGCGACGGCCCACGGTCTGGCGGAATATGACATCAACTTTGAAAAATGGCGGTATTTTACACAGTCCCAGGGATTGCCGTCGGATACAATACGTTTCATCTATCAGACCACGGAAGACCTGTGGCTGTTTACACCCCGCGGTCCCTGTCAGTTCAACAAAAGCCGTTATACGATTCTTCCGTTCCTGTCCGATCCCCGCCTGAAGTTCGACCGTATCCATGCATTCGTTCCAGACAACAACCGGTTCTGGGTCGCCACGGACAGCAGCATACTGATCTACGACACAAACAGCACTGCATGGCGGGATTACCAGGAAGCCTCGAATCTGCCCTCCCAGGTGGTCAACGGATTCACCATATCCCAGGAATCAAACTGGTTTGCCACTGAAAAAGGCGTTGCCAGACAGGACGAAAGCACCAAATCGTGGCAGACTTACGATTGGACGCATGGGCTGACCGCGGAGGTTTACGACCGGGTTATGGTTTATGGCGGACGCGTTTTTCTGATTAATGAAAACACCATCGATTATCTCAAAATGGCGGAAAACAGGTGGTATACGCATCCCGTCAGGGCTGCCGGGACGCAGTCAGGACAGAGCTTTCCCGTGATTTCGCTGGACCGGGAAAATGGCAGTTATGCCCAGATCAATCCGGATGTCCGGCTGGATCTCAACGGAACCCGTATTACCAGCGTCTCAAAATGGCAGCACAGTACAGAGACCGGGACAGGGCACACCGTCTCGGAATGGGAACACGGCAACCGAATGGATGTAAAGGGGCAGCTGACGCTGGGACAGGACCGGACACTCAATGCCTTTTACAACAATGTGGACGAAACCCAGGTAATTTACGGCATCCGGTACCGGGGCAGAGCCGACGACCTGATCCGGGAAATTCAATGGGGCGACATCCGGTTTGAAAAGGGCAGGCAGAAGCTGCTGACATCCACGGACATATTCGGCGGTGCATTCCGGATGGAAGCCGGTCCCAGGACGGAACAGTACAAGCGCAGCCTGTTCTCCCTGAAAGGCGGAGGGGGCGAGCGCACAACCGCATCTGAAATGGAATTCCTGACAGGGAATCTCAAATCGGGGCACATGGTGAAATACGATGTGGACTATGTCAAAAACCGGTTTTTTGCATTGGCAATTCCGGATATGCCTTCCGGTTTTAACGCCGGTGATGAAATCATCTATCTGGACGACGCTTCGCCTGGCACCGATGACAAAAATACGATGCATGGTGTGCTGGCGGAAATCGAAGGTGATTATGACCGGCTGTTTCCCGTGATCGATTATACAGTAGAAAACGGCATCGTCCGGCTGCTGCGGCCTGTCGGCGATCATATGACGCTGATCGCGGTGCTGCCCGAAGGTCCCGCAGCAGGTGAATATATACTTCAGCACGAAAACCATTCGACGGTGCTGAACAATTTCTACCAGTTGGGCGTGCAGGATATCGTACCGCACAGTTTTCATCTCTCCATCAGCGACACACTCGGACTGACAGCCAATCTTGAAGTATTCGGTCTGGATACCAATCATGACGGTATTGTGGATCCTGAATACATCGATTATCAGCAGGGGATTCTTCAATTCCCGGCTTCCGTTCCCTTTCCGGATATATTTCTGGATCCTGCGGTTTCCGTGTACAGAATGTCGTATGATTTTCAGACAGAGCTGAATTTTTTTATCCTGAAGCATGACAGCCTCAAGCGCGGATCAGAGATATTGACGCTGGACGGGGAAATTCTGACACCTGGCCAGGATTATGTTCTGGATTACACGGTGGGAACTCTGATCATTATCAAGGAAGGCATTCTGGCCGAGGACAGCGAAATACAGATCGAATATGAATATCATAAAAATACGGACAAACAGTTACATTGGGCGGGAGTTGGATTCAGTCCCTCGGACCGGATGATGATAGAAGCAACCGGATACGCGTTCGATACGGAGACCGGCGGACAGGAACAGACGCAGGGCGTCAATTTTTACGGTGAATTCAGGACACGGATCAGCACATGGAACCTCAAACTGACGCCTGAATTCAACCGGTCCCAGACCGGTGATAGAGGCGGGAATCATGCATATATCAGATCCGACCTGAGTTCATCCAGGTTCCGTTTATACGGACTGATGGAACATGTCGACATGAATCACAGGGCGCTTCTGAACAAACAATTCCGTCTGGGAAACCTTCGTGACAAAAGGGAAACCGGATTCACGATATATCCTGTCCAGGGTCTGGATCTGAGCGGACTCTGGCAGAAAATCCTGGCTCAGACCACGGAATCCGGATACGGAAACAGTGAAGAGAATGCACAGGGCAAAATTCTGTTCAGCCGTCCGTCTGTACCCGCCATTGCCTTCACCGTCAGAAAACAGACCCTGGATACGGAATATAACAGTACCGGCAAATGGAATTTAAGGGGTGAAATGGATTATATTGTACCGCCTCCGGTGCTGAACCGGCTGTCGGTCGAATCCCTCCGAATTTACGCGGTCCTGCGTCAGAGCCGCGAAAAAATGAGTGAAAAAATCACTGGACTGCACGATGCAACCCTGTACGACAATGCTTACTTCAGGCTGGATTTATCCCCGGTCAGCAGGATACAGTTGAACGGCTATTTTCGTCATCTCCGGTCGACCGCGGCAGAGCAGAACTTCGATCCTGTACAAATGCTGAATCAGCACGACAAGATATTCCTGGATGCAGTCGTGGACCGTATCACGGGCATGAATATCAATATGCGCTACCAGGGAGATATACATGAATCCGTTCCGTCAGATTTTGGCCGCATGCATCAATTTACACTGGGCCGCCGTCTGGAATCCAGCCTCCGCATTTTCCCGGGGCAATGGTGGAAACCGCTGACTTCCTTCATCTTCCAGATCAGTATTCAGCCGTTCTGGCAGGGTACGCTGAGAAATGTGAACAGGCAGCCGGGCTGGACGGACCGGATGTGGCCTACCCTGAACGATGAGACGACTTCCTCTACGGACAATCATCTTATACAATACAGGGGCGAATGGCGCCCGCTTCCGGGACTTTTAATTGATACGCGCCATGACCGCCAGGATATCCGGACATCGGGTCATCAGAGTCTGCTCAATACCCGCATCAGACGGCTGAATGAGAAAATCGAGTTCCGCCCTGTCCTGAATATGCTGATCACCCTGCAGTATTTCAGGACCATGGAAGAAAAGGCCGGTCTGTCCAAAACCATCCGGAATAATCCCATGATGTGGATCGAGAAACGGTGGAACGCACATCTGCTGACGAAAATGAACTTCACCGTATGGCAGGAAGAGCGGCGCATCGGAAAGCTGACGGAAAACACATTGACTGTTTCCCCCCTGGTCGGTCTTACCTACCGTTTCTTCAAAAAAAATTCCGGATCCGCGGCAGGTGAAATCCGCAATGACTTTTCAACCTCATTTTACAGGCGCCGGTCATGGACCTCAAAACAGGTCCAGAATGTGTTTGAAAATAACTGTTCGGTGGATCTGTATCCGGCATCGATTTTTATTGTCAGGGCCAGATGGACCATCTCTTATACGGACCGTCCCGAAGCGGATACGGATATCCGAAACAACACCGTAGAAATACGTCTGACGGCCCAGTTTTAATAACCGTAAACAGATATTCATACGCCAAACTCCGGGGGTTTTATGAATCGCCGACATTTCATTCAGAGCAGTTCAGGCGGATTGCTGGGAGCCGCCTGGTTGTCCCGCCTTTTCGGCCGGCAGGTCAGCCTGTCCGACGACCGTTCCCGCGTGATTGTGATCCGGGACGAAGCAATCCTGGACGATCATAATCAGATACAGGCGGAGCGTGCCCAGAACATGGTGGATGCAGGTATCCGGTCCTTTACCGGGATCGATGATATCGGTGAAGCCTGGAAAAGCTGTTTTCCTGAAATCGGTCCGCATCATGTGATCGGGATAAAAATCAACTGCCTGTTCACGCTTGCGAGTCATCCGGAAGTGGCCTACGCGATTGCAGGGGGGCTTCAGCAAATGAGGACTGATGGCGTCCCGTTTCCGGCCAACAATATCATCATCTGGGACCGGAGCGACTGGGACATCAGGCAGCGGGGGTATACGGTTAATGGGGGCGACACCGGGGTCCGCTGCATGGGCACCGATCATGCAGGTATCGGGTATCACGTACAAAATCACAGTGTGAGCGGGCGGAACCAGAAAATAAGCCGTATCCTGACAGACATGTGCGATTATCTGATCAATCTCAGCGTGCTGAAAAATCACAGCATGGCGGAGGTGACATTCAGCCTCAAGAACCACTACGGCACCTGCAATGATCCGGGCAGTCTGCATGACAACTGGTGTAATCCCTACATCCCGGCGCTGAACAGTCTGCAGCCGATACGGGATAAACAGGTGCTGTGTATCTGTGATGCCATTTTCGGCGTTCACACGGGAGGTCCGGACGGCTATCCCAAAGTCACGCCCAAAAGGCTGGTGTTCTCACAGGATCCCGTTGCCCATGATACGGTATGCCTGGATATTCTGAACGAATACAGAAATAATCCGCTGTCCATGCCCAGGCATATCGCCACAGCCGCATCCGCCCCCTATCTGCTGGGAACCAACAACCGGGATCAGATCGACCGCCTTGAATTTGATGCGGGCTCGCCGGCATCCGTATCCCGGCATGTTCCCGCCCCGGAACATCCGGTGCTCTGGCAGAATTATCCCAATCCATTCAACAGCCATACAGTGCTGTCATACCGCCTCGGCCGTTCGGAAAATGTCCGCATCACGATTTACGATATCCGCGGTAAAACGGTGCAGGAACTTTTTCAGGGATATCAGGAAAAAGGAACCCATCAGCTGAAATGGGACGGATCGGACCGGCTGGGCAAAATGGTTGGGAGCGGCACCTATGTATGCACCATATCGACGGATCTAACAATTCAGAGTATACGTATGCAGCTGGAAAAATAAAACAAACCGTCTGTACCGTTAATTTTTCGTCCGCCTGCATGCTTACGGACGATTTTCGTTCATTTCAACCTTAACTTACAGGGTTCCGGTCACCACGCATCTCTCAGGATCAATCATGCCACAGCGGGTCGTACTATCGATATTGTTTTTGTGCCTGTTCGGCCGGATTACCGCTCTGCCGGAATTGGATGTCTGTCCCGATTGCGACCGGCCATCCTCGCTGCAGTCGTCTGCGCCGCTTCATGCAGGGCCGATGCGCGTGATCAACGGTGTGTCCGTACCCAGCGATTTCCCGGATATAAAAATCATCACTTTAAAAAGTACGGCCCCCGGCAAAGTCTTCTTTGGTTCTACATTTACCGATATCGGTAACTATCTGGTCATCATGGAAAATGACGGCACGCCGTACTTTTACCGCCGTTACCCGCATCATGAACGCGGAAGCGGTGAATTCCGTTTGCAAAGCACCGGGGTATTAACCGCTTATTTGTTTCAAAAACAGTTCTTTATCGCCCTGGACCATCATTATGATGTCGTGGATACGTTCCGTGTCGGTCACGGGTATACCACGGATCCGCATGAGCTTGTTCTGCTTCCGAACGGTCACGCACTGATGATCGCGCTTGAAACGAGACAAATGGATATGAGCTCAGCGGTTCCGGGAGGCGCCAAAAATGCCCGTGTGACCGGAAACCACGTCCAGGAAGTGGACGCGGAAGGCCATGTCGTATTGGAATGGAAATGCTGGGAACGATTCGACATCGCGGATGCCGTGCACGAGAATCTGACCAGCACACAGATCGATTATGTGCATATGAATTCCATCGCAGAGGATTTCGACGGTCACCTGATCGTCTCGAGCAGGCATCTCAGCGAAATTACCAAAATCGACCGTCACACCGGGGACATCATCTGGCGTCTCGGCGGCCGGCACAATCAGTTCACATTCATCAATGATCCGCTTGAATTCTCCTATCAGCATCATGCACGGCCGGTACCGGGGCATCCCAACAGGTACACGCTCTGGGATAACGGCAATCACCGGCAGCCTCAGATATCCCGTGCAGTGGAATATGAAATCAATACGCAGGCCATGTCTGCCGAAAAGGTCTGGGAATTCCGTTATACACCGGACCGTTACTCCAATATGATGGGGAATGCCCAGCGGCTGGAAAACGGCAACACGTTCATCAACTGCGCCACATGGCCCCCGTTGTCCGCATGCGAAGTCACGCAGGACGGGGAAATCGTATTTGAAATGGAGGCGGCCGGGCTGTCCAGCAACCGGGTGCGCAGATTTATATGGGAGGGCATGCTGGAGGCACCATACCTGATCGCCGAATCCCACAGAAGCGGCGTGGCCCTGATATTCAACAAGTTCGGGGATACGGATATCGACCATTACCGGATCTATGCCAGTACCGATCCCGATTCTCTTGGAGGCGGTTCCACCAATCCCGGAAAATGCCTGATGATATCCGCCGAACCCATGGTGGTGATTTCCAGACTCATGAATGATACGCAGTGGATTTTCCGTGTCACCGCGGTCAGTGAATCCGGGCAGGAAAGTGATTTTTCAAACACGGAAACCGTTTTCGTACATCTGTCAGTTCCAGGAGAGAACACGGTTCTGAACGGTGACTTTCAAAACGGACGCTCGTACTGGACACTTGAAGACAGGAACCGGGCCGGATCCGAAGGTCTGATCCTGGACGGAGAATATCTGATCAGGATAACCGACGGCGGCGATCTCGAAGAGGACATTCAGTTGAAACAATCCCCCGCGGAACTCATCAGGGGCAGAACATATACATTTGAATTCGATGCCCATGCTGAAACCGCACGGACAATCGGAGCCCGGATCGTCAGAAACACCTCACCGCAAATAGATTACAGTAAAATCGGTTCCACGTATATTAAAAGACAGATTCAGCACTATTCGTATTCTTTTATCATGGAGGAACAAACGGATTTTGACGCCATGATCGTGTTCAACTGCGGTGGATCCGGTTACGACATTTACCTGGACAATGTATCACTTAAAGAATCGTTAGAAACGGTCTGTGAAAGGATCCGGCCGGACGCTGCCGCCCTGAAACTGTACCCGAACCGGCCGAATCCGTTCAATGCATGGACGGCATTCGATTTTGAAATACCGGCGGACGATGAAATGCGGCTGTCGGTGATCAACCTGAGGGGCGAAACCGTGCGCCTGCTTCACGGAGGACCAGAATCAAAAGGCAGGCACCGGTACAGGCTTGATGCATCAAACCTGGCCGGCGGCCTGTATTTTATCCGGCTGAGCACTTCATCCGGTTCGCGGGTCCGGAAAATCATGCTGATTAAATAAAAAGAGTAAGAATACATGTATCCGGACGATTTATTCATCAAATTATCCTATCATTGAGGGGATTCGATCAATTTCAACAAGACATCACTATCAATGAAAGGAAATGCAAATGAAGCGGATTCAAATGGTTGCCGGCATTTTGTGCATGATAAGCATTCTGATCGTCTGTTCCAGAGACAAAACCGTTGCCGGAAACACGGAAAATGACCCCTCGGGACGATATATCGACGGCGTTTATGAAGGACAGTCGGACATTGACTGGGAAGGATACCGGACCACAACCGCAATACAGGTAACCGGCGGAAAAATCAGAATCGTGGACTGGCAGATTTACGACAATTATCGGAAACGGTATTTCGATGAAACCTATGAAACGGTGTATACGGGCAATACCCTGTATATTCAGCAGTGCAGGGACAACATGGTTGGTATGAGGACGTTCGGTCCCAAACTGATCGAAACACAGGACGTCGACCTTGTGGACAATATCACCGGGGCGACCTGGTGTCATAGAAAATTCAGGGAAGTCGTGAAAATCGCACTCGCAGACGCCTGCACAGATACTTCGGGGAGCATCGAATGAAAATTGAAGCTCCCAGCGGCAGGCCACGGGAAGTCTTCACTTGTTAAGTATAAATAAATTATATTCAATCGCTTACCCCGCCGCAAGCAGCGGAAAATGCGCCCGCAGTTCATATTCATGGGGAGTCCGGATGAGCCGGTTCATTCATTTTTTCAGAAATGGTACTTTGTGGTTTATTGCAGGACTGCTCATTGTCCGTATTTTTTCAGGAACCGGCGATCCGTTTGCCAAAAAGCTCCATGCACAGGTGAAAGTCATTCAGGGTGTGTCCGTTCCGGGTGATTTTCCGCATTTTTCGTATTCCTCATTTTGGGATACGGCGCCCGGACGTCTGTTTTTTGCCTCCACATTTTCCAATGCCGGCAATTACATCGTTATACTCAACAATGACGGTTCGCCGTATTATTACAGGCGTTTTGAAAAGTCCTATCATGGGACGGAACATTTCGAACTGCAGCCCAACGGCATGCTGTCCTTTTATTCATTTGCAGACAATGCCGTATATGTGATGAATCCCCATTTCGAGCTTGTGGACACATTGACATGCACTCCGGAATACGTTCTCGATACCCATGAATTTCTCTATCTTGAAAACAATCATAAAATGCTCATTGCCCGCGATCCCAGGCATGTAAACATGAGCGGGATCGTGACCAACGGAAAAGAGAAAGCACTCATCCTGGGCGAACACATTCAGGAATTCGATGGGGACGGCAATCTGGTGTTCGACTGGAGCAGCTGGGATCACCTGGATATCACCGACTGCCTGCAGGATGTTCTGGCCGCACCGTCTGTCAATCTGGTCAATTTCAATTCCCTGGCCGTGGACTATGACGGCCATATTATCCTGTCTATTCGCAATTTCAATCAGGTGATCAAAATTCACAGACAGACCGGTGAAATCCTCTGGCGGCTCGGAGGCATCCGAAACGAGTTCACATTTATCAACGATCCGGAACAATTTGCATTCCAGCACGATGCACGTCCCGTACCGGGCAAACCCGGGCATTATACCCTCTTCGACAACGGACAGGGCAAGGTCCAGGAGTATTCACGGGCCGTGGAATACGTCCTGGACCTGGACCGGATGACGGCTGAAAAGGTCTGGGAATTCCGGCCGGTCCCGGACAGGTTTTGTTTCATGATGGGAAGCGTCCAGGTGCTGCCGAACGGAAACAGACTGGTGGACATGAGCCTTTTTCCCCCGCTTTATTCCGTCGAAGTCTCCGAAAGCGGCGAAATACTTTCAACCCTGGACGTTAAAGAAACCTCGACCTACCGCACACGTAAATACGAATTCGATGGAAAGGCCGATATCCCGTACCTCGTGGCCGAACCGCACAGAACACGCGTGACCCTGATCTTCAACAAATTCGGAGACACACAGGTTTCCGCCTATAAGGTTTACGGAGATGTGAAACCGGAGCCTGTCCGTCTTCTCTGTACGGCCGGTGTTCCCTATGCGGAATTATTGGACCTGCCGGATAAAACGACGTTCTATTTCAGGGTAACGGCCGTGGACGGATCCGGCCGGGAAAGCGGCTATTCCAATACGGAAAAAGTGGATGTGGATTTCTACGGTGCGGGTGAAAACATGCTGCAGAACGGTGACTTTTCAGACAACCGGACAGGCTGGTCCATCATCACCGGAAACGATGCAGCCGCATTTCCATCGACCAGAAACGACATGCTCCAGTGCCGCATCCGTGAAACAGGACAGGTTGCACAAGATATAAGATGCGCTCAGGATGGACTGGAACTGATAAAAGAACTTTCTTATGAACTGACATTCGGTGCCCGGACCGATAATGAAAGGACAATTCGTGTCTCTTTGACGCCTTCGGATTCCATCGCTCCTGTTTACGCACAATTCGAAAACGTCCGTTTGAACAAGGAAATGCATGATTTCCATTTCGCGTTCACAATGAAACATCAGAACGATTACAATGCCCGGCTGTCATTCGACTGCGGCGGGGAAACGGGCGATGTATGTCTGGACAATATCTTCCTGTCTCTAACTTCAGCCACGCATGTACAAACCGGCCCGAAGCCGGAGCCGGATTTCCGGCTCATGCCGAATTTCCCGAATCCGTTCAACACCGGAACTGCGGTCCGTTTCACGATGAAACGGTCCGGCCATGTCATGATCAGGATATTTAACATGGGCGGACAGGAAGTGGAGCAGATTTGCGACAGGAACATGGAAGCGGGACAGCACAGTCTGACCTGGAACGCGGCATCATGGCCGTCCGGCACCTACATCATACATGTCCGAATCGATGGGCATGCAAGAATGCAGAAATGCGTACTGATGAAATGAAATCACAACCGGTTCGTGATGCAGAACCCGTTATTTTAACGTATCGATTGTCAACATATGGGTGGAGATACTGACCGTTTCTTCGTAATCCAGCCCCTTTTTGATTTTGTTCAGTATACTGACCGCCTTCTTTCCCATCTCGGCCGGATTCTGCTGCACCGTGGCATCCATTTGCCTGTTCAGGATGCATTCCCTGGCCTCGGGAATGCCGTCATAACCGACGATCAGCGGCCTGGGTGAAATGGCCCTGGCCATGACCGCATCGACGACGCCGAGAGCCATCACATCGTTCTCAGCAAAAACAGCCGCAAAACCGGCTCTTTCATCCAGGAAACCTTCCATGCGTTTACGCACCGTCGCCCGGTCGAATTCACCCTCGATCTCCCTGATAATCTGCAGATTCAGCCGTTTGCACTCGTTGACAAAACTTTTCCTGCGCAATGCGATATTCTCGTAACCCTGCGGGGCCTTGATCAGTACAACCCCCGACCCTGTCTTCATATGATCGCCGATATATTTTGCCGCACCGATTCCGCCTGTGAGATTGCCGGACATCACGCTGGAATGGACGAATCCGATCATATGCTGATCTATGGACACGATCGGTATATTCCTGCTCATTATTTCTTTGCAAATGCCGGTAATTTTATCGGCCTGTATCGGTGATACGAGAATCGCATCCGGATTTTCCTGCGCGTACGCTTGCAGCTGTCCTAGCTGAATGCCGCTGTCATCGTTCGCACTGATTGTCTTTATGTAATGGTGCAGGTTCGCACTTTCCGCTTTTACTCCCCCGACGACTTCTTTCCAGAACGGATTGTCAAGAACCGGAAGGTAATAATGAATGTTCATTATGTTCTCCTCCAATGATGTGTTGTCTCAAGGCGGCCGTCAAAGCAGGTGAAAAGCCTGTGCATGATCATTATTAAATGCCTGGAAATACTGCAACAATCAAAAAGGAATCATTTCAATAAATCGTATGTCAGCAGCTTCGTGGATACGCTGACTGCATCGTCGTAATTAAGACCCATTTTGATTTTATTCAATGTCTCGACCGCCCTTTTTCCCATTTCCACGGGATGCTGCGCAACGGTCGCATCCATCTGTTTATTCAGAATATTCTGCCTGGCTTCCGGGATGCCGTCATATCCGACAATCAATGGTCTGGGATCAGGATTCCTGTGTTTTACCGCGTCGACGACACCGAGGGCCATGACATCGTTCTCGGCAAAAACAGCCTGAAAACGGATTTTTTCATCCATCAGCTGCTCAATCATTTTTCTGGAAGTTACCCTGTCGCATCCCCCTTCGATTACTTTTACGATCTGCAGATTCAGCCGTTTACACTCGTTGATAAAACTTTTTCTTCGCAATGCGGCATTCTCGTAACCCTGGGGTGCCTTGACATGCACGATGTCCGAACCCGGGCCCAGATGATCGCCGATATATTTTGCGGCGTTGATTCCGCCCGTGAGATTGCCTGAAGTCACGCTGGCATGAACGCATCCGACCATATGCTGGTCGATGGCCACGATCGGGATTCCTTTTTCCATAATTTCACGGCACAGGTTGGAAATTCTTTCAACTTCGACCGGAGATACGAGAATCGCATCCGGATTTTCACTCTGAACCATTTTCATCTGATCAAGCTGATTGGCACTGCTGTCCATGGCACTGTATGATTTCACCCAATGATTCCGTACCGCACCTTCCTGTTTGACACCCTCCTCCACTTCTTTCCAGAATGGATTATCCAGATCCGGGAGAAAATAGTGAATTTTCATGACGGTCTCCTCCTATGATGCGCAATGGTTCTGTCGATGGTTTGAGAGGTACATGATAGTAATAAATTGGTGGATATTTTTCAAACAGTCAAGATGTTTTTTATTGATCCGGCATGATGAACAGGCTCGGGTATAAAAAAGTTTACTCAAGCCTCAATCCGGCCAGCATATCTCCGCGTAAAGCGATACGCGTTGCCGCATAGATCCAGATCAGACCATTGACAAGGAGCACAAAACCAATGATAAGCACAGACCGTACCGGCCAATGTGTCAATGAGGTGATCAGAGAAGGAACGGATGCAATCAGGGCAGCGGCGAGTCCCGTGCCAAGTCCGGCCACCAGCAAAAATCCATACTCGATCATGATTATCCTGACAACCTCTTTGTATTCGAATCCAAGGGCCCGCAGCAGTGCGAGTTCACCCCGGCGTTCCAGCATATTTCTGAGCAGAAGAACCGCCATGCCGAAGCTGCCGAGAATCAGTCCGAGTGCTCCCAGGGTCATAAAAATGGTCAGATACGTATTCTCAACCTCATAAAAGAGGAGCAGTCTCTTAGCGGCAGGAAAAATTGAAAAGCCGTAATCACGAAAAATCTGCTTCAAATAGCCGGCCAGTGCGGACCGGCCCGAACCGGATGCATCCACGAGAAACACGCGATAACCGGCAACCGAAGGAAAGAGATCGATGAAGGACTTCTCTGAAATAATCAGGTTTCCCTGAAAAACAGAATTTTCAAGGCCGGCGGTCAATTTCAGATGAACCGGATCACCCCTTTCATTGATCACAATGAGTGTGTCTCCCACCTGTTTGCCGAGTCCCCAGAGAATGACGGTCTGATCGGCAATCGCAGGAATCACGTCCTGCACGGAATCCCTCTCCAGGGAAAGCCACGCATGATCCGGATCCGTTTGATCCGTTAACCCTGCGAAAGAGAAGGCTCCCCTTTCATGAAGAAGAACCGGATCGAGGCCCAGTATCCGGGGCAGACTGATTCTGTTCAGATTCAGACAGCTTGCATCGTCCCCATCATGTACACGGCAGCATATGATTTGGGATATGCGGGCCAGGCTGTCCGGAAGACCAAGAAAGCGTTCAGCTTCACGGCTGTTCAGATTATGCTGCACCGGCAATGCTGTTTCTGCCCAGAAATCGAATCCGCCCGTTCCTGACCGCCGGTTTTCAGGGTTGTCTAGTTCATGGTTCTGATTGGCACCGACCGTGATCACCAGAAATATGGTCCCTCCCAGGAGTCCGATGGCTGTCAAGCTTCTTCCCCATCGCCTGACACTGTTCTGCATGGCCAGGATCCAAAAATCAATGCGCCTGAATCCGCTCAGATGGATGACACGCATCATCGTGAACAGGCACAGTCCGATGCCTGACACAAGCACCAGTCCCCCGGCACCCATGAACGTACCGGCTGCCCGTCGTCCCGCATCGAAACCGGCAGTCATAATGAGGACCGCTGCGCCGGTCAGTCCTGCGATGAAAATGACAACACCTGTTCTCAGCAGGCGCGCCGCATGAACCGGTTCAGGAAGAGGCGGGGCCTGCTGCAGCCTGATGACGTTTCTCCGCATCATGATGATCAGGGCCGCGGCAAAAGTCAGAACAGCCATAACCAGTCCGCTCACCATGCCAACGGCAAGCGTGGCCGTACGGACATGCATTTTAAAACCCGATGTCCGGACCGCGCCCTGCCATACGGATCCCAATGCCTCGAGAACCCAGCGCGTGATGATCAGCCCGAAACCCGAACCAAGGATGGATCCGGACAGCGCGATAAAAAAAGCCTCGGTCCAGAGTATTTTCATAATCATGAACCTCGAAAATCCGGAGGCCATATACAGACCGATCTCTTCCTTCCGCTGCTCGATACTGAAAACGAACAGGAGTCCGATGAGGAGGAGCGCACCTGCAGTCACAAAAAAGCTCAGTCCCAGAAAAAGTTCACCAAAATCCACACCCTGTGCACTGGCCCTGAGCGCTTCGTTTTGCACCGGCCGAACCGAAAATCCGAATGATTCGGGACGCAGATTCCGCATCAGACGAACACGAATCGAATCCGGATCGTTCATGGACCGTGGAAAACGTATGGCGGTCAGATCACCGAACCGGTTCCCCCATAATTTGCGGGCGGTTTCAGGTGAAACGATCGCTTTTGGTGTTCCCCTGTAACGATCCCAGTAGGCCTCATCCTTTTTCCGGATTTTTTTCAGGTCGATTGGGAATCCGGGATCCCAGTCACGGCAGTTCTCGGTTTCCGAGAGTCCGGGTATATCCGGCATCAGGGACGAATCGAATACACCGGAAGAAACGGGCTCAACAAGGCCGATCCGGAAGCCGAATTCTTTTTCAACGAGATTGTTGTTTTCGTCGATGACAAAATAGGCGAAATGCAGCGAATCGCCCGGTCCCACATGCAGATCCTGAGCCAGCCAGCTGTTTATCACGATGCCTTTTTCATCGCGATACTCCGTAAAAAACGGATGGGAGATTCCCGTTACAAAAGAATACGGTGTTTCCCGGTTGCCGGCGTATATCCGGTTGACCAAATACGAAAGCACACCGGTCGAGCGGTTCCCGCCTGAAAAAGCCGCAGCCATGACATCCGAATCGATGAACAGGCGGTCCGATTTCAGTTCATAAAAGGACCGTCCGGGGAGAACGGCCAGACGGAGTCCTGCGTCGCGAAGTGTCCACACACCGGCAATGGCGGATTGAACCCGTCCCGGATCCATCGTATTGTCCGGATCTCCAAACAGCAGCATATTGGCCGTGCTGTCCGGTCCGAAAAGATTCGAAAAGTCCTTCAGGCTGACGAATACGTTCAGGGGAGAGATCTGACTGATTCGCAAGCTGAAGTCTCCCATGGAATCGGATCCTAAAACCGTTTTCACGGTCAAACGCAGGGCCGCCGTCTCTGTTTCATGCCGTATCAGGGGTATATCCGGGGGCACAGCCGATTTTTTCTCAAAACGAATAATCAGACCGTCGCCCGGCTTCAGGGCCAGTCTTTCAGCCAGCGCCGCATTGACCAATGCTTCTCCGGATGAAGGCGGACCTTCCTGATAGGGTCCGGAAGTAAGCCGGAAGAATGCGTCCGTTATCCCGTAAATATTGACCTGCGCCGTGCCGTTTTCTCCTCCCCGGGAAAGGGCAAGGCCATGACTGTGAAGCATGGGAGCAACCGGCACCCTGAGCCTGGTTTCAAGCCTGTCCGCCAGGGAGGAAGAAAAAAAATGCCGGCCCGTATCCACAGCATAAACCGTTCGGCCCAGCCGTCTGAGTGCCGTGTGCGTCAGACTGTAACGCATGGAATCGCCCACCACGAGTGCACCCACGAGCACACCGGTCGCGATCAGAATACCTGCCGCAAGACCGGCATGGGTGCGTCTGAAAAAAACAAGATTTCTGAATATCAGCCTTGCCGTATGCATGATTCAAACCGCCTTATGACAGATGAAGCGTGCCTTCATGCAGTCGATAGGTCCTGTTAGCCAGACCCGCCAATTCCGGTGAATGGGTAACCAGAATGAGTGATGTTCCGTAATCCCGGTTGATTTCCTGAAGCAAAACTCCCATCCGTGATGCCGTATTTTGATCCAAAGAGCCCGTGGGTTCATCCGCCAGCAGAATTTCCGGACGGTTGATCAGAGCACGGACCACGGCCACACGCTGCCTTTCGCCGCCTGACAGGTGGCCGGGCATCTCATGAAGGCGCTGATCGAGCCCGACCCGTTCCAGCAGATGACAGGCATAATCGGTCAAACGGCTGTCGACACCGGCCGGCAGCGCCGGAATCAGCACATTCTCCAGGACCGTACACTGGGGAAGAAGATGATGCAGCTGAAATACAAAACCGAGATGCCTGTTCCGGAACCGGGTTCTTTCTTTTTGCTTCAGATCCGCCAGATCCTTTTCCCTGAACAGAATCCGGCCGGATGTCGGAGCGTCGAGCGTGCCTGCAATATTCAGGAGCGTACTTTTACCGGAACCGGACGGTCCCATGATCGAGATAAAATCCCCCTGTTCAACGGACAGGGATACATCCTGCAGAACAGACAGAGTCCCGCCGGCACCGGACGGATACGATTTGCATATATCTTTCAGTTCCAGTAAAACGCCCATAATGGTTCCCCGTCATGAATGATTAAGCCGTTTAAAATTTTCCTGAACATGGGTATAAACCTGAACCATTTTTCGTGTCATACATTCCAGGCAGAATTCCCCGAGCACCTTTTCACGCCCCGAAGAAGCCAGCTGCCGTGTCTGTTCCGGATTTTCAAGAAGGCCTGCGATCGCCTCCGCCAGATGTTCCGCATCGTTCGGTTCATAGAGAACACCGCCGCCTGCTTCCCTGATAAATTCAGGAAACGCACCGACATTGGGCTGAACTACGGGTACGCCTGCAGCCAGGGACTCGATCTGGAACGTCCCGAAAGCTTCACCATGCGGGATCGGAACAGTCAGTATTGAAAGCCGTTTGAGGAATCCGATACGGCTTTCCCGGTCGAAATGATGAATGAACAGCACATCATCGAGACAGCGGGCCGTTTGCAGCTTCTTTTTCATCTTATGTACAAACGCGCGGTCATCGCCCGTCATGCCACCGGTCAGATGCAGTTTCAGATCCTGAAACCGCGGCTGCTTTTTCAGAATCAGAAACGCATCGATCAAAATGCCCAATCCGAGCGACGGGCATAAACGCGAAAGGTAGCCGATTATAGGCGGATCAAGATCGAGCGATGCCGGTTCATACCCGGTCAGATCGAGTCCGACAGGTACGATAAAAAATCGTTCGGCGGGCAGATGAATATAGGTCTGCATTTTTTCACTGAAGTATCGGCTGACAGGAATAAAGGCATCTACGTGCTTCGCCCTGTCCGTCATCACCCATATGGTTTCCTCCAGAAAGCCCGGATCCATGGAATCGAGCCAGGTATCCTCATCCTGGAGACTGCACACCACGGGCACCTGCAGTTCTTCCCGAATACGGGGTGCGAGACCGATGAGCAGTGCATTGGCCAGATGTACCACATCCGGCCTGCCTTCCGTCTTGAGCCATTTTATCAGATGTTCGAGTTCCCCGGCCTGATTTCCTTTCTCGCCCCTGAGCATCGACAGGGTCATTTCCTCCAGACCTTCGGACCGGGTCGAACCGGCCTGTCTGGCGGCCAGATCCAGCAGAAACGGGGAATCCAGCATTTTCTGAATCCACCCTGGCGCATTACGGAAAGGGGCAAACGTCTGCTTGAGATAAACATTGACGGCGCCGAAAAAAATGGGGCTTTCGCCTGCGAGATCCGGTTCATCGATTGACAGCGGCAGGTACAGCGGCACCATCAACACGTCATGACCCATTTCACGAAGCCCCCTGACAAGGGCCGTGTCACGTACGCAATTCTCACAGTAAAACTGTCCGCCTGTACCCGGAATGATTTGAATAATTCTCATATTTTCGGTCCTGATGTCCCTTATTATTGATTTAATGGTATTTTCCCGCTCCCGGATCATTTTGCGGGTGCGAACATCGCAATGAGGCCGTCTTCCGTTCCGATCCATATCCTGCCGTTCACCACGGCCGGGGATCCTGAAATCGGGGAGGCCAGATCATAGGACCAGAGTTCGCTTCCGGCTTTCAGGGACAGCAGATAGATCCGTCCGTCTCCGGAGCAGGCCACGACTTTGTCACCGCAGATCACGGGAGAGCTGTCCACCTCACCCTGTGTCCTGAATTTCCAGCGAAGACGGCCCGATTTTTTTTCCACGCAGTAAATCGTTTCATCCCGTGATCCGGCCACGACCGTTTCCCTGCCCACGGCCGGAGAAGAGAAAAAGGGGCTTCCCCGGTCTTCATCCCCGAATGTCCAGACAAGCTTCTGTGTTTTCAGATCCGCACAGACCAGCAGATTGCCGTAATGCCCCACATAGGCTGAATCTCCGTCCACGGCCGCGGATCCTGCGATATATGATCCCACCTCGATTTCGTGCACTTTCTTTCCGCCATGAACCGAGATTTGATGAAGCAGGGCATCACATCCGCCGAAAATCACACTCTTTTGATACACGGCCGGCGCCCCGTTGATAAAATTATCCGTTTCATAGGTCCAGACGGCCTTTCCGGACTCTGCATCGATGCAGTGCATACGATGATCATAACTGCCGGCCACGATCCAGAATCCACCGCCTTTCGTGGCCTGTACCACATTGGCGGAACCGGTCACCTGCTGGCCGGTTTCATACGTCCATGACAGGCGTCCGTTTCCGGCATTATAGGCACGGATATTTCCGTCCAGAGATCCGACAATCACCTTACCGTCCGCGATGAGTGAAGGCGCCTCGATCGAAGCGCCTGTACCCCGGGCCCAGCGCCGGATCCCGGAATCGATATCGAGTGCATACAGCGTATCGTCGGAAGATCCGATATACACGGTATTCTGATAGACCACGGGTGAGGATTTGAATCCGTCGCCGATTTGTATTGACCAGACTATTTGCAGCGGTTCCTGTATCGATCCCGACGCCCTGCCTGTCAGGGACGGATTTCCGCGGAACACGGGCCACCCGGCCGGGCTGTTTCCCTGCTTTTGATTCATTTCGCCCTTCTGTGCGTAAACAGCCATCGCGACACAAAGTATCAATGCCGCTACCCGTGTTCCCCTCTGCTTCATGATGTCCCCTCTTCAGTTTCTGCCCAGGCAAGGGCACCGGTCGGGCACGAACGGATACAGAGATCCGCCGTGGATTTTAATGCCTGATCGAGCGAAGCGTCGAAGGGCGCTCCGATCCGGACCTGAAATCCGCGCCCCAGAAAAGTCAACCCCATAGGCTCTTTCATTTTCTGTGTGATGCGCACACAAAGCCCGCAACGGATGCATTTACCCTGTTCATACACGACACCGCCCGGCTGCACCTTTTTTTCCAGCGGCAGCCGTTCTTCTCCCATGTATTTCTTTGCTGTCGCACCGTACTGTTCTGCATAATGCCGCAGCCGGCAGGATTCCGGTTTCCTGCAGTCGCAATGCAGGCAGCGGCGTGCCTCTATGGAAGCCTCCGGTTCCGTGAATCCCGCACGGATCCCCTGTTCCGGATCGCGGCGAGGACCTGGGCCGGATTCCTGCATCAGGACCGGAATTTCATCGGGCTGAATGCGTCCGATCCGGGACTGAAACCGTTCGGGCGGTCCTGTGACAGGCAAACCGCGCAGGAACTGATCCGCGGACACGGCCATGCTCCTCCCATGGGCGGATGACCGTACGGCCAGCTTTCCCGGACTGATCATGCCCCCGCCTGCAAATACACCGGTCGTCCCGGTCTGAAAGGTTCCCGGATGCACACGGACACCGCGTCCCGAGGTCTCGAGACCGAGACTGCCGATTATGTCCGGATCCGTTTCGCCGATACACAGAATCACGGCATCGAATTGCCTGCGAAGTGTATCCAGCGTCCAATCTGCGCCGAGCCGGCTGCCGCCTGTAAAAACCACTCCCAGTTTTTCGATGATGTGCCATTCCGAATCGATAATCTGCGGCGGCAGGATATCATCTGAAATCATGGTACGCATGGCGCCGCCGGGTTTGCTCTCCTTATCGAACACCGTACACGCATGTCCCAGGGCACCGGCATAATACGCGGCGCTCATTCCTGCAGGACCGGCACCGACAACGGCAATCTTTTTTCCGGTATCCTGCGAGCGCGCCGGTATATAGGGTTTTTTCGCGGACAGATCCGCATCCGCGGCAAAGCGCTTGAGCAGACAGATCGATACCGGTGCATCCGCTTCCTTTCTCCTGCATCCTTTTTCACAGGGTGCCGGACAGATACGGCCCAGGACGGCCGGGATGGCGATATGCGCCTTGACGGTTTCAATGGCTTGACGCATGGCGCCGCCGGCTATCTCCCTGAGCATGCGCGGAATATGCATATGGGCCGGACAGATCAGGCTGCATGGAGCCTCACAGTCACCTACATGTTCACTGAGGAGAAGATTCAGGGCCTGCTGCCGTGCCTCGTTTACAGGAGCCGATTCCGTTTCGATGGTCATGCCCGTTTCCGCCAATGCGGAACAGGCCGGCATCAGACGGCCGGATGCCGTGTCTTCGACCACACAGATCATGCAGGAGGTATGCTGTCCGTATCCCTCCTGATAGCAGAGTGTGGGTATGACCAGGTCGAGTTTTTTACACGCATCGAGCAGAGTCGTTCCTTTTGCAACCTGGATCTTCCTGCCGTTTACGGTCAGCCGGATCAATTCACCTCCACCGCATCGCTTGGACAAACCTGGCGGCAATTGTCACAACGAATACATTTTTCTGTATCGATTTCATGTTTTTTGTAGGGGGTCCAGGGAATCGCGTCCGCGGGACAGCCCTGTGCACATCGCGTGCACCCGATGCAATCGTCCGTGATCCTGTACCGGATCAGGGCCTTGCATTTGCCTGCCGGACAACGTCCTTCCACATGGGCCTCGACCTCCTCTCTGAAATACCGCAGAGTCGAAAGCACCGGATTCGGCGCTGTCCTTCCCAGCCCGCAAAGACTGCCTTTTTTTACGGCCTGTGCCAGGGATTCCAGTTTATCGATATCGGCCGCAGAAGCGCGTCCTTCACACAGCCGGTCCAGGATTTCAAGCATGCGTTTGGTTCCGATCCGGCAGAACGTGCATTTTCCGCAGGATTCCTGCTGCGTAAACGCCAGAAAATACCGTGCGATATCCACCATGCAGTCCGACTCGTCCAGCACAACCAGGCCGCCGGAGCCCATCATGGCACCTGCATTGAGCAGGGCTTCATAATCCACCGGTGTATCCGCCATGGATGCCGGAATGCACCCGCCCGAAGGTCCGCCGATCTGCACCGCCTTGAATGCCTTGTCATCGGCGCAGCCGCCGCCGATATCTTCCACGATCTCCCTAATCGTGATGCCCATGGGTACTTCGATCAGACCGCCGCGCCTGATTTTTCCGGCCAGAGAAAAGACTTTGGTACCCTTGCTTTTTTCCGTACCGAGCCGGCTGAACGATCCGGAACCGTTTTGGAAAATCCAGGGTATGGTGGCAAAGGTTTCACAATTGTTGATCAGAGTCGGATTACCATGCAAACCGTGTTCTGAAGGATACGGAGGCCGGATTCTCGGCATGCCGCGTTTTCCTTCCACAGAGGCGATCAGTGCCGTTTCTTCACCGCAGACAAAGGCGCCTGCCCCCTGCTGTATGGAAAACGAAAGGGAATAATCCGTATCAAAGGGTCGGTCGCCAAGCAGTCCGGCTTCCGTGCACTTTCTGATTGCCTCGCCGACACGCTGAACCGCCAGCGGATACTCGGCCCGTATGTAAAAAATGCAGCGATGGGCACCAACCGCCTTTGCAGCGATCATCATCCCCTCGATCACGCGGTAAGGATAGGATTCAAGAAGCATTCTGTCCATGAATGCGCCGGGATCCCCTTCATCGCAGTTGCATATCACGGTTTTCGGCCCGCCCGCTGCGGACCGGACCAGGGACCATTTCCTGCCTGTTGGGAAACCGGCGCCTCCCCTGCCGCGGATTCCGCTGGCAATGACTTCGTCCATGATCGCTTCGGGAGACCGGGAAACATAACAGTCCTGTGCAGCTTCGAATCCGTGATGTTTTTCGTATTCCTCCAGATCCAGCGGGTCCAGGATGCCGCAGAATTCGGTGCTGATATGCAGCTGTCGGCCGAGGAAGGCGGCCACGGGTTTGTCGCGTACATCGATGGCATATCGTGTCACCGGTTTCCAGGCCGCATCCGTATACAGATCTTCGATCCAGCGCGCTACGTGATTTTTCAGTTTCAGAACAGGATGAACGGGTTTGAAGTGGGCCTGAACGATTTTAGGCACGTCCTGAATCTGCACGCGGGCATAGAGAACGGGGTCACGACCGGGCAGCACGATTTCCATCAACGGAGTCTGATGACACATGCCCACGCAGCCCACACGCTTCACGGACACAGGTGTATCCAGACCGGCTACAGTTTCCTGAATGGAGTGAAATACCGCTCCTGAACCGCCTGCCTGGCAGCATGATCCGAGGCCCACGCGAATTTCCGTTTCTGCCCGGAGCGTAAACGCGCCTGATTTGCCTGAAACGGACGATCCGGATTCCCTGCCGAGAAAATCCCGCAGCAGGTCAGGCACACCGGAAGGCAGCACATGGCCGTAAGTCACGTCATCGATCTGAACCACGGGTGCCAGTGTGCAGCAGCCAAGGCATGCCACCTTGCTGACCGTAAAAAGCCTGTCGCGGTCCGTATCCTCGCCCGGTTTCAGGGCCAGGTGCCGGTTGAACGCATCCAGGACGCGTTCAGAGCCCTTGACATGGCAGGCCGTACCCATACACACACGAATCGTATGCCGGCCGGCCGGCCGATGGCGAAACTGTGGAAAAAACGTGGCCACGCCGAAAAGCTCTGCGGGCGTAATGTCCGTCATTTCACAACACTTATGCAGCACGGGCGCGGGCAGATAATGGTAGTGGCCCTGTATCGCCTGAAGGATCGGAATCAGATCGGACCGTTTTTCTCCCGCATTGCGGATGATCCGCTCCATTTCCTCAGGATCGAAACTTTCCGTATGCATCTCTGTCATTGTGGTTTCCTGACCGGAATCAACGACCACTGCAAAAATCAGTGGTCTGAAGATCAATCGCCATCTCCTTATGACGGAACCCTATCGATGACAGTCCGTCATCAAAATTCTTTTGAACCCCTGAAGCCAGGCAGATGTGCATCCGGTTCATCCTATTCTATGAGCCGAAACAGAACAAATGCGATTCACCCCGTATATACAGCCGGCTGTTCTTCATGCCGGGTGTGCTAAATACATCCTCGCCAACGGAAGGCTCGCCCGCCGAAACATAGACCGAGTCCATATTGAAAATATGCATCACGCCGCCCATATCCATCAGATAGACATGGTTTTCGGCAAGGACCGGGGACGCGTAAAATCCATTCCTGAATTCCTGTTCCCAGTATACCTCACCTGTTTTCGCATTGAGACAATTTACAAATCCATCTGCCGTGGCGAGAATCAGAACATGTGAGTCGGCCAGCGGACTGGAAGTATTGGGCAGGTATTCATCCCATTCCCAGACAATTTCGGGTTCCGCCGATGAGTGGGGCACGCGAATAGCGGAGGCCGTGGCATATTCATTGGCCACGAAAACGAGACCATCCGCATATGCGGCAGAAGGAGCTACTTCTCCATAGAGGCAATCCGAATGCCACAGCAGTTTTCCCGTCCGCGGATCATAACTGTGCACGGACTCGCTGTTGGTCAATATCAGTTCCATCCGTCCGTTGATATCGACGCAGATGGGAGATGACCAGGAAATGGAACCGCGTCTTTGTTCCCATGCGGTTTGTCCTGAAGCAGTCTGGATCGCGATCAGTCTGGAATTCTCATTCTGATCATACTGAACGATCAGCAGGTTTTCATACACGATCAGGGACGATGAATGACCGTAGTGGTTTTCCGGAACGCCCAGGTTTTTTGCCCAGAGACGGCCGCCGTTCATATCCAGGCCGACCAGGTCCCCGGTGCCGAACAGGGCAAATACCGCCTGTCCGTCCGTTGCGGCGGTGGGAGCGGCGTACCCGGTTTCCGCCGACACATCGGGCCACTGTTCCCTGGGCGGCGAACCGGTAATCCCTCTCACCTCATGCTGCCAGCGCATCTCGCCGGTGCCCGCATTATAACAGTACACCTGTTCACCGTCCTTGTCGGCTCCTGTCACAAATACATAATCATCCCAGATTACCGGCGAGCTCATGCCTGGCTTTGGTATCGCCGCCTTCCACAGCATATGCGTTCCGGTGTTCACGTCCCAGGAAACGGGCAGTCCCGTTGCAAGGCCATGACCATTGCCTCCGGGGCCCCTGAAACCGGGCCATTGCTGCATGATTTCTTCCTGTGCGGGAAAAGCGGATCCGGACTTTGCCGTGACACCGGTTTCGAGTCCTGAATACGTGAGAGCGGCAAGACTGATCGAAAGGACGATCAGGCCTGCACCGCTGAAAATAATGGCCTGCCTGGCCCTGAATACATCCTTCCAGAACGCTGAAGTGCCGGACAATGATTCCGGACCCGGCTGTTTTTTTTCAATTTCCTGCATGGTTTTCGCGGAAGCGAAAAAGACCACGATCCCGCAGAGCAGAAGGAATCCGCCGGTTTTTATCTGCCATTTGCTGGTAAAATAGGCCTTTCTTGCGAGCAGATCCAGCGCCCGTATCTGCTCCTGAAGTTGCGCATCATCCGGATTCTGTTCAAGCTGCGCATAGAGAACAGCCATGGCCGGGCTGTCCAGCGGGTCCAGTGCCCGGATCTGAAAGTAATTGGCAATAAGAAGCACGCAAATCACGAGTGAGAATGCAGCGGATACCGCCAAAGCGCCGCGTGCGGCCGCATGGATCCATTGACTGCGGAATGGTTTCTGCATTGTGGATTCTGTCGTGTTCATTTCTCTGCCTTCCTCATATGCTGTCTGGGACAACTTTCAAAGCACCGTCCGCAGCCAAAACAGGATTGGGGATCCGCTTCATAATCGTTTCTGTGCCGGACCATGGAGAGACCGAGCACCTGACCCATGATGACAATCCCGAAAAAAATGCCCGCAATCCACGATCCGGTCCGGAACCGGTTCCGTATCTGGACCGCTTCCTTGATCAGAATGCCAGGATCGTTGCCGCTTGCCCTGAATCCGCGGCTTTCGAGTGTGGTCTGATCCGTGCTGCCCGTTTCTTCCTTTACGATCTGTTCCGCAAGCCTTACCGTGTAATGCATGCGTGAGATCAGCGGATGCATCAGGGATACGGACCAGCCCATGAGCATAATCACGAGTGGTGCAGCAATGAGCAATGCTCTGAGACGTCTGACACCGGTTCTGCGTGATTCGGGAGGATCATCCGGCACGGGTTTACTGATGGCCCCATATGGACAGGCATTCTCGCAGAGCCGGCATTGAACACAGATATCCGGCGATATGCTCACACGAAATCTGGATAATTTCGACATCCATCCGAGAATGACACCGTAAGGGCACAGGAAACGGCAGTACGGCCTGCCTATGACGGTCGACAGGATGATAAAAAACAACCCGAGAAGCAGTATGTCGAAGGAACCGCTCCTCCTGAACAGGGCCACAAACGGATCGAAGCGGCAAATCAGAAACGTGGCGCCCGTAGCTGCTGCCAGAACGGCCATTCCCAGGTACAGTACAGGCAGGATTCCCAGAATGCGGCTCAGCCGGAAGGGGACGGTTGCCGGACGCAGCAGAACGAATTCCTGCACCGCGCCCAGGGGACATACCGAGGCGCAGAAAGTGCGTCCGAAAAACAGGGTAAAGAGAATCGGAATCGAGAAAAACACAATGACGGTCAGCGGAACGGCATAAGACTGATTGAAAACAGCCAGGGTCATATTCTGGATGGATCCGACCGGGCAGACACACCCCCTGCGCCAGAATCCGAAGTACAGGAGCGAAACAATCGTGAGAACGAACAGGGCCTTGCGCGAACGGCGCCGGTGTGCAAAAACTGTGGCCAGTATCAGCATCAGAACGAGGACGGCCATGTCGAGGATTTCAAATACATGGCCTCGGCCATCCGGAGTCGTTGTCCTGGGCTGCTGATAGGCGGATTCGAATTCGGGTTTTGGAAAACGGTTTTCCGCAGCGGCCCATTGTGCGGCCATAAAAATCATGACGACCGCCGTCAGCAGCACTGCCCATTTCGGTTTCGATCCGCTCAGCGATGTCACTTTCTTCATAATCCCTGCTCCCCTTTGAGCAGATAGGGTCTGTCCGCCGGAACGCGTCTGAACGCCTCTCCGGCACAGTTACGGGCTATGGCGCAGTCGTTGCACTGCAGGCACCGGTCATGCCGCACCTGAAGATACAGCGAACCGTTGCCGAATGAACCGCATCCCTTGACACATTTGCCGCATCCGATGCATTTGGCTTCGTCGATTGTATATTCAAAATAAGGATCCTCGATAAATTGCCGCCGTATGGCGCCGCTCGGGCACAGCTGATTCTCGGCTGCCGTATCCAGCCTGTGCGCATCCGGTTTCGAATAGCCGCCGCAGAGCTCGCAATACCCGCATACATCGTAGGCATGAACGCATTTCACAGCGGACACATCGAGCACACAATCCGTGGCACAGCGTCCGCACTGTACACATTTATCCGGATCGATCTGCCAGACCGTCCGGCGGCTGACGGACCGGTGCATCAGCAGGCCCGAAAGAGTGGCGACACCGAGAGCAGCCAGGCCCCGAAGGCCGTCCCTGAAAAAATCGCGCCGGGAGACCGGTTGTTTTTCATCCGGTTTCATTCACGCTCTCCTTTTTCGAAAATTCTGATCCGGGCCCTGGAGGGATCCATCACGAATATCCGGCCCTCCGGACCGGCGGCGAGATCCAGGCCGACTGTCCCTTCGTCGAACTGTCCGGGCAGGGCCACGGCATCCCTCAGTTCTCCATCCGGAGAATATACTTTAATGCGTTCGAGCCCCTTCTCACTCGTGACAATGTTCCCTTCCGGAGTCAGGGCGAAATATGTCGGATTGCAGCATCCGCTGAATCCTTCAAGGCGCATGGATGGGTGTCCCCAGGAGGCGATCAGGTCGCCGTCCGGAGAATAATGTTCCAGTTTATGCCGGCCCGGATTCACGGCCCAGAGCGATCCGTCTGCGGAAATCTGTATATCGAAACAGGATCCCGGTATCACAAAACCCGGTATTTTTTTTACAGGATCCTTTTCACCGATACTGGCGAGCATGCGTCCTTCCCTGTTCATTCTGTATATCACCCGGTTGCCCGCATCCGCCACGTAAACGTCGCGGCCCGCCGCGATTCCCGCAAGGATCGCATTTTCAGAAAACTGCTGCCATGTGTCCAGTCTCGAACCATCCGGACTGTAAACGCCAACCGATTTTTCATAACCGAGATACACCCGCCGTTCCGGATCCACGGCAAGGCACCGTACGGGTTCGTCCGCCGGGATCCATTCGGAGATCCGGTTGATCGTATCGACACGGAACATTTTGGATCCCGCCGCGACAATCAGACCGTGACCCGGATCCGCACAGAGGGCGGTTAAAACCTGCCCGGAAAAATCGATAAATCCGGTCTCCGAATAAAGGACATTTGCAGAATCGGACCGTCTGAACGGTTCCAGATCATAGGCATACGGATTGGTATTGCGCCCGGCCCTTTCTCTCAGAAGTGAAAATCCATAGAAACCCAGGATGACCGAAGCGGTAATCAGGATAAACGTGGTCATCCGGCGGCTGATGTGGTCGTTCATCGTTCCCCCGTTTGGATGGGTCCTGCAATCACTGCAGCAAATCGATACATACCAGCTGCCTTGAATCCCGGAGCAGCAGTCTTGAGCCGGCCAGCGCCATGGGCCCCCAGGCATCATGACCGCTCAGAACCTTTGTATGGACAACAACCTCGAATGCATTTAAAGACGCTTTTAAAACGGTCAGATGACCGTCATCGTTCAGTAAAACGATTTTGTCGTCCGCAATCAGATACGGCCCCAGTCCGAACCGGTTCGCCGGTCCGCTTGTCCATTTGAACCGGGTGATATCCGAAGCATCGGCGCATACAAATTGATTGCGAACCGGTCCTGCGTCCTTGGGAAGCACACCGAACACGGCATTCCTGTATAGAAGCGGCGTCTGCTGCTCAGAGGCAAAACCGGAATCAGGCGCACAGGATTGAAGCACCACGGCGCTGAAAAGGCTGTCATTTTCCTGTATCTGAATTACCATGCTTCCGGCACCGTATCCGGCTGTCAGTAAAATCCGGTTATCACCCAGGAACAGGGGTGACGGCGCGATGACCGAATGGCTCCATGCCGTACACTGCCAGAGAAGCCGGCCCCGGGATTCCTCCTCAGCAGAGATCCCGGCCACGCCCTGGTTAAAGCAGTATACATACATGCTGTGTCCGCGCAGGGTCATGGGCATGATGGAAGAATGGGACATGGTCCACGACTCCGGATTGGGCGTTTCCCACAGAGTTACGCCCGTGGCACAGTCGACACCGATCATGAGGGCCTTTCCCCCCGGTGCAAGCACGGCCGTGCCGCCATCGATCAGGGGGCATTGCCCCGTATACCAGAACGGCACCTCGGTTTCGTATTCTTCTTCAAGATCCAGGCCCCAGAACAACCGGCCGGATTCAGCATGAACGCACATCACATGGCATCGCGGTCCGATGGTCACCACAAAACTGTCCGCAACGGCCGGGATGGTCCGTGACATGCCGTGATTCCGCTTGATACGTACCGGATACCAGCGCCTCCAGATTTCCCGGCCATCGGCCAGTGAAAAACAGCGCAGTGCATCCGCCTTTTCCTGTTCCAGATAATCCAGAACATAGACCCGGCCGCCGGCCACGACCGGCGCCGCATGTCCCTCACCCAGAGGCACGGACCATAACGGATCGCGGGCGTTCTCCCACGAATTCGAAACGGGCAGTGCCTCCATGCTGATATTATCATAATACGCACCCCGGAAACGGGGCCAGAATCCGGGGAGATCGGCAGCCGTACCGGTGAAGCGTGCAAATTGTGCCCCGATATCCACTTTCGCCGTTTTCACGGACAGACTGTCCCGGTTATCCATACCCGGACCATGGACCACAAAATCACTTGTCGGATCCGTGGAAAACCACCAGGCCAATGTCCAGATGGCAATGGCCGTGAACAGGCCGGCGGATATTTGACTGATCCGTTTCTCTGTCATAAATTCCGATCGGTAAAAATTGGACGGAATCCCGAACCGGTTGTCATTTTGAAATCACGTAGGCGGACAGCGCTTCTCCGTGTCTCAGATACAGAATACCGTCTGAAATGGAAGGATGCGCCCAATAAGGTCCCGATCCTTCTTTCATTTGAAAGGAACTGACCGGTTCAAATGCTTTCGGGGACGCCTTTACCAGGGCAAGGTTTCCGTCACTCTCATCGTAACAGTACAGCATGCCCTCCGCGGTGATGACGGAGCCCTTGTTCTCCCAGGTTGTTTCGTACTCGACCTGTCCCAAGTCCCAGTTCAGGCAGACCCAGTTTCCGCGTGAGTTGTTCAGCCAGTTGCTGCCGTAAATACAGCCGTTTACTTCCACTACGTTTCCATGGTGCACATCCAGCACGGAATCCTGCCACACCAGAACGGCCTCACCTTTTTCGTTCAGCCGGAACATATCGCTGCCGTTATCGTAACCGCTCGTTGTATAGAACATATTACCCCGGACAAGGGGTGTATTGGGATTGATGGCATTATGTTTTTTATGAAATGTCGAATAAGGGATCTTCCACAATACCCGGCCCTGATTCGCATCGAAACCGGCCACATGATTTTCGAGCATGTTGATAATCACCGGAGTTGACCCTTGCCGCATCAGAACCGGTGAGCAGTAGGTCGGTTTGTCTCCGAGGCTCTCACTCGCCCAGACCAGGGCGCCGTTCGTTTTGTTGAGCGCGATCATGGTCGCTTTTTTCCCTCCCGGCGTACAGAACACAAGGTCCCCTTCGATGAGGGGTGATTCAGCGATACCCCACCGATGATATTCCCCTTCGAATTCGGTAAAGAAATCCCTGACCCAGATCTCTTTTCCTGAGGCAGCATCGAAGCATCCGAGCCGACCCAGGCCGGATATCACGTACACGCGGCCGTTGTCCACGGTCGGCGTGCAGCGCGGATCGGAAAATGACTTGGACCAGACATCGCCCACGCCCGATTTCCAGAGGATTTTGCCCTGAAGATCGAGTGCATAAAGGAATTCCTGTTTGCCCTCCATGCCCGTGATATATATAATTCCATTCGCGACGGAAGCCGATGAAAACCCTTTTCCGAGTTCCGTATTGATCCAAAGCCGCTTCGGCCCTCCGTCCGGCCATGAGGTCAGCAGCCCGGTTTCAGCGGATTTTCCGTTACGCTGCGGTCCGCGGAACTGCGGCCAGTCAGCCGGAAACAATGCAGAGATGCCTACAAAAAAAATCAGGCTGAAAAATAAGGGGCTTCCTTGTTTCAATGCAATCACATTCATGCGTTCACTCCTGATAACCTGTGCCTATTTGCGAAGATCCAGAGCCAGCAGCTCACCGCGGCTGTTTCTGAGATACAGCAGCCCGTTGCTCAATACGGGTGCTGTCCAGCATTGCGGCTTGAGCAGCCGCTTTGCAGAAGCAATTTCCTGATATGCCCCGGGAAGTGCTTTCACCATGCGCAGATCCCCTTTTTCGTTCAGAACGATCAGGGTTCCCGCGGCCGAAATCAGGGAACCGAATCCAACGGACTGGGACCATTTTACCTGCCCGGTTTTGAAATCGATACATTTGAGATCGCCGCTTCCCACGTTTCCGTCAATGCCGTAAAGATATCCGTCGATGTAAATACTGCTTGAGAACTGATTGCTCATATCCCTGTTTTCCCACACGGTTTTCAGGGTTTTCCCGCTCATTTGAAGCAAAGCGGCACCGCGGCCATAGCCCGAAGAAACAAACAGGCCATCACCGACGATGACCGGATCTGCGGCATTCACGTTCCAACTCGTTACCCAGTCGTGTGACCAGACCGTTGCGCCGGTCGCCATATCCACCACGTGGAGCTTCACTTCACCGAAAAGCGCAGCCAGGCGCCGGCCCTGATAGGAAAAGGCCACCGGTGTGGAATATCCGCCCGTGCCACCGCGCCCCCACAGCATTTTGCCGCTTTTCTTGTCAAAGGCCATGCCCGTGACCCCGGCGTTGACAATGATCAAGTCGTTTTCCACGAGTATCGATCCCGCAATGCCCCACGTGGGCGGAGAGGCACCGAATTCATCACACACCTGATGCTTCCATTTGACTTTGCCGGTCAGTGCATCCAGACAGAAAAGATCGCCCTCACGGCTGACCGTATAGACAAGACCGTCATCCACGACAGGCGTTGAACGCGGCCCCGGATAATTGCCGGCCGCACAGTCATATTGATAACGCCAGACATCCTTGCCCGTTTTCGCATCCAGACAAACGACAATGTCCTGGTTTTTCTCATTGCCCATGGTGTACAGCCTGCCGTCACTGACGGAGACGGCCGACCACCCGTCCCCCACCTGGATTCGCCACAATTCGGGTACAGTGCCTGAAATGGCACCGGCATTCCAGCCGGTTTCGGTTGAAATTCCGGTTCCCTGCAACCCGCGCCATCGCGGCCAGTCGCCCGCGTTCAGGCCGGTAAATAACAGAATCATCATGCACGCAAGGAGCATCATAACGGAACGGTTTGTTCTCACAATAGTTCTCTCCTCATTTAAGTGGGATACGCCATGTCTCAATTGACCGTCACGGTTGTAATATACTTAGTTGAACGATCAACAGAAATACACCGTTCCTGTTCATTACAATTTTTTACAAATTATTCCCCGATACAGTATAGATACCGGTTCCCGCGCAGTATCAGGTCCTTCCCGGCAATGGCCGGGGACGCATCGAATCCGTCTTCCAGCACGTTTTTCGCAAGAACGCTGAATACCGGACCCGGAGCAATCACATCAACAGCGCCGTTTCTCCCGGCCACATAGATACGGCCGGCAGCCGCGACGGGCGACGCATACACACCTTTAAGCCCCTCGAGATCCTGCCTTGAATAATGGATCTCTCCGGTGGCCGCATCCACACAGGACAGTTTTTCGGAATTCCCGTACAGCATATACAATTTGCCCCGGTACAGAAGCGGAGACGGGACATAGGACGTAATCTTCTCCTCATTGGCCCAAAGCACCGCATCCGTACCCTGTATATCACCTTTTGCCTTTTCAGGCAAAATGGCCTGTAATGCATTTCCGCGGAATCCGCTGCTCAGAAAAACGGCACCGTTCCCGTAAACCGGCGAAGGAATCACGTTCCCGGTCATGCCGCCAATCTGCCACAGAGGCCTTCCGTCGGCCAGATCATACCCCCTGGACAATCCCGTGGCACTGATCACGATCTGGACCAGCGGACCGCTATCCACCACAAGCGGAGTCGACCAGGTGGTGCCCTCGTCCCGGTCCCGCTTCCAGACAAGGTCGCCTGTTTTTTTGTCCAGAACAGCCAGAAACGAAGGTCCCTCGTGGTCCCAGTTGAGAATAACCCTGTCCCCGTACAGAACCGGAGAGCTGCCCTCGCCGAATGTATTGCTGATCTGCATATCACCGAAATCCTTCTGCCACAGCAGGGTTCCGTTCATATTGAAGCAGTAAAGACCAAACGACCCGAACGAGGCCACCACGCATTGTCCGTCCGTCACGCAGGACGGGGAGGCCCAGCTGCCGTCTTTATGCGTTCCCTCATGGGGAAGCTGTTCGCGCACCGTATTCTGCCACAATATTTTACCGGTTCTGCGGTCCACGGAACAAACCATAAACCGTTGTTTCTTTTCAACGCGCTGCGCCTGCCCGGAAGCCCGCATCCACATCGGCGGATCCTTCTGCATGGATTTCAGCTCCTCGGGGTTCACGGGTTCGTCCGATCCGGCTGCCGTGGTGAGGAATATCTGATTTTCCCATATGACAGGCGTGGAGAGCCCCCGGCCCGGAACCGGGATTTTCCAGCGCACATGCTCGTTTTCGCCGAACCGGAGCGGCGGATTGCCTTCCGGGGATTCTCCTGTCATCAGCGGCCCGCGCCAGGCCGGCCAGTTTTCGGTATAGGAAGCGCCTTTTTCAGCCGCGGACAGCGATAATATCAAAAAAATGAAAAACAGACCGGTCAAACGATTGTGATTATTCATGGAATCATCCTTTAACTGGATACATTGTCATTGGTTCATTATTAATATAATTATCAAAAACGGAAGGGTCAAACGATTCCTGCGGCAATCCGTTTCAATGCGTCACGGCCAGGAGCGGCTTTTAAGGTTTTTTAAAGCGTCAATTGTCCGCTTTATCGATACGACAGGTGCGTCATTAGAAATCAATCAGAGCGGGGGCCGTATGGAGAATGGACATTGCGATCTGAAAAGCGCCGGATTCTACCGGATCACAAGGATTTTACCGGATTTCCGGTAGATCCTTTCCGATTTCACGGCAACCGCGTTCAGTCTGCAGAAATACACACCTGAACACAGGTCCGTCCCGGACAATTTTCGTGTATGGTATCCGGATTCACATCTTTCCTGCGGGAGCGTTCGTATGGTTCTGCCGCGGACATCGACGATATCGATCCAGACAAGGCATGCCTCCGGAACGGAGAACCGTACAGAGGTGTTCGGATTGAACGGATTCGGGTATACGGACAACAGGATAAACCGGCCTGCGGGGCCGGTCTTTTCCACGGGATTCGGATCCAGTTGCATCAGAGAGATCCGGTCGATATGGACATTGTTCGAATCGGAACCGATACTGAATATCACACTGATGCTGTTGTCCGTGGGGTATTGCATCGGGAAATCAATTTGAAAATGCTGTTTCCGGACCTTCAGGGCCACACGACCCGATTGGCTGTAATTGGGCCAGGAAGACAGATCCGGCGCAAGATACGCCTCCATGGTCCGGGGCGCATCCGCCCATGCATCGAACTGGAGCCGGTACCAGGCACCCTGGACGAGCGTCAATCCTCCCTGCCTGAGCTGAAGATCATCGGGCCATTCTCCGGCGTGAAGGATATCGATTTCCACACCCTCCCCGGCGGGAAACAGACACCGTGCCTGTCCTGCGCTCTGCCAGAGTTCCCATTGCACGGATCCCTGACTGAAATCACCATTGATGATCAGATTGCCTTTAACGGTTTCCGGCGGTGTGGTCGCCGTTTCCTGATTTGAAAAGAGGCTTTCGAAACCCTGGCTGCTGACCGAAGTTGTTCTGAAATAGTAATGTGTATTGGGCTCCAGCGTTTTAAAGGGGATATTGATATATGGATTTTCTGTGACCGCCATGACGGTTTCCGGATCCGGAGTCGTGCCCGCGTAAACCCGGTATTCCTGAACATCACCATCCCCGAACTGATTCATCAGCACGGTAAAACGGTCGGTTTTTGTTTCGATAATCAGATACGGCCTGACTGCCCGGCCCTGCCATGGATGCCGGACGATCCGGTAGCTCAGTACGTAATCACTGAAATGCATTTCATAGGCTTTGGACCCGTCCGGATGCACCTCGGTCAGCTTGTTCTCCCCGGTCGTGCTCCCCCACCAGATCAATGTATTGCCGCCGGGCAGGCGTTGTACACTGCCCATAAAGAAGGAGACCATATCAGGGGAATCCCTGTATTCCCAGATTTTGGTCACGGTCATGGCCGCCGTATCCACCGCAATTTCCAGTGCCCGTGCAAAGGGCGGATTATGATAATTGCCGTTGTCCAGCATCGTGTAATGCCCGTTGGGCAGCACACGGATATCATGCTGGGAACAGAAGGGTTCATCAAAGTCGACCCATTCGAACTGATTATGTTTTCCGCCGAGCCGCCAGATGATTTCGCCTGTTTCCCGGTTGATTTTGGTGATTTCACAGAGATTCCGGCTGGATATGAGCAAATGACCGTCTATATCCTGGGCTGCTGAATTCATATGGACGTAATCCACGAATTCCTGGGTCAGGTCCTCATGCATGGGATCGTCATATCTGAAATGGTCCCAGCATCGCCAGATAAGCACCGGCTGATCGTTTGTGTCCATTTCCACGAGATGCGTTCCCAGCATCAGGGCCGATTTTTTCCCGCCGGCCACAACCTGCCCCATATCCACAACGCGCGGCTCTGATACAATCAGCAGATAATGTCCGTCCGGGAGAACGTTCAGTTCATGGTCGTCGAGTGCGTATCCCTCCGGGGCGACATAGGTTTTCACACTGCGATAAGAACTGTCCAGTCCCGTATAGGCTTCTTCCAGGGTTCCCGATGTTGAACGGACCGTCAGGAGTCTGTTTCCCTGAGGCAGTACATTTTTACACTCAAACGGCGTCTCCATATACCACAATGGAGCCCCCTGATTGTCCATAATGATGTTGAAATAGGCCTTCTCGCCCCAGGTGTTGCAAAAAAATGCACCTTCACCGGAATGCCCGTCGTCGACAAGTACATGAATTCCCGGGAAATAGGATGGTACGGACACACCGTTCAGAACCACCACACCGTCCTCATTGGGATTCAGCGCAGTTGTTCCGGATTTTTGCAGGGGCAGGTTTCGCTGCGGCATTGCGCGAACCGGCTTCCCGGAACCTGGCGGGGCTGTATGAAACACAATCAGGGTATCGATAAGGACATGACCATCCGGCTTCCTTGGTCGAATATGCACACGGACGGCTTCATTGAAGCCGAATGGTATAGCCGGTCTGAAAACAAAGGTTCTGCTGTCATCCGAAAGAACGGTTTCTCCTGCGATGATTCCGGACCGGCTGCCGGTGACGCTGATAAATCCGTCCGGATTGGACAGGGCTGCTGCATCCGTCTTCCTGAACCGCACAATCACCGGGGAACGGGATCCCACATGGGTCGAACCGTTTTGAGGAAACAGATACCGGATTGTTCCGCCGGACCCGGCTGAAACAGTCATTATGGCCGTTAGCATGATCAGTGAACGTATTCGAAGCCATCCCCGCATGATTCAATCCATATTCATTCTTGACAGTGCTTTCTCAATATATTATACGAAAAACCGTCCATATACCCTAAAAAATATGACTCCCCTATCAATACTTCATCCCTACGGGACTTCCATCTTATGTCTTTAGTCTTTGTTCTTTATTCTTTGTTCTTTTTTCTTATTTTAATAGAACCATTTTCCTCACGCGTCTCACTGAATTATCCTGACCGGAAGCATGCACGGTCAGGCGGCAGAAATACACACCGGAAGCCATCCCCCGGGCGTTAAATTTGACCACATGGCGGCCTGCGGACATACGTCCTTTTTTAAGCGTATCGACCGTGCGGCCGCATATATCCGTGATTTTCAGATCGATGTCGCTGTCATCCTCCAGAAAGAAGGCAATCGCAGTTTCCGGATTGAACGGATTGGGGTACGCAGGCTCCAGCCTGCACTGAGCGGGCCTGCCGTTTTCAGGAACCTGCGGCACACGGTCAGTTGCCATCCGGACCAGGGATACATTGTCCAGATGCACATCAGACGTAACCCCGCCCATTCTGAAAATAACGCGCGCATTGAATTCCGAAGCCGCATCCATCCGGAATATATAGGAAAAATGCTGCTCCTTTGGCTTCAGCTGAATCATCCCGATCCGGCTGTAAGAGGTCCAGGGGTAATAATCAGCCTCGATATCCGCCTCGATGGGCCTGGCATCCCCGGACCACGCATCGAACTCGAACTGATAGGTTTTCCCCTTTAAAAGCGATATATCATCCTGATAGAGTATCACATCTTCGGCCAGTTCCCCGCCTGATCCGATGATGCAGTGAAACTGTTTGTCCGTATACATCACACAGGTGAGGATACTGTCATTGCCTGTAACGAAGCGCCAGTCCGAATCGGCTGAAGAAAAACTGCCGTTCCTGAGCAAGTTCATTCCTGCGGCGGCAAAACCGGCACGTACCCTTTCGACATTGGAAAATGCGCTTTCTTCGCCAGCCTGATTGACCGCAGTAACCCGGATAAAGTACGTATATCCGTTTTTGAGCATCTGTTCATCCATGATAAAATAGGGCTGTCCTGTTTCCCCCAGCAAAGAAAACGTCTGAGACGTATGCCCCGCATAAATACGGTAACCTGTTACGCCTGTATCTCCGAATTTGTTGAACAGCGCGGTCACACGATCCGTTCCGGATTCCAGGACAAGCGTGGGGGCACCGGCCTTCCCTTTCCATGGCGTTTTGAAGGCCCTGTAACACATCACGGGCTCCCCGAATGCCATTTCAAATGCAATGGAGCCATCCGGGCACACCTCCGTAATCCGGGGATAGACCTCAGAGGCCCAGTCGATCAGGGTATTTCCATTCGACAGGCGCTGCGCATTGCCCATTGAAAAGGACTGCACATCCGGCGAAGCACGGTATTCCCATACCTTTTCGGCGGTTCCTGCCCGATCATCGATTTTGATTTCGAGAACCCGGGAAAAATGCGGCTCGTGATAATTGCCGTTGTCGTAAATCGTGATATTTCCATTGGGCAGCACCCGGACATCGTGCTGATATGAAAACCGTTCCGGACAGCCGATCCATTGGAACTGATCCATGCTGCCGCCCAGTCTCCAGATAATTTCCCCTGTTTCCCTGTGGATCTTGGTGATTTCACTCATGTTTCTGCAGGATACGAGATAATGTCCGTCCAGATCCACGGCAATCGCGTTCATATGAATAAAATCGATATTTTTCAATTTATAATTGTAATTCTCCGCGTCCAGAATTCCGTAATGATCCGATGCGCACCATCTGAATAACGGCCGGTCTTCCGCATCCATCAAAAACAGATCATTGCATATGATTTCTGCATCCGGACGCCCGCCGGGAACCAGCATACTCATGTCCACGGCTTTCCGATGATCCGCGATCAAGAGATAACGGCCGTCAGGCAGGACCAGAAGTTCATGAACATTCAGGTTATAACCATCCGGCACCATGAATGTATCCACCACAGTATAAGAGGCATCCATGCCGATAAAGCCCGCCCATGTGCCGAAATCCCTGTACATCGTGATCAGGTTCGCAGAATGCGGTTTCAGAAACCAGGGATCATTCTGAAGGATCTGATAATAAACAGGTGCTCCGGATCGATCGAGTATCAAGGTATAATATTTTTCGCCGGGTACAGCCAGAAAAAACCGGCCGGAATCCGGTTCGATGTGCTGCGTGATTTCGATTTCCGGAAAATCGGAAGGGACCGACACACCGTTCAGTACCAAAACGCCGTCTTCATTCGGCATATAATTTGATGCCATCGCTGAAGGATTCCGGGATACAGGAGAAACAGCTTCACGAGCAAAACCGTGACGGGTTTCCAACAATATTGATAGAACGATAAATCCAATAAAAACCAGGAGAAAACAGCTGCTCCGATAAAACCGGCAATATCCCCAGGTCAGTTTATAATTGCGTCTTGCCGGCATTATCCGGCACCTCCTTGCAGATAATCGTTCATATGTTTTATTCTTTTTTATCTTTTATCTTTTATCTTTTATCACTCTTGTCCAAGATAGGATTTTTATGATATAAAGTTGAGATAAGTCTCCGTATATTTTATCACCACAACAAAATATATTTTA
>JAFGGN010000085.1 GCA_016930535.1 bacterium
TAAAATATATTTTGTTGTGGTGATAAAATATACGGAGACTTATCTCAACTTTATATCATAAAAATCCTATCTTGGACAAGAGTGAATACGAGCACAACAAGACATAATGCCATGAGAAGAATAAATATAATCGCATACATGGTTTCCAGAATCCTATATTATGACGGTGTGTGTTCAGGCTTTGAATCATCGAGCATGACTTCATACAGACGGCTTCCACTGATCGGAACAACACCGACTTCTCCGCAGACGATTCCCGCGGCATAATTCGCGAGTGTTGCAGATTCGATCAATGTGCATCCCGAAGCATTGGCCACAGCCATGGTGGCAATCACCGTATCACCGGCACCGGAAACATCGTGCACTTTAACGGCTTTTGTTTCGACATGCTTCGGGGATTCGTCCTTTTGAAAAAGTACCATGCCCCGTTCCCCCAGCGTAATCAAAACCGCCTGACAATGCAGATTTTCAAGCAACAGATTGCCGGCCCGATTGACATCCTCCTCATTTTTCAGGGAGATATTCAGCCTTTCGGATGTCTCTTTGCGATTTGGCTTGAATACGGTGACATTTTGATAATCGAAGAAATGATCGTACTTCGGATCCACATAAACGGGAATATACCGCTCGTTCGCATATTCAATGATTCGGTGTATCAATTCCGCAGAAAACATGCCCTTATTATAATCTTCAAGCACAATCCCGTGAACCGGGGCTGACCGCTTGAGCAGGTCCAGGACATGGTCCTGTATCTTCTTCTCCGCAGGATGATTTTGTTCCCAGTCCGCACGCACGACGTGCTGATCATGCGCGATGATACGGCTTTTGACCGTCGTCGGACGGGATTCATCGGTCAGCAATCCTTCCGTTGAAAATCCCTGATCCTGCAGAATTTGCACCAGTTCTTCCCCTGCTGCGTCCTTGCCGACCAGTCCGATCGGAAATACCGAGGCACCGAGTTTCGACACGTTCAATACCACATTGGCGGCCCCTCCCAGGCGGACCGATTCCGATTCGACTTCCACCACCGGAACAGGCGCCTCCGGGGATATTCTTGATACCTTTCCCCAGACATAACGGTCAAGCATAAAATCACCGATCACGACAAGGGACGTTTCCTGAAATCGATCCAGTATCAGTTTTAATTTTTCGGGACTGAATTGAATCATATCCGGTATTTTAATCTCCGTTTGCCAGTTTCATCTTTTTAAAAAGCTGCGCCGAATACTGCTCGATTTCGAGGACAAGATCCTCGACTTTATGATTAAAATAATTATAAGCAATCAAACTGGGAATTGCAATGGATAATCCAACGACTGTCGTAATTAATGCTTCCGAAATACCTCCGGATAAAAGCTGAGTCTGGCCCAGGCCGCTTTTTGAAATCACATCAAACACCTTGATCATACCGAGTACGGTTCCAAGCAGACCCAGTAAAGGCGCAATGCCTGCAACGGTCTCAAGAATGGCCAGTCCCTTTTCCAGCAGCCGCGCCTCCCTTCTCCCCTGGTCGATAATGGTTTCCCTGATTTCTTCGATCGGTTCCTGATGATGCTCGAGTGCCGTGCGTACAATATTGATAAACGCACTGTCCTGATGTTCCAGTGACTGAATGCTGTCTTTTAGTTTTACCGGATTTTCGGCATGGAGGATCAAACGGACCAGATCAGGGTTCATGATACGTCTTCGCCTGAGAAAAATGGCCCGTTCGATGATGACGGTCAGTGCGATTACGGATGTCAGCATCAGGGGAATCATCACGATGCCACCCTTTGCAAGTGTGTTCCATATTTCAGTCATACGGATACTCCTTGATGTTTTTTATCAATGGCTCTCTTTGCCAATATATCGGAACAATGCAGTCACTTCAAGATATTGCTCGGGAAAATCATCCGGAAGCTCCCAGAAAGGATCGGACAGCCGGATGGCATTCAGGCTTGTTTGCGTGAGCACCTGATCCCCTTCATGTCCGAGCACTTCACAGTTTGAGAGAACGCCTGTTCTCAGTATCCGGAAGCGGATCAGATGGGATCCGCCGAAACCCAGGCGTGTAAAACTGGCCGGCGGAAAAAGATTGCTTTCAAGCCGGTCCTTGAGTTTCAACAGATAGGGCGCATATTCCCATGCGTAGGTATTGAAACCGACGCCGCCCTGTTTCTCGACACTGGACCGGATTTCCTTATAGGAGGGCACAGAGATTTTCGACTGGGACGGCACCTCGATACCCAGAAGACGATCCCGGCTGAAATTCGAGGACTGGCGTCCCGGTGATTTTTCCCGAACCCGTACTCCATCGGTTTCAAGATCTTCCTCAGACGGCTCCGGAACGGGATCGGATGGATCGGAAGATTCATGATACTGAATGACAGGCCGGATCGAGCCCATGTCTATATCACCATCAGCGAACGGAAGCCCCCTGTCCGGTTCCGGCATATGAACAGGATTCGCCGCCTCTGAATTCCTGTCGGACAGGAAATTGGCACGTTCGGGAGGATTGGCACTGCTTTCCGGCGTTTCAACAAGCGTTCGCGGCCAGGCCTTTTCAGGGATAAAATCGAATGCGATGGTCTCATCCTGAATCGGGACACCGCTCCTGAACCAGATGTCCTTCCAGTTGAACAAAAGAAGGAACCATAGCATATGCAGACCAAACGAAACAATGACTGCAACTGTCCAGCGCTGGCGATTCATTTTGTATTCGTTTGCAGCCAATCCAGATATTCCTTACTGCCATCCACGATCGGAACGGCGATGATTTCAGGTACTTCATAGCTGTGAACGGATTTGAGCCGGGAAATGAGCCGTTCCATGCAGCAGGTTCTGGTTTTTATAATCAGCATCCATTCCTCATCATGACAGATCTCGCCTTTCCACATATAAATGGACCCGGCGCCGGCAAACCGGTTCACACAGGCCGCCAGCTGCTCCTGTACCAGTGTCTCGGATATGCGCAATGCCTCATCTTCACTTGACGCCATGCAGAACACCATGAGCGGTTGATCCACGATACGGTTCCTCTAATTGGTTTCCATTTTTACAACCATCTGATCGATGCAGACGTCATGTAAGAAGCAGGTCTGCCTGTCAAAAAAAGCATGATTATACGTATCTATAACGACCGGAAACAGTAAAAGGATGGAACAGTCTTCTTCCCGGATGAATAATTCACGATTGGACAGCCTGTTTCTTTTTTGTTCGAGTATCTGTCTGGATACACCGGCAAGGCGCCGCATGAAAAACAGACGAACGGGATCGGATATATGCGGATCAGGTTTCAAGCGCTCTCCTGAGCAGGTTCCTTATAACGTATGAGTTCATGATCAATGCCAGTAAAAATTCGAAAAACCGTCTACATCGTTCCGGGTCTGCTTTCCGCTTTATTCCACGCAGGAACCGTGACACTGGTCTGTCTTTTTACGAAGCCGGTTCCGAACATTCCCTGTCACGCCGTAAAGCTGGAAATCCGGGAAGTCCGTGCACATTTTCCTGAAGACCGTACGATACCGGGTACTCAGAAGCAGGCACCTGAAGCCGTTGTCGGAACCGGTTCACACCATATCACCGGACCTGATCAAACCCTGCTGCTGCATCAGGATCCGCTTTACTTGGTTTCTGAACAGGATAAAACGCCTCCGGATGCATTCTTCCACGACCGGCTGATCGCTTTCAACCGGCAACTGCATGACGATCTGCGGATCCGCAGCAGGAACTTGCATGCCCGATCATTGGATGCAAATTCCGGTTCCCGTATTTACGATGCGGACCGGCGGAATCAAATGTTGCTTCCGCTTCATGGTGACCAGGTAAAAACGCGCTTACAAAGCAGATCAACCGTTTTCAATTTTATTCCCGACCGGGCTCAGATCCGGATACTTGACCTGTTGTTCCGGGTATCCGGTGCCACACAAAATGACGTTTATATTCAGTCCGATTCCGTTTTTCTTTCATTCCGGGAAATGGAGAACAGCCTCGAACGGCTGTTCGAATCCGGCTGGATATCCCGGGAGAAAATTTCGCCTGAACATAATTTCATGTTTTTCGGAATACCCATAGAAATGAGCCGGAAAAACAGAAAGAACCCGGTTTACTTATACAAACCTCTGATTTCCAGAGAAACACTGATACGCTATCTTCAGTCCGTCAAACAGCAATGCATTGATGACAGCGTCGGAACCGATTCTACAGCGACCGGAATCCGGGAGTTAAATGAAAACCTGTGTACACTCGTTCAACAGGATTGAATCAGAGCCATTGATTTTCAAGATACCAGTTCAGGGTTTCCCGGACTCCCCTTTTCAAAGAGACCTCCGGAGTGTATCCGAATACGGCTCTGGCTTTCGCATCGCTGCATATCCAGAACCGCTGTCTGAACTCATTCATTTTCTGGATGCTGATTATCGACGGTCTTTTCGTGATGCCTGACCGGAGATCATAAAAAAGTGCAACCAGAGAAAAAAGTGCCACCGGTACATGAACCATAACGGCCCGTTTTTGCATGGCTGCAGCAACCTCGTTCACCATTTCCTTCCACGAAATGACAGGATCTGAGACCACATAGAATGTCTGTCCGGCTGCCTGGTCGGCACAGGCGGACTGAACGATACCTTTCACGAGATCCTGAATATAGATGAAACTGACGCAGCGTGTTCTCCATCCCAGAACGGGCTTGATCCCCTTTTGTACGGCCCGGAAAATTTCGAAAAAATCGGTATCACGCGGACCGTATACAGAAGGAGGGCGTATGATTGTCACCGGTATCCGGCCGGCATATTCAAGGACGGATTTTTCACCTTCCAGTTTGCTTTCTCCATACCAGGTCACCGGCATGGGCGGATCCGACTCCTTTCTCGGTGTCAATCCAAGGCTGGGACCGCCGGCAGCCTGTGATGAAACATACACAAAACGCTTCAATCCGGGACTCGAAAGGGATACTGCCCGTATCAGGTTCGATGTACCCTGTGCATTGCATTTAAAAAAACCTTCACGGTTCAGCGCTTTGACCGACCCTCCGCAGTGGAACACAAAATCGAGACCGGGCGGCAGTTTTTCCATGGAATGCATGTCGGAAAGATCCGCAAATACCAATTCAACATCCAGCTGATCAAGCCATCTGAGATCGCTCGTTTTCCTGACCATACAGCGGACATGAAATCCCTGCTCCAGCAAATATCCGGCAAGATGACTGCCGATAAATCCATTGCTGCCCGTAATCAGTGCGACAGGCATGATACTCCCGACCATCAAATAAACCCAATTAACAATATACAAAAAGCAGAGGAAATCGCAAGCCATATCCATACGGATCCCCCGTTTGGCCGTCGCCTCCTCACTTCCAATTCCCCTTGACAATAATCGCGGATTTGATTAACTTAATCCGTCTTTAATTCCATCGACCATATATAAATTTAATTTTTATAATACATTGAAAGTCAATCTCTTTGAGGAGAAAACCGTGGACCTTTTTGACAAGTGTAAGAATTTTACCCGCGCGCGGGAAGTGATTGCATCCGGAATGTACCCCTATTTTCGTCCCATTCAATCGGGTCCCGGTTCTGAAGTACTGATCGAAGGTCGGAAAGTCATTATGATCGGTTCCAATAATTACCTGGGATTGACCGGTCATCCCAAAGTCGTCGAGGCCGCCAAAAAAGCCATTGATAAGTACGGAACCGGCTGCACGGGTTCACGATACCTGAACGGCACACTGGATATTCATGTGGAGCTCGAGGAACGCCTTGCAACGTTCATGAACCGCGAGAAAGTACTGTGTTTTACAACGGGCCATCAATCCAATCAGGGTGCGATTTCGGCCATTCTCGGAAAGAATGACATCGTCTTCACCGACCGAGCGGATCATGCATCGATTGTGGACGGCTGCCGTTTGTCTTTCGGAAAAATAAAAAAATACAGACATAATGACATGGACGACCTGGAACGCAGTCTCAAATCAGAGAGTGAATCGGATTGCGGAAAACTCATCGTGACGGACGGCGTATTCAGCATGGAAGGGGATATTGTCAAACTTCCCCGCCTGATCGAACTGGCATCCGAATACAAGGCGCGCGTATATGTGGACGATGCCCATTCTGTCGGCGTTCTCGGTAAGCACGGACGCGGCACTGCGGAACATTTCGGACTCGAAGGAAAAGTCGATATCAGCATGGGCACTTTCAGCAAATCATTTGCCTCTGTGGGCGGATTCATCGCTGGAGACGAACAGGTGATCGATTATATCAAGCACTTCGCCCGTTCCCTCATATTCAGCGCCAGTCCCCCGCCCGCATCTGTCGCTACGGTCCTGGCCAGTCTCGATATACTCGAAAAGGAACCCGAACGTCTCGAAATGCTGTGGAAGAATACCAGAAAGATGCGTGAAGGATATAAACAACTCGGTTTTGATACCGGACTGAGCGAAACTCCCATTATTCCCATTAAAATCGGCGCCGATGAAGATTGTTTCGTATTCTGGAAGCTGTTATTCGAAAACGGAATATTCGCAAATCCGGCCATCAGTCCGGCGGTTCCTCCGGGAGAGGCAATCATCCGGACAAGCTATATGGCGTCCCATACGGATGAGGAGCTGGACAAGGTTCTTGAATTGTTTGCCAGACTGGGAAAACAGCTCGGTATCATCTGATTTTGCTGGATGGAGCATGCGTATCCGCATGCCCTGAATTGCTCAGACCATCCAGTACAGAATCCGGCCGCAATGTTCACAGGTCATCAGTTTCTGATCGGTTTTGCCCATCCCCATGAAAGCCGTGGGCAGTTTGGCAAAACATCCAAGACAGGTATCATCCTTCACCGGAACGATCGGACGCTTGTATCGTGTTCGCAAACGCTTATATGTATTCAGGTATCTCGGAGATATATGTCTGGCCTGTTCCTCTTTGGCAGCCTGCAGTTTCTCACACCCCTCAATTTGAAAACCCAGTGTTTTTTCCACCTCTTCGGCTTCACGCATCATGAGATCGATATCCTGGTAATGGACTAATTTTTCGAGTTCAGTGTTATTCACGATGCCTCCCCGATCATCTGAATCAGTTGCTGATAGTCCGCCGCTTTCAGCAGGTTTTTTCTTATTTTATTATCCCTGATCATCTCGCATATTTTCCCGAGAACCGGCAGATATATATTTTCCCTTTCCTGCGGAGGGGCCACTATCAGAAAAATAAGTTTAACCTGTTTCTTATCCATAGCGTTCCATTCAACTCCATCCTCGGAAAATCCGACCAGTACGACAAGGTCTGATACGGTCAGTGTGCGGCAATGCGGAATTGCCACTTCTTTTCCAAAGCCGGTGCTTCCCAGGGTTTCCCGTTTTTTAAGTGTTTCCAGCAGCATGGTATGATTGCTCACCAGAGCGTTTTTCTCGAGGTGATCAACCATTTCTTTTAACACTTCATTTTTATCCCGACCTTTCAGACGAAAAAATACATGCTCCTCACTGAACAGCGATATGAACGATGTGTCCATAATTGACTCCTTGACTGGCCTTATAAATAATCATTCTGTTTTTCACGTTTAAGACGTTCGACGATCTGTTTCACCTGCTCGGAACGTTTCCTGGGACAGACCAGTACTGCGTCCCCGTCCCTGACAACAACGACATCCTCCATACCGATTACGGCCACAACTCCCCTGTCAGCCGAGATATAGCTGTTTTTTGTATCCACCAGAACGGCCTGGCCGAGGACTGCATTGGCGTTCGAATCCTGATGAGACAATTTGTAAACCTGATCCCAGCTGCCCAGATCGTTCCATGTAAAATCTCCGCGGATCATAAATACGTTTTTGGCGAGTTCCATGACGCCATAATCGATGGACACGCTTCTGATCTGATGATAAACACGATCCAGAACCGCATCATACTGATCCGTCTGAATGGCATCGCGTATCTGCATCAGGCTCTCGTGAAGCTCGGGAAGATGTTCTTCGATCGCCTGGAGAATCACCGAGGCCTTGAAAATGAATATTCCGCTGTTCCAGAAAAAGTCCCCGCTTTCGACGAAACGCTGCGCGGTTTCAAAATTCGGTTTTTCCGCAAAGGTTTTCACACGGAAGGCATGCACCCCGTGTATGGTCCTTTGATCGCCGTTGATCTGTATGTATCCGTATCCCGTTGAGGGACGTGTCGGCCTGATACCGATGGTTACAAGGGCATTTTCTTCCTCGGCCAGTTGTGCGGCTGCCATCATGCTTTTTTTAAACTGCCGCGTATTCTTAACGAGGTGATCGGAAGGCGTCACGATCATGACGGCATTCGGATCGGTTTTTATAAGTTGTATAGCCGCGAGACCGATGCACGGAGCCGTATTCTTTCCGACGGGTTCGAATATCATGTTGGATTCGGGCACTTTGCCGGAATGCCTCTTCAGTATTTCAACCTGTTTGCTTTTTGATACAATGTAGATGTTGTCCCAGCCGACAATTTTTTCGAACCGTTTGATGGTGGAAAGAATCAGTGATTCCTTGCCGAAAATCTTTAAATATTGTTTTGCCTTGTTTTCACGGCTCCTGGGCCAGAATCTCGTACCCGATCCCCCGGCCATAACCACACAAAACATGGATGCTCCTTCCTCAGATATGGGCTGAGTGCATTTGCAGCCATTGAATAAATCCGCGTGTCTTTTCTTCAAGAGAATCAAGATCGCGGTCATTATGGATTACATAGTGCGCCTGCTTTTTTTTCTTCATGTCCGGCCACTGGCCTGACATTCTCATCATTGCCTGCCTCCCGCTCCATCGCCGCTGAAGCCGGAGACGTGTCATTTTTTGCTCCCTGGGCGCGGTTACAAGGAGAATGACATCGAACAGTTTTTGCGATCCGGATTCAAACAAAACAGCCATATCTGCAGCAACAGGACGGGCAGGTTGTCCCTCGGCATGTCGTATTTCCTCAGCGAGTTTTTTTTTCATGCGCGGCCATACGAGCCGATTGTATTTTTGCAGCAACGGCCTGCTGGCGAACAGCAAACCGGCCAGTTCTTTTCTTTTGATAACGCCTTCTTCGATGTATTCGGATCCGAATTCTCTTTGTATTGCTGCAAGCAGGACCGGATCGTTCTGTATTGCATTGCGCGCCATTTCATCCACGTCGACAACGTGCCATCCCAACCGCCGTAAAATCGCAGCGACTGAAGATTTGCCTGATCCTGCACCGCCTGTGATACCCACTGCCAATCAGCCATCCTTTTATCCGGATTCGGACCCCCGGTTTGCGCCGCGAAATCCCTGGTCTCTTTTCAGGGGAACGGTCATACCGCCCGATTTCTCAAGCCATGCGTACATCCTGGCTTTCAGAGACTGTATCAAATTCTGATGTTCCGGGCTCTGAATCAGATTTTGCATCTCAGCGGGGTCGTTGTGTAAATCGTACAATTCGTCGATATCCCATATGCCGTGATAATGAATGTATTTGTACCGGTCCGTACGGATCCCGAAGGTGGTCGGGGTCTGCGGAAAATTCCATTCCCAATAGTATTCATAAAATACCGCATCCCGCCATTGAATATCCCTGTTTTCCAGAAGGGGCATGAATGAGATCCCATCCATATGTCCGGGCGGTTCGAGCCCAGCCGCCTCACACAATGTCGGGGCGATATCGATATTCTGGACAAGCTGAGGGATTTCCCTTCCCCCTTTGACGAGATCCGGGCAATGAACCAGCATGGGGATTCTCATGGATGCCTCATACATATGGCGTTTGTCAATCAGACCATGTTCGCCGAAACAGAAACCGTTGTCACCCAGGTAAAGTATCAGTGTCTCGTTCAGCATGTCCTGATCTTCCAGATATTGAAACACGCTTCCTACGCTCTCATCCACGGCCAGTAGAGTTTCGCAGTAGCGGCGGTAAAACGTATCGAAATCCATGGCGCCATGATACATGTAATCCACGCCGTGCCAGCTGTCACGCTGCGCCCTGACCCATCGCGGTTTTCCCCGATACGCTTCGTCGGTATCCTGCATACTGTCCGGATATTCGATGACCGCATCATCATATTTTCCCAGATGCCGTTCCGCCGGTTTAAACATGGCATGCACGGCTTTGTGCGACAGATACATGAAGAAAGGTTTTTCAGGATCCCGTTCAGTCCTCAGCCATTCCAGGGCATAATCGGTCAAAATATCGGTCATGTATCCCTTCACTTTTTTCGCTTCGCCGTCGACATTGATCAGGGGATTATAATAATCGCCCTGTCCCCTGAAACTGACCCATTTATCAAATCCCGGTTTCGGCGCATCGTCGGCATCACCCATATGCCACTTTCCCATCATGGCCGTCTGATAACCCGCGGCCTGGAGATACTGCGGGAAAAATATCAGGCCTTCGGGCAGCGGGGCCTGATTATCGACAACACCATGTCTGTGCGAATATAATCCGGTCAGGATACTCGCACGGCTCGGAGAGCATAGAGAAGTCGTGACAGTCGCATTGGTTATATGCGCACCCTGCCGCGCCATTCTGTCCAGGGCCGGAGTTTCCAGAAAAGCCGGTTTTCCCATAAATCCCATGAAGTCGTACCGGTGGTCATCTGCAAGAATGAGAATAATATTTCGGACCTTTCCCGTGACAGGCCTTATCAGCATATTTTCAGACTGCAGCCGGCTGCCGGTCAGAAGCGGCAGGGTTAATGCACCGGCGCCCGTGGTTTTCAAAAATTTTCTGCGTGACGGATTGTTCATAGGTGATAATTCTTTTTGACCAGATTATATGCCAGGTCCACAATGATTTCCTCGGCTTCATCCATGTCCAGAACATGTTCGGATACAAGCTCAGCCAGGAACCGGGAATCGACGCGTCTGGCCAGGTCGTGCCGGGATGGAATAGACGGAAAGGCGCGCGTATCATCGTTAAACCCGACGGTATTATAAAATCCGGCTGTTTCAGTGGTCCATCTGCGGAACCGCATCATGCCTTCCCTGCTGTCATGAAACCACCATGCAGGACCGAGTTTCAAAGCAGGATAGTATCCTGCGAGCGGCGCAGCTTCACGCGCATAGGTCGATTCATCCATTGAAAAACAAATTATTGTCAATCGGGGATCGTTACCAAATGTGTTCAGAAGCGGTTTCAGGCCGTTCACGAAGTCCACCCGAATCGGGATATCCGCACCCTTGTCCGCACCGAACCGTTGATAGGTCCGCGGATCATGGTTGCGTAATACGCCCATATGAACCTGCATGGTCATGCCGTCCTCTATGGACATACGCGCCATTTCCATCAGCATGTGGCCGGTAAACTGAACGGCTTCTTCCTGTGTGGCCTCACCTTTCAGGGCCTTGCTGTAAATCGAACCGGCCGTATTCAGTGACAGGGAACCGGTATATGCCGTTGTGACTCCGTGATCCGTGGCCACACAGCCGAATTTCTTGAAATAGGTCCTCCGGTCTTCAAGCGCCTTGATAAATCCTGAATATGAGGAGCAATCAAATCCCGTGATCTCCTCCAGTTTCCGTAACTGTTTTATCCATTCCGGAAAATGGATATTTGTCACGTTGTCGGGACGGAACGAGGGGATGATTCTGGCTTTCCAGCCGCTTTTATTGATCTCTTCATGTGCTTCCAGTAAATCAGTCGGTGAGTCCGCGGTGGAAAGTACTTCGATATTGAACCGTTCGAACATGGCCCTGGGCAGATTCTCGGGTTTTTTGAGGCAGTCCGAGATCTGGTCGTAAATATCGAGCGCCGTATTGCCGTCCAGACGCACTGAAACGCCGAGCACCTCTTTCAGTTCCTGTTTCAGCCACAGGCCGGTGGGTGTTCCCCTGAACAGGTAAAAATGGTCGCCCACGATCTGCCAAATTTTTCGCGGATCTGTCTCTGTGTCAGAACCGTCAATCGTCCGAATGCCCAGTGTCTCCAGTGAAATCCCCTGAGAATGCAGCATCCGGAAAAGGTAGTGGTCGGGAAGAACAAGCAGTTCGGTCGGGTTCGGAAAAGGTGTATTTTCCGCGAGCAACCGGGGATCTACATGTCCGTGGGGGCAGATCAGGGGCAAATGGCTGACTTTTTGATATAATTTTCTGGCGCATTCGCGCTGTACCGGGTCCGGGCTGAAATATCGGTCTTCATGAAGATGCAGCGGTTTCGTCATGAGCTCCTCTCCCTCGTGATTGAGACAGCGATGATGGAATTTAAATCAATATGGACATGTGTGATATAAAAAAACCGGAAATCAGGGATGGATTGTTCGGACATAATTGTTCGTTCATTTCACTTTTATGCAACGATGTAAAATCCGATTTTTTCCCTAAAAAGTCAAGGCAATTTTGATGTTTTATTTTAAGGTTGTAATGATTATATTTTACAATTGGTTTTCCATGTACTAAAATTCCTGAAAAGAGTGATGACGGATAAACAATCCATATTTCAGATTACGGACCGAAAACTGGGAGACGAGTGGCAGGAATGGCAGGGCAATCTCAGCGATGCGGATAAAAACGCGAATACGGGTAAAAGGACCTTCCTGGCTCTCCTGTACCTGACGATCTGCGTGATGGGAGGCCTCGCATTTTTTATCTGGTACATGATATCGCCCAGACTTGCCCAGTTTCATCCCGATTTGCCCTTGATTATTGCGATTGCCATGATGATTTTCTGGGGGGGATTGACCGTCTGGTTTTTCCTGATCGTTCTATCCATTATCACGGCCAAGGATTTTTCCCTGCATCTCGGGAAAATGGATATCTCACTGACGCGAATCGTTCCGCTCGTTCTGAAACTGGGCAATGAGCTGGGGGTTTCCATGGACCGGATGGCCAATTCCTTCGTCAAGGTCCGGAATGCGCTGCTGAGAACAAACGTGCGTCAGGTCCGGCCCGATCAGCTTCTGATCCTTCTGCCGCGCTGTCTTCATCTTCCGCTTCAAAAGCAGTTAACGGCATTTGCTAAAAAAGAAGGGATTCATGTGGCTACTGTACCCGGAGGAGAAAAGGCCCGGCAGCTTGTGATGGATTTGCAGCCGCTTGCGGTCATCGGTGTGGCCTGCGAAAGGGATCTTCTCAGCGGGATCCGTGATGTTTCGGAAAAACTGCAGGTGATCGGCATTCCGAATATACGTCCCGAAGGTCCCTGTAAAAACACATTGATCGATTTGAAAGAATTCGAAGGTGCCGTACAAACATTTCTGGGAAAGAACATGCTTCTGCAGCCATTCGAATAAACCGGAAGTCAGCCGGTCAAGATTCGGCTGTATTCATTCTCAGCCTTTATGTTTTTTCCGACAATCTCATATCAACAAGCATGGTAAAGTATCCGATCAGTGTCCCTGCGATCAGTGATGTGACAAGGATCATGGGAAGCACATGGATTCCGACAAACTGATTGATCAGTACGGATGCGATGATCATCTGCGTGAGATTGTGAATAAATGCCCCGAGAATGCTGATACCAATCAGGCTGAACGCCCCTTCTTTCTTCATGGCCAGGGCCATGACAAGCGTGGCGGCCAGCCCGCCTGAGAGGGAGAGAAAAAATGTCGGCTGAAAAAGACGGCCGACAATCAGGGCTGCAAGCACGATCCGTATCAAAGTGACAATCAGTGCATCACGAAAACCGAACCATTTCAGGACCAGCAATGCAATTCCATTGGCCAGGCCCAGCCGCAAAAATGGAAACGGAGAGGGTATCAGGCTTTCCACAGATGCCATGATGGTGGCAAGTGTAATCAGAAGCGACAATATGGAAATACGTTGTGTATTCATTATTGCGTGATCCCGTCCAGTTTATCTGAGCTGTTACCCGGAATCCGGACGAGGATGCGGTTGGGCACGCAGACGATGGATCCGCTGCTTCTGGAAATGGCGCCCATGCGCACACAGATCTGATGCGGGCAGGGTGAGGACAAAAAACGAACCGTCCCATTGCTAACCTCGAGCACGGATTCCCCGAGCGGACCCGGAACATGGATCTGCCGGTCCTGATCGAGCCGGATCACGACCACTTCTCTTCCGTCTGAAAATACATGTGCAGTATGCCCCCTGCCGACATGCATTCCCCACGCCCAGATGATCAGCGTCATCAGCGAAATCGTCCCGACAATGACGAAATCACCGGATCTGAAATTCCTTAAGACAGGATTCTTCATGGCAAATGGGACAATATTCTCAGTTTTTGAACCTGGACCGTAATGCAATATGCATCAGATAGGCACCCAGTGCAGAAAATACCAGCACGGAAACGGCCTGACCCAGCCATTCGGGTGAATAGTTGATGGAAAAAAGCTGCGGCTTTCTTGAAAGAATAACCGCCAGAATGGCGATAATGACACCCATGAGGCCTTCTCCGGCAATCAGGCCCGAACCGAGCAGAATACCCTGATCCTTTCCTTTTTCTATCGATGTCTCTCCGGAACTCCTTTTCTTTTCGATATAATAACGCAGCATGCCTCCGATAAATACGGGCGTCATGGTTTCAAGCGGCAGGTAAACTCCTACAGCGAAGGGAAGCGGCGGGATCCTGAATACAAAAATCAGCAGTGATATCAGCGCCCCTATCCCGACAAGGTTCCAGTTCAACTGACCGACAAGCACACCATCGAGAATGGTTTTCATCAGTGTGGCCTGGGGGGCGGGCAGCTCGGCGCTTCCGAATGTATAGGCCCGTCCGAGATAGTATACGGCCAGGCCGATGAAAAAGGCGGATCCGACCGCGCCGATGATTTCGCTGATCTGCTGTTTTCTGGGTGTTGCGCCCAGGAGGAAACCCGCTTTCAGATCCTGAGAAATGTCCCCGGCGATCGATGCGGCGATGCAAACCACGGTGCCGATGGTAAGTGCCGTTACTTTTCCGGTCAAATCGGTCCACCCGAGCAATTTAAAAATGACACCGATGCCCAGGAGTGTGACAATGGCCATGCCGGATGTCGGATTGCTGGATACACCGATCATACCCACAATACGCGAAGAAACGGTGACAAAACAGAATGCAAACACTGCGATGGCAAGCCCTGAAATGAGCCGCATCAGAAATCCGGTATGATAGCCTATGATGCCCGGAACAAGTGCGATACCCGCCACCACAAGACTGACTCCCAGAACCACAACCAGCATGGGCAGATCCTGTTCGGTGCGCAATCTGGCATCGGTCATCATGGCCGTGCTTCCCTTGATTTCTTTTAACCCGATCCTGAGGGACTCGATCATGGTCGGAACCGATTTGATCACGGTGATAATACCCGCCATGGCCACGGCACCTGCTCCGATAACGCGGATATATTGATCCCAGATATCGTCCGGGGACAATTGGACCGTCTGTTCGGGATAGATCAGGGCGATCACGGGAATCAGAATGACCCAGGAGAGCAATCCGCCCCCGACCATGATGGCACCGATCCGCCGGCCCAGAATATATCCCACGCCCAGAAGTGCTGGTGTGGTCGAACAGCTGACTTCCGCCTTGGGCAGAACCGGAAGCCGAAGGTGAACCTTTGAGGGCCAAAGATAGAAAATCGATATCAATCCCTTGTACAGAGCGCCGATACCAAGTCCCTTGAAAACATTTTTTGCGGAAGCGCCGCCTTCTGATGCGGCAATCAGTACCTCCGCACTTGCGGTGCCCTCCGGATACGGCAGATTCGCATGCTCCCGGACCACGAGAAATCCCCGCAGGGGGATCATAAAAAGTACACCGAGCACACCGCCGCATACGGCCAGCAGTGTAATCTGAATCAGGGGAACATCATGCCCCCATATATACAGTGCCGGGATGGTAAAGATAATGCCGGATGCAAGCGAGGAGCTTGCGGACCCGGCTGTCTGAGATATGTTGCATTCGAGAATCGTGGATTTTCCGAATACCGGCGTGAGCGCATGAAGCACGGCCACTGAAATGACGGCCAGTGGTATGGCCGTGCTGATGGTGAGTCCGACCCGCAATCCGAGATAGGCATTGGCACTTCCGAACACGGCGCCGAGAATGACACCAAGAATGACTGTTTTTGCATTGAAATCGGCTATGGATTGATTCGCGGGAATAAAGGGTTTGTGTCCGGACATCAGGGTTCTCCTTAAAATTCTTGTTGTGAATTTCATAATAGCCGTTATATTGTACCAGACAAGTAAAGTATAATTGCTTTAAAATGCAAATCCTTCTTGAACAATTTGGATGTCCATGTCTCCGACACCATCAAAACCCGACAATCCCTTCGCACAAATGATTCAATCGGCCCGAAAAATTGTCGCGTTCACGGGTGCGGGAATTTCGACGGCAGCCGGCATCCCCGATTTCAGGGGACCCAACGGATTGTATGCAACAGGGGCCTACGATCCCGATCTGGTATTCGAAATCGGATATTTCAGAAAACATCCTGAAATGTTTTACCGGTTCAGTTTCGATTTTATTGCATTGCTTAAGACCATCCAGCCCACATTCACACATTATTTTCTGGCCCGCCTCGAGAAAGAGGGGCGTTTACGCGGGATTATCACGCAGAATATCGATGCACTGCATCACAGGGCCGGATCCGCCCGCATCATCGAGGTTCATGGTTCTTTTTGGCGTGCAGCCTGTATCGAATGCAGCCGATTCAGAAAGGAAAAGGCGACACTGGAATGGTGGGATAAAGCCATGACTGAAAGTCCGCGTGCTCCGGTCGTCGTATGCCCGCATTGTTCGGGTGTCGTCAAACCGGATGTGGTATTTTATAATGAACCGGTCAAGGGCATGGAACTCGCCGAATCGTGGGTGCGCGATTGTGATCTGCTGCTGGTTCTGGGTTCATCGCTCACTGTTTTTCCCGCAGCGTTTCTGCCCCAGCTGTGCCGTTCCCCCATACTGATCGTGAACAAGGGCGAGGTCTCGTTTGCACCGGACCGGAACCATATTTTCATCCGGGAGGACCTGGATATTTTTTTCAAAAATATTGCTGATTATATTGATTCCCAGCTTTAGGTTTGTTATATTGAACTGTTTATAGAAATGGAATCCAAATTCAATGACGGCGTCCACACCAAAAACAATTCTAATCATAGAAGATAATCCTGCGAGCATCAAATACATACAAACCCATCTTCAAAAACATGATTTCAATACGGTTGTAGCCAACGGCGGCTTTGATGGCCTCAATAAAACCAGGTCTGTTAAACCCGATCTCATTCTGCTCGATATCATGCTTCCGGATCTGGATGGTCATAAGCTGTGCCGGATGATCAAACTCAACAATGACCTGAAACATATACCGGTTGCCATGTTTACATCCAGGGATACGGAAGAAGATGCGGATATGGCCAAAAAATGCGGTGCCGATGCATTTATATTGAAAAACACGCGAATCCAGATTGTCATCGATATCCTCAACAAACTGATTGAAGATTCAAAAAAGAAAACCGTCAAAAAGAAAACCGCCGACGATAAACCCGAAGAAAAATGAGTGACAGAAAAAAACTGCTCGTTATCGGAGACAGGGTGCTTATTTCTCCGGACAGCGGAGAAGACCGGACAAAAGTCGGCCTGTATTTACCAAGAACGGTCACCGAGAGAGATGCCGTACAAAGCGGCCGAATAGTCGCCACAGGACCGGGGATGCCTTTGCCGGCACCCAAGGACATGGACGACGAACCATGGAAAAGCAATTTTCATGAACCGCATCATGTGCCCATGGAAACGCGGATCGGCGACCATGCCATTTTTCTGCGTAAAGCCGCAATCGAGATCAAGTACGAAGACAAGACATACCTTGTGGTGCCTCAGGCGGCCATTCTTGTTCTGCTGAGGGACTCGGACAAATCTGAAGAATCCTGAAATCGGAGCCGACCGTGCCGCATCAACTAAAAAGGTTCTGGATGGTGCGGAAAGCATGCAAATCACTTTTCTCGTCGCGAATGAAGTTTTTACATGCCGGTTTGATTTAAGACACGGTCTGGCCCATGTGTCTGGCGGCCGGTTTCCGGAACCCGGTACAGCCGGCAATCTCCCCAGCGGTGAATGTTATATCGTCCCCTACGAAGGAGAACTTCAGGATGCCAGTGTGACATCGGGTATTCTTCCTGTTCAGTTCAATCATGAAGTCGTTCTGTATCGTCTCGAGGAAAACCGGGCCGTGGATGTCGTCAGTGACGGTCCGTTCTCAGACTCCGAAAAGGACAGAATACACAAAGAACCGGCCTATGCGAATATCGCCGAAACCGGATTCGGCGTACTTCATGATTTTGGCATCAGACCGATCGGAGAAATTCTCCTGGATGAAAAACTCGGGCGGCATATTGCGTTCGGCCGGAGCGATCATTTCGGAGGGATAACCGGTCCCGCCCTTTTCTCTTCGCCTGAAGCCGTCTGACATATCGACCGCCTCTATGTCCCTGAAATTCAGGACCGTATACAGGTCTCCCATGTGGACCTGTATTATCCGGATGCACCGATGCTGCGTCTGATGGATCAGCATCTTTATGCAATTACCTGGGAATAAAATTCACCATTCGGTTGTCTAAAAAGTAAATATGGAGGAACAACCGGTTTGACCGATGCCCAGCTCATCAAGGCCACCATCGAGGGTGACGATTCTGCATTCAAAAAACTGGTGCAGCGATACGAAGGCATGGTTGCAGCTACGGTCATCGGCATGCTCGGCTGCGGAGATGAGGCCGAAGATGTGGGGCAGGAAACATTCATTCGCTTTTATAAAAACCTGAAGCAGTATCGGGGAGAAGCGTCGTTGTCCACGTACCTGACACGGATCGCCATGAATCTTTCATTCAATGCGCTGAAAAGGCGCAGGCTCAGCCGGATGAAGTTCTGGTCCGTCGATGATCCGGTGGTCCAGATCAGGGATACGGAGGATCATGAATATGATGACACGCATGATCATGTGCAGAACGCCGTCCATAAATTACCGCCCGAATTCCGGGCCGTGATCGTGCTGCGGTTTTACAGGGAGCGTTCCATCCGGGAGATTTCGGAAATACTGAAAATTCCCCAGGGAACCGTATTGTCCCGGCTGGCGCGTGCCCAGCATAAATTGAGAGCCATTTTACAACCCATCATGGGAGACAGTCATGAAACGGTCCGTACGAGACCTGCTGTTTAAATCCTTTGACGCGTCGCTGACGGAAAAGGAACAACAGCATTTGGATTCGGAACTGTCCGGATCTGCATCGCTCAATGAGGAAAAGCGTCAGATTGAACGCATGCGTCAGACGCTGGCGGGCATGAAGCACCCGTCTTTTAAACCGTTTTTCGCTGACCGCGTTATGAACAACTTGCTCAAGCCCGGCGATGAAAGCGATATCTTCTTCGAATCTCTGAAACTGGCCTTCGGGCGTATGGCCATTGCGGCGGCCATCATTATCACCGGGCTTCTTTCCTACGATGCCATCCGGTATCATCACCCGGTTCTGTCGAATATTCTGCCATCCGGTCAGAACAACCTGGAGCAGGCCCTGGATCCGGCCTTGACGTATTTACAGGAGTAGCCTATGAAAACGCGCACCAAAACCATACTGCTGATCGGCCTGACTTTTATATTGGGTCTTTTATGCGGAGCGGTCATACAGAGCATTCTGATCAGAAAAGAAATAAACCGTTTTTCCCACAGGATACGCTCACCTGAAGGTTTTATCGAAAGATTCGAACGCATCATTCAACCCACTGCCGAGCAGCGCACCGAGATCAGGAACGTACTAAAAAAACATCATCGGGAAATGATGCGTTTTCAGAATGAGTTCCCATCAAGAATGGATTCACTTCGCAAGGATCTGGAATCGATTCTGACTGAGGAACAGCTGAAGAAACTGCGCGAAGATCGTCTGATGCGTACAAAACGCGGGGACAGGACCGGGCGGGACAGACCCGGTAGATTTCATGATCATCAATTCGTCCCTCAGGATATCGATTCGATACCCCCGGCTCCCCCGCCGCCGCCTCCTCCTGTTTAACCGGAGATTATACTGGTCCGGGCCTTTGGCGGTCCGTTTTGTCCTTGATTTTTACAGTGGGTCTGTCTATTTTATATTCAAGTATCCACCAAAAACAGGAGCGTGTTATGGGCAAAAGAGGTATCGAAATTCTGGGTGTCGATGTGAACAAACTGACCGGGATGCTGAACGCCGCCCTTTCAGAGGAATGGCTGGCCTATTATCAGTACTGGATCGGTGCACGCATGATGGAAGGCCCCATGCGAAGCGAAATCGAACCGGAACTGCTGCTGCATGCGGATCAGGAGCTGAACCACGCCGTACTTGTCGTCAACCGCATTATACAGCTCGGAGGCACACCCGTGCTGACTCCGGCCGACTGGCTTAAACTCGGCGCATGCGGATATGACGCACCCGATGATCCATATATCGAGGCGATCCTGCACCAGAATCTGAAAGGTGAACGCTGCGCCATCGAACGTTACAAGGGACTTGCGGATTTCACCAGCGGATCGGATCATGTCACGCATCAAATCGCAACCACGATTCTCAATGAAGAACTGGAACACGAGCAGGATATCGAAGACTGGATTCAGGATATCGAACGCATGAAAGAGGACCTGAAAAAGCTAAGAAGTTGATGCCTCCTCTTTCAATTTTCGTCGAGCAGCGTTTTCCACAGATTCAGATGCACGCATTCATCCTGCCGGTCTTTTTCGATGACTTCGGCAGTGGGTTGATCCCAGGGCGCGGCATGGAGCAATTCTTCATAATGCCGGACTGCTTTCGATTCGGTCCAGATGCCGGCCCTGAGAATCGCCTTTTTCCCCCCGAACCGTGAAAACGTACCAATTATCCAGCCGGCCATCCAGAATATCCAGCGATACCATACGGGTTTCAATCCGTATTCGAACAGTTTCACCAGAAAGTCCTGAATATGTCCCATTTCGTTCTTCATTGCAGCGATGAGATCGATTTTCAGTTCCGGCATGCTGTCCGATATCTGACAGCGGTATATATTCGTGGCCATGATTTCAAGATTGTGCAGCGCGTGCAGTGCCTTCCGTACCTTATTCATGTCCGAAACGGACAATCCGTCACTCCTGATCTGTACATCCTTATCGAGCATGGGCCTCCTCTCGTGTTTTCACTGTTATGGTCTGTAACTTATATTCCGGAAATCCTGGTTTCCAGGGCGGTTCCAAATGTGAGTTTCTCATAATAATCGATACAGCTGCGCACATACTGCCGTTTTTCCATGTAAGGACCCGGGAAAAAACTTCGTTTGATACCTGCCATCACGATATTCTTGAATTGTTCCGGCTTCAGCTGAAAATTCTCCAGAACCAGGGCAATTTCCTTCGACACCGTGGTTTTACTGACTGTTCGGTTATCCGTGCATATGGTACAGCTGAGCCCCTGCTTCATCATGTGCTGCAATGTATGATTTTTCAAGGATGCGATGGCCGGATTTGTCTGCAGATTGCTTGTCAGGCAAACCTCGATGGTAATCCGCCTGTCCGCAATATACTGAACCAATGCATCGATATAGGATAGTTTATCCGGGATATGGGTATCATCGATTTTATCAGGATCGAACAGGTAATAGCCGTGTCCGATTCTGTTGGCATGCAGTTCCGTAATGGCCTGAAAAATCGATTGAGCACCGTAAGCTTCACCTGCATGTACGGTTTTCATGAGAAAATGGGCATGGGCATATTGAAAAGCCTCGCGATGGTCACGCGCCGGATTACCGGCCTCGGCGCCTGCCAGATCGAATCCCGTAACCGGAATCCCCGAATCGTCCCGTATTTTGACCGCCCCTCTTGCAAGCTCCAGGGAACACAGTCCGAAAACGGTTTTCATATCCGTAAAACGGAATGAATTGATGAAATCCCGGTAGTACTCTGAGAAAGGACCGAAAGAACGCAGTGCACAGACAATGATTCCGTAATGGAACGGGGGTTCCTCTCCCTCCCGTACCGCCTTTCTCTGATTAAATTTTTGTTTCGCTTCTTCCGCTCCCCTGTATACGCTTTTTAAAACAGTCTGCATGTCCATCCGATGATTCACATGAAGCTGAGGAGCAAACCGGATCTCCATATACCGCACACCTTCACCCTGCGCGTCTTCGATCAGTTCGAATGCGATCCTTTGAAGCGATTCAGGAGTCTGCATCACGGCTGTCGAATATTCAAACGTTTTCAGGTATTCCTCGAGATTTCTGTATTCGGTTTTAAAGACCAGTTCGTTCAGACCCTCGACAGAAGTGCTGGGCAGCGTTACTTTTGCGTCCCCTGCCAGTTCGATCAGTGTTTCAAGCCTTATTGAACCGTCCAGATGACAATGCAGATCTGATTTTGGAAGCTTTCGAATAAGCGACCGGATTTCAGGTGTGAGTTGTAGAATCATGCTCCTCCAGAACGGATCCGTTGATGAACAGGCAGTGCGAACCGTTTGTATAAAACAATATATTTTTTATGGAATTTAATTCCAAGAAATTTTTATTCCGTTCACGGTTTTCCTCACTTCTTTATCTCCCCCGGGAATAAACGGAACACACGGATTGTCTAATAGTCAAAAGCCGAAAGGCTGCATTTAAAATGTCCGGACGATTCACAATGAACTGACTGTACAAAAGGAGGATGACCATGCGGTTGAACGAAAAATATCCGGTTCTGCGATTCACCGTGATTCTGATCGGACTGACGCTTGTTTCCGTCTGCTTCGCGCAGGAAGGATTTCACGGCAGGCCTGATAACAAAATAAACCATTCACCATTCTGGAACGATTTGAATGAATCGCAGCAATCCGAACTCCAGGACCTGATTCAGACACTGAAATCCCAAAATACGGATTTCAGAACCATACAGGACAGCATACACAGCAAACTCGAATCCTGGGGAATCCAGCCCGCGGAGGCGCGCGGTTTTCATGGCAGAATGCCCGACAAACTGAATGAAGAGCAGAAAGCGGAACTGAAATCCCTGATGGAACAGTTAAAGGCCGGCAATGCATCGGCGATGGAGATCAGGCAGGCCGTGAACGATCAGCTCGAGGCATGGGGTATCGAACCGCGCGGCCCCAGAGAAGGCCGCGGACAGAGGCATCCCCTGTTGCACGGTCAGTTGAACGATGAGCAGCGGACCGCGTTACAGACCCTGATGGACAACATGCGTGAAAAAGGCGCCACGCGGGAAGAAATCCATGAAGCGGTCAGGAATCAGCTGGATGCCTGGGGGATCGAACCGCGCGGGCCCAGAGAAGGCCGCGGTCAGAGGCATCATCTGTATTACGATCTTTTGAATGAAGAACAGCGAACCGCGTTAGAGAGCATGATGGACGACATGCGTGAAAAAGGAGCTACACGGGAAGAAATCCATGAAGCGGTCAGGAGTCAGCTGGATGCCTGGGGGATCGAGCTTCCTGAACGGCCTGACCGTCCGGACCGGCCGGAAAAACCTGACAGATCCGGGAAAAGAGCCGATGATAAATCCGAAGCCGGTCTGCTGAAAGGTGAAGTTCAGCCCAATCCTTTCAATCCCGAAACGACCATCTCCTATTCTCTGGAAAAGACCACGGATGTCCATATCTGTTTATTCAACACCAAGGGACAGCAGGTGCGCGAATTGCTCAACACGACGCAACAGGCAGGCAATTATCAGATCCGGTGGGACGGCAGGAATACGGAAGGCGAAACGGTTCCATCCGGAACCTATATATACTCCATCCGCGCAGGTGATAAAACAACGAACGGACGGATGATTATGCTGAAATAACAACGCTCATTCCTCTCTCTCTTCTCGTTTTTCCCGGCCGGATCCTGCATACCGGATCCGGCCGGGTCTCTCACTTAAAAATACGCATGACCCATATTTTCAAGAATGCACGGAATGGGACTGTGATGCATTACGCTGTCAGCCGGATCAGAATTTCGAGATTTCTGCTCAGCAGCTTACAATCATCGAACATTTGCTGTGAATGCAGAAGACAAATCTGATTTATCGATTCCTGAACACGGGAAACGGAGAGAATCCGCGTCACAAATCCATTGGATTCAAGCGCATGTATAATGGATGACGCGTTGACATCCAGACAGCGCATCTTGTGCCTGCCGCATCTTCCGGAATATTGTAACTACCGGACTTTTCAATCAGCTATTTCGTTTTGAACAGCCTGAGAATGACATTCAGTCCGAGTACTGTAATCAATCCTATGTATGCTCCCATCTGATCCGGATCAGTTCCTCGCAGGATTGTTCCAGAGATTCTATGATACCGTGTGACAGTTTGTCCGTGATGCCGCGATGATACAGCCGGATCGAGAGTCGTGTCACAATGGTGCCCTGTTTATAATCTTTGTCTACATCACAGTTTAGAATTTTCAGGTGTTTTCTTTTGATTATGGCGATTATTTGAGAGGGTTCGACATGAAGCGGTGTCGTAATAATCAGAATCCTGTATGAATCCTTGGGATACAACCGCTCGAAGTATTTCAAAAGAATCAGTCCGAAAAGGGCAATGGCAGCCGCCAGCACGGCGATCCCTTTGTATCCGCCTCCGCAAGCCATACCCACTGCTGCTGCCGTCCACAGACAGGCTGCCGTGGTCAGGCCCCGGACATTGACACCCGCCTTGATAATGACGCCCGCACCCAGGAACCCGATACCCGTGACAATCTGCGCGGCAATGCGTCCCGGATCATGCGATAATGTGCCCGCAACATATCGCCGTGCCACAAGGAGGGAAACGATCGTGAAAACACAGGCGCCGAGACTGACCAGCAGATGTGTCCGGATGCCCGCAGCACGGCCGTGAATATCCCGTTCAAGACCGATTACGGCACCGAGAACAGAGGCCAGCATCATTTGAACAATAAAATCATGATATTCGGTAAACATTTGAAACATGACACGACTCCCGGCTGATCCATAACAGGATGGTCAATTTGAAAAAGATTGTCATTGAATGTAACAACAATTCATGAAAGAATGCAATGAAAAAGAGCGGGGTGTCATAACCGGTTTTCATATTATTTCCAAAACAGGATCATTTCATATAAGAGTCAGAAAATCATTGCAATTGACCGATATTCTTATAAAATAGGAATATGCATTGTCGCATTAAAAAGGGGGTTTTCATGAGACGGTTTCTATGTTTCACTTGCCTGCTTATTACGGGATTTTCAGTGTTCGCCGGGAAACGTGCTTTTACCATCGAAGATCTGTATCGGATCAAATCCGTGAGCGATCCTCAGATTTCGCCTGACGGACGCACCATTGCATTTACTGCAACCGAATATCAGCTGAAAGAAGGAAAATCCAACAGCGATATATGGATGGTCGATGCAGACGGTCAGCATTTACGTCAGATCACGAGGCATGAGAAACCGGATTATCATCCCAGATGGTCTCCGGACGGACAGACCCTGCTGTACCTGTCCGCAAGGGAAAAGGGCACGCAAATCTGGACCATTCCCGTAAATGGCGGCGAACCGGTTCAATTGACGGATATATACACGGGGATTTCGGATCCTGCCTGGACCCACGATGGCAGTGCCATTGTTTTTTCATCCAAGGTTTTCCCCGAATACGGCGCAGTCGATTCCCTGAACCGGCGTGATATGAAATCCATGGAAGAAGGACCGGTCTGCGCTCATATGACGGACAGACTGCTTTACAGGCATTGGACAGGCTGGGATGACGGAAGAATCACGCATATGCTTATTATGGATATCAAAACGAAAAACGTCCGCGATCTGACGCCAGGTCCGTTCCATATACCCAGATTTGCGCTTGGCGGACGGGGATTCGATATATCCCCTGATTCAGGGGAAATTTGCGCGGTTTCGAATCATGATCCGGATCCCTGGTCATCGACAAATGCGGACCTGTGGCTCATTTCTCTTACGGATTCATGCATGATCAATATAACAGAGGACAATGACGCCTATGACGGGAATCCCCTATATTCACCCGATGGCCGTTATATTGCCTATCTGAAGCAGCGCGTCCCCCGTTTCGAGGCGGACAGGTTCGTCCTCGCCCTGTATGACCGCCAGTCGCAGCAGCACCGCATATTGACTGAATCCCTGGACACGTGGATCGAAGACTTCAGATGGACACCGGACAGTAAAAGCCTGTTATTTACGGCCACGATTGAGGGTGATCAGCCGCTTTTCAGGGTGGATATAAAAACAGGAAAAATCCGGCAAATCGCCAACCTGAACACGATTAATGCATTTGAAATCTCGCCGGACGGCCAATGGCTGGCCCTGACCAGACGGTCGTTCGGAGAACCGACGGCTTTGTACAGGATGCTTACGAACGGTAAAAAACTGATGAGGATGGAACGGCTGAACCAGACAATCGAAGAGGAAGTGGACATCCGGCCGGCCGAAGAAATGCGCGTACCGGGTGCAGACGGACATCCGGTTCATGTCTACATCGTCAAACCCCATGATTTTGACGCTTCCAAAAAATATCCGCTTATTCTCAACATACACGGAGGACCGCAAAGCATGTGGCTCAATGCTTTTCGCGGTGACTGGCAGGTTTATCCCGGTGCCGGATATGTGCTCGCCCTTCCTAATCCGCATGGTTCAGTCGGATACGGCCAGGAATACACGGATGCCATTTCCCGTGACTGGGGCGGCAAAGTGTACGAGGACATCATGAAAGTGACCGATGCTGTCGCACAGCTCCCCTATGTGGACGAAACCCGGATGGGTGCAATGGGGTGGAGTTACGGCGGCTACATGATCATGTGGATTCAGGGACACACCGACCGTTTCAAGGCATTGGCGGCCATGATGGGCGTCTACGATCTGAAATCCATGTACGGATCAACGGAAGAACTCTGGTTTCCGGAATGGGACATGGGCGGTCAGCCATGGAACTCGGATCTTTATCAGACCTGGTCTCCATCCAATTTTGTCACGGCTTTTAAAACCCCCTGCCTGGTCATTACCGGCGAACGGGATTACCGGGTACCGTATACCCAAAGCCTGCATTATTTCACGGACCTGCAAAAAATGAATGTACCGTCTTTTCTGATCGTATTTCCGGATGACGGGCACTGGCCCAGCTATATCAGGTCCATGCCGCTTTACTATAATGCCCATCTCGACTGGTTTCATCAATATCTTGGAGGGGATCCCGCACCGTGGGATATGGAAAAGATGCGCCGCAACCGGCAGTATGAAGAATAAATTGTCTTGCCCTGTGAACGGGACTATTTAAGCCCCAGCAGTTCATTCACAATATCCAGAATATGCTGATCCGTCACGCTTTCTTTGTAAGCGTAATGGTTGGCACCGGAACTGAGTGTTTTCTGTACCTGGTCGGCGTCTTTCACATTGGTCAGCACGAGCACCGGCGTATGACGGGAGGATTGTTCCGCACGTATTCTTCGAAGCACTTCGAGCCCATGTATGCCGGGAAGGATCAGGTCCAGAACCACGAGATCGGGATGATGCTGTTTGATCAATTGCAGTCCCGTTTCTCCGTTTTCCGCCTCGATCACGAAAAATCCTGCATTGTCCAGGATTTTCCTGTACATAAACCGAGTGGACTGAGAATCCTCGATTAACAGAATGATATGCCCTCTGCTGCCCATGAACCATTTACCCCGGAATTTGTGACCTCATTGAAGTTGTATTGAAAATACGGACTTTTCCCTGATAAGTCAACTCTTAAAATGCATCATCGCTCAGTGTTCATTCCTGTTTGGGTTTCAAAATGATTCCCCGGTTCTGATGCGCACTCATTTTTATAATCAGGGGATTGTCAAAACGGAGTTGCCGTGTATATTTTTTTTCATCCACATGGGCCTGATTCAACAGCCAGTCCCAATCAATAAAATTGTCAGATGACTCCGACGGAACCGTAAAATATCCGACTTCAAAGCTGTTTAGATTCTGAAAAAAATGCGTCCCCTGTGAGGGTTCCACATTAAAATCCTTGAACCCGGCTTCCACTATTGTTCTTGCTCCTGAAATCTGTTCCCAATTCACCGGGATGCCGAGCCATGGATCCAGACTCCCCCATCGGCCGACACCGATCAGCAGATAGGGTTTCTCCTCATTGAGCAATTTTTCATTGAATGCACTGACTTCTGCTGCAACCTCGCTGCTTTTCGACCGGTCGAATTTCTCTTTGTCTACCAGAATAATATCATGAATATCATCCAGGATATCGTTACCCAGTATATAATGACTCTGACAGATCAGATCTTCATGACAATAATTTTCAATACTGAACACTTCAAGTTCACGGTTCAATACAATCGGACGCATCTGCAGAACGGCCAGTTCATGAGGCTCCTCCGGCCTTGCCGACAGATTTACGGCAAATTCGATCTCAACCGGAGATCCCATGCCCCAGCTGCCCAGATTCATCAGGTCCGTCAGCATATGATGTACCGGAAACCGCTGGGTTTTCAATAACGATGCAAAAGTGATAAACCGCAGCCCTTCCCTTGCGATGCCATCATAAATCCGGTCATTTTCCGGAGAATATGTGGAAGCCAGGTATGTCAGCATCTCATCCTGCTCCGCCACATCCAGTGTGTGAGTTTGAATGAACGAATCGTTTTTTGTGGTATCCTTCTGTTCATCCGCATCGAGATTCAAAGCATAAAAAGACTGTTGTGAGTTTTTATACAGGTCACCTGCGCCCGCCATCGAAGGCTGCATGTGCGGATACCGCGGACAGAAACGAACGGAACGCCCTCCTTCGACCACGGTCTTTCCAAGCCCCAGTGCGATGTTTACGATGCCGTCATCCAATTTCTGAGGAGGCATGGGATAATAATTGACACTTTTAGCCACGCCCGAAAAGCTCGGATAAAAACGATTGCCCTTTTTTATTCCCGTCATTTTCTGTATGACAATGGCCATTTTTTCTTCTTCAAGCCTGTATGGCGTGACTTTGACATACTGTTTGGCGGATTGATAGAATGCGGATGCGTACACTTTTTTGATCGCACGAACGAGCTCAAGAAGCCTGACAAACGGATCCGTGTGCTTGTTCGGGAGCATATAGGTTTTATAAACACCTGCAAAAGGATACACATGGGAATCCTCGAGCAATGAACTGGATCGTACGGCAATGGGGGTATCGACGGTATCCAGAAAAGCGGCGAGCTGACTCATACTTTTTTCAGGAAATTTATCGGCTTTAATAAACCGTTCCAGGATCTCATCGTCTTTTTTTGAGCTGAGTGCATAATCGCGCAGATTGTTGGCATCAAGAAATTCGTCAAAAATATCCGTGCCAAGGATAATAGCCGGCGGAATGTAAATATGAAAACCGGGAAATTTCTTTTCCAGGTTTGAATTCGTAATTAACATATTGACGAAGGTTAATCCGCGTCCCTTTCCTCCCATAGAACCGGCACCAATTCTGGAAAGCGTGATTTCAGGAGAATAATTCTCCGCATCGAAATCCGTAATCATCCCTTGTCTGCGTAATTTCCGGTAAGATTGTATCGAACGGATCAGATTCTGCCGTGTATCCTCTACAGTCGGAAAATCCGACAACCGCTGAAATCTGATTTCATGAGCGAGCCAGAATTCCGTACGTGCCTTGAGCCAGTTTGAAAAATGGTTTCTTTCCGCATGATACACGATACTTGCTTCGGGAACGGTCTCGAGTTGTTTTTCGAGCGTGATCAGATCATGGGCGCGGCCCGCTTCTTCTCCGCCTGGCAGGCGGAAAACAAAATCTCCGAAGCTCAGCTGACTGCTCATAAAATGACGCAGTTCCTGCAGTAATACGGGTGAATCCTTTAAAACAAACCAGGCACCCAGTTTTTTAGCGGCTTTTTCATGCGCAGAATTCGTGGAATGCAACAGAATGGCAATATCGGAGTGCACATCCTTAATATCGGCTGCCAGACGCAATCCGGCATCTGTACAGGGTTTTCCTTGTTTGGAGAAATCGATATCGGAAATAACACCCAGGACGGTTTCCTGATACAATCGGAAATATTCCCACGCCTGCTCATATGTTTTGCATAAAAGTATTTTCGGTCTGGCACGCATTCGGAGACGACGATGGGAAAGATTGATGCCTTCCTGAATAAGGCGCTGAGAATGTTTCATGACCTCGATATAGATCATGGGTAAAAGTGAGGAGTAGTAGAGAATATTGTCCTCGATCACGAGTATGGATTGAACACCGATTTTATCGGTATCCTGGGCCACATTCATCCGATCCTCGAGTGTTTTGATGATTGCCAGAATCAGATGATAATCACCCTGCCAGATGAAAATTTCATCAAAATATGCAGATTCGTGATGCAGCAGCATATCCGACAGTTCCTTGCTGTCAAACGCCAGCATCACGACAGGTATTTTACATTCGGATTCTTTTATCGCCTTGGCCAGGGCCGCGGGCCGCATATCTTCAATATGCAGTGTGACGAGAATGAGATCGTACCGTTGTTCTTTCAGAAGATTTAAAGCTTCTTCACTGGATGATACCTGAGTGATTTCCGGGGTATGGGTCAGGTTTAATCCCTGATACTTGTCACGGATCAATTCATAAATCCGGCCATCCTCTTCAAAAATGAAAAAATCGTACAGGCTGGAGACAAGCAGTATATCCCGGACACGGTGACGCATCAATCCCTGAAAATTCTGAAAGCGTGTATCGTATCCTTTCTGAATCCATGAAGGATCGTCTGGCTGCGTTGGCCGGATTTTATTCGTGGGCATATCGACTCTTCATGACAGGCCTGTTGGATTGAACCGGTATTTCGAACACATCACCGGATGGTTTGAAGATCAGTCAAAATATACGGCGGTTGAATCGCTTTTCAGTATTTTTAAAATATTCTCGAGTTCCCCGATGATTTCCGAATACCGTGCCTCGGACCTGCCGGGCATATCGGAAGATATGGGTGTTTGCGGATGATTGATCAGATACTGGATCTCGTCATCGGTCTTGCCAAGATCAGCCAGGGATTTTATTTTACTGATGATTTCAAGATCCCCTGGTTTGTATAAACGTCGACCGGTTTTACTGATTGAAGGTTTCAGCTCGGAGAATTTTTTTTCCCATTGTTTCAGGTCGTAGGAACGTACACGGGCCAGCCTGCAGACTTCCTGTGTGGAATAATACAGCCTTTTAATATCGGGACCGTCCATTCGATCACCCCTGCCGGATCAATCATGATATTGTTCGAATTTAGGTGGTTTTACAAGAGCTGTTCCATGAGAACAGAAGTTGACAATTCGGAGCTTCATATTCTCAATGGAATTGCCCCAATGATGATCCAATTTCACTTTTAAAGTCCAGAGCCCATCAAAAAGATAATAAGCTTTTCGTTCAAAAACAAATGGTTGATCACTTTTTTTACGAATCCAGAATCCGCAGCCGTGCCGGTATCCGGCTGACTTGCAGGCGTCAATAACCGAATCGTTGTACCGGCCGAACGGGAATGAAATCATCTGCACGGATTTTCCGATTTCGTTCTCCAGCTGCTCCTTGGATTCAATCAGTTCCCTTTCCAGCAGGCTGCAGGGAATTCGGGTGAGATCCGGATGATGGACCGTATGGGAGCCGATTTCAAATCCCAGTTTAGAAAGTGCTTTCACTTCTTCCCATGAAAGATGACGAAATGTCAGGCCGCCCAGATTGACATCCCAGAGATTTTTATTTCCAGCATAACCGGTAATAACAAAGATTGTGGCGGTAAATCCATAGGTCCGAAGCAGCGGAGCTGCATGTTCAAAAATACTGGCATAGGAGTCATCGAAAGTAATGACAATGGGTTTTGAGGGCAGATCGAATTCGTTATCCATGGCCTGAGCCAGAGAGATGCCGGTGTATTCCATATCCCTCAAATAATGCAGAATGGATTCAAATTTCTGCGGTGTAATTCTCGTCACGCCCCATTCAAAACGCGGATCCACCTTGTGAAACACAAGAATAGGAACGAAACGTTTCACTTTATTTGATTCAGGATCATTCATGGAATGATAAAGGTCCCAGTTTGACACTGGTCTGATTTTTACCGATTTCGATATTTGCCAGTGTTTTTTGAACATTCTCAGGTGTCAAGTCACGAACGGCCTGTATGACCTGATCAATCGAAACATAATCTTGCAAATAATATTCCATCTTGGCGAGGCGATGCATGCGCGGGCCGCTGTTTTCCATGGCCAGCAAAAGCCCTCCTTCCATCTGGGCCTGAATCCTTCGAAGGTCTTCGGGGGCCAACCCGTTCTCCACCTGATGCAAAATTTCGAGTATCAATGCTTGGACCTCGTGGTGATGACCCGATTCTGTGCCCGTATAAATACCCAAAATACCGATATCTGAATAAAAATCAAGAAATGAGAAGATGCTGTAGGCCAATCCGCGTTTTTCGCGGATCTCCTGGAACAGAAGCGAACTCATACCGGATCCCAGATAATGATGCAGCGCCAGAAGCGCAAATTTCCGCGAATCGCTGTATCCGAACACAGGTTTGCCTAAAACCATATGATGCTGAACCGGATGTATATCCGGAAGTACAGGCAGCGAAACCGGGTGCTGTTCTGCCTGTTTTTTTTCAGCGTTCGGCATCATACGGCTCAGATTTTTCTGAATGGATAAAACCAGCGCATCATGCATCACATTGCCTGCCGCGGCAACGATCAGGCAGTCGGAAGTATAAAACGTTTCTCTGAAATCCGTCAGATCATCGATATGGATATTCGAAAGCGAGTCCGGTGTACCGAGTACCGGATATCCAAGCGGATGATTCCGGAACAATTTCAAAGCAAATACATCATGGATATAATCTTCCGGAGAATCAAGTAGTCCCTTGTATTCTTCGGCGATGATATCCTTTTCTAAAATAAAATCTTCCTGGTTCAACAGGGCATTCTGGGTGATATCCGAAAGTACTTCCACTGCCTTGTCCGCATCCTTGTCCAGGACCACGGCGTAAAAACAGGTCATCTCCTTCTCGGTAAACGCATTCAGCTGACCGCCCAGAGATTCGATTTCTGCTGCGATATCGTAGGCAGACCGGTCATGCGTTCCCTTAAACACCATATGTTCCAATAAATGAGAAATCCCGTTTAAACGGGATTTCTCAAATCGACTGCCTGCTGCAAACCAGAAACCGATGGCAACGGACCGTGTATGTGCGACATACTCGGTTACAATACGAACACCATTATCCAGTACTGTTTTCTGATACCCATCGGATTGTTTATGATTGTCCTTTTTCAGGCTCCTGATCCTTATTTAATACAGCTTTTCTGCTCAGGTCCATTTTTCCTTCCGGAGACAGGCTGAGCAGTTTGACTTCGACTTCATCACCGACTTTCAAAACATCCTCGACACGGTTGACCCGGTGATGTGCAATGTTTGAAACATGCAGCAATCCTTCCTTTCCGGGCAGGATTTCGACAAAAGCGCCGAATGCAGCGATCTTTTTCACTTTGCCTTTATAAGTCTTTCCGGGTTCCGGCTTCTGAACCAGGCCGTTGATCAGTTCGCGTGCGATATTCGCAGCCTCTTCATTCTCTGCGGCGATCTGAACCGTACCATCATCTTCGATATTGATTTCTGCACCGGATTTTTCAACAATTTCACGAATCATCCGTCCACCCGGACCGATAACCGTACCAATATCGTCCGAATCGATTTTCATCAGGAAAATGCGGGGAGCAAAAGGAGAAAGATGATCCTTGGGCTTGGAAATTGTCCCGTCCATAATATCGAGAATACGCAGCCTGGCCGATTTCGCCTTTTCAAGGGCATCCGCCATAATTTCAGAAGAAATGCCGCTGATTTTGATATCCATCTGAAAGGCCGTAATCCCTTTCCTTGTGCCTGCAACCTTAAAATCCATATCGCCGAGATGGTCTTCCTCACCCAGAATATCGGTCAAAACAGCAACCCGGTCGCCTTCTTTAACCAGACCCATGGCAATGCCTGCCACGGCTGCTTTAACCGGAGCCCCTGCATCCATCAGGGACAGGGAACCTGCACAGACAGTCGCCATGGATGAGGATCCGTTCGATTCCAGAATATCAGAAACGATACGTATCGTATAAGGAAAAGCCGCTTCAGCCGGTATGACCGGTTTGAGTGCACGTTCGGCAAGATTTCCGTGTCCGATTTCCCTGCGTCCCGGCCCCCTGAACATTTTTACTTCACCCACACTGAACGGAGGAAAATTGTAATGCAGCATATAACTCTTCCACGAGGATCCGTCCAGACCTTCGATTTTCTGCTCATCCGCTTTGGTACCCAGCGTGGTCACGGTCAGACTCTGCGTCTCGCCGCGTGTAAACAGGGCCGATCCATGGGTTCGCGGAAGAACCGACAGGTCGCACTGAATATCGCGGATATCGTCATAGCCGCGTCCGTCAATTCTTTTCTTTTTATCAAGGATCAGGCTTCTCACAACCCGTTTTTCAACATCATCGATAATTTCGTTGATATCAAAAGCTTTTTCAGGAAAGGGTTCTGCAAGTGCCTCCTGAATTGCGTCCCTCATGGCGTTCATGGCAGCCTGTCGCTCCATTTTACCGGAAAGCGAAAGTGCCTCGGTTATCATCTTTTCCGCTCTGGATTCGACTTGTTTGATCAGTTCCGAATCCTGACTTTCCTCGACAATCAACTGTTTCGGTTTACTGGTTTCCTGCAACAATTCATTCTGAAGTGATATGGTTTTCTTAATGGCTTCATGTCCGATCTGCAGGGCTTCCAGCATATCCTGTTCCGAAATTTCACTGGCTTCGCCTTCGACCATTGCAATGGCATCTTCCGAAGCCGCAATGACGACATTCATATCGCTTTCAGGCAGCTGTGAAAAGGTGGGATTGACGATCCATTCTCCTTGAATCCTGCCGATACGCACCGCACCGATAGGCCCATTGAAGGGGATGTCCGAGATGGTCAGTGCAGCAGAAGCTCCGATCGTACCCAGTATATCCGCATCATTTTCACGATCCGAGGAGAGCACCGTAATGGCCACCTGGACTTCATGATTATAATTTTTGGGAAACAGAGGCCGGATGGGTCTGTCAATCAATCTGGCGCTCAGCACCTCTTTTTCTGAGGGTTTTCCCTCACGTTTGAAGAATCCTCCAGGTATTTTTCCGGCGGCATAGGCTTTCTCCCTGTATTCAACGGACAGGGGAAAAAAACCGGCTTTATCCATGGCATTTTTTGATGCGACGGCTGTCGCAAGAATTACAGTATCCCCAAACTGGACCAATACGGATCCGTTGGCCTGTTTGGCCATACGATTGGTTTCGATTTTGAGGGTTCTTCCTGCAATTTCAATTTCTTTACATAACATTATAAAATCTCCTTACCGCTGCCTGTCAGGCAGCGGCATCCGGCATTAACGACGAATGCCCAGTTCTTTGATTAACACACGATATCCTTCAAGATCGGTGCGGATCATATAATCCAGCAGCCTGCGCCGTTGTCCGACCAGTTTCAGCAGACCCCTTCTTGAATGATGATCTTTTTTGTGAATTTTGAAATGTTCGGTCAGTTCCTGAATACGCTGAGTCAGCATGGCGATTTGAACCTTCGATGATCCGGTATCCTGACCGTCTTTTCCATACTTTTCAATCATTGTCTGTTTTTGTTCCTTTGTCAAGCCCATCGATTACCTCCTGATATAAGGCGCAAGAATTTTAAGCGCTTTCTCTTTGTCACATTGAATTTGTTTTTTTAATGCGTCTTCCGAAGAAAATTGTCGTTCTTCTCTCAAACGCGATATAAATTCTATTTTCAATCCTTTATTGTAAATAATTTCTGTGAAATTTTCAATATAAATTTCAACAGACCATGTTTTTCCCGGAATTGTCGGCGAGGTGCCGATATTGGCCACTCCCTGCAGATAATGCCGTTTATACAGCACAAGCACGGCATAAACACCGTCCCTGGGTACCAGTTTGTCTTCGGAGATGCGAATATTCGCTGTGGGAAATCCAAGACGCCTTCCCACTTTCATGCCATGTACAATATCGCCTTCAACGCTGTACGGCCGTCCCAGCAGGCGGCGGGCCTGTTCGGCATCACCCCGGTTCAACGCGTTCCTGACGGCCGTACTGCTGACTGCGACTGAATCTATTTTTACCGGTGAAACCTGATGAACGAAAAAGTGATGCCTTTCCCCCATTTTCTCAAGGAACGGCATATCTCCTTTCTGATCCTTGCCAAGCGTGTTATTGAATCCCATGATCAATCCGAGGCATCCAATTTTTTTGAGCAGAATATCCCGTATAAACGCATCGGCTTCCATTTGGGCCAGAGATTCTGTGAACGGCATGATAAGTACACGGCTGACACCATAACTCCGGAAAAGTTCGATTTTTTCACGGGATGTAGACAACAGTTTCATGGTCCCTTTTCCAGTGCCCAGAACATGCATGGGATGAGGATCGAAGGTAATAACCACGCTCCGGGCACGGAATTGACCCGATGTGGCCAGCAGGCTTCGTAACAGTGCCTGATGCCCGAGATGAACACCGTCAAAAGTGCCGACCGTAAGCACGGACCGCTTATAGAAAGGGATATCGTCAGCCGATCTGAATATTTTCATGATCAATCATGTTTTTAAAATCATCCAATGTCCATGCATCATCGACATGATACGTTCCAACGGCCATTCGTCTCAGTCCGGTGATATGACCGCCTGTTTTTAACAGATTTCCCAGATCCCGGGCCATGGATCTGATATATGTTCCCTTGCCGCAACGAACAGAAATTCTCAAAACCGGGGGCTCCCACGATACAATATCCAGACGATGCACTGTCACAGGGCGCGGTTTCAAATCGATATGCACGCCTTCCCTTGCATATAGATACAATCTCCGCCCCTGAAATTTAATAGCCGAATATTGCGGAGGAACCTGATCGAAATTCCCTCTGAATGCATCAAGTATTTTGTCCAGATCTGAAGACTTCAGTTCCGGAACCGGTCTTGTCGCAAGGACAGCGCCTTCAGAATCATCGGTATCGGTGGAAATTCCCAGACGTATGGTGGCGTGATAGATTTTATCAAGCGCCATGAGATCCGAAATTTGCTTGGTGGCTTTCCCCGTGCAAACCAGAAGAACGCCTGTTGCGAGAGGGTCCAGTGTACCCGCATGTCCCACTTTTTTGCATCCTGTCCAGTGCCGTATGCGTTTCACGATCTGGAAAGAAGTCATACCGCCGGGTTTGTCAATGTTCAGTATAACACCGTGTGTAAAATCAGCCGTTTTTTGTTTGACTCCCAATCGTTGTAAATTCCAAATGAACGGATACCAGCCGGTTCTATGCACCGGACAGGGCCTGCTCCAGTTTTTCAATGATCCGGTTCTTGACATGAGATAAATTACCCGTAACCGTACATCCGGACGCGCGTACATGACCGCCTCCGTTGAAATATCCGGCCACTTTATTGACATCCACGTCTCCTTTGGAGCGGAGACTGATCCTGAACTCACCCGGATTGCATTCAACACAGATAAAACTGGCCTTAACCCCTTCGATACCTGTAATCGTATCCACAAATCCTTCCGTATCCACAATGCCGCCGGTTTTCATGAATGCATGCGTCAGATGAATGCAGGTTACCTGATTGTTGCAATGGAATTCGAGACTGGACAATGCCTTGGCATATGCCTTCATTGTATCCGGTGAATTCCGGTTGTACAGCAATTCAGCGATTGAGGACGGATCGGCCCCATACCGGACCATTTCCGCGCAGACAAAAAAAGTATTTGCCGATGTATTGGCAAACAGGAAACGACCGGTATCGCTCAGTATCCCAGTATAAACACAGGTCGCCAGTGCCGGGGTCCATGCGATTTCTGCGTTTTCAACGAGCGGGTAAACCAGTTCAACCGTACTGCTCAACCGGTCATCGACGAGATTCATCTGTCCGAAATTCGTATTCCCGGGATGATGATCGATATTGAGAATAAAATGGTCTTCATTGATCAGGTTCCTTACGCGACCGATGCGGTCCAGGTCCGACGAGTCCAGAATCAAAACGGTCTCTACCGGTTTGGATTGTCCGTCATCATTGTAACGGTTGATTTCATCAATGCCTTCCAGAAAATCGAGCTTATTCGGGATGCAATCGTCCAGAACCAATGAAAACCGTTTTTTGAACGTTCTTAATATATAGGCGATAATGAGCACCGATGCAATGGAATCGCCATCGGGCCGTATATGCGTCGTGACCAGAAAATCATTTCTTTCCCTGATGCAGCTTATCATATTCCGATACATGCTTGTTTTTTCAATAATCATGGCGGGTTTTACATGTCCAAAGATTCCGAGGGATCATTCCTGTCCAGGTCGATATCATGGAACAGTTTTTCGATTTGATCGTATTCCGTGAACCGCGTATCCATGAAAAAGGACAGAGTCGGAGCATATCTCAGACGTATTCGATGGGCGACTTCTTTCTGAATGTAAGATTGTGCATTTTTCAATCCTTCAAATGATTTTTTCTGTTCTTCTTCGGTTCCCATAATCGAAAAATACACTTTGGCCTGCCGTAAATCATTGGATAAATTGATATTTGTTATGGAGACAAAGCCTATTCTGGGATCTTTTACGCGAGTACGAAGTATATGACTGATCTCTATTTTCAACAATTCACGAACTTGCAGATTTCGTTTTTTCGGCATAATTGTGTTTTATATAATTTCAACCAATGATTCAATGACTTCAATTCTCAGATCGTTTTCGATGAACTTCAACAGTTTTTCAAGCGTTTGCTCCGCATGTTTTTTTTCATTGGATACGAATGCAGCAGCCAATGTTGTTCTCTGCCATTTGTCAAGATAATCCACTTCGGCCACCGAAACGTTGAACATGTTTCGTATCCGGTTTTTCATGCCCTTGAGGACAGCCCGTTTTTCTTTTAAAGAATGGCATTCGGGAAGAAAAATACCGACCTGTAAAATACCGACCATCATACATCAAAGGGTCCTGGCCGTTTCAATAATCTCATAGGCTTCAATCACATCGTTGACTTTAATATCATTGTAGTTTTCTATGGTGATACCGCATTCATATCCGGATGCGACATCGCGGACATCTTCTTTGAAGCGTTTCAATGACGAGATTTTACCCTCGAATACAATCTTGCCGTCACGTATCAGCCTGATTTGATTGTTACGGTTTATTTTTCCGGACAGAATGAAACATCCCGCGATATTACCGATTTTCGAAGCCTTGAAAACCTCGCGGATCTCGGCTGAACCGACCACGGATTCCGATTTATCGGGTTCCAGAAGACCGGAGAGTGCCAGTTTGATATCGTTGACCACATCATAAATCACTTTATAAAGACGGATGTCGATCTCGCCTCTGCTTGCCAGGTCTCTCGCCTTATTGGTCGGAGCAATATGGAAACCGATGATTACGGCTTGTGAGGCTTCTGCCAGAAGCACGTCGTACTCGGTTATTGCCCCCACACCTTTATGAATAATCCGTACAGAGACATCATCATTCCCAAGGTCCATCAACGAATCGCTCAACGCTTCGACAGAACCGTCTACATCCGCTTTTATGATGATCGACAATTCCTTGACTTCGCCTTCAGCAATACGCTGAGATATCTGATCGAGCGTCAATCTGCGATGCTGACGCAGGCTTTGTTCCCTGCGCAGCTGCTGGCGTTTCAAACTGATTTCCCTGGCTTCCTGTTCGGATTCGACGACAACCAGATGATCACCGGCCTGCGGCATGCCGTTGAAGCCGACAATCAGAACCGGTGTGGAGGGCGGTGCCTCTGTGACCGGATGATTTCTTTCATCAAACATGGCGCGTATTCTGCCGCTGAACTGGCCTGCCACAAAGATATCGCCGATTTGCAGGGTCCCGCGCTGAATGATAATGGTACTCACGGTACCGCGGCCCTTTTCCATCTTCGCTTCAATAAGAACCGCCTTGGCATTCGCATCCGGATTTGCCTTCAATTCGAGCATTTCGGCTTCGAGCAGAATCTTATCGAGCAATTCTTCGACACCCTGGCCTGTTTTTGCCGATATTTCTGCGGACTGCACCTTCCCTCCCCAGTCTTCGAGAAGGACATTCTGATCCGCGAGCTGTTTTCGGATCGCATCCGGATTCGCGGCAGGTTTGTCCACTTTATTAATTGCCACGATCATCGGGACGCCAGCAGCTCTCGCATGGTTGATGGCCTCGATGGTTTGCGGCATGACACTGTCATCGGCAGCAACCACCAGAACCACAATATCCGTAACCTGCGCACCCCTGGCCCGCATGGCCGTAAATGCCTCATGACCGGGTGTATCTAAAAATGTGATCTGTTTTTCATGAAAAGCGACTTCATAAGCACCAATATGCTGTGTGATGCCGCCCGCTTCACCCGCGATGATATTGCTCTTTCTGATATAGTCGAGCAGTGATGTTTTTCCATGATCCACATGCCCCATTATGGTCACAACCGGCGGCCGGGGAACGAGCTCATCCGGAGAATCCTCATCCTCTTTTTCAATTTCCTCTTCACCGTATTCCGTGATGAATTCAAGTTCATAACCGAATTCATCCGCAACCATCAGCAGGGTATCCTTATCGAGTCGCTGATTGATGGAGACCATGAGTCCCAGCGACATGCATGCCCGTATCACCTCACTCGATTCCACATCCATCAATCCCGCAAGATCGGCGACAGAGATAAATTCTGCGGTATGAATGACATTCGTGTCTACTTCGACGCTGTCCTCGACTTCACGTTCCTTTTTCCTTCGTTTCTTCTTTCCGGTCTCTCCCATTTTTGCGAGGGTTTCGCGGATAGAAGCCTCGATTTCCTTCTCATCAATTTCAACCGCAGGTTTCTTTTTACGTTTGCGTCTCTTCTTTTTCTTCTTTGCTCCGCCATCATCATCCCTTGAATCTGTTTCGCCGACTTTCCTTTTCTTTCTCTTGTCGAGGTCATCGCCATGACGGACCCCCTTGGCGGCGACCAGTTCATCATCGTCTTCCTGTATACGCGGTCTCTTTTTGAGATGACGTTTTGGTTTTCCCTTTGATTTATCGGAACCGGGTTCCTCTTTCAGTTCAATTTTATCGATGATTTTGGGAACCTGGATTTCGGTCAGCACCTTTTTGACAGCCGGCTCTTCCTGTTTTTTCTTTTCCCTGATCTCGGCTTTCTCTTCAGGAGGCAGTGCTATCTTTCGGAGCTTTTCAGTCTTGGCCGCAGCCGCTTCCTCTTCAACCTTGGATTTCTTCGGCTTCGCAGGCTTTTCGACAACCTTCTTTTTCTGCGAAATTTTCGGGGCCTTCGTGACCTGTTCGTAAAATTCGACGCTTTTTGAAAGTTCCAGAATTTCGTCGATTTCCTGTCGAATGGCCTTTTTCCGCTCCTCTTCTTCCTGCTTCTTGGCCTGTATTTTTTTGCGGAAATCGGTTTCCTGACTGACCTCGAGCTCCACTTTACCGTAATGCTGATGTATCTTTTCCAGCATGATATCGGTCAGTGGCGCCATGTGATTTCTGACCTTGAATCCATGTTCCGTCAGAAAATCGATCAGCGCTTCATTCGAAATATGAAATTCTTTGGCGACTTGATATATTCGTTGTTTACTACTCACGATGACCTTTTTTTATTATTAAAATAAACCCTGATTATGATTCTTCTTCCGTCCCCACTTCCTCACCGGCATCGTCCCGCTGATTTTCCTCCGTTTCTTCCTCATAATATGAATTCAGAATGTCAAAAATTCGTTGTACGGTTTTTGCGCCGAAACCTTTGAGTGCGGCGATTTCTTCCTGACCGGCATCCAGAATTTCATCTGCTGTTTCATATCCGGCCGCCGCCAGTTTTTCGTAAATGTTCTTTGACAGCTCTTTCACATCACTCAACAGGAGTTTTTCTTCGGGCTGCTGCGCGGCCAGCCAGTCTGATTCCTTTTCCGTTGTAATTTCGTATCCCGTCAGTCTCGAAGCGAGCTGTCTGTTCTGGCCGCCCTTACCGATCGCCAGAGATATCTGATCGTCCGGAATGATGGCCAATGCCGTTTTTTCTTCTTCATTGATCATGATACGATTCGGTTTTGCAGGACTGAGTGCGCGCTGAATAAATATTTCAGGTTCGCTGCTCCAGTTGATCACATCGATTTTTTCATTGTTCAATTCCTTGACGATCGACTGAATACGGACCCCTTTCAGACCCACGCATGCGCCAACTGCATCGATGCGCTTATCATTCGAATAAACGGCCACTTTCGCGCGATCACCGGGAAAACGGGCGACGTTTTTTATTTCGATGATGCCATCGTAAATCTCCGGAACTTCAAGTTCAAAAAGACGGACCAAAAACTGGGGATGTGTTCTCGAGACGAGCACTTCCGGTCCCCTGCTGGTTTGCGCCACTTCCTTGATGACTGCCCGGATATTGTCTCCGCGATGATATCGCTCATTGTAAATCTGATCCTGTTTTTTCAACAGGACTTCCATATTGTCCACCGAAATCAAAATTTCCTCCCGGTTGATCTGGCGGACATCACCGATAATAATTTCTCCCACACGGTCTTTAAATTCATTGAAAAGCACTTCTTTCTCGGCTTCTCTGATTTTTTGTGTAAGCCCCTGTTTAGCGCTTGTAATCAGCCGGCGTCCGAAACTGGTCGGATCGACGATTTCTATAAATTCATCACCGACTTCCAGATCAGGCTCGACTTCCTGTGCTCTTTCCAGGGCGATCTCGGTCACCGGATCTTCCACTTCCTTGACAATGCTCTTCGTCTGATAAATCTCAACTTCGCCCTTATCCATGTTTACGAAAATTTCAAAATTATCAGTGGTTCCATATTTTCGTTTAATCATAGAAAGGAAGAGACTTTCAATAATCTCACTCAATACTTCACGCTTGATATTGCGTTCTTTTGCGATCTGAGTGACAGCCTCGACGATATCAATATTCATTGAAGGGTTTACCTCCTCCTTACCATTGCATTTGAATCCGGGCAATCCTGATCGAGGAGACCGGAACTTCAATCATCTGCTGACCGTACTCAATAATGATTTTATCCTGATCAGCGCCGCATAATTTGCCTTCAACCGAACGTTCATGCTCATTTTCAAAAAAATATACGTTCACTGAACGGCCGATGTTTTTCCTGAAATCCCTGACATCTTTCAGGGGACGATCCGTACCCGGAGAGGAAACTTCAAGACGGTACTGCTGTATTTCGGGAAACTCCGTATCCAGCAGTTCCGTCAGCTGTTTTGTTACACGTGTACAGTCGTCAATGCTGACACCGGTATCCCGGTCTATAAAGATCTGAAAGGAAGGTTTTGAACCGCCTCCCTTGATTCTGATCTCGACCAGTTCGCAATTCTCCTCTCTGATAACCGGTTCAATCATCTGTTTTAATGTTTCTCTGTCCAAATTACCTGCCATCCATACCAAGAAAAAAAGTGGGTTGAAGAACCCACTTTTCATCGTTAAATTTAATAAAATAAAATCTCTTATGCAAGAAAAATATACTTATTCACCAATGCCATTATAAAGATTCCATCTGAAAAGTGATTTCATCCTTGAATGCATATTCCGGATACTGATCGAGCACTTGCTGATAAAGTGCCCTGGCTTTTGCAGGGTCGTTGGCAAGTTCATAACACCGGGCCGCATTCTTCAGATGAAACGGCCGTGAAAATTGATCACCGGCCAATCCCGCCGCTTTTTCATAGGCTTGAGCAGCTTCCAGGAACAGTTCCTTATTTTCATCGCACGCGGCAATACCGGCCTGTGAAGATACCTTAAAATAATCAATCTGTCCGTAATCGCTCAGGTACATCGCATAATAGGTCGATGCATCATCAAACTGTCCAATCTCATAATATGCATTCGCAAGATAAAATACGGCTCTTCCTGCAGCAGAGGTGCCTGCGTATTCCTGTGTAACGGGCATCAGTTCCTGGATAGCCCGTTCATAATTTCTGCTCAGGTACACCTGTTCCGGCTGTGCGATTGCTGATTCTGCACTTTTTTCATTGTTTTTTCTGCCCGCATTATCAAAAATGACAATTGTGACAATCACGGCAACGGCAACAAGACCGATATTGATTTGCCTGCTGAAACGCTGCAGGACTTTCTGAACACGTACATAGGCTGTTACAAGAGGATCTTCTTTAATCTCCCGCCTGGATATTTTTTTACGAGCTTTCAGCATGGTGTTTCCGACTCCTGATCAAGTTTGATTATTCAATTTCAGATTTGTATGTCCCGTCCAGGACTTCCTGTACAATTTTGGATACGGTTGTCTGCAGGTCGGCAGGCTTTGTAAAAAACGGATAACCGTGACTTTTCTGCTGTTCGAGCACTTCGGCCTCATCAGCATAACCGGTCATCAGAATGATCTTTTGATCCGGTTTCTTTTTTCGAATGGTATTGGCCAACTCAAATCCATTCATTTTGGGCATGCGAATATCACTGACAATGAGATCCGGCTGATATGTTTCCCAAAGGTCCAAGGCTTCCTGACCGTTAAAAGCGATACGGACTTCGTATCCAAGTCTCTCCAGAAACCGTGCATAAACACGGGCAATGGTATCGACATCGTCAACTACCATGATTTTCGCTTTCATTCGCCCTCCACTGACGGGTCAATTTGTGATCTGCTTATTCGCAATGTACCCCAGGCAGGAGTTGAACCTGCGACCAACGGTTTAGGAAACCGCTGCTCTATCCACTGAGCTACTGGGGCAATTGATCAGTAAAAAATATTAAAATGTTCGTGAAAAGGCAAGCCCTTTTTTAAAATCCTCATTTAATATTTTCTTGTATCTCTGCAATAACTTTTGTATCATCGTAAACACATCATCAGCAATCCGAATCATCACAAGGAGATTTTCATGCAGAAGCCGCTGCGATTGATTTTAGAACGGTTGAATCAATACACGGACGAGGTCATTCGTCTTCAAAAGCTGCTCACCTGTATTCCGGCAATCGGTCCTGAAAGCGATGGAAAAGGTGAGGCCGAGAAATCCGCTCTGATCAAATCCATACTCACCGATATGCAAATCGATGAATTGATCGAAGTCAACGCACCTGACTCACGCGTGCCGTCGGGTTATCGTCCGAATATGCTGATAAAATTAAATGGTTCAGCGAACACGCGTACGCTTTGGATAATGTCCCATATGGATGTGGTTCCGCCCGGTGAAAGCAGCTTGTGGCATTCGGATCCGTACGAAGCGGTTGTCAGGGATGGCAGGATATATGGCCGCGGCACCGAAGACAATCAGCAGGGCATCATCTCTTCCCTTTTGCTGATCAAAGCGCTCCGGGAAACAGGGATCACGCCTTGCTTTGACATCGGCCTGGCCATTGTTTCTGACGAGGAAAATGGTTCGAAATTCGGTATTGAACACGTACTGAAGAAGCATCCGGACCGGTTCCGCAAGGAAGACTGGATCGTGATACCCGATGCGGGAAACGAGGACGGTACCATGATCGAGGTGGCTGAAAAGTCCATTCTTTGGATCAAATGCGAGATCAGGGGCAAACAAACCCATGGATCCACACCCGAAAAAGGGATCAACGCCCATTTTGCCGGTGCAAACCTGATCGTTCAAATGGATGAACTGCACCGTGTTTATGACGCATCCGATCCTGTGTATGATCCGCCGATTTCAACATTCTCGGTTACCAGGAAAGAATCCAATGTGGATAATATCAACACCATTCCGGGTTCCGATGTCATTTATTTTGACTGCCGCATTCTTCCGGAATACGACCTGAACAAGGTTAAAAGACAGGTTCAGGCCTATGCCGCACAAATCGAGAACCGGTTCGGCGTGGAAATCAGACTTTCCATGGTTCAGGATGTGCCTGCCCCGCCTCCGACACCGCCTGATACACCCGTGGCCATTGCCATTCAAAACGCTGTTCGCGACATTCTCAGCCGTGATGCCGTTTCCATGGGAATAGGCGGCGGAACTGTAGCCGCGCTTTTCAGATCAGCCGGCCTGCCGGCCGTATGCTGGTGCACCGTGGATGACACACTGCATGGGCCAGATGAGTATTCAAAAATTGAAAACACAATCAATGACGCCAAGGTATTTGCATATTTATGCATGCAGCCTTGATTCGCATCGATTGAACTGAACATTCATGCCGGAAAAACCTGACAACTGGATAAGACTTCGTGACAAGACTCTGGACTGGTCCGTTTTCAGGATCCGCGATCAGGTCATGAAGCGCATCCGCCATTTTTTTTCTGAGCGGGGATTTCTTGAAATTGAGGCTCCCCTTCTCACCCCCTTTCCAACACTCGACAACAATATCGAATCCATAGGATGCTGTATTCATTACCCTGACGCTTCCGAACGGATGCATTATCTGCATACGTCTCCCGAACACGCGATGAAAAAACTGCTTGCAGGCGGATCCGGGAACATTTTCTATCTGGGCAAGGTTTTCCGGAATCGTGAGCTTACAAACCTGCACAATCCCGAGTTTACCATGCTTGAATGGTATCAGGTCCATGCCGGCTATCAGGATCTGATGGATTTGTCGCGCGAATTCATACAGGACCTTGCGGAAACGGTCTTCCGGTGCTCCCGCATCAGGTATCAGACGCATTGCATCGATCTGAATGCACCATGGGAGAAAAAAACGCTGGCGGGCCTGTTTATGGATGTTTATGGTCTGGAAGATGATCGTTTTCTTTGCATCGATTCACTTCGTGAAACCGCAGTGAAGCATGGTGTTTATCACACACCTGAGGACGACTGGGAAACACTGTTTCACCGCCTCTTTATGGAGAAAATCGAACCCGGACTTGGATCACAGGCGCCTGTTTTCGTCATGGATTATCCGGTTCAAATGGGATTGATGGCCCGCAGAAAACCTGAGAACGAAGCCTATGTGGAAAGAACCGAGCTGTATATGACCGGTCTTGAAATCGCCAACGGGTATACCGAATTGATACAGACTCCTGAACTGACAGGCCGGTTTATGAACCAGCAGACCCTCATTATAAAAACCCGGGGTGAAACGCTTCTCATTGACAATGAACTCCTGGATGCCCTGCAATCAGGGATTCCGCCCTGCGCGGGAATGGCCATGGGTATCGACCGTCTGATCATGCTTTTTCTGGATAAATCCGACATTCGTGACGTGCTCCTTTTCCCGCACAGTTCAGATTGAAGCTCCCCGCGGCATGCCGCGGGGAATGCGTCCGGCGTTCAGTTTCTGCATGACATCTTTCCTTAGCGCTGGCATTATTTCGCTTTCCTGATCAGGATATCGCCGTTGTAGGATGTAAACTGCATCTCTGGCCCGCCTCCGTGAATCGTGCCGTAAAAGGCCCGTTCGATTCTGACCTTGTATTTACCATGTGTTTCCGGGGCTTTTTCCTGAATAATTCTCGGCTGATTTTCCGTTTTGACTATTTCAAAATCACTGTAAATATCCCCTTGTTCGGTTTTCAGTTTCACACTGGCTTTTAAATCAGCCGGAAAAGTGACATCCACATCATGATTGAACGTACTGAATGACATGGCTTTCTCAGGATCCACAGAGGCAAAGGTGACGATCAGATCGCCGTTATGCGTATTGGCAACCACGGATCCGGAAATCTGGTTTAACCGTATATCACCGTTGATATTGTTCGCTTCCAGATTTCCTTTCACATTGGATACCTGAATATCGCCGTTATTGATGGTGCTGAGCTTCAGCGAGGTATTCACGGGGACATTCACGGTCACATCCATGGTCAGTTTGTGAGAGGCGATATCAATTTCCATGATATTATTCTCCTCCTCGACTTGCAGCTCCGTGGAAACCGAGGGGATATGAAACATGCCATTGGTTTTTTTTGAAGTTTCCCCTTTCTCCTTCAGTTTTTTCATACGTACCCTGGATTCAATCTCAACAACTTTTCCTTCATAACCGGTTACTGTGATGCTGCCGTTGATCAATCCGATTTGTACAATCCCTGGTTTATCGGGTTCACTGAAGGGAACGGATAACCGGTCCGTATCATCTTCCTGTGCCTGGAGAAACAGAGGCATGACAAGAACGGCTGCGAGGGCCAGTATCTGTTTGGTTTTCATTGGAGAGCTCCTTTCAAAATCGATATCTCAGCTGTTATAATTCCGTGCGGTTTTTTATCAGTAAATCGCCATTGAATCCTTTCCAGAAAATCTCGGCTCCTCCCTTTCCGATCCGGAATTTTGTCCGGTGACCGGTTTTATACCGATGCAAACCATGGGACTGTTTCTCATCATATGTCTCCCCTGCCAGTTTTTTCGCCGGAAAGTCCGAATAAACATCGCCGTTTAATGTCTCGACAATAAAATCTGCCGACAACTCCCTCAGAAAGTACAGACAAACATCTCCGTTCAGAGAACCGACAATGCAGTCATTTACCGGATTCTGATCAAAGTAGATATGAACCGGCCTGTTCAATGCATAGATTTCTCCGATTTCATGAATATCCATGGCGTCAATCGGGCCATTGATATTTTTTGCGCTGCATAATCCGCGCATGTGTTCAATCCGGATCGAACCGTCATTGACCGTTTCAAGATCCAGCTGTGTCTCATACGGCACCTCCACATCGAAGTGATAGGTCACCGTATACTGCCCCTCGTGCCAATATCTGCCGGATTCCTGATTCCTGAAAGGACCGTTTACGTAGAGTTCGATGCAATCTTCTTCTTCGCTTTTCTGAAGGGCGACATCCTGACCGGCGCGGTTAAACTGATCTTCGGATCTTGCCCAGATTTTTTTAATTATTCTGACATTGATACGATCCGTCTCCTGCCCGGTTACCCGGATATCACCCCAAAAATTCTTTATAATCAGTGTATTCCGGGATGCCTCCCCTTTGAACAGAAATTGGTGCCCAAAGGTCTCTTCCGATTTTTTTTCAGCTGCAGTCAAGGACTGAAGCACCATGACAACGATCAAAATTCTTAATAACCTTCGCATCGTCGATTCTCCTTTTACATCATTTCTGCAAGCCGCCGGTTTGTATGTTCCCTGACAATGGGATCTGTTTCACGATTTTCGATAAACGCTTTTAAGGATCTGAGCGATCGGGTTTCATTCATTTGAATCAAAATATCGATAATGGCGATTTGAACAGAAGGGGAATCCTGCCGGTTCAACGCATCGGTCAGCTTTGTCCGGATTTCAGGAAGATCCGAATATAATGCAACCGCATCGACTGCGGCCAGACGGACATTGGTATTCGGATCATGATTGATATGATCGATGAGTTCCTCCACCAGAGAAGTTCCGGGATCTGCGATTTGGCCGATGAGCGCGATCCCCTTCAATCGATCCGATGCAGCCTGATTTTGCAGAAGGGACATGGATACATTCCGCTTCAATATCTGCATATCCTGCTGCACATGCGACATTTCATGATGCATTGAGGAACGGGTTTGTACAAAACTGACAAAAAATCCCGCCAGCAGGACGGCTCCGATAAAACAGGCCAGCTGAACGACCGGCTCTCCCGGCCACCAGGTCTGAAGCCAGGCATTCAGCCGGTCCCGCAGGCTCATCCGGGAACCCGTGCATGCTTTTTCTTTTTCCAGCATCCGGTAAAAATCGGTTTTCATGGAAGGCGCCGGACGCGGCTCTGGCATGGATGCAATTTTCTGCCAGGCCGGTTTCATTTCCATGTATATTTCCCGGCACCGGCCGCATTCAGACAGATGCTTTTTAAACAAACGCAAATCTTTGCCCTTCAGCTGTCCGGACAGACAGTCCACAAAATAGGATTCAGGGAATTCACATTTCATGACAGATCCCATTCATTGATTTGACAATTTTTCCAAGATCGCGTATTGCCCAGAATACACGGGACTTAATCGTTCCCACTGAGCAGCCCAGTATCCCGGCTATTTCCTCATATTTATAATTCTGAAGACGGCTCAGGACGAGCACTTCCCTCTTTTCATCGGAAAGCTGATCCATGGCCCGATACAGCAAATCGATTTCCGACTGCCGTTCGGCCTGCAGCTCCGGATCTGAACCGTCCATGGGTATTTCTTTCGCCTGATCCAGTGACGTCATTTTCTTCCTGTTTTTTCTGTAATGATCCATTCGAACACTTCTCGCAATGCAGTACATCCATGTTGTGAATTGTCCCTCACCGCGATATGTTTTATTCGATTTCAGCATGCGCATAAATACTTCCTGTACAAGGTCCTGACTGATTATCGCATTCCGGGTTTGCCAGAGAAACAGTGTGTACAGCTTTTGATGATACCTTTCAAAGAGCACGCCCAGTTTATCGAGATCGCCGTCTTTTACGGATATCATCAGATCATGGTCAGAAATGTGTTTCAATCTGTCTCCGGATTCTTTTATGATCTTCAATAGGAATAACGTAAGTTTACAGAAAAAGGTTGAGCAAAAATTTCAACTGCGTTTACAGAACCGCATCAGGATCGGGGCTTGCGGATCAGAACACATTCATAAAACTGGCAATAATTGCGGGGAGAATGTAAAAAGGCCCTGTCCTGATCCGTTGATTGGATCAGGACAGGGAAATTCAGCTTGTCACTTTTCTAAAAACAAACACGTATCCGTCAAGCGTCATCATCAGCATATCTGCATCGATTTGATAGATGAAAATGCCTTCATTCAGTATCAGCTGGTTCCCGTCGGTCGAATATCTGCCTTCATGCAGCATCGGATAATTTTCAATATCGATCTGCATGACATAGGACTGATCGTCGCGGAAGGTGAGATATATGACCGGGCCGGCCGTATCCTGAACCGATATCCATGATCCGATCAGGGAATCAGCGGATGTTTCCCCTTTACCGGTCTCTTCTTCCTGTTCGGGATGATCCGTATAGATATAACCGTCATCACCGCCGCCTGTCAGCCCCACAGGATCCGCATTGCCTCCCTGACCGCAGACGATAAACAGGGGAATGATCAAACTGATTATCAGGCAGATATGCCGGTTTTTCACAATTATTTCCCTGGCTTATTAAAGGAATATGTCAGGGATATTCTGTTCGCAAGCGTGTTGTTCTGGCCCGAGATAAAATTGGGACCGTCGAACAGAATGCCCTCGTTCATCATGGCATCCAGCTGAAGATCGCCCAGAATGATGCCCAGACCGAATGAGACGGCAAATGTCGACTGAGACTCCATGGTTTCCACTTCTTCGCCCTGTGCCGGTTTTGCGACTTCTTTAATGGATTGGTACACCTGCCTTGCACCCAACCGGCCGATCAGCCAGCTTTTCAGTTTGGATTCCACACCCAGGTATATACCCGGCAATACGGTGCGGGTGTAAGTATATTCATCGCCATCTTTCACTTCCTCTTTGTCCTGGTTCCTTCCGAATGCTTCCACAGCAAGAACCACCAGATTTTTGGGATCCAGCTGATACAGTGCAGCGCCACCGATCGCGATGTTCAGGCGGTTGTATCCGATTTCAGCGTCGCCGATTTCCCTTGTTGTATTTCCGAAATAGAGATTTCCGATTCCCACGAGTTTTAAAACTGAACTTCTGGTTGAAAAATACCGGCCGTGAATACCGATACCCGTTCCGCCCCATTTGTCTTCATCGTCGTCCGCTTCCCATTTTGCCGAAGGCAATTCCAGGTTGAATCCAAGATCGTAGTCAGACGTGGATAATCCGGCACAAAGGCCGATATAGCGGGCCGATTCTTTCTCCTGTATGCCGAAGGCATCGTCTTCTGTTTTATCCGAGGCATATGAAAGAATCACGCCCCAGTTTTTATTGTTCCATTTTCCTCCGTATAAAAGAGAAATGACCCGATCGAGCGTCAGATCCGGCGTAACATCCATGAGAATATCCTGGGGCAAATCAATGGGCCGGTTCAGATAGACACCGACAATGCTGCCCGGTTTTCTTTCCATTTGCACACCGACCGTGTACAGATTGTCTGCATTCTTGGCCCTGAGCTCGGCGACAGCCTGATTGGCATAGTAATGAAGGGTTCCGGGAAAATAAAAGATATTGGAATTGTCATGAATATAATATCCGACGCCTCCCATGGACCCGACCCGCGATTCAGTAGCAACCAGCGATGCAGCCGTACAGATCATGAGAATCATAATCAGGGTAAAACGATTCCTTTTTTTCATGGTTTCCCTCCTGTTCAATAAGAATTGTTTGAAATGATAAAGTGACGATTGCAGCAATGTCTGCTCATGTGAATTAAAATAAAAATATGAAGAAATGCAAACGGTTTCAGTCGATGAATAAAAAAGGCGGAATATGAATTCATATTCCGCCTGAACAATCAGCGGGATGTCGTCACATACTTTGTGAAATGTAGGAATGGTAAAGATTGATAACCGCCGGGATATATTTTCTTGTTTCTTCCCAAAGCACCCGATTATCTTTGCCGTTGGCGAGATAGACTGCGGCAATACGCTCACCTCCGTTGTACGCGGCCAGAGCGGCCTCCAGATCATACTCCTGAATGAGCGAAGACAGATAGCGGGAGCCCATACGGATATTGTATACCGGATTGAACAGTACCTCTTCAGGTTCCGTCCATGTGATTTCTTCGTATTCGGCCAGAAACATGCCTGTAACGGGCATAATCTGCATCAGTCCCATCGCACCGGCCGGTGATACAATGGCGGGATCCCATGTATTCGCACTCTCATGTGTAATCACCGCACATAACAAATCAATATCCAGATTCGTATATTTCATGGACATTTCATGAATTGTATTGGCGATATCATAGGCCTGTTCCGATGAAATGCCATTGTTGTACTGTTTGATGATATTGATGATTTTCTGAAGTTTATGCTGCCTGACGCTGTCCGTGTTCATCGCATATTTCAGATCGATAACTTCATTTTTTAACCGTTTTACGGTTTGTGCATTGCGGATGATAAACACGGCACCGACTGCGACAAGGATCAGCATCGATGCAATTTTCAGAGTATTCGTGACATAAAAAAAGATCTGCTTCACAGGGACCGGATCATTTTTCTTTACTGGTGCCGCTGTTTTCTTTCTCACTGTTTTCTGAACGGCTTTTTTTGATTTACTTGCTTCGTCCATATAACTCCCTTCTTCTTGTTTTTCAGTACCATAGCGGTTCAGGCAAGAACCATACCATTTTCCGGATGAATTCCGTGATTTTGATCCGAAATTGGCTGAATATTGTTATATATTTGTTTTTATTATATTTATATTTCCATATAATAATGTTTTTTTGTGTAAACAATGAAAATATTTTACGCCGCTTATTACAGAATGTTCACATATTTTTCAAAATTGAATTATCGCTTTTTAGGGTGACCGTTTTCGCGCCACCCGATTTGAGGAATGAAAAAGAGGCCCGTTATGGCAGGAATCATCAGATTGATACAAAACAACAAAAAAGCGCTGTTAAAGGCCGTCGTTTTACTGACTGCGTAACTTTTGAAAAAATATACGGCCGCACCTTCCCGAATACCCAGATCTCCGATTGAAAACGGAAGCACAATTTTGGTAAACATGGTCGATGTGGTCGAGGTGAGCAATACGTGCACGGGTATTTTTTCGAATGCCAGAGCAAGCAGACTGAACTGCAGGATGTAAATGAAGTAAAGCAGCACCGAATAAATAATGAACGGCTTCGCTTTATTTTCATCGAAATGATCGAGCCCGTCGATAAACAGCTTCATTTTCTCACGAAACGGAAGCAACAATGTCAGATTATAAAAAAATGTGCGCATGTAACGCGGCCTGAACATCAGAATTATTCCGAAAGCGGAGGCCAGGAGACCAAGCCCGATAAGGGGTGCCAGAAGAAAGATATTGGGCCCCATCTGAAATCCCAGAAATGAAATGACACCCCAAATGCCGAAAATGATGAGAACAATGGAAGCATAAAATTTGTCGATGAAAATCAGTCCAAGCGCTTTCACGTAATTCATATGATGCAGGAAAAGTGCCCGTCCGAATTCCCCGATGCGGCCGGGTGTGATCAATCCGACCGTGATTCCTCCGAGGAGCGACGTGAAGGATTCCCTGAACCGAATTCCCGGATCAATCAGCCTGAGCAGAAAATGCCAGCGGATCCACTGTAAGCCAATATTGGGTATCAGCATGATCATGGCCAGACCGATAAAGACCGGTGACCGGGGATTTTGAATCGATTGTACGATGGTATGTACCTGAACTTTGTGGATCACCCACAAGAGCACGATCACGGCGAGAATGACCTTCAATGAAAATATTATCTTTTTCTTATGCAATGCAGGATTCCGGTTAATGTAAAAAAATCAGGCGAAAATATAGTCATAATTCCCTATTTAAGCAAGAAAAAAAAAGGTCCGCCTGCGGCGGACCTTTTTTTAAATTATTACGAAAAACGGATCAATTGGATTTTTTAATTGAAATGCCGCCGCCTGAAGTGCGTAAAAATAACAGGGGGCCGCCGCCGTTGATTTCTCCATTCAGTGTATTATCCGATATATGGCCCATCATGGTGACAGGGAAGTCGGTATATATCCGCCCACCGCTCGTTTTGGCATCGATATTCAGACGGATGTCCTCGCTGACAATAACATTGATGGAACCGCCTGAAGTGGTCAGCTTGCATTCATTCGCGGGCTGTGACGTGATTGTCGCTTTGACCGATCCGCCCGAGGTTCCTGCATCGATCGTCCCCATGACTTCGTGGACCGTAATGCTTCCTCCTGATGTATGCGCCTCGACATCCCCTTTGACTTCGCCGATTTTTATACTTCCACCGGATGTTTTCACATCGACCGGCCCCAGGCATTCATCCAGTGAGATGCTGCCTCCGGATGTTTTCCCAAGAATCGATCCGGTAATTTTACCGAATTTCAGACTGCCTCCGGAAGTTTTGCTCTTCGCATTTCCATCGAGATCGCCGACTGCAATACTGCCGCCGCTTGTTTTCAGATCGACATTGTATTTTGTGGGTACAATGACATCGAAATGAACATCCATATGTTTCCAAAAATTTGAAAAAAACGAATCGTTTTCGCTTTCCATCACGATATAGACATCCGATCCTTCCGTTTTGAATTTCAGATCCAGGTCGTCTATCATTTGCTGCAGTTTTTCCTGGCTGCCGGTTTTTCTTTTAAATGTCACTTCCACTTTTACAGCAGGATCATTCTGAGACACCACCTGAATGGTGCCATAGGAAGCATCGATATACAGTGTGCCGCCCGGTTTGACCTGAAATTCCTTGCTCATGGTTTTTTCCGCTGCAAAGACACAACCCACCCACATCAGGGATAAAATCAGCATCACGTTGAATTTTCTCATTATCGGATCCTCCTGTTTAAAATGCCAGTCTGCCAGTCATATAATTAGACAGACTATTTTAAAAAAAGTTGGCATTATTTTTCAGTCGATTGATTTTGAAAATGCGTGCCGCCAGTCGGCAACCAGATGAACGGAACAGACTATTGTGCCAGTATCCGTTCAATCCTTCCGGTTTCACTGTTATCCAGTGATAAATCAGACAGTGCACCGACATTGTTTTCCAGCTGTTTTACTGAAGATGCGCCGATGAGGGCCGATGTCACCTGCCGGGACCGCAGTACCCATACAAGGGCCAGTTGGGCAAGGCTCTGCTTTCTGTCTGCGGCGATGCCATTGAGATCCCTCACTTTTTCAATCACATCCTGTGTGATATGCTCCTTCTTCAAAAAACCATGCGGTTTATTCGCTCTCGAGTTTTTTGGTACACCTTTCAGATACCGGTCCGTAAGCAAACCCTGCGCCAGTGGAGAAAACACGATACATCCCATGTCCAGTTTTTCAAGGACTGAAAAAAGTCCCGCTTCCGGTGACCGATCGAACATGGAGTATTTGACCTGATGAAGGAGACACCTGACGCCCATGGTTCTCAGTATATCATAGGCTTCTTCGGTTTTGTCAGGAGGGTAATTTGAGATACCGGCATAGAGAGCCTTTCCGGTCCTGACCGCATGTGCGAGACTTCCCATGGTTTCCTCAAGCGGCGTTTCCGGATCGAAACGGTGTGAATAGAAAATATCCACATAGTCGATTCCGAGTCGTTTCAGGCTCTGGTCAAGGCTGGCGATCATGTATTTTCTTGATCCCCGATCTCCATAAGGACCGGGCCACATATCATATCCGGCCTTGGTCGAAATAATCAGTTCATCACGGTACTGTTTGAAGTTATTTCTGAGTATCCTGCCAAAAGTGGATTCTGCAGAACCCGGGGGCGGTCCGTAATTATTGGCCAGATCAAAATGCGTGATACCCAGATCGAATGCACGGCAAATGACGGAACGGGCGGTCTCATAAGAATCCACGGCACCGAAATTTTGCCATAACCCCAGCGATATTCGCGGCAGTTTCAGTCCGCTGTTTCCGCACCGTGCATACGGTATATGCTGATACCTTGCCTGTGCCGGTACATAAGCCATTCATTATTTCCCTTCGATTTCTTTCAGCAGTGCGCCGGCATCGTATAATTTCTTCAGTGCTTCCATTATATAAGCGGCATGAACGGATACAGCGCGATTGACGGAAGGATCAAAATAGAACCTTCCCGCCAGGCTTTCGATATTGCCATCGAAAATAATTCCTATAAATTCGCCATCGCGATTGACGACGGGTGATCCGGAATTGCCGCCGATAATGTCGCAGTCACAGATAAAATTGACCGGTGTCGACAAATCGAGTTTCTTCTGCCTTTTCCAGAACCGTTCCGGCAGCACATAGTCGCCCTTCTGATTGAAGCTGAGACTTCTGTCATAAAGGCCGTAAAGTGTTGTATTGACAGGCGCCTTGGTGCCGTTCATACGGTATTCCTTTACCGATCCATACGTGAGCCGCAGTGTAAAATTGGCATCCGGGTACGTCGTTTTGCCATAAATTGCAAACCGTGCCTTTGCCAGATTGTTGCTGGCACGATCCATTTTGCTCGTGATCATTTTCCTTTTCATTTCAATATCATTCCGGATGATGGGTGCCATTTTCCTGGCCCAGACAATCAGGGTATCCCGGCACTGTTCGATTGCCTCAAGATCCGCATTCCATAATTTTTCTCTGAAATCGATTTGATCCATCGATGTTTTTTCGATCAGTGAAGGTGCAATTTCTGAAGGCTCATGACCGGATAAGGCCGCACCAATAAAAGAATCATCCTTTCCCAGATGTTTCAGACTGATCGACAAACCGCCTGTAAAATTATGGATCTCGTAATCCTTATACACGGGAGCCCTGGACAAAATCCGATGCTTCAGATTATCAAGTTCCGAATCATGATAACCCTCCAGGCGGTCGCTGTCCGGCTTGATCAGTTCCTGATGGCAGATGACCAGATCAACCGCCCAATCGGCAAGCCTGGACCCGATAATTTTTCTGTAATACCATCTTTCTTCATTCTCGATCTGAAGGCTCCGGACAGCGGCAAGAGAATCCCATGGATTGCCGTATTGAGCCAGATATCCGGGATCCGAGAAAAAACGGTTCTTGAAGTCTTCTTCCACCCTTTTTTTCCCTTCGATCACCCCCGGCAATGAAAGCCCGAGCAGCATACCTTCATAGGCTTTTTTTGAATTATTCAAACCGAATATTGTCGGAAGAGCCTTCCGCTCCTCTTCCCGGCCTTTCTTTGCATACCCATCCAGTATCGCCAGCCGTTCGTCGATATAATTGAGAATCATGGGCATCGAATAATCTTTGGAATAAACAAGACCGTGTACGGAATACAACCGGGAGGTTCTGCCCGGGTGACCGGACACGAAAACCAGCTCATCTTCGGCGGCGCCTTTCCGGTTCCATTTCAGATAATGATCGGCGCGTATCGGCCTGTCGTTTTCATAAATTCTGAAAAACGCAATATCGAGATCATAACGGGGATATGTAAAGTTATCGTCGTCCCCGCCAAAATAAGCCGCCTGCCGCTCAGGGGCCATAACCAGACGCACGTCCGAGTATTTTTTATACTGATACAGCCAGTATTCTCCGCCTGCGAACAAGGATACAACGGTGCATTCAAGTCCGGTGGAATCCTGCGCTTTTTTTTCCATGCGTGCGATCAGGGATTCTTTGGCCTGCAAAGCTTCCATATTGTCCATCGTATCGTGTACGGCTTCTTGAATTTCCTCTGTCACATCCCTGAGACCGACCAGAACATTGACATCGAGATCCGGACAGCGTATTTCTTCTTCCTCATGTGCGGCGTAGAATCCTGTGGTGACATAATCACGGTCTTTGTTGCTGATTTTCTGAAGAAAATTGACGGCCACATGATGATTGGTCAGCACAAGTCCGTTTGCACTGGCAAACGAACCCGAACCGCCATTGTTGAAGCGGACGGATGAAAGTCTCAGATGATCGAGCCATTCAGCGGAGGGAGAGAATTTGTACTTGCTTTTCAGGGAATCGACAGGAATCGAATCGAATGTCCACATGCCTTCTTCAGCCAGACAACATGAACCCGTTACAAGGACGAAAAACGTGAACAGGCAGGATTTGACAGATTGACGGATCATTTTTCCTTCTCCAATTGTTGTTTCAGGTAATTAAGTAATTTCGGAATAAAATGCTAACAATTCAAGAAAAAAGTCATTTTGATTTCAGTGAAACGATCAAAATGACTTGTTCGGCCGGTACGGTCAGGCAGATTTAAAACTGAAAGCGTATGGAATGATCAACCGGTTCGACGGTCCTGTTTGAAGTGTCGTTCAGAATTCATACTTCATTTTGACGGAAATATCCATTCCTTCCACATTCAGTTTGATGTTCCCCTGCTCACGCGATCCGGCTAGGTATTTCAGATAAAATTCCATCGTCGTCGAATAGGAAAACCGGTATTCCCCGCCGAATCCGCCTCCCAGTACATGGGTTTTGGCCTGTCCGGCTTCATTTTCACCGTAAAACCGGCCGTCGACGAGTATATGTATCCCTCCGCCGACGATGGCGAAGGCTTTCCAAATGAGGTTCAGATCCAGCTCGGGCCGGTTGGTATTGTAGGCTTCCTCCTGAAACTGGATCGCCTGCAAATACCGGTTTTTATTTTTCTGTCTGTAGTTCATCAGAAGCCAGACGTATTGTTCGTCATATCGGTAAAAAAGACCGGTATTCAGAGTCAGCCGTGTCCCGGATTGATACATTTCTTCGCCATCGACGATATCCCGCTGAAAATAGGTGACGATACCGTCCAGCATCCATTTCATATCATCCATCAGCCGCACATCCAACCCCATATGCACGCAGAATTCATCACCGGGATCGAACTTTTTATCATAATTGTGAAGCAGCGTGTCATTGATCAGATAATTATGCAGCGGAACATATTCACCTCTCAAATGATAACTCAGACCACCGCCCAGGACCAGGTTTTCCATCAGCGGATACGACAGAAAAGCGCCTGCTTTGGCGAAAAATCCCTGTCCGTATACAGGCATTTGAAACTGAAAAATATTATTGTAAAGATAATTCGATATGATGTTTTCCATGTAATTCAATTTCGTCTTGCCGACCGGAAGCCCGAGACCGGCGATACACAGCAACCTGCTGTCCCACATCAGCATGTTCCCCTGTACATAAAAATCAGACAATCCGCTGAGATTCCATTTTTCCTGTTTTGGGGAGAACACATACTCGGTATGTTCCGGGTTGGTGAACTGCCTGCGATTGATCAGCGCCGTGTAATCGGTGCGTCCGAATGAAAACGATGAATAAATATTCAGGGTACTGCTGAGGGGTATGACCATTTCAACCGGAATGGACAGCTGCATCAGCGGATTTGTCATCACCCTTTCCTGACGCCACATTTGCAATCCTGCTCCTGATTTGATGTATCCCTGCGGAGATGTCGGCATGATTTCCTGCTGTGCGGATACCGGCAGCCAGAGTAACGGAATCAGTAAGCATACACACATTAAATGTCTCATTATGATCATCCTCAGTTTGATTTGCGCTTCATGAACGGTCCGGGGTTATTTGATCAGCACCATTTTTCGTACAGCAGTTTTGTTCGCAGCCTTCAGCTGATAGACGTACACTCCGGTGGGTAATTTCATCCCCCGGTCATCCGTTGCGTCCCATTCGACCGCATGTTTTCCGGCGTGACAGTCCTTTTCAACCATATACCGAACCCGCTGGCCAAGCGCATTATAAATTGAAATCCGGACATCCGATTTTTGGGGAAGGGTGAAATTGATCGTGGTAACCGGATTGAACGGATTGGGTGAATTGGGCAGCAATGCGAAATCAACGGGTTCCAGAGAAATGCCCTCCCTGTTTTTCTCCAGAAACTGTGCGGTACCCGCAATCATTTTAAAGGTTCTGCTCATATTGTCCGGATCGGAATTGAATCCATACAACCGGTCTTTCATCAGATCTACGGCCACTTCGCTTTCAAAATCGATGAGATAGGCTTTCCAGTTCTCGGGCAGATCGGAAAGATGATTCCAAGTGATCTGATGCCTGGTCTGCGATTCGCCGCAGAGGACGGACAGTTTCCAAACCTGCCCATCCGTTTCGGTCGGACGAATATCCGCCGCATAGATGTTCGGTTTCTCCTCCCAGTCCGCATGTTCAAAAGTCAACGATACGCCGTTCGCAAAGCCGCGCGGCGGCTCGGGTCTGTCATACAGATCAACCTGCATGGACGCGTGTTCGCGGACACCCGCATAATTGTACTTGTCACAGCTGTAATCGTCCGATACAGAGATCTGCATGATCCATGACGTTTCTTCCAGATTATCAAGCAATCCCCTCCCGTTTCCGGCCGTTTTACTCAGAGACGCGTCTTCGGGATGGATGAAGAGATAACCCGGTTCAGGCGATGCATTGAAAAACCAGTAACCTTTCCAGGGCTCGAGATACGGAGTGTCCGGCCGGTAGCCGTCTTCCCCTTCCCAACCATAGGGCGGCGTGATCTGGGCCGATGAAAGGGAACAGTCCGACCATTTGATGGTGAAATTGTAGGGATTGCCCACCATATTCCAGCCGGGCTGCAGTTCCTTCTGAAAGCTGGTATCCGTGCTGACCGTATGACCGCCTCTTAAAGAGAACTGACGCTCGATATTGGAAACAAGCCAGTAGGCTCTCCCGGGAGGCATCGAGAAGGATCCCTTGTACAGATCCGAGAATTCAACATAGATGATGCCTTCGGGATCGTAATTGTACCAGACCTGACTGCGCGCCGGATCCCACCAGAACAGGCGCCACTGAAACGGATCGTAGTCTTTTATTGAAATCCCCGTGAAAACGGTATCCGCGCCGATATGATCGAGAAAAAACGGAACCGAAAACATGGCGGCGAGCTGATACCTGCCCGTACTCATACGCTGGGGCGTGTAAACCAGCTGCGTTTGCATGGATTCAAACCTGATCGGTATCGATTTCGGTTTGTTGACGGGATCCATGACCGGATATGTAAACATGTGCTGTGTACTTGAAACCACTTCCACATAATACTCGACACCCCGCAAAGTGACCGCTTCTGACGGAATCACGGCACGGAATGTCTGGTCATTTTCCGGGAAGGCATTCGCGGTTTGATAGGAGATCCGGCCGCTCTGCCTGTAATACAATGTCATGCTTGAAGCATTGACAGCCACGGGTACGTTCAATGTGAGGGTGATCTGATCGCCCGCGTAAGGCGTGGCCGGCGTGAGTGCAGTCGGCCGTATACCGGCATCGATGACCGGATTCATGCTCCAGATCTCTCTGTTGATCGTGGAGAAACGCAGTTCATCCAGATATCCCTGGAAATAACCGGCATATCCGCCGTTTTTACGCTCAGCCGCACCGAGAAGAAGCGGACGAACCAGGTCTGCAGTTTCAAGATCCGTATTCCATGTCTCCGACCATATTTCAGTGAAATCGACGAACATCCGCCCTGTTTTCAACTGATGGTCGTAAACAAAGGCGAGATGATGCCAGGCATTATCGTTGACCCTCGGCCCGACACCGTCGATTCCGTTCACAGTCACACGGCCGAAATTGTTGATGCCCACGATCAGGTCGCCCTGCATCAGGGAATCCTGAAATCCCTTGCCGATAAGGACCTGGGACACGGTGTCGGTCTTGAAATAGCATTCCAGTGTCAGGCTCTGGGTATGGAAATCGTTCTGCAGCAGCTCGTCGCCGGGAATCTCAACCCTGTCATTGTATCCGTCGAACCGGATGCAGGCATCGAAAAATCCTTCATCGTTCACGATCCGTGAACCGTTCCATAAGAATCCGTTCAGACGATTCCCTGAATTGTCAAAAATGGTATCCCCGTGCGATTCGTTGAAATGATAGAGCATCACCGTGTATCCGTCCGCAGCATATTCGGCTGAACCCGGGCTCAGATAACCGGTTCCGGTCAGCGTGATCGCGGTCTGGGGTGAATTTTTGGCATTGCTTTGAATCGTGAGCGTTCTTGCATACGACGAAGTGGCCTGAACCGGTTTGAATGTCACGGGAAGAAATACGGATTGAAGCCGGTTCAATGAAAATGTCTGCATATTTTCAGGAATGCTGAAAATGGTATCCGCGCCGGATATTTCATGAATCGTCAGAGTCTGATCCCCGGGATTCGTGACAATCAGATTCATTGTACGGGTAAATCCGAGCTTGACCTGATCGAACGGCAGCTGATACGCGGACAGGATAATCTGAGGAGGTATGACGTTCAGTTCCCAGGCTTTTCTGTCGATATTCGATATCCTGATCTCATCCATGAACCCGTAAAATACCCGGGACCCGCCGATATCGGAACCGTAGCGTACGGAGCCGCCTGCCAGGCTCAGTATATCCCCGATGAAAGATACGCTGTCCTGAACCAGACCGTTTACCATCAGCCTTGCCCAGGATCCGTCAATGGACAGGGATACATGATACCATTGTTCGAGATTGAAATCATCCGATTCGGGGCCGTGGAGCGTGAATCCCTGATTGAGCTGGTTCCATATGCGTGCCACAATTTCACTGTTTTCACCGCTTGTAAAGGCGATTTCGAACTGTTTGGTGTTGTCCCCAAGCGCTCTCTGTACGATCAGGGCACCCGTGTTCGGAAGTGCGGACAACCGGAACCAGTTTTCAACCGTGAAATAGGCGCTCACCTTGCCCTCCAATGCCTCGGAAGGCAGTTCGAAATATCCGCCGTAAAACCGGAGCCCTCCCCCGAAACGGCCGGTATCTGAAATAGCAACCTGGTCGTGAAGGGTTCCGTGTTTGCCGTTTCCTGAAAAATCGCCTACCGTGACGCCGTCCACTCCGACTGAATCGAGATGAAACAGGGACAGGGTAAACGGATCTGTTGGATAAGGTTCCTGCTCGATCGTGGGAATTCCGCTGCCGGACAGATTCACCTTGCGTTCCGGCCAGAAAGGATCGTTTGTGTAAAAAGTCAGTGCACCCGGATGCGATCCCAGCGTGAGTGCCTTGAATGTGATACGGATACGCCGGCTCTCCTCCTGAAGAAGATAGAACTGCTGTGTATCCGACTGGTAATAGGCATCCAGATCAATGGCGATGCTGTCCACAAAAAGCGTATCCATGCCGAGCATGTTGTTCACCGAAAGTTCGAGTGTCCGGCTGGATCCCAGAAATACATCCCCGAAATTCAGCTGGGACGGGGACACGGATATTCTGGCCATATTGACATTGAATTCCCATGTATCGCGTCCCACACCGGATATGCGCACCTCGTCCACGTTGCCTGAGAAGGCATTGGCCGAAAGCCAGTCCCCGCCGACAAGCATGGAAAGGGTGTCCAGGATGGTATGGCTCTGGTCGCTTGCCATGGTTCCGCCGAAGTACCGTGAATCGACGCTGTTGCCGTTGACATAAAGGTAAAGACTGTCCTCACGCTGTACAAGGGCCGTATGATACCACTGATTCAGCTGCACGGCCCCCAGTGCCGAACTGTTGACCTCGAACAGATCCTGTTCCGTATTGTACATCCTCCCGATAATCCGTCCGCCGTTATCGATGTACATGTCAAATTGATTGGCGGCCACGTTCCCCCGCCTGATGATCACGCTCTGCGTAATCGGATAGCGGTCGATCCTGAACCAGGTTTCCACGGTGAATCCGCCCCATACCGGACCGAACCGGTCCTCCGAACCGGGTTTCACCAAAATCCGGTCCGCCGTATTTTTGAATTTGACGGAAAATCCTTCATCGAATTTCCGTATGGAGGCATCGTAGGTGGTGCTGCCCTTGAATGCGCCGTCCATTTCCTGACCGGAGCTGTCAGAAGCGACCAGGGGCGTATTGTCATCGAAGTGATACAGCCCCAGGGTAAACGGATCCGCCTCATAACGCCCTGCCCGGAAATTGCTGACCGATCTCCCGCGTATGGGCACATTGTATGTGGGAAAAGTCGGATCTGAATTGACAATCACGAGGGATTGACCATCTGCATGGTCATTTTCAGTATCAGGATGGTACGTCATCCAGATGATAGTGGATGATTGCGGCATGAGATTGATCGGAAGCGTGACCTCTTCGTCGATAAATTCGGACGGCGTATACAGATTGGCAATGGTGAGTATCTGGGAACCCCGGTTGTATATGGTCACCGGAACCCGCCTGGTCTGATCCATGAGCACATAACCGAACTCGATGGGAGACGGCTGAATGGATATTCGTGCCCGGTTGACGTGAAACTCCCAGGACTGTCTTGCAATGGAAGAAATGTGAATCTCATCGATCAGGCCGTTGAACGGTAAATAGCCCGTGGATGTGGCCCCGATGGCCATGGGTTCTGAGGTCTGAGGCCGCAAATCGTTCGACATGGCGGCCTTGGAGATGGGATCCCCGTTTAAGTAAAGGACCAGACTGTCCATATCCCATGTAAATGCTGCATGGTACCATTGATTCACATTGAAAATGCCGATGGAGCCGGAATATATCGTATGCTGATTTCCGCCTGAATCCCAGACGCTGCCCATCAGGCCCTGACCTGTCTGATTGTCGAGTGCGAGTTCGACCTGCCGGGTCTCATTGTTGCCGCGCCGCATCAGAACGGCATATCCGGATGGGAGTTCCACGATATTGAACCACAATTCGACCGTGAAGGGTGTTTTCTCGAAATTCAGATGGCTGTGATACGGAATCTGCAGGTAATCCGATTCCCCGTCGAGCCGGACGGCCTTATTGAAACCGGATTGTGAATTTTCCTGTGTCGGCTCCCCCTGGACAAAGGCATCCTTCTCGAGAATCGAGGCGTCCTGAACGGACGATGCGATGGATTCATCATCCAGATGATACAAACCGATGGTGAATTCGTCACGGGTATAGGGACGCGTGGCCGGCAAAGACGTATTGAGCGTATCCACATAGGCCTGCAGCGTGAGCTCGATTACCGGCTCATCCGGATCATTTGAATAGATGCTTGCCACATCGATCTGGGTCGATTTGCCCGCTGTTACAGGCGGAGAGAATGTCACTTCAACCTGCTGCATTTCTCCGGGCGCCACGGTAAACGAAACGTCATCGAAATGAAACCAGGAGTTCAGCCACGTGATATTGTCAACCCGAAGCAGCGTGGTTCCCTCATTGATCACGTTCAGAATACGCGGCCGTGACTGGCCGGGAATGACCGGACCGAATTGAAGCGGGCTTTCCGGGTAAATGGCGATATCCGGCTGGATAGAACTGCGGAAAAGATACACACCGTCACTGCCGTCGGCCATTGCGACCACACCGTTGCTGGCGGAAATATCGAGCGCGAGCGCCTCGCCGTTTGTGTTATAATATCCTGTCTCGGGAAACAGCCCGGGTGTTGAAAAATCAAATACACGCAGGCCCGATTCCGAATCGGTCAGGTAGATGGTTTTCTCGATGATCTGGATATCCGTAATATTTCCACCCGTAGTAACTCGCTGAACGCCGTTCGTCTGAAGGTTCCAGAGCAGGAATCCGTAGCGTCCGTTGGCCACGAACAGCGTGTCGCCTACTATGGCCATGCCGTATGCATCGATATCATTGGTCAGCGCATGTGTCTGAACCGGAAGCGCGGGAAGATCAATGATGTTGTATACAAAGACACTGCTGGAATCCACCAGAATGGCCCGATTGTCACTGACCAGAATTTTTTTGGATACGCCCGGCGTATTGATCTGCTGTTTTTTGAAAAATCCGCTGTAATCGAGCACGATGAAGCCGTCCGTACCGCAGGCCAGGAGCGCATAACTGCTGCCCTGCCTCTGATAAATATCCACATCGTAGCATGCATCCTCGATGTCCGAATACTGACCGATGTCGACCGGATTGGCGGGTGTGATCACATCGAGAACACGCAGACCCGCCGTGCCGTCTGCCAGGAATGCATATCCCTGCCTGACGGTCACGCCGCGAACCTCGCCCTGCGTATTAAATGAACTGTATACGGGAAGATGGTCCTTGTCCGACTGACTGTAGCTCAGACTGATAATTTTCAAACCTGCCCGGCCGTCAGCCACATAAAGCATGTTGTTGTCAATAAACGCATCATAGGCGTAATCCGACGGGCTGATCGTTTCAGTGACGGAGGATTGCTGTCCTTCTTTGACATCCACCAGCAACAATCCGTTGGGCCCGTCGCAGACGAGGGCCGTCGAATCGTCCTTTATCCAAACACGGTTCGTATATCCTTCCGTATTCAATGCAGGAAAAATCTGCGACCCGGGAGCTGCGGGATTCGAAATGTCGATCGGACCCACAAGGCCTTCCTCGCCGCATGCAATAAAAAGCCGGTTGCCGCGATAACGCATATCGACCACATCCAGAGGAAGACTGTCCGTCCAGGATCCCAGCTCAACGAGATTTTCAGGATCGGAATAATCGACTGTGCGCAGACCTCCGTATCCCGCGGCCACATAGGCCACAGTTCCGCTGATGATGACGTTTTTGGCCTGCGGATCCGATATGGGAAATCCCTGAAATGCCGGCGCAAAACCGAGAGAATCATGCACCACGGGCGTGTCTTTTTTCTTCGTATTGACGGAAAACAAACCGGATTCATGAACCGCAAGCAGTGCGAGTGAATCGTTCACGACCCACACGTCCATGGCGGGATTGGAAGTGAGATAATATCCCTCTATTTTCGGCTGATAATAATTATGAACACCGTAAATCAGCAGACCGCTGGTTCCGGCTGCGACATAGACGTACTTGTTGAAAAATCCGACACCCGTTGCATCTCCCTGAATCGGCACCGTTGAAATAATCTCGAGTGTATTTTCGGCCGTGTTCAATTCAACCAGAATCAGTCCATGATGACCGCATACGGCGTAAATCATGTTCAGGGTCGATTCCACCCATATATCCTTGATCGCGCCCGGAAGCAGAATTTCGAGATAGGGATCCAGGGAGCCTGACGCATTGGTCGTATAAACCTGAAGATAGGCACCGTTGCCGATAAATGTATAGTCGCCGCGCTGAAATACCGCTTCACAGCGTCCTTCGGCCCACTGGGCACTGCGTTCCACATTGAACTGCTGTGCCATTGATCCGAAACTGATGGTCAGCAAAAGCAGGGTAACGGTTTTTCTTAACATGTGTAAGATTCTCCTCTTGATCCGACAGTCGTCATCATTTATCGCTGCGGAGGTCTTGGAGGTTCAGAAAGCTGAAACGGCAGCACAGGAGCCGGAGAAATACTGGCCTCGACAAAAGGCTCACGGGAATTGTTGCCCGGAAGGATCAGGGCATTATGCTGCAATCCCATCCACTGCAGCCGGTTGTATGAACTGACGATATCCGGCGGCGGTGAAAACACGAGTCGCGCGCGTCCGCGTGCGGACGTTTCGACGAGATGCCGGACTTCATACGTCACACGCATCTGATTGTAATTCTGTGTCACTTCCCAAATTTTCGGATTCAGCATATAATCCTGGGCATTGATAAAAGAACCGTCGTATCTCAGCGCATTGTGAAAATGATTCTGGGCGATCGAGAAATTACCCTGATCGAGCGCATCAAGACCGCGGCAGTAGCTGATAAACGCCAGCATATTTTCCGTGGGAATTTCGAGCAGCTGATCACGCTGTCTGTCGTTCATAAAAATATCGAAGAAATCCGAAATCCGCATGGCCAGTTCTTTTTCAATTTTAAAAAAGCGGGCCAGATTGCCGTCGAAATTCATGCTCAGGGCTGTGGCATTCGTTTCAGCGGTAATGATTTCCGAATCCAGCGTCATCTTCAGATCATCCGTAATCAGGTACGATCCGTTGATCAGATACCTGGCACCCAGAATACGCGCCACGCGCTGCTGAACACCCGGTTCGCGCATGCTGACCGGATTCAGTCCCAGCTCGGACATCAGACGGTTCAGCTTGACACGGTCGATGACCACCAGATTCGGTATAGTGGAAAGGTCCTGGGCGATGATTTCAGCAAGACCTTTCTGCAGGGGATCCCATTCGACATTGTCGCTCAGGTTGAGAAAATAGGTCACCACCACGCTGTTTTCCGGAAATTCCTCGAAACGGCGGATATCCTCTTCCTGAATGGCCTTGTTCAGTTCACGTCCGATTTTCTGCTGCGAGACCCAGTTGAGACGGCCGAACATGAAATAGCGGTAGGGATCGTCATCGGGCAGCACTTTGTAACGCCTGTAAACGGACAGGGCCTCGTTTTCCTGATCAAGCGCCTCCCGGGACATCCCGAGAAAAAACAGAGCCTTGCCATGAGCCGGATCCTTTTCCAATACTTTTTCAAATATTTTGGCCGCGGCCGAGTAGCTCTGCTTGTGCCAGTAGGCCACACCGATTCCTGTCATCGCTTCCTTATCGTAAAGAATGAAGCGCTTCCCGTCACGGATGCGCGGCCTCAGCATCATCAGATAATTCCGGATGGCCTTGTCATAATCCTTACGATCAAGCTCTTCTTCCGCAGCATGATATTTTGAAGTTGCGCACCCGCTGAAGAACACAGCGAATATCAAAACTGCAGCAAGTTTCCATTTCATGAAACAACCCCAATGGTTATATGGTGATCTTCAGACTTGCGAGAATATCGAACCCGCTGATATCGATATCCACGACCGATTCGATGGTACCGGTCAGATACTTGAGCTGAATCCGGGAAAGCACCGTCGGGGACAATTTGTGCTGAATTCCCAGGCCCGCACCATATACGGACGCTTTGCCGAATCCGTCTTCGTTTTCGCTGTAAAAACGGCCGTCCCATAAGAGTGACAATCCGCCTTCCGGCCATTGCGTGAATTCCCAGAGTCCGTCCGTTTCGATCTGATCCCCGATGGTCTTTTTGGATATTTTTTCCGAATCGTCCTGGGCATTTCCAGGCAGATACAGATCGTTTTTCCCTCTCTGCCTGTACCGCAATGAGGCGTACAGAAAACCGGGATTCAATCGATACGCCAGTGTGGATGATATCAGGATCTTGTCGCCGGCCTCGAGCATTTTTTCATCATTATACAGATCTTCGGTATACATGGTGTACACGAGATCCAGGCTCCATTTTCCCTTATCCTGAACGGGCATGCTCACACCGCCGACAATGTTGATTTCATCTCCGGGATCATATTCCGAATCCAGTCCGGACCATAACGAATAGGGCTGCTTCAGTATATAATTGGCTCCCAGTCCGAGCACGGTGCCTCCCTGCATCGGGAATGTCATGCCGGCGCCGACTTTGGCCGACAATCCCTGACCGTAATTGGGAAGCCGGAAACGCAGAATATTTTCACTCAGCTGCCTCGTGATCATATATTCCGCGGCCGTCAGTTCCGTTTTTCCGGTGGGAGCGCCCACACCCATATTGATCATCCAGCGTTCATCGGCCGAGACATACGTCACACGCAGCCAGGTGTCCGAAAGACCGCTGACACTGCTGTCGCCCCAGGAAGCCGTGGCCGGTGTATTGGTCGCTGTCAGAAACCAGTTTGCATTGACAGGATAGAAGCAGAGCAAGGGAGCGGCTGTCTGGTTCAGGGACGTATCCTGGTCCTCGGCTGTCCATTGCTGGTAGGATACACCGAGATTGACATATCCGCTGCCCTTGGAGGGCTGCATGTATTCCTGAGCGAAAGCAGAGCCCGCAACCGTGGAAAGCACGATATAAAGAATCCATTTTTTCATATTTTATCCTTCTTCCTGAATCCGGATTATCTGACGAGCATCATTTTTCGTATGGCCACCCTGCCCGGGAACTCGAGTTTGTAAAAATAAATACCGGAAGACAGGGCCGTCCCGCGGTTCGAGAGGCCGGACCATCTGATTTCATACTCACCGGACTGCTGTTCCTGATTGATCAGGACGTTCACGCATTCACCCCGCATATTGTACACGCTCAGCTTGACATGACCCGTACGGGGCAGCGAGTATTTAATCATTGTTACCGGATTGAATGGATTCGGATAATTCTGATACAGATGGAATTCGCGTGGTGCAACCGCATTCTCCAGCTGCTTCTGAACGAATTCCGGCGGACCGGCAATGCATTTCAGGAAACGGACATTGGGAACCTCATCCGGGGTTACCATGGCATAATCGTCCATGTCCGTGACATCGAGGGCAATGCCTTCCCGTTCGTCGACCAGCATGATCTTCCAGGATTCAGGCAGCGTCTGAACCATCTGCCAGGTCAGTTTGATCAGCTTCTTATTCAGAGAAGATTCCACGGCGATATCCCAGACAAAGCCCTCTTCCTGCGGCGAGCGGATGTCCGCCGCGTAGGTCCCGGGATGTCCGGCCCAGTCTGAATGATCGAAGAACACGGAAATATACTCACCGATGGGCGGCGGCTCGACACGGTCCCTCAGATCCCATTCGGCTCTTGCATCCTGCCGTACACCGATATAATTGTCGAGATCCTCCGCCGATTCGGCCCGTGCAGACAATTTCCATATCCAGTCGGATTCTGCCAGCGATTCCAGCACGCCTCCGCGTGTGGCCGCACCTTTTGCGAGCGCTGCGGATTCACGCGGCGGGACAATCAAATCGTTATAGGTTCTCCCGGCATTGTATATCCAGTAGCCGCCCCACGGATCGAGCGTGGGCCAGTCAAGCCGGTATCCCATGCCGTTATAGTAGTACAGCGTTTCCAATGAATCTGAAGTCAGGGCGCAGTCGTTCCAGTGCACCGTGAACGGGAAAGGCGAACCGATCATGCTCCACTGCGGCCTGAGTGAAAAGCGGTAGGGACCGTTTGTGGAAACCGAAGCGCCTGCATTCACGTCCCACAGTTTCCGTGCCGCCGAAATGACCCAGAATGCGCGTCCCTGATCGAATGCAAACACGAGGCTGTCCGCATAGGACAGGCTGTCGTCCATTTCCCAGTATGACGTATCCTTCCAGGTCAGGCAGCGCCATTCATAGGGATCCCAGACATTGTTGAATTCATCCAGCAGCACGGTTCCCGCATTGGCATCGTCCAGATCGGCCGGAACCGAAACCATGACATACTTCTTTTTCAGGAACATGGCCGAGGTATCCGCAGTCAGTGAATTGAAACGCACACGCGCGGCCATCGGCCGGTTGATCGGATCGTACAGGGGATGCGTCGATGTGCGGCCGGATGTGACCATTTCCACATAAAATTCGAGACCCCGTTCCGTCATCTGGTCTGCGGGAACGATCGCCTGATACAGGGTCGGAACAAGCTGATCAGGCGTCGCTGTTAGTGTCTGATATCCTCTCTGTCCCCCCTGCCTGTAATGGAGATACACTTCTTTATCCGTCGTTGTGACTGGAACCGTGATCTGAACCGCCTGCTGCACGCCCTTCTGCGGCACGGTTGTATAGGATGCGGAAATACCGGTTCCCTTGAAGATCAGGTCCCAGGGCTGACGGGCGATGCTTGAAATTCTGATTTCATCCATGGTCCCGTCAAAAAAACCGGTGAGCTGGCCTGTTGCGGTTTCACGGGCCGCAAATACAAGCCTTCCCGGAGAGACGATGTCCGTATCCCCCGCATGCCACAAGCCCTGCAGTTCCACATTGCCGTCCAGATACAGGGTGGCCTGCTGGACCGTTCCGTCATACACGAATGCCGCGTGATGCCATACCCCGTCCGCCACGCAGGTGTTCCCCTTGCCGAATCCGTGCAGGGTCAGGAGCCCGTCCGTATCGATGATCAGGCCGTAATTGCTGCGGTTTTCCGAGCCGGATATATGGGGATCCTTGTGGAACAGCACCTGGTTGAGCGTGTCGGTTTTAAAGAAGCATTCGACCGTGAAACTTTCGGTGGACAAATCGAACTGAAGACCCGCATCATCCGCCACCCACATGTACTCGTCCACGCCGTTGAAGGACAAACCGCCGGAGAAATAAGCGGGATTTACGCGCGATCCCGTGCCGGCCATGGTCCCGTTATGATTTCCGGTCGCATCCGCGACACTCAATCCGGTTTCATCGCAATGCCAGAGCGCCACCGTATACTGATCGAGCCCGTAGGGCACTTTGGGCCGGTAATCGATTCCCACGGCCAGTATCGGAACGCTGAGCATCGGCGTGTCCGGATCGTTGCTGAAAATCCTCAATGTATCCGTCACGGTTCTGATTGTGTCCGGAACGAACTGGACGAACAGGTTGGTCGTTTCTCCTGCGGTCAGCGTGATTTTTGCCGGTGCCATCAGGAAAACGGACTGATTCGTGCGGATCGTATCGATCACGAGAGGAACGCCGCCTATATTCGACACTTCGATAATGCGGTTCGCGGAACTGCCGACCATGACGGTACCGAATTCGAGACGCTGTGCGGCCGTATAAATATTGGGAATGCCGACATTGAACTCCTCGGGCTGACGGTCGATATTCGAAAAACGGATTTCATCCAGATACCCGTTGAACCCGTGACCGGTACCGTAATCACCGCCCAGAGCCAGATCCGCAACCGAACTGCGCAGCGTTCCGTTAAAAGCAACGGAATCCACGGCCACGCCGTTGACGTACAGCCTGAATTTGTTCAGATCCCATGTGAGTGCCATCTGATACCAGGAATCGATGTTCATTTCAGTATCCGGAGGTCCGTACAATGTGTAGATCTGCCCGCCCGAACTGTACAGGCGGATCACGAGGCCCTTGCCCGCGGTCAGCGTATCGCCGTACATGACTTCGTACTGCAGACTGGTGCCGCTGCCGCGCCGGAATAATGTGTAGAAATTTTTGCCGGAGGGTTTGGCAGAAAGGCTGAACCAGGTTTCGAGGCTGAACGGAGACGATGCATAATTGAAAACCGGATTGTACGGAACCCGTACCCAGCCGGAACTGCCGAGAAACCTGAGCGATGACAATCCGAACTTTTTATAAATGTCGGACCAGGACAGGCCGCCGCCTTCAAAATATCCGACAAGGCCTTTGCCCGAAGCGTCGGGTATCGAATCCATTTCCACGGTTCCGTCCAGATGCCAGAGACCGGATGTATATGTGTCCGTCACGTAGGCGCCCAGATTGATGGTCTCGAATCCGTTCCCCGAAAGCGGCACGCGGATCAGGGACTGAAACTGATCCTGTGAACGGATAAACAGCGTATCCGTGTATGCCTGGGCATTCGTGGGCCTGAATCCGACCCAGATCAGTCGCTGGCCGGAGGAATTGATGCTGAATTCGGGTTCCGACACGGTGAAATGCGGATTCTTCGTGTACAGGCTGTCCACATAAAGGACGCCCGATCCCACATTGCGCACATACATATAGATATACTTTGAACGGTTGACATAGACATTGCCGAATGCGAGGGACCCGTAAGGTACCTGGATGCGTCCCGTATTGATGTTGAATTCCCACGGCTGACGCGCGATGCCCGAAAGCCGCATTTCGTCGAGTGTTCCGTGAAACGGCTTTGTCAGACCCGGATCGTTCCCAACCGTCGCTGTCAGCAGGCCAGTGGGCTCCGGCACGTCCGTCTCTTTCTCATCCGCCAAAAAGCCGTTCAGATAGAGCTTCAGATCCTCACCGTACGTCAGCGCACCGTGGTACCATTGCCCCGTTGTCAACGGGAATTCGGCATCCGACAGCAGGGTGTCGATCGTGACCGCATTTTCGGAGGACAGGCCCATCAGCCGGTTGTTACGCACGCTGAGCTCGAACACGATCCTGTCTCCTTCAGACAGCCGGAACAGCACGCCGGTGCCTTCCGGAATCTGATCGAGTTTGAACCAGGTCTCGATACTGAATCCGGGCCACTCTTCCACAGGCAGAAGATCCATGTTGTTCAGCTGCACGTTCACGATATCGTTTTCATTGAATACCAGTCCCTGCCCGAACCGTCCCATGCCTGTTCCTGAAACAGCCGCTCCGGTGACGGTGCCGTCCATATAACCATACAGGGATTCATCGGGAAGCGTTTCACCTTCGAGGGCATTCATATGATACAGCATGAATGTGTAGTAATCAGGCTGGTATGCCGCCACATCGATGGTGTTCACACCCGTGCCGATCACTTTCAGCAGATGCGGACTGTTCGTCGCATCCGAATAGAATCTCAGTGTGTCCCTCACGGTTCCGGTTGTGGACGGTGCAAAACGAACCTCCATCCAATCCTCGCCCGGACTGATCCACCTCGGCAGGTTCGCTCCGTAGAACCGTCCCGATGTGGAGGTGGATTCGTTGACATAAACCGATGCAGTGCCCGCATTTACCACGCGTACCCACAGGGATCTCGACTGCCCGAGCACGACACTGCCGAAATGGACAGAATCCGCATCAATCACCAGCTGGCCCGTAAAATCACCGGAGAAATAATAAACGCCCCCGATGCCGTCGGCCAGTGCCAGGGTGTCCCCCATCACCTTGATGCCGTAACTCGACCCCGCCGTATGATAGTAACCGACTTCAGAGAATTCCTCCTCGTTGGATGTATCGATCAGGCGCATGGTCCCCTGTCCGTCCGCAACAACGGCCACATTGTCATGAAAACTGACGTCATAGGCATACCCATCCGTATTGTACTGTCCTGCCGGAACGATATTTTCCAGATTTGAGACATTCAATCCGACCAGGCCATTCGGTCCGTCCGCCAGATAGATCCTCTCCGATCCCTCGCCCTGCAGTCCCACGGCCATGGTATGACTGCTGCTCTTGTAGGATCCGACAATGGTCTGTGTCGGAATATTCACGACTTTCACGCCATTGGTATCGGCCGATACGTAGAGCCGGTTCGAACGGGCATCGGCTTCCACACCCACGGCCCGTATGCCGGTGACACCTTCGAGCATGCCCTGATTCAGGGGTTCGAAGGGATTGGTCACATCGATTTTTCGTACACCGGCGGTTCCCTCTGCCGCATAGGCATAGTCCCCGGCGACCGTGACATCCAAAAATTCACTTGCAGTTTGAAAATGCGTGATATAGGCCGGCTGCAGAGGATTGCTGACATTATAGAAAAGCAGGCCTCCTGGACCGTCCGCGATGATCAGCACGCTGCCGGCAAGGGCAAGCCCCTGGGCATTCTCCGTGTCCCAATGGGACCGGAGCGTCACCTGACTATCGTGCAGCTGCGAATTGTCCAGAATCCAGACACCGCTCTGTCCTCCTGCCACATACGTCGTATTGGCGGTCAGGACCAGGTCCATGGCACTCCCGCCGGTCATAATCTGCTCGTTCTCCTGCGGAGGAGCCACGGCCACGTCGATTTCCCTCAGTCCGTCGTTTCCGTCCGCCAGATAGGCATAGTCCGGTCCCAGGTAGACGGCGAGCGCTTCTCCGCCTGTATTGAGGGACGTGGCCTGATTCATCGTGGTCAGATCGATGACGCGAAGGCCGTAACCTTCATCGGATACGTAGGCTTTCTCGGCTCCGACATCCACAGCAATATCGCTCAGCAACGCATTGTCGCCGGCTTCCCACTGATCCGCAATCGCCATGTTCGACGGATTGGTCACATTGACGGCAAGAACACCGTGTGTTCTGTCCGCGACAAAAGCCTGCGTTCCCCGTACGGACACGCCAAAGGCCTTGTCAGGGGTTTTGACCGTATCCAGTCTGACAGGAGCCGCCGGATTGGTGATGTTCACGGAAACCAGACCGACTGCATCCACGGCCAGATAAGCTGTATTTCCGCTGACATAAACATCCTGGACCGGCGACGTGAACTGAAGGACGGCGACCTGGTCAAAATCGGATGTCCGGATCACGGAGAATCCCCAGCTGCCGTTGGCCACGTAGATATAACCGTCCTGATAGGCCAGCCTGCGGACATCTCCGCCCGATGCCCATGTGCCTGCGAGCGTCGGATTGGTGATCAAGCTTCTGTCCAGCACATAAACACCGGAATTCTGAACAGCTACGTAAACCTTGAATGACTGATAATAAATATCCTGGATCAGACCCGGAAACGTATACCTGGCGAAACGGTTGTCATAATTTTCCGCATCCAGAATATCCAGATAGCTTCCGTTTCCCATGTGAAGCGCGTCGGCCGTGGTGAATATGGCCCGGCAGGGTCCGCTGGCCCAACGCGCCTGAAGCGACAGATTGTCGCTGTGCTGTGCAGAAACAGCGACGGTCACGGTCATCCATACGGTAAGAATAAGCCTTTTCATAGAATGCTCCCTCGAGGATTGATCTTTGATTCATTATGGACGATGCGGCGGTGGCGGCGGATCCGGTAAATACCAGGGATCCAGCGGATACGGCGCCGGCGGATCCGGAGGATCCGGCAGACCATCCGGTAACAAATCGGTAAAGTCATCAAAATCGATACCTTCAAACGGATCTCTTGAATCGCTGCCAGGTATGAAACCCGCATCCAGATACCAGCCCATTTGCTGCAGCCGGTCTATGGACTGGGCACTGGCCAGGGCATCATAATCGGATTCCGCACCGAAACCGCCCGATTTATATCTCAGCCGTTTCGCCATGGTTTTACACAACAGGGCGAGATCCGGCGTTTGAACGGCAAGAAAGATATCCGTCGCTGCAAGTATCTGTTCCGCCATGGCGAACGCCGGGTCCTCTTCAAGCGCTTTGGCCAGATAGAGCTGTGCGGTCTCGTACTGCCCCAGGTCGAGCGCGTGCAGTGCATAGGCGTAATTGAAAAAAGCCCGGACACTGCGTGTGGCAGGCTCTCTCAAACGGGTTCTCTGCAAATCGGTCAGCCGAATGCCGAGATCCTTCAATAAATTGACCACCATTTTTTTCTCCAGCAGCACAATATCGCTCAACTGGCCCTGGACATCGGATTCCCTGACACCGCGAATGCCTGAAAACAGGATGGTTCTCTGGTGAAAATTGAGCTGACCGCTTCCGGCCAGCCGCATGTCCCCCTGCAGCACGGATCCCGCTCCCATCATTCTCTGAATTTTTTCGACATTTTCAATCTGACTGGATTCATTGCTTTGCCAGCCCATATATTTCTGGAGCTGCATCAGTTTATCCCTGGGAATTACCTGAAATCCACCCATCCGGTCCAGATCGCTGATAATCAGGCTTGCAACGCCTTTTGCGATGATGGTTCCTCTCAGATCGGATCCTCCGTATCTGAAATCGAGCACGACAATGCGGTCCAGCGGATATTCGGATGCAGGTCCGGGCCCCTTGGCCGCCAGCAGACGTGCCTCCTTGGAATACATCTGCTCCCGTACCGCATACAGTCTGCCTTTCATGGCATCACGGGACGGATCATCGGCCGGAAGACGGTCATAACCGGCATAGATCTGCTGGGCTTTTTTGAGGTCTCCCTTTTTTTCATAGCACACACCGAGAAAAAAATGAGCGGGGCCATAGTCGGGTGTTTTCCTGAGAATAAAATTGAACACCTTGATGGCACCATCGACCATGTTCAGCTGCATCGCAGAAATGCCGATACGCGTCATAGCGACCGGCTGATACCGGATATACCGTTTTCCGTCCGCGGTCTGTACCTGCAGAGACCGGATATAGGCCTGCATGGCTCTTTCGTAATCATTCTGGGCAAAAAAGGCATCACCGTTCTGCGTGGACATACTCGTGCATCCGAGCATGAAGGCAAACAGGCCTATTCCTGCCCATCGCCACTTTGTCATAGACCCTCCTTAGCTCCAATGACTCCCCCCAAGGCGTAGGTGAAGATCATGGGTTATTAAGGGGAAGTAAATTTGAAGGTTACTTTGTCATTTATATAAACCTGCTTGTTCGGTATTCCTGAAAACCGGATATCTCATTGTTCTTTTTTCATCCTGACCAGCCGGGCGATGGCTTGTTTCGCCTGCTCGAACTCAGGTTCGATTTCCAGCGCTTTTTTGTATTCTGCGTATGCGCCGTTGATATCGTTCTGATCCTCCAGGACGAGCCCCCTGGAAAAGCTCATAACGGCATTTATTTCCAGGGTCCCGGACCGTTCCAGCTGTCCGGCTTCTTCCTTCGTTAAAATCAGTGAAAGGTCGTTCACAATCTTACCGCTCAGTTTTTTTATCAGGGACAGTATGTCCCTGGTTTTTCCGGTGACTTCGGCGGCTTTCAGATTCTTGCCGGTTTCAACCTCGACTATTCTGAGATCGATTCGTATTTTATTATCGGAAACCACCATAAAACTGCCAAACACGAGATGCCCGGCACCGCTCATTCTGCCTACCTGCATGGCGCCGTCTCCGGACGTCATTCCGGACTGCTGCAGTTTCAATTCATCCAGCAGTTCTTTCAGACGTCTTCTTTCCACCATATGCACGGACTGAATCCGGGACAATTCGGTGATCATCATCTCGGCCAGCCCCTGGGAAAGCGGGGCATATTTCTCGGCCTGCAGAAAAGTGCGGTTCTCAAAATCAAGAACGGCCAGTGTCATCGGACCGGCCGTGGCATTTAAACCGCCAATCAGAACCGATGCACAGAGAATGGACCGGATCAAACGTCGCATCAGCACACCTTCAACAGGTTTCAAAGCCATGTATCCATTTAGCTTAGATTAATATACAATAATAAAAATTCATCTCATTGTCAAGATATAATTTTGTTCATTATTTTTTTTAACGTGCAACTACCATGCCCGAATATTTGTTACAAAAAAGAAATATTTTAATTGATTGTTATTTATAGGTTTGATTTTTATGAGTTTTAACCGGTCGCCTGCATTGCACCGTGGCCATGGAGGAATTCAATACAGCCATGTGTCCGGATTCGAAAGCACCGGTCATGACCGGTTAACCCGTTTTACGAAAAACACATTGATAATAACGGGAGATTATAGTATTTTAATCATATATGAGGGACAGGACCAAGGACGATCTGGGAAATATTCACATGAAATGCATCAGAACGGGGCTGATTTTCTGGCTGATTTTCGTATACGCGTCCATTTCGCAATCCGTAATCAGCACACGGAACGCTCACACAGGGTATAAGAACCACAATGCGAAATTCTCGTATCAGTTCCTGATTTTTTCCACCGCATCCCCGGACACAAACCGGCTGATGCTTTTTGTCAAACTGGCCAACCCGTCCCTTCAATTCATCAAGGCGGATTCCATTTACGAGGCCCGCTACGAACTTTCGGCCGTCGTACTCCGCGAGAACAGGGACATTATCGATTCTCAGATTAAACGGGGGCTTTTGAAATCGAAACATTACAAAATGACACAGTTGGCCACCCTCGTTCATTACGAGTATTTTGAATTCCTGCTTGCTCCGGACAAATACATGCTGAATATCGAATTATACGATATTGAAACACGTCAGTCTGTCCGTTCGGATGTAAACCTGCAGGTCCCTGATTTCAGCGGACAGACCATCGCCTGTACGGATATTGTCTTTTTAAAATCCCTGAACCTTGACAGCCTCGAAACGCTGGAGCCGCTGATGCCACCGGTACGTTTACCCGAAGATACAAGCTTCTGCGCAAGAATCGATCTCTTTGCCCAGGGCAGGCAGGACATCCGGATTTTTGAAACGATTCTGAACGACCGGGGGAAAGCCGTATACCGGGACACGGTCGAAGTGAGAACCTCAGGCGGTCGTCATCCGGTCTTTTTTAAGCTGACCCAGGAACTCCCGTTCGGGCAGTATGCACTGCAGCTCGACCTCACCGAAGGATCCATCAAAAAACAGGTGTCATCGAAATTTTACGTACAATGGGAAGGACATCCCACTTCAATAGGCGATCTGAAACTAGCCGTTCAATCCCTGATCTATGTAATGGACAGAAAGGATTGGCGGGAACTCGAGGAGGCATCCGGCCAGGAACAGAAAGACCTGATCGAGGCTTTCTGGCAATCGCGCGATCCCGTTCCGGAAACAGCCATCAACGAGCTCGAGGAAGAATATTATCAAAGGGTCACGATCGCAAACCGGGAATTTTCCGTGCTGCAGCACAATCAAAACGGCTGGGAAACGGACAGGGGCAGAATCTATATCATCTACGGACCTCCGTCAGAGGTCAATTCCCCCCTGATTCAGTCGCAGAGCCCTGGAAGATATGAAATCTGGGATTATGGATTGCAGAGAAGATTTGTATTTTATGATAAATACGGAAACGGCAATTACAAACTGATTTCTCAGGAGTAAGCGGTTAAAATAACTGCCTGAAGGCATCGAGCACAAGAGGAAAACGTTTGTCAACCAGCTGATAATAGATTTGTGTGCCCTCTCTCCTGAAATTCAGGTATCCGTGATTTTTTAAATATTTCAACTGCTGTGATACATAGGATTGTTTGGCTCCCAGCAATTCCTGGATCTCACCTACCCTTTTTTCCCCCTGATTCAGGATACACAATATCTTTAACCGTGTGGTATTGGACACCACTTTGAGAAAAGGTACAATCTGGTCACACTCCTGAATCGCATCACGCACCGCAGAATCCATTGAGCCTCCGTGTTCAATATCAGCATCCAGTTATAAAAAGACCTGATCAATATATCATTTTACGTTTTTGAAGTCAAGTAAAAAGTACGGTTTAAAACATCATTCCGATCCGTTCAGTCAGGCCGTATCCCATCCCTGATTGTCCAGCAGCTGATTCTCGGGCGTATCCATGTAATATTTTGCCGGCGAGCCCAGCACAATCTGTTTTTCCGTCACATCCCGGGTTACTACGGCACCGGCAGCAACAACGGCATCGGGACCGATGGTCCTGCCGGGGAGAATGGTGGCATTTGCACCGATGCGCCCGCCGCGCTGCAGTGTAACACCCCGGAAATGCTTGAAACGCTCCTCGGTCCGTCCGAGATAATTGTCATTGGTGGTGGTGACCATCGGTGCCACAAAACAGAAATCCCCGATCTCCGAATAGGCGGTGATATAACAACCGGTTTCAAGTTTGCATTTCCTGCCGACCGTTGTGACATTTTCTATGGTGACGAGTCTGCCGACAATGGTAAATTCACCGACAGTGACATTTTCACGAATCGCGGCTCCGTCCGCAACAAGTACGCTTTCACCGAGAACCGATCCGGTATAAATAACGACCTGGGCGCCGATCATGCAATTCCTGGCGATCCGGGCCGGCGGCAGCGGTTTCCGGTCCTGAAAAATGGAACGTTTTGCACGCATGGGTTTTTTGCCGATAACCGAATGATCATCGATCCGGACGCCTTCACCGATAACCGACCCTTCATGAATCACGACATGGGATCCGATCTGACAGCCCGGGCCGATACAGACGTCTTTACCGATCACGGTAAAATACCCGATCGTTGTATCCGGACCGATTTTTGCAGTTTCATCGATCATTTGAATGGACATGGATATTCCCTTTTTGAAATTGATGTAATTATCATTATCTTCAGGAACAACATATTAAATGTTTCGTAAAATGTCAAGAAGGCAAAACAGGGCAGGGAGACGATCCGTCCATTTCCTGACTGGCACATAAATACGGGGTATACGATGAAATCATTCCCGATATTTCCGGTATCGGCCATGTGGCCGATAAGCCTCATTTTTTCAATCACCCTGACGGCACAGCCCGCGCGGCGCGTGCACGATCCTGTCGTGATACAGGGAGCCTCTGTTCCCGCATTTCTGGGAAAATCCGTGGACGCCATCCGGGTTTACAGTTACAATGCCGGCGAGAACACCTGGCAGCCTGTCCTTTTTCAAATCGACGAGCGGGACGATACGGACAGTTACATCGGACAGAAAGACGGTCTGCTCAGCGATCAGGATGAAATCGTATTTCTGGCAGGCGACATGGGTCATCAGGCTCCGGATGACAACTGGCCCGGCGACATTCAGGCAAAACAGGGCAAGCGGCTTCAGCTGCGAATCAACGATCCGCTCGATCCCGGTTCACCGGGATTCGTGTATCTGTTCGATTCGCAATCCCTGGCCCGGCTCGGCACATCCCTGTTCACCGTATCTCAGGATGAGGACCGGGTCCGTTCATCGACTTATACGGTCACACATGGCGTGCACGGATTTCAAAACGGGCTTTACCTGAATACATCGGCCGGAGGAGACAGCCTCAACATCATCGAAAGACAGAAATTCAGGGTGATTGGAAAAATTGACTATATCAACGAGGAAATCGGCATCCAGGAAGAGATGAGCGGTTCGATCAAAATACTGAACGGCATGGAGTCGATCAATACAACCGTTGCTCCGAAATCGATCACGTACATAGCCGATCCAAAAATCCGCGTTCACCGTTACCTGGATCTGGAATACCGGTTCAAGGCATCCATCAGTGTTCTCGGATTCTCCTTTAAAGTGGATAAACAGGGGACCTATCAGTTTTTAACCACCTATTACCCCACTTACGCCGAGTGGAAATCAGGAACCCTTGAAATCACGGAAATTGACAATGTCAATATACGCGAAATCCGTCTGACCACGGATCTCAGGCCCAATGCGCTCGGTATGAATTTTTACAATCCCTACAATACGGATCCCATCCGGATCGATCTGACTCAGAACAACTATGATGATACGATCAACTGGCCGGGAGACAGCTGGCATCTGATCGTGGCCAATCCGGATGATCCCAATGCGTTTTTATCCCATGCGTCGCTGCTGACGATTACACGCATACCGACCATCCCGGACAACAGCAACGGCCATCTTTATCTGAAAGAAAGCATGACGGCCGTAAAATACGATACAGGCGACAATATGTCCTGGGGAGACTCCGGATGGCAGATGAAGGGCAACAGCCTCACGGGCATGATCAATTTCAACTCGGCCACATACTATCTTCCAGAGAACCTGACTATCGCCCAGGCGGAAACATTGAGCGCCATGCACCTGAATCCGCTGTATGCGGACATAACCGAACAGGTCATGACCTACCGTGTCACCCTGGATATACTTCCCTGGGAGGGCGGTACGGTCACCATGCTCCCCCCCATTTCAAAGCACCCTGCCAATTCGCAGATCAGTATCACGGCCAAACCGAAACCGGGGTACCGCTTCGAAGGATGGACCGGCGACATCGAATCCACGGCCAATCCGCTTCTGTTCGAGATCACGGACAATGTTCAGATCAACGCGGTCTTTGTTCCGTATATTCATCAGATAGCCGTACATTCCGAACCGCAGGGTCTGAACTTTACGGCTGACGGGGACCTGTTTGTCACACCGGCCATATTTTCCTGGGAGGAACTCACATCCCACACGATCGCAATCGACTCCATCATTCAGATCGATGATGCCAGCAGATGGAAATTCTCGGACTGGGAGCCGCATCAGCCTGTATCATTTGATTATCAGGTGGAAGCCAGAGACACATTATTTTCCGCCCGTTTCAACACACAATTCAGACTGCTTGCTGAAACGGAGGATCCTGTGACGGGCACCGTACAGGTCCAGCCGTCCCAGTCATGGTTCGATGAAGGATCCGTTGTGCATTGCACCGCGGTTCCCGGCGCGGATTACAGTTTCAGCCACTGGTCCGGAGATACAACAGCAGCCGTGCCCACGCTCATTCTGACAATGGACAGACCGCAATCCGTGACCGCCCACTTCAGCAATGCCCCCCCGGTGATATCGGATGCGGATACGGTCATTGCCGAGGATCATACCCTGAAACTGACGACCGGCGATCTTGCCCGATGGATTCAGGACGATGCGACCACACTGGAGAACCTTGTCTTTACATTTGCAGGATCGGGCCACCTCACTGCTGATTTCGATGCGGAAAATGACACGCTGACCATCACGCCTGAGCCCCAGTGGTCAGGTCTGGACACGGTATGGATCACGGCTGCGGATCCGCTGGGCGCCTTTTCACGTGCACCGCTGGCAGTCACCGTGACTCAGGAACCCGATCCTCCCGGCCATTTCTCCCTGCTTTCACCCGACAACCATACCGGTATTACGGATTGGCCCGTGACGATGGAATTTCTTTGGGAATCCGCGACCGATCCCGATCCCGGGGATACACTGACCTATATTTTTGAGCTGGATACGTCGAGTACGTTCAGGAGTATCGGTAAAATTCGCATCGATCATCTGCAATGGACACAGTATATTCTGCTGTGGCCCGGCGAGCTTGGAGATAACCGGTATTACTGGCGTGTGCTGGCACGTGACAGAACCGGTCTCGTCACCGAGTGCAACGCTGTTTTCTCACTGGAACTCAATACGGATGCGGAATCCGGAAATGACAATGTGCCCAAAGATTTTGTGCTCGAACAGAACTATCCGAATCCATTCAACGGAACGACCATTCTGAAATACGGGCTGCCCAGAGATGAGCACGTGACGCTGATCGTCTACAACAGCCACGGTCAGCAGGTCCGGCGCTTATGGGACGGCATGCAGAATGCCGGCTATCATCTTGTCCAGTGGAACGGCCTGGATATACAGGGGCAAGCCGTATCCAGCGGTATGTACATGATCGTGCTGCAGTATGGAAATCACCGGCTGGTCAGGAAGGCCCTGCTGCTTCAGTAACCACGCCCGCCCGGTAAAAAATAAGGCCGGTAAAGTTCATGTCTGAACACCGGCCCTCGCTTTATTTCCTGCGACCGAAAAGCATGGGGATCGGTTCATGGCTGAAATCCGGTCCCGGTATCAATGAATGTCACCCGAACAGCTGAAGCGGGCTACCTATTCCGTCTGAAATTTACCCATGGCACTGATGGCACGATTGATTTTTTCCAGCAGTTCTTCCGTCGTGAACGGCTTGGCTATAAAATCCGCCGCTCCCATTTCGCGGACAGTAGCTTCCACTTCCTTGCCCGGATAGGCCGTAATAAAAATCACGGGAATCCGTTCCGTGGTGGAATACATCTTCAAACAATCAAAAGCCTTCACCCCGCCGATTTTGGGCATCCGGATATCCATCAGTATCAGATCCGGCTGTTCTGCATAGGCCATCTTGATCGCCTGATTGCAGTCCGATACTTCGACCGTCTCAAATCCATTCGCCCTCAACCTCGAACCGATCAGCATCAAAATATCAGCATCGTCATCGGCAATTAATATTTTTGGCATAACACACCTCGCAAGCATTTATGATTTGATTGACCCCTTATGGCTACAACAGAAAATACACCATTTTTCGAAGCAGCTCGGGCTGAACCGGTTTGTTCACGGTCATGATGGCCCGATGGCTGATATAATCGTACAGCCGGCCGGTTTCAACCTCGTATCCGGACATGATCAGAATAGGCAGGTCCTTGGTCTGATAACTTTCCTTTAATCGACCGATCACTTCATAGCCGCTCATCCCCGGCATTTTCATGTCGAGAATGATCAGGTCCGGAATGCGCTGCTGGCGTATATAATCGAATACGGCCTGGCCGCTGTGGCAGAGATCGATATGCTGATAGCCGAAATGTTCCAGCAGTATCTGCACCTGTTCGGTCAGCTCGACGATATCGTCCACAACCAGTATGTATTTTTCCATGCGCTCCCGGGTTTCCGGTATCAGCTGCTCACGGCACGTTTTCCATATCAGGTCGGGAGCCTGTACATTGTCCGGATAATTCACACTGCCATATGAAAAATCAAGTTCCGCATCCGCGACCTCGAAGTAGATTTCCTTGATCAGACTGAAAAACTGTTTTTTAAATGCGGGCTGCGTTTCCCGGAAATCTTCGGCAAACGCGATGATTTCATTCGATTCCACAAACACGGGTGCAATATGTTTTCCCAGATTTCTCAGACGGTCCTCTATTTTCTGTGTGGCTCGCTCGATCGCTTCCCTGCCGACCATGGTCTGAATCGATTCGAGATCGTTCATGATCACCCGGTACATCCAGAAACTTTCATTGGATTTGGCCAGTCTGTTCTCGATGAAATCTTCCACGACCAGGGAAGCGCCGTAAGCCGGAAGGCGGAATGTAAACGTGCTGCCTTTTCCTTCCTCGCTGACCGCCTCGATACGTCCGTGATGCAGCTCGACGATCTTCTTCGATATGGCCAGTCCCAGACCGGAGCCCGTTTCCCCGGGCCGCGTGCTTTTCTCGAATTCCTTGAATTTATCGAAAATCAGCGGCAGTTCTTCAGGAGTAATCCCCTCTCCGGTATCTGAAACCGAACACAGATAATCACCGTTCTCCTCCGCCGTGGCTATTGATATTTTCCCTTCCAGCGTGAACTTGGTCGCATTGCCGATCAGATTGTTCAATACCTGTATGATGCGGTCCTTATCCGCATACACGGGCAGCTCCGCCTCGGACAGGGCCTGCTCCAGTATCAGGTTCCGTTTTTCGATGACGGGTAAAAACACATCTGCAGAGGTACGGACAATATCCACCAGATTGTTTTTCCGCTTGTTCATCTGTATCTTGCCGGCTTCGATTTTTGAAATATCGAGAAGCTCATTGACGATTTTTCTCAGCCGGTCGATGTTTCTGATACAAACGGAAAGGTATTTCTGCTGGGTTTCATTGACTTCACCCAGAATGCCTTCATGTACCTGACAGACCGATTCCCGCATGGATGTCAGGGGCGTTCTTAATTCATGGGACACATTGCTCACGAATTCATCTTTCAGCCGGTCATAGATCACACGTTCCGTAATGTCCCGTATGGTGATGAGAAACGCATCGATATCTTCCCATCGTATGTTCACGACATGCAGCTCCCCGGTGCCGCGTTCGCCGTTTTTTCTGAAAATGTCGATTTGTATGATATTGTCAGGCTGTATGGGATAATCAAACGGGCGGTCCAGAAGTGCATCCGGTTTTTTATTCATGAAAGATGCGGCAGCCGGATTGACGAACCGGATGGTTCTTTTGCCGTCCACGACGACGATTCCGTCCTTGCTGTTTTCGACAATTGCCTGCAGACCGAGTATATTGCTGTTTTTATTGGCCATCTTCGGTTCCCGTTTCAATGAACTCAGGGACTTTACGACTGTGCAGCAACCGCTGCTTCCGCGGGCAGCAGAATGGTGGCCGTTGTTCCCTCACCCTTTTTGCTTGAATAGTGAATATCTCCCTGATGGGCCTGAATGATACCGAAACACGCGGACAATCCCAGACCCGTTCCGTTTTCCTTGGTCGTGAAAAACGGATCAAAAATATGCGTCAGATCTTTTTCATCGATACCCGGGCCGTTATCCGAGATATCGATCTGTACAATATTGTCTCTTGCTGATGTTTCAATCGTGATCAGTCCGCCGGAAGCCATGGCTTCATAGGCGTTCTGCATCAAATTGACAAATACTTCCTGCATCTGTCTTTCATCGATCATAACCTGCGGCAAAGATGGGGCCAGTTTTCTGAGTATCTCGACATGCCCCTGAAAAAACTGTTTTTCAACAAGATCGATCACAAAATTCAGCGACTGATTTATATCCATTGGCTGAAAATCACCCTTACCGGGCCTTGAAAACTGCAGCAGCCGCTTGACCACATCATTGATCCTCTGGCTCTGGTCGATGATCGTCTGAATATCCGCCTTGACGTCCTTGGCTTCCTCGAGATGGATTAAAGCGATCTGGGCACGCGTCGAAACGAGCATCAGTTGATTTTTGACCTCGTGTGCAATGTCCGCCGACAATCTTCCCAGCTGAGACAGCCTCTGGGCGCTCTCGATTTTCTTCCGTTCGGTCATATCGCGGAACACACCGCGGAATCCCTGAAACAATCCGTGCTCATCGAAAATACCCACGGTTTTCATTTCACCCACGATCCGCTTTCTGGTCTTGGTTTCAAGAATCAATTCGTGAATATCTTCACCGGAATCCAGAAGCTGCTGACGCCGTTTCTTCGACAATTCAAGACTTTCAGGCGCCATGAGTTCCTGAAACGGCATGCCGATCAGTTCTTTTTTCGAAAATTCCAGTGCACGGATCATGGATCCGTTGATATAGTTCAGTATGCCGGTTTCGCTGCAGATAAACATCATATCCGTGGCGGTTTCCATGAAGGTGCGGAATTTCTCCTCGGATTCCCGGAGTATTTTTTCAATTTCCTTGCGTTCCGTAATATTCGTGACCACACTCTGCATGATCCCTTTTTTAAGATCCACGATGCTTGAGCTGATTTCAACCCATATGCGTGTTCCGTCCTTCGCAATCAGCCATGATTCGTAACGGAGCGATCCGGTTTTTCTGCTCGTCTGAAAGGCTGCCTTGGATTTGGCCACTTCCTCTTCGATCTGAAGATCGAGAAAAGGAATTTTAAGCAGTTCATTCCGGCGGTACCCGAGCAGATCGCACGCTTTTTTGTTCACATTCAGCATCTGACCTTCAAAATCATAGATGAATACGGCATCGTTGGCATGTTCAAACAGTTTCCGGTAATAGGATTCCTTCTCCTTCAGATTGGCTTCATTGACCACATGAATCGCATTTTGATCCGTGACATTATCGAGCGTTTCTTTGGCCCTGTGCAGCGAGTGCAGCATCTGATCGTTCAGTTTCGACATTTTTTCGATCTCGTCCAGGCCGTCCAGATCGATCAGTGTTTCAAAATGCTCCTGATGCTGCAAAGTGAGGTTCCGGATCAGATCGGCAAAAGGGGCGCTGAGCCAATAGGCCGCGGCCAGGCCTGAAAGAATGAGCACAGCCGCCTGTAATGCAAAAACGGCCCATGCGGCATCCGTAATCAGCTGCATCAGCATGCCGCTGCCGCAGACGAGAACCGCTGTCGCTGCGAATACGAGCAGAATTTTTTGAAAGAGATTCATCTATATAAAGTTTTCCTGCATTTTCATTTTTTCGAGCGGAGCAATTGAACGGACAATGGACCGTTTGTACTGCCCGCGTCTGTCCTTTTCCACCAGATTCGCGATCATGGGATTCCGGAAGCGGTTGCCCTGATTGTCATACAGTATTTCAACCTGAGGTCTGCGTATGTCAAATACACTGGACTGAATCACCAGCCCTGTTTCGCCCGTATCCAGTTCGACAAGGGTTCCGGGCGGAAAAATACCGATCACACTGAAAAAATTCTCAAGCAGGTCGGGATGAAATTTCTTGCCCGATTCCTGCATCATCATGTCATATGCTTTTTCCGGTCCGCCTGCCTCATAGAAAAAAGGTTCCTTGCGCAGCTTGTCATAAAAATCGGAAATGCGGATCATCATGCTGATCAGGTTCAGATCCTTGCCGTATAATTTGGTAAACGATCCGGACTGATCATAATTCATGCCATGCTCAAAGGCCGTGATTGCAGCCAACGTATTGATCCCTTCCGTTTCCAGAAGCAGTTTGGCGCCGCGTAAATCCTGATCGAAAGAATCGTCGCCCGTGAGACCGGACGAGAAATCGCCGAACGAGAAATCATTCAGGGATTTCGGCGTATCCGCAACAGGGGCCTCATCCGCCATTTTCCCCACATCGTGAAGCAGCGCGGCCATACCCACATCCACGAGCAGTTTTTTCTCCAGACCGAGCAATTCGCCCTGCATCAGCGTAAAAATCGCGACATTGACACCATGTTCGAATGTATCCTCATCGTGGATTTTCATAGACGTCATCATGAGAAGCAGATTTTTATTCTTGAATAAATTGTTCATCAGACTGACGGCGATCTGTCTGGCGCTCTGGACGTTGAGTGTCTGATTTCCCTTCAGCTCCTTGAATGTCTTTGTCAGGTAATCCACGTTTTTCGTATAGTCTTTGCGGACGCGGATATCGAAGAAATGTTCATCGAATTCAGGTTCTTCGGTTTTCTTGGGAGTGATTGCTATATCGCCAATAGTAATATGTTCCAGTCCGAGGGATTTGAACTGCTGCAGAAGATCCTGCTGTGGAGTCGCCCCTTCGGCTTTGGATGGCATGATTTCGATGAACCGGGACAGTTCTTCCGCCTTCAGCCCCCTGTAAAAACGCATTTTTTTGACACCGACGGATTTCAGGTATTCGATAAAACCCTTCTTTTTGGCACTGAGCTCGTACATCGGTTCCTTATCGAATGCAATTTCATCACCGATAATACCGACCGTAATGACCTCTTCATGAAACAGGGCCTGGTCAATGCTCTTGTACAGCTGCTGAATGGCCTCCTGCGTCACCTGATGCTCTTTGCCATAGTAGCGGTACAGCTGTATCGCCCGTGTCAGCAAATTGATCGCCTGTTCAAGAACGGCTTTGTTTGACTTCTCTGTCATGACATTTCCTGCAGCTTATTTTCCCTGTTGGTCGACATGCATGCACTCAACTTTACTCATCTTTCAGTTCCAGAAGCAGCCGACAGGTTTCACGGACCCGTTTGCTTTTATCGTTCAGCCCTTCCTGCACCAGATGCATGGCCTCTTTTGTATGCAGCCTGGCAATACTGGTAATGGCGGCACATCGCAGCCTGTCCCTTCTTGCCGTATTGAAAAACCCTTTATGCTCGAATATTTTGACCAGATACTCATACGGAGCCGATGATTTGACATTACCGCAAAGTTCGACAATCTGCTGCAGAAACCTGGGTTTGATAAAACCGCTCTGGCTGTATTTAAAGAGCCGGGCGGTCAATTCTTCATCGCCGGTTTCCAAGAGAACCAGAGCAGCCTGTTTTTTGACAGCTTCATGTTTTTCTTTTATGAAATGCCTGTAAATATCGTTCATTTCCTCATCATTTTCCGGTTGAAAATCCCGATAGGATTCCCACCGGATCTGTGGATTTGAATGATTCATCAGCCGTTTGGCGATCAGATGCGCTTTCTTTTCCGAACAGGTCCTCAGTATCTGAAAAAGATCCTTGGCAAGATGGGGTTCGGTATTTTCGAACCGGTCGATGACCTCTTTCACGATTCCCCGTTTCAACGGGCCAAACAGCATCCTGTATTTGCTTCGGTTGGCCGGATTCTTTTCTTCGAGATACGTATCCACCAGGAGTTTGACCGATTGCGGTTCCGCTTTTCGAAGAATATAGGCCACGTTCCTGAGCACGCGATTATCCGCCTGCGGCAGCATGGAAATCAGATGATGCAGGGTCACATTGTCGGTCACGCGTTCCAGTCCGGCCTGGATTTCCCTGGCCATCCGTTTGTCCCGATGCTGTTCCGGCCGGGTTTTCTCGGAGAAAAATTCGACAATTTCCTTAATGCGTTCCACATCCGAGTTATTGAGCAGATCCGGAAGAATGGTCTGGATTTTTCTCGAAAATTTATTGAATTCGTCCGCGTTGTTCTCGAGCCATAAAATATTCAGCAGCAGCCAGAGTTCTTCCTTTTTTAATTCTTCCTCCTCGACGGACTGAACGAATTTATTGATCAGCGGGGTCAGCTTGGCCACATAAACCAGCGTATCGATTTTCTGGTTCATGACCGCGTCCACCGTGATCTTTTGAAGCTGATTCATGAAATTGCTGTCAGGATGACGCTTAAATATGTCCTGTATGGACATCTGCAGTTTGGAGAGCGTATTCGGATTGATGATTCGCTTGCTGAAAAGCCGGTCGGCCACCATGTTCATCAAATTGTCGGATTTGTCCGCTTCCGGTGCGAGTTTATCGAATACCTTCAGCAGATTCTCGTTGAACGTATCATCGTTGCTGATCAGGGACTCGATAAAATTGGCAATATAGGTTTCGGAAAAATCCTTGGTGATGGTCTCAGCCAGATCGAAGGTTTCATTTTCATCGACTGTTTTCTCGAAAAGAATATTGATCAGGTCCGGATTCAGCTGGGAAACGACATGCATCAGTTTGATTTTTAAATCCTTGGCCTCGCCCTGGGACTTTTCTTCAAAATAGGCGCATATCTGCTGAATCACTTTACGCATTTGCTCGGCCGCTTCTTCATCCGTGGCCGTGGTGACCGCTTCATGATAAATGGAATTCAGCGTCTGAACGGACTTGTCGGTATCCGTGAAAAAATCATCCAGAAATTTCATCTTGTTTTCCGGAAGATCCCCCTGCTTGGTATCCTTGGCGATTTCGATTAAAAACTGCCAGACCTTCACCTCCTCGGTCTCCCCCTCTGCCACGGTGGGAGCCTCCAGCAGTTCCGAATAATCGATTTCCTTGATTATAATATGGGGATGTTCGCTCAACTGGCTGAGAATACCCCCGTTTTCACGAATGGTCTTGCGGTCGTTCCGTATCAGCTTGAAAAATGCAATGAGCTCCTCGGCAAAAACGCCCTGCTGAAAGGCCAGGGAGATCAGGCCGCGGGTATGGAGGTAATTGGCAACCTCTTCGGCAAAACCGCTCTTTTCACCGATTTCTTCACCATTGAGAAACAGATCGTCTTTTGAAAATCCGATATCCAGCTGCTTGTGATCGGTCAGCCAGCGATCCAGCGCATTCTTAAAATTATTAATGCTGTAATTGAATATGGGATGTTCCGGCGGATAAAATACGCTGTTCTTCAGGGCCAGCCGCAGGTTTTTAATCACGGATTGCGTGATCTTAAGTTCCTGAAGTTCATCTTGTTTTATGCTCTGTTCCATCCACGGTTTTCCGGTTTTATTTGATCAATCAAACCGAAATCAGCACATACTGTGCCAAAATGTCATTTTTGTTACAATCGTTTCATATTGGAAATTCAGTTCTTATAAAATGGTGAACTTGCAGTGCTTACGGAACGATTTTCAAGGCTAAATGAGGCAATCTGCAGTATTTGCGGATGTTGAAGTCAGAAGCATGCATCAGAAACGGAATCCATGCATCCGACGGCTGACGCGGGGACCGAGTCAAGGTTTACCAATAATAGGAAATTTTTGCCGGATTTAACGATCCCGGCGGTCATGCCTTTCGTTGCACTGTAAACGTTTTTTTTGCACCTGGCCGCGTGATGCAGCCCATACGCGTCAAACCACGCCCTGATCCATCATGGCGTTCGCGACTTTCAGAAATCCGCCGATATTGGCCCCGTTGACATAATCCACAAAACCGCTGTCCTGTTTTCCATACTTGAAGCATGTGGCGTGAATGGCCTGCATAATCTCTTTGAGCCGGCTGTCCACTTCCTCTCTTGACCAGTTCATCTTCATGGCATTCTGGGACATCTCAAGTCCGGATACGGCCACGCCGCCGGCATTGGCCGCTTTGCCGGGTGCGAAGAGCAGTTCCGCTTTCTGAAGCGCATGCACTGCATCCAGTGTACAGGGCATATTGGCGCCTTCGCAGACGCAAATGCATTTGTTCTCAATGAGACTGGCGGCGTCATCCGCATTCAGTTCATTCTGAATTGCACAGGGGATGGCGATATCGCAGGGTTGTTCCCACGGCCTTTTACCGGCAAAGAACCGTGCACCGGAATGCGCTTCCGCATAGGGTGCGATGACATCATTGTTGCTGGATCTCAGACGCACCATGGTCGTGATCTTGTCTCCGGATACGCCGTCCTCATCGAGGATATACCCATCCGGACCGGACAGTGTGATGACCTTGGCTCCCAACTCGTTCAGTTTGAGTGCGACACCCCATGCCACATTGCCGAATCCGGACACGGCGACGCGTTTTCCCTTGAGCTGTTCGCCCCGTGTTTTCAGCATTTCCCCTGCAAAATAAACCACGCCGAAACCCGTGGCTTCCGGACGGATGAGACTGCCGCCCCATTCAAGCCCTTTCCCGGTCAGAACGCCGGTGAATTCATTCTTCAGCTTTTTATACTGTCCGAACAGATATCCGATTTCGCGGCCACCGACACCGATATCACCCGCAGGCACATCCGTGTTCGGACCGATATACCGGTACAGCTCGTTCATGAAACTCTGGCAGAACCGCATGATCTCATGATCGCTCCGGCCCTTCGGATTAAAATCAGCACCGCCCTTGCCCGCTCCGAGAGGCAGATGGGTCAGACTGTTCTTGAACGTCTGTTCGAGGGCCAGAAACTTCAGGCTGCTCAGATTCACGGACGGATGGAAGCGCAATCCCCCCTTATACGGGCCGATGGCACTGTTCATTTCAACCCGGAATCCGCGGTTGATTCGTATTTCTCCCTGATCATCCATCCAGGGAACTCGAAACATAATGACCCTTTCGGGCTCGATCATCCGTTCAAATATTTTGGCTGCCTGATATTCGGGATACTGTTCATAAACCAGTGCGACGGATGCAGCGATTTCTTCGACAGCCTGATGAAATTCGACTTCGCCTGGATTGTTCTGACGGACACTGGCCATGAGCTCCTTGACATAATCCGGCATAATTGTCCTCCTTAAGGGAAAGGGTCCATCCATATCGAAACAGGTTGATGAGTGCAGCCTCAGCAAGCCGGGATATCCGGAAACCGGACACGGCCGGCTGATGAGATCGTCCTCATCGGAATATATGATCTGCATTTCAAAAAATCAAAGGAATTATCAGGAGGATTCATGAGAAATTGTTCTTGATTTTCTGCATTCAAAAATGTAAGTTTGTGAAACATTTCACAATAGTTGATCACATTGAACAAACCAGGACAATCCATGGAACATCACCTGATTTCAGAAAAAACCGTCGAGCGGTTGATTTTATACAGGCGCATACTCCTGACAATCGATCCTGAAAAACAGAAAAACATCGTCTCACATCAGCTGGCACTCCTGACCGGTGTAAAATCCCCTCAGGTCCGCAGGGACCTGATGGTGATCGGTTATTCGGGATCCCCTGCACGGGGCTACGATATCAGCTCCCTGATCGAAAGCATCGGTCATTTTATCGACGCACCTGTCAAACAGGGAATTGCGCTTGCAGGCGTCGGAAACATTGGAAGAGCCATCATCGATTATTTCAAAGGCAGGCGGCCGAAGCTGGATATTTCGGCTATTTTCGATATCGATCCGGAAAAAATCAACCGTGTGCTCCATGGATGCAGGTGCTATCATATCGATCAGATGGAAGCAATTATCCGTGCCGGGAAAATCCATATGGGCATCATTACCGTACCTGCGGATTCCGCGCAGAGCGTTGCGGAGCATATGATCAGGGCCGGCGTGACCGGCATATTGAACTACGCTCCGGTCAAACTCGTGCATCCGGAAAATATTCATGTGGAAAACCGGGACATCACGCTCGTGATCGAAAAAGTGGCCTATTTTTCCCGCCAGGTCCGGTGACTGCTCCGATCGTTCTTGACTTTATGATAAATTTTATGCAAATTAGTAAGATAAGGACCATGGTTTGTCACATTCCGTGAATCCTGATGCAATCCGGGGTTCGGAACCGGGTACTTGATCATCCCGGACTTCATCGAACCGTCACCTGAACCGAAGGGCAGTCCCGCTGCCTGACAGCAAGGGAGGAAAACATGATCCGCTTTTTCAAAACATGCACCATCATTGCCTTCATCCTGGCTTCCGGATCCGTCCCGGCCAGAGACACCCTCACGTATGAATTCCCAAGAATCATCGTCACTGCAAACCGGTACGAGAAGCAGCTGTTTGAAACGCATTTGCCTGCCGGCCTGATTCATGAAGCACGGATCTGGAACTCGGGATATACCGGTCTGGGAGATATTCTCCGGACAGAAGCAGGCATATCACAGACACAGACCGGTCCCTGGAGCGAAAAACCCGTGATTCGCGGTTTGTCCGGTGCGCATGTCCTGACACTCGTGGACGGGTTGAAGCTCAACGTGCTCAGGGAATACGGGGACCATGCACCGCTTGTCGACGTGGACCAGATCGAACGGATCGAGATTATACGGGGTCCGGCTTCGGTGCTTTACGGCTCGGAAGCGGTCGCCGGTGTCGTGAACATCATAACCAAATCGGTTCATGCTTCGCCGGAGAGGATGCTGCTGAAAAGTCAGTTCGGAACGCGGATGGCTTCGGTGAATAATCAGTGGAGCCAGTTTCTGCGGGTAGAAGGGAAATATGGAAAATCCGACCTGATGCTGAATGTCACGCATCGCAGAGCAGGTGATGTCGAGACACCTTCCGGTCCGCTGAACAACACGGCCTTTTCAGGGATGACGGCCGATCTGAAACTGGGTTTTCATATCAAAGCTGAGCAGCGGCTCTCATTGTCCGGTCATCTGACCCGAATGGACAATGTCGGAATTCCGATCAATCCCTACGCCAAAGAAGCGGCATTCAGCATGTACGATAAAAACCGGCTGCATGCCCGGTACTTCTGGCTGCCCGTGAACAAACGGATCACGCATCTGGAATTCGGAACTTATCATGAAACCGGTGAGCGCGCGTTCGATGCCCTGATTTATCATGTACCGAAAGGGCCGCTTTACGTGAACAACAAACTGAATGCACACAGGGATGTAATGACCTCGGGAGGCAATTTTCAGATCACACTGAAACTTTTCGACAGCAACCTCCTGACAGGCGGCATCGACATTTTTCAGGAAAAGGATAAAACAAGACGCATCGCGGATGCACAGGTTGTCGATGCCCGTGATCAGGTCAAGGCGGATCCGCCCGCCGATCTGTCCCCGCCGACTCCGAACTCCGGACGTGCGGGTGCGGCCGGGTTCATGGAAGATGACTGGCAGATCATGTCCTGGCTGTCACTGAATTCCGGATTTCGTTTCGATGCGCTCGTGAGCGAAGCCCGGGGTACGGCCGGCACACTGACCGAGTCGGACCTGCAGAAGACGGACCGTGATTTCAGCGGGAATCTCGGAGCCGTCATACGCCTGTCACCCGCTTCCCGGTTCACGATCAATCTGGGCAGGTCCTTCAGGGCACCTTCGCTGCAGGAACGTTTTTTCAGGGGAACGGCCCAGGTGGGATTTCTTGAAGGCAATCCTGCACTTCAAAGTGAAACCGGTTTCAGCCTTGATTTTGGCTTTCGCTGGAAGACCAGCCGGCTGGAGTCCTGGCTGAACGTGTTTCAGAACAGCCTGAACAATTTTATCGTCATGAAACCGGCTTCAGCGGCCAATGATACTTTTTTCTATGACAATGTCGGACATGCCGTACTTCGCGGGATCGAGTGGCAGGCCGCCTGGAGAATCGACACACACTGGTCCGTTTACGCGAATGCCGCATATACGCGCGGCAGGGACACCGGGCTGTCTGAGGATCTTCCCAAAATTCCTCCTCTGAACGGCCGGTCTGGCGTCCGCTTTGAGAACACGGCAGGAAACCGTTGGATTTCTATTTCAGGAGAATTTGCTGCCGCACAGAACCGCGTCACGGATAACGAACTGCCCACGGACGGTTACATGCTTCTGGACCTGGATTCGGGCCTGAACCTGCAATCCCTGATCGATCCGGGATTCCCATTGTTTGTTACTTTCAATATCCATAACCTGATGGATAAAAAGTATCGGGATCACATGTCCAATGTGACCTGGTGGTCCGCCCCGGGAAGAAATTTCATACTGGGAATACGCGGGAACTTTTAAGGCATAATTATTGTAATATAATAAGATCGGCCGGGGGCCTGTTACCCACAAATCTCTCCCTCCCACAGGTCCTCGGCCGTTTTTATTCCGGTCATTCCCGAATCATTTCTCCATCGTAAACCGGTCTCTTCATTGCGGCCGAAACCGGAGCATGTATCCGGCAGCGGACATTTAAAAAAAAGCAGGACCATGCATATGAAAAATGCCGTTTATATCGCACGCCTGGGATTGATCATCGCACTGACGCTGGTGGTGCAAATCGCAGGACTTCCCCAGCCTGTCACCGGTCCTCTGATCAATGCACTGCTCTTTCTGACAACGACTGTACTGGGATTGTCTGCCGGATTGATACTCGGATCATTCACACCGCTCGCCGCCCTGATCAGGGGCCAGCTCCCGGCCGTGCTTGCACCCATGATTCCGTTCATCATACTCGGAAACGCAGTGCTTGTATTTGTCTTTGACATGACCCGGAAGATGCTTCGCAGAAGATGGACATCCGGACCTGATTTCTGGGCGGCCGTGATCCTGTCTGCAGCCGCAAAATTTCTGCTGCTGGCCGCTTCGGTCAAATGGATGGTTCCCCTGATTACCGGGCATGCGCTTCCCGCCAAGCTGGAACTGGCCATGACTTTTCCGCAGTTCCTGACCGCACTTTCAGGCGGCCTGATCGGTTATTTTCTTATCCGGATATGGAAAAAGGCGGAGTATAAACAGCAGTGAATGGGTGTATGGGTAAAAGTGTTGAAGCGTATATGGGTATATGGGTATATGAGTAAATGGGTATATGTGTAAATGGGGCCCTGCAACCCAGCTCCTGTTATTGACCGCAGACAGCAGGACCGCTGACCGCAAATGCGCCGGAGAACCGGAGACGCGGTGAAACGGAGATACTGTCTTTGACCGTGGACGGCAGACCGCTGACCGCAAATGCGCCGGAGAACCGGAGATGCGGTGAAACGGAGACTGAAAACCGGTTTCGCCTTTTCCTCCGTCTCTCCGTTTCTCAGCCCACCGTTTCACGTTCCGGCCCAACGACACGACGACCCAACGACCCAAAGACCCGACGACCCGATGACCCGATGACCCAAAGACCCGACGACCCGATGACCCGATGACCCAACGACCCAAAGACCCGACGACCCGATGACCCGACGACTTCTTTGTTCTTCGTTCTTTAATCTTTAATCTTTTTAATAACTCCCCCCCACCCTGAATCCGAAATACATGCGGAAATCGCCGCGGTCTATATCCAGCCGGGGCACGGATACCCTGGGCCAGGCCATGATAAAATAGACCGTGGAAGGAATTCTGTAAAAATGAGCGACAGACAGGCGCAGCTCGAATCCCACATCCTGCAGCCACCGGGCATTCTCGAGTACGGTCAGGCTGATGTCGTTGGAATTCCAGGCAGTGCCGGTTTCATAAAAAACGGATCCGTACAGCCTGTCCAGATAGAGATGAAAAATCTGTTTTCCGATTGGCCGCATGAGCGGAAGCGTGTATTTGATGCGGTGTGAAAGCAGTTTGCTGCCCGTCTGTGTGAAATACGGATATCCGCGCAGCGTTTCCATGCCGCCCAGGTACAGGCGAAGCGGGAAATATCCGTCTATATCGATCAGTTCCTCTCTTGCAGGAATTCTCTGGTCCATGAAAATGCCCATGGTTTCCAGACCGAGCGTATGGCGGCGCAGTGGCAGGCTGATCAGTTCGATCCAGTTGAACATCAGCTGATTGACCGGGAATTTCCGTAACGAAGGTATATTCGGCGGTCCGGAACCGGGACCGCTGTTTTCAATATAAATCAGGGAATCCGTGATCGTGGTCTGGAGCCGTGAATAGGCGGCATATAAAAGTCTCGCGCCGCGGGGATTGATCATGGCATCGGCCGTGGGTTTCAGCTTTGAATACTGCCAGTACAATGACAGTTCATCACTCTTGAAAAACCGTGTGTCGAACAGGGTCATCCTGCTTTCGAGATGATACGGCATCCCCTCGAACATCAGCTCCTGTCCCTCGTAAAAAAACCGTGTCCGGTCATCCACGATCACATCTTCAGCCACGCGCCATGCATAATCACGGTGCATGAACTGAGCGCCAGCCGTCTGCCTCTGGCTGACAGGCACATCCAGACCGGCGCCGATATACGTGAAATCATAGGTGGATTTATATCCGCCCTTCACCTCCTGATCCAGTTCGACGCGCACATTGGCCAGGGTATCCACACTTTCATCCGGATAAAATACGATAAGATCGCTTCTGAAGGAATCCTGCACATGCTGCGACTGATCGTCAAAATCGTTGATCACGCGTTTTGCATAGAATCCGTATCCCCTGGGTGCCAGTGTCCTGTCCTGCGTCAGCAGCGCCGGAAGGCGCCGTTCATAGTACCCGCTGACCGTGTAGTTCAGATCCACGTACTCGGAATGTTTCAGTGCACGCCCGGCAAGCAGAGTGCCCGCAAAATAATCCCGGTCGAACAGGTCCCCGACCGCTGCCTGTACACCCAGATTGATCGTATTGATCGTAAACCGGTTACCGACAAAATTCGGACTGAGACTGATAATCGGGGTCACTCCGAGCAGAGCCCACCGTTTTCCCGCTTTCCCGGTCGTGTACAGTTCCCTGACCGGTTTTCCTGTGTAAATGCGCACATAATCCCGGTGAACGGTTTCATAGGGCACGGCGGTTCCCCCGGTTTTCCAGGGCATGGCGTAAATGTTGTAATTCGCCGCATGATACCCCGAATAAACCAGGGTTTTCCCGTCCGAAGACAAAGACGGACGGAAGGCCCCGCCGATAACGGATGTGTGCCTGGATATCCGTGCGGTCGCCATGTCATATGAATAGATATTGAAAATGCCGTCCCAGTCCGAAGCGAATACAATCGCGGATCCGTCCGGCATCCAGACCGGATCCCGTTCATCCGCAGCGGAATGAACCAGTATCTGCACGGCGGATGGATCCAGAAACGCCGCACTGTCCGGAGCTTCGGCTTTTTTCGTATAGGACGGCATGTCAGCCGGGACCATCGCGATGTCCCGGTCCGCTTCTCTATAAACACTGAAAACGACAGTCTGACCATCCGGGGACCAGGAGGGGCTGTAAACCTGCGTACCGTCGTTGTAGGCAGTCAGATAGCGGATATTCGTACCGTCTGTATTCATCAGTCCCAGATTGGTCGAACCATCCTGATTCCGGACAAAAACGATACGGTTTCCGTCCGGAGAAACCGCGGGATCCCTCGCCCGCAGATTCCGGCTGATCCGGCGTGATTTTTTCTTGTCCATGTCGTAAATATAGAGATCGTTATAATTTTCTTTTCTCTTCACGTAGACGATCTTTCGGCTGTCGGGTGTCCAGGCCAGGCGGCTGTCCACCTCCTCCTCCAGTTTTTCAACGCGGCCGGTTCCGGGATCATAGATCCTGAGATCGGTCAGTGCGAATTCGCATCCTTCGTTGGAAACATAGGCGATCCGCGACCCGTCAGGCGACAGGACAGGATAGTAATCCAGAAATCCGCCATCCACGATCAGGGTTCCCTCATCGAACTGTTCGGTCAGCGTGGACATGCGCACCGCATCCGGATTGCATTTGTAGGGGATCCAGGTTCCTGCAAGGACCGGAGCCGGACCTGAATCCGCTTCGGACTGACGTTTGCCCGCCATATCCCAGTAACTTTCATATATGGCATATACCCAATCCTCGTACAGTTGGTCTGCCTTGATCCCCAGTACTTTTTCAATGGTTTTTTCGAAAGAAAACAGACCGATATGATGCGTGAGTGCTTCCGCCTTGTCTTCGCCGTAGGCCTGATGAATGTAATTGACCAGTGCGTAACCCTGATTGTAAATCATTTCCGAATGAAGTCCGTCTCCGGCGAACACACCCATTTCATCGTACCCGAGCAGATCCGATTCCAGCACCGCCATTCTCAGCAGCATGTCCCGGTGCGTATCCCATGAATCATAACCGTTCTGCTGGGACTCGAACTGGGCGATGCCTTCCGCATACCAGCCAGGCACGTTCAAATGGTACATGGGCAGAGAAAAATAATAGTCGGGATTGACATTGTACCGGCCGAAATTCAGCTGAAAATAAGAAAACCATTTGTTGCGCGCCGCTTTCAGGGAAAATATATGCGCGAGCTCATGCGTGATCACGTTCCGGATCCAGTTGTGGGACCCCCGCAGCTCGAATTCCAGATCGGAAGCCCAGATTTCGATCTTATTCTGAGCATAACTGGCATATCCGTTTGAAAAATCCGTTTCATCATGCACCTGTACATAAATTCTGCCCACCTCGTCGAATGCATCGAATGCGGCAGCCAGGGGCGTATAGACCTCCTCCGCAACGTCCGCGACACGGCGGGCCGTATTTTCCGATCCCGGATAATAAAAAATGTGAAAATGATCCGTAAGAATCACCGACTGTGCCCACAGCGCCTGGCCAAGGATTAAAAACAGGACAACTGAACGCATCAATTGACGGGTATTCATGAAGGGCTCCTTAATCATGTACAAATCAAACGTTATTCGCCCAGCTGCACATGAACCGATATATTCCCGGCGGATTTCCCTGGAAGCGGGACAACATCCCCTTCGACCGGTTCGCCGTTCACCGTAAGCCGGGTTCTGCTGCCTTTTCCGATCCGCTTTACGGTAATGCGGTATGTCCTGTCCCTGAAAATCCGCTCGGCCTCGAATCCCTGCCAGCTTTCAGGAATAACCGGATCGATTTTCAATCCGCTGTAGGTGGGCCGGATGCCCAGAATCCATTGCGTTCCGGCCACATAGGTCCAGGAAGACGTGCCTGTCAGCCAGGTATTCCGCCCCATACCGTAATTGGGGTGCTCGGGACTGCATATATTCTGGCAGTAAACATAGGGCTCCGCCATATAGACATCCGCATCCTTTCTCGCGAGCGGGGAAATCTGTGTATAATACTGATATGCGAGGTCCGCTTTTCCCAGCATGGCCGCTGCGACGATGGCCCAGGTATTGGCATGGCAGAATATGCCGCCGTTTTCCTTGGCTCCGGGCGGAAACGTGGTGGTTCCCTGAATCCGCCGGGAATACACGGAATAAGGCGGCGTCATGAGTTTCAATCCATAGGGCGTGTTCAGATGCGTATGGGCGCTTTGCATGGCCCGGATCGTTTTTTCCCGGTCGTTCAGCCCGGCCATCACGGACCAGGTCTGAGTATTCAGCGATATCTGATTGAAGGGCTCCGAATGAATCCCGATGGGCTTTCCCTCGTCATCATAAGCCCTGGCGTACCATTCTCCGTCCCACGCCTCTTTTTCGATGATACCGGCCATCTCACGGTGAAGCGCTCCGAACCTTTCCGCATCAGCATCCTTTTTCAGATACCGGCAGAGATCCGCCAGTTCGAGAAGCGCATAACAGAACTGTTCCCCTGTCCACACACTCTCCGCCTTGCCGCTGCCATGATCGATGTTCATGGTGTCGTTCCAGTCGGAAAATCCGATTCTCGGCAGGCCCCTGGGACCACGGTGAGCGAGCGTAAAATCCACGGCCTTCATCATATGATTCCAGACGGATTCCGCTTCGCCGTCATAATATTTGACGGATTCCTCCAGATAAGCCATGTCACCCGTTTCCTTCAAATATCCGCAGGTGCCGATGATGAGCCACAAATGGTCGTCGCTGAACCACTGGGGCCAGTCCGGAATTTCCTCGGCAAGTCCGGCACCGCCCTCACCCGTGAGCGGAAACACCTGATGCCAGGCATGGCCGTCCCTGTACTGAAGTTTCCACAGCATGTTCAGCGTCGATTTGGCATGTCCTGGAAGATTGTGCACCGTTCCCAGTGTATCCTGTGCGGAATCCCGGGTTCCCATACCCCTGCCGAGGCCCGTATCATAACCGGAAACGAACCGCGACCAGTACAGGTTGGCGCGGCACTGAACCGCGTTCCAGAAATTCAGCATGACATTCAGTTCCATGTCGGGTGTATTCACCGTAAATTTGCCGAGATAGGCTTTCCAGTCCGCTTTCAGGGTCTCGAATGCGGCGGCCACCTGTTTCGGTTCCCGATACTTGCGGACCACGGCTTCCACGGCATCCCGGTCCTCGGTGACGCCCATCATGAAAACAATCTCCGTTTCCTCTCCCGGGGCCAGATCGAATTCATGGTGCAATGATCCGATATTGTTGCCCCTCGGACATTCACTGTTTCTGGAAATGCCGGTTTCCACGACTTCGGGATTTGCCAGATCCCTGTAACGGCCTATAAACTGTTCACGGTCCGTGTCAAATCCCGAGTTCTTTTTGCTGCTCGAGAAAAACGTGGTCGTATCCCTGAATTGGGTAAAGGCCTTGATAATGCCGTCTTTGATCCGGCTGTGAACGATATGACCTCCCCAGTCGAGATTGGTCTGATCGATAACGGCATCCCAGAAACTGAATTCCACATAGCTGAAACTTGCCAGTTTTCTGGCACGGTCACCCGCGTTCCGTATTTTCACGACCCACAGCTCGCACGGACATTTTTCCTCGGAGGATGCCGGCGGCACGAAATACAGGATCTCGACCGAAATACCCTTGTACAGGCTCGTGATGATGGTATAGGCCGTGCCGTGCCTGCATTTGTAGTTTTCGAGCTGTTTATGGACAACGGGCTGCCATGTGGGGCTCCAGAAATCGCCGGTCTCCTGATCCCTCAGATAGATATAGCGTCCGGGCTGATCCGCGGGCACGGCATTGTAGCGGTATCGCGTCACACGCCGGTTGCGCGGATCCCGTTCGAATGAAAAACCGCCGCCGGTATTCGATATGATTCCGCCGTATCGGCCTTCACCGAGGTAATTCATCCACGGTGTGGGCGTATCGGGCCTGGTGATCACGAATTCTCCGGCTTCAATATCATGATATCCATAGGGATTTTCAATACGGGTGGGTTTGCTGCTCACGCTTGTCCTCCTTAATCCGTTCCTCTTATACCGATATCAAACGAATTATAGGATAAGACATTGAAAATTGAAAGTCAAGAGAAAGTTCACTTACAGGAGTATCAGTCCGGTCACGGCCAGGACGAGAGCAGCATTCATCGACACCACAAAGGAATAAAACCAGAATCCGGGACGGCCCTGTTCTTCCTGCGTCATTTTCCGGTACTGATGCACATATTTGATGACATACAGGCGAATCAGCGGAAAATTGATCTGTATCCCCCTGTCTGAAAGATACGACACGATAACGATGGAAGAAACGATTCCCCAGATCGCCAGGGCGATGGCCGGAACGAAAAACAGGTTTTCCATGATTCACCTCCGTTTTCAGGGATTACACCCGAACCGGACTTATATTCAACCGGATGTACCGGGGCTGCAGGCGGGATCGGCGCGGTTTGTCCGGCAACCGTATCGACTGCCATTCATGGATATGCCCGGACAATATCCTGTCATCAGCACATCCTGCGCAGATTATGGCGGCCACACGGTCACAGCGAAGCAAAGTACGATCACGGCCGAGACCCATTGGGTTTTCGAAAGGTTCATGACACGCTCCTGTTGATGATCACACGGTTTACCTGTCTGCGGACTTGATACAAACCTGTCCAGCGCAACATCACTCTGCCATGTTTCACGGAATATTATAATTTAGAACACGCTGCACTAAATGCAAGTCTTCTTCACATTTAGCGGGTTAAAACGACCTGTTTCCTGCCTGAATTTGACAATCCAGCCTGAATTGCCTATCTTAACACTATGAACTGTGTCTGATGCCGGCACTGAGATCGTTTATGGAGGATATCATGACATCAAAAGACAAGACGTATACGCCATATGACACCTACCTCCGTGGAGAAACCATCTACCACCCCATTTTTAAAGATACCGGAAAAGTCAAAAAAGTGATCCCCACAGTCAATCATATGCAGAAAATCTGGGTAAACTTCGACAAATGCGGTCCGAAAGTCCTGATTGCCAGCTGTGAAAAACCGGATAATAACGGGAAGGAACAGCAATAAAATGAAACAATTCAACAGCAAGCAGCAGGACCTGGCCGAAAGAATCGATCATGATAGTATGTGGCAAAACTGGAAAAACTGGCAATGGCAGCAGAAACATACCATCAAGAGCATTCATGATTTCGAACGACTGACCGATATCCGGTTTTCAGATGAGCAAAAAGCGATGCGGAACAAGACCGTGCAGAAATTCCCGATATCCATTACCCCGTATTATCTGAGTCTGATCGATTTCAAAGATTATGAGAACGATCCGATTTTCAGGCAGAGTTTTCCATCTCCCCAGGAACTGACCATGCAGCCCTGCGAAATGGAAGATCCGCTGGCCGAAGAAAAAGACAGTCCGGCTCCCCAGATCACGCATCGTTATCCGGACCGCGTTCTGTTTCATGTCAGCAATGTCTGTGCGATGTACTGCCGGCATTGTACGAGGAAACGAAAGGTCGGGGATCTGGATGATATCCCGGATAAAGTGACCCTGTTGCAGGGCATCGACTATATAAAAAAATCGCCGCAAATACGGGACGTTCTGCTTTCAGGAGGAGATCCGTTCATGCTGAGCGACGGATATCTGGACTGGATCCTGGGTGAGATTGAACGCATCGATCATGTGGAAGTGATCCGTGTGGGCACACGGACACCGGTAGTGCTGCCGTTTCGCATCACGGACGATCTGGTGGATATGCTGAAGTCTCATCGTCCTGTCTGGATCAATACGCATTTCAATCACCCGAGGGAAATGACCGAATCCGCAAAACTGGCTCTTTCAAAAATGGCAGATGCGGGACTGCCCCTGGGCAACCAGACCGTTTTACTGGCCGGTGTCAATGATTGTCCCCGCATTATCAAGCGCCTGATGCATAAACTTGTACAAAACAGGGTCCGGCCCTACTATCTGTATCAATGCGATCTGTCCGAAGGATTGTCGCATTTCAGAACCCCTGTCGGAAAGGGCATCGAAATCATCGAAAGCCTGATCGGACATACCAGCGGATTTGCAGTGCCCACTTATGTAATCGACGCGCCCGGCGGCGGAGGCAAGATCCCGGTGATGCCGAATTATCTGATCTCATGGTCCACGAACAAAGTGGTGCTCCGGAATTATGAAGGCGTCATCACCACGTACAAGGAGCCGGATTCCTATGAACCCATATTCTGTGACCGGAAATGTGCGGAATGCACCCTGCAGCTGAATCTGGACGAGGCCAATGAAACCGTAGCCACGGGCATTGCCAGGCTTTTATCGGATGCGAACGAGTCCATGACGCTCGTTCCACAGGACCTGGACCGGTTCGAACGCAGAAATGCCGGGGACGAAACCGAATGATCTGGATCGATTATGTCCTATTCGGACTATATTTCACTGCGGTTCTGGGTATCGGCTTTTATTTCTACCGGAAAAACACGGACCGTGAAGACTATTTTGTGGGCAGCCGGAACATATCCGCCTCTCATGTGGGCATGTCCCTGGTGGCCACGGATGTCGGCGGCGGATTCTCCATCGGCCTGGGAGGGCTGGGGTTCCTGATCGGCCTGTCCGGCAGCTGGCTGCTTTTCACGGGACTGGCCGGTGCCTGGATGGTAGCCGTGATCATGGTGCCCCGTATCAAGAAACTCGGCGATACACACCGTTTTCTGACCTACCCGGATTTCCTGAGGTACAGGTACGGCGGAACCGTGGCCCTGATCGCCGCCATCATATCGGGAATCGGATACCTCGGGTTCACCAGTGCCCAGATACTCGCCGGCGCCAAACTGGCGGCCGGAAGCGTTTTCTCGGATTTGACATGGATGGAGCCCCTGCATTTTTCCTTGTACGTCATGGCCGCGGTGATCCTGGTCTATACGGTGCTCGGGGGGCTCAAGGCCGTCATCTATACGGACACGGTCCAATGGTTCATTCTGCTTACCGGTCTGATCGGCTTCGGTATTCCGTTCGCCATCATCAAAACCGGCGGCTGGCACGCCCTGACCTCCAGCCTGCCTCCCTCCCATTTCAGGCTGGACAATGTCACGTGGGTTCAATTGTTCAACTGGTTCATCACGATTATTCCGGTCTGGTTCGTGGCCATGACACTGTATCAGCGCATTTATGCATGCCGGAATGAAAGGGAAGCAAGGAAGGCTTTTTTTATCGCCGGTCTGCTCGAATATCCCGTAATGGCCTTTGCAGGTGTCACGCTCGGCCTGGTCGCCCGCGTGGCTTTTCCGGAGGCCGAACCGGAAATGGCCATGCCCATGCTCCTGCACAATGTATTGCCCGTGGGTGTCACCGGCATCGTACTCGCAGCTTATTTTTCGGCCGTGATGTCCACAGCTGACAGCTGCCTGATCGCTGCATCGAGCCATCTTGTCAACGATATGATCGGGAGTTCCGGAAAATCCGGGATTTCATCCAAAAACGCGGTCCGCATTTCACAAACAGGAACCCTGGTCATAGGGACACTCGCCCTGTTTCTCGCCAGTTCCTTTCAGTCCGTCCTGGAAATCATCCTGCATGCGTATGCGTTTATGGTGGCGGGCCTGCTGATTCCTACATTGGGGGCATATTTCTGGAAAAAAAGCCATCCGGCAGCGGCCCTGATCAGCATGGTCGGAGGCGGCAGTCTCACGCTGGTTCTGATCGTTTTAAAGTCGAAACCGTGGCTCGGTCTGGATCCCAGTTTTTTCGGTATCTGTCTGTCCCTGTTCCTTTTCGTGCCGCTTTCACTCATTCTGAAGAGAAAGGAATCCCATGCCCGATAAACTGATAAAAATAGGACATTCACTCATTCAGCACGGGGACGAAAACAGGCGTGTCTATCTGATGAAGCTTGATAAAAGGGATCTGAACGATATCGTGCCCCGCATCGAAACACTGGCCGAAAAACAGCATTACGGAAAAATATTCTGCAAGGTGCCGGAATGGGCCAAAAACCAGTTTGAGAAGTGCCACTATCAGATGAAAGCCTTTATACCCGGTTTTTATCGGGGAAAACGGAATGTGTACTTTATGTCGAAATTCCTCAATCCCGACCGGTCGAAATTGTCCGGGGAAATGCGCACCAAAATAACGGACAACCTTCGCCTGGCAGAAACAAAGGCAGAGGAAAACAGCCGCATAACGATTCAGCGATCATGCAGCATCCGGAAACTTAAAGAAACGCAGATGAAGACCCTGGCCCGTCTGTATGACCGGGTCTATGATTCTTATCCGTTCCCCATCACCAATCCCGGGTACCTGAAACGGACCATGAAATCCCATATCGATTATTTTGGCGTATTTATGAACAGAAGACTGATCGCGGCGGCTTCCGGGGAAAAAGACATGGATGCGGCTTCAGCAGAAATGACCGACTTTGCCACCCTGCCCGAGCACCGGGGAAAGGGTCTGGCCACTGCACTGCTTCTGCGCATGGAAAAAGAGATGCGGGAGCAGCATATCATCACATTGTACACCATCGCCCGTGCCCTGTCCCCGGGTATGAACATCACATTTGCACGGACCGGTTATCATTACACCGGGACATTGATCAACAACACACAAATAGCCGGCCGGATCGAATCCATGAATGTCTGGTACAAGCATATTGCCTGAACTATTGGCCTTCTTTTCATGGAGCCTTCCTGTTCACGGCCCTGATGTTTTCGATGACTTTCATGTTTGCCACTGCATCCGTAAGCGGCGTGGGTACGTCCGTATCACGAATGACCGACAGGGAAAACCTGTCGCCCTGCAATGTGTATTGATCCGCGATTTCAAATGGTTTCTCCTGGATTCCTTCGACCGTGTGCACCCACAAACGGCAGGAGCGGTCATTGGGCGCGTTGAACGGAATCTCGATTTCGATGCGGCCTTCAGTGCCCATAATCCATACACGCTGATAATTGAAAAGCTGGGTGGAACAGGTGAACCCGGATGTGCCATCTTGAAAAACGAGTACCGCGGAACACAGCCTGTCCGTATGGAACACCGGATCGGTTTCTATGTGCCCCATTACATGAACGGGTTCGGCCTGAAACAAGTATCTGGACAGGGAGATGTTGTAACAGCCGATATCCATGAGCGCCCCGCCTCCGTATTCCGCCTTGTTGCGTATGTTATCCGGATCGTCATTATAATAGGAGAATACCGACTGGATAGCCCTGAGCTTACCGATCCGCCCGTTTTCCACGCATTCCTTCGCATAATCCCATTGGGGATGAAACCTGTACATAAAGGCTTCCATCACTTTTAAATGCGGATATTTTTTGGAGGCATCCACGAGGCACTGTGCATCTGCAACGGACATGCCGACCGGTTTTTCACACAGCACATGTTTTCCCGATTCAAGTGCCCTCACGGACCATGGCACATGCAGATGGTTGGGCAGCGGATTGTAGACCGCATCGATATCAGGGTCAGCCAGCAGATCCTCGTACGATCCGTAAAATTTGGGAATATGCAGGCGTTTCGCGACAGATTCCGCTTTTTGAAGAGATCTTGATGCAATGGCGGTTATTTCACAGTATTCCCCATTCTGCATGGCCGGAATGACCTTTTCGATCCCTATTCTGGCCGTGCTTAACACGCCCCATCTCAGTTTTTTCATATCAGCTGTTCTCCCTGGCTGAAGCAGGATTATGTTTTTGTCCTGCATGAATCGACGGAATAATTATTTAAAATCGCTGTGTCTGGACAGCGTATAAACCAGGCGCTGCACGATCTCCAGTTTCTCGAAAAGTGTTTCCGGAGACACACGTTTGCCCGCGTAAAAGACAATCAGAGTCTGGCCGCCACTCTCGGCGCAGATGCGTTTTTCGCGCTCGAAAAAGGACACCACTTCCTGGGTGAACATATTCTGAATGGCAGCCGGTTCCCTGCCTTTGAGCAGGTATTTTTTGGAAAATTCCGGATACTGCTCGAAATTAATATCCTGATATCCGAATGCCTTTCCTATTTTATGAAAGAAATATTCCGGCCTCACTTCAAAATACGGCAGATTCAGACGGCTCGAGTGAAAAAGAAACACGGTCTGCCTGTGCGTTTGCCTGTTTCTTCCGTGCCCGATGATATACTGATAATCGAATATCCATTCAAATCCCGTATCCGTGTTTTTCTGCAGCATATTGAACAGGCGCCGGGAATGTCCCAGCTTGAAAAGACGTATGTTTTGCGCATCCGGAAGCGGATCTGTCCCTGATTTTGCCGTAAACGAATAACCGCGCAACTTTGCCTTTTCCTCGATGGCAAGCGTGCGTTTTTTCTCGTATCGAACCAATAGAATGATGATGAACAGGATAACAACCACAAATGCCGCGATGATCATGACAGGATCCATGAGTCTGGCCTCCCAAAAAATGACATTCAAACCACATTGCCGATACATCGGATATTACAATTTAAAGGCCCGATCGACAAAAATCAAGTGATGAAAGGCTTCCGGGCATTAAAAAACACCTGCACCTAAACCGGTTCACCCGCCTTATCAATTCTCATCATTTCATCAAAAACAAGACCCACTCCACCGACCGTTGGAGAGTCCTCGATTAAACCGGATTGGGGGTCCGTGTCGCTTGTCCAGTCTGTGCAGTGCCTGCGTTTTTAAAACAGTAATTTTCAGTGCCGCGAAACGGAGAATGGATCTGTGCCGCTCCGGAACTGATCATGACATTTTGCCGATAAAACTGCACAGGATGCTTTCATTCCATGATCATCAGAAAATTTTTCTGCAGATTAAAGTATGGATGCAGTCTGATTCTGAAGTTAATATTAATACACATAATTGATGTATTTACATTAATTATAGTATTAAAAGAAAATTACGGCAGCAATGTAACTGAGAAGGATATCATTCTTTTTTGCATGTATATATTCAAAAAAGATCCACGACGAACAGTACAAAGTAATATGGTATGGTAATCATGAATAACGGTTTCGAAGTTTTCATTCCCATGTTGAAAGCGACTTCGCCCAGACGGATCGATGATGTCATTTCCGGCAGATCCGGGGAGCGGACAGAAAAGTTACGCGGCCGGATGACTTCGCCGTAAAAATAAAGCGCCAGATCGCCGAAAGCCGTGGGACGCCGCCGTGTCAGAAAATATTCGATGCCAAGAACCGCAAAAGGCTGAAGTACATCTTCAGGCTCCAGATAACCGGACGATTTGATCAAACCATAATCTCCCTGGCCCGTTCTGCAGTATCCGTCCAAATACGGCGTAATACGCGTATACCGCAAACCAAAATTGAAATACGGGATGAGTTCCCTTTCACTGAGCTCCGGCAGGAAAAAATACGTGAAAGAGAAATCGTATTCCTGAAGATAATTGTGATAAAGCGTGAAATTATAAGTCAAATCCTCGTAATTCCCCGTGTATGGATCCTTTCGCACCGCATCCAATGTACCGCTGTAACTGTACTGGAACGGCTTGGCACTGGCCCAGGGAACGTTTCTATACCAGAACCCTATCCCCAGATTCAGCATCACATTGGGTGTCAGTTTGTATCCGGCCTGAAACTTCGGCAAATAAAAATGAGATTCATTGTACAGAAATCCAACATCACCGCGGAAATCGGAATCGATCCGGGATTGAAGCAGCACGGGCATCAGTTTAACCTCAAAACTTATATAGATGCGGTTTCTTTTCACGGATTTGTACTGGTACTTGAATTGTTCAAAAAAATTGTTCTGTTTGCCCCGGATCTCGCCAATATAAAAGTTGGCCAGGTCCGATGTCTCGCGATTTGAAGCCGCTTTCATGAACCGCTCTTCGGCCAGTTCATATTTTTTCTGATCGAACAGGACGATACCGGATCTCAGAATTTCAAAGGGGCTCGCTTCTCTGTCCACTGCATAGGCCGCAGAATCCTCCGAAACCTGTTCTTCGGCCACGATATCTTCAAATCCAAGATCCTTCAGCATCTTCACGCACAAGCCGGGCACATCATGCTGATATTCCGTTTCCGTGGTCTGTATGAAATCATTCCCATCCTTCGAGCTCGAATCGTTCAGCCCCTGAAGGCTGTAACATAATTTCAGAGATTCTTCCGGTTCGTGCATCATGATCATATTGGTTTCAATCAGGTAATCGGACGCCAGTTCACGGCCGAGATCGATAGCGCTTTTTGACCGGTCATGAAAAGCATCGATGATTTCCTGCTGGCCGGGAAGTATCTGTTTGATCACGAGATTCTGAATATTCGAATGCCTCACGATCCGGTACATTTCGGCATTCATATGTATATAGATATTCTGACAAAGTTCCTGATCCTCTCCCTCGAACGGCAGCAGGGTAACGATCATCTGGTCCCTGGGATTGAACAGTCTGTCCATGGTCTGATAAAGAATCTCACCGAAAGCCGTGATTTCATACAGCAGCCTGCCGGTCTGGAAATGCATGGGCACACTGGTCAGTATTTCCGTGGTTTGAATATCGATCAGATGGGCATCGATGCGCATAAAGTCCCTGAACACCCTGAAACTGCCCAGAATGATATAATCGGCCGATTGAAAATGTCCGGATTTTTTCAATGTCTCGATCACTGAACCGGGATCATCGACCAGCACACCGTCCCTGTCCTGATAGATACTGGCTAATACGCTTTCAAGTCCCAGGGCAGCCAGTTTTTCCCTGAAAAGCACACTGATATTCAGTTTGCCGAATTTGGAGAGTTCCGTGTTCAGCATTCTTACAATATCCTTTTCCAGCCACGTGAACCTGTGCACGGAATCGGTGACAACCTCATCAAACGGCAGAATCACCACCTGGATTGTCCGGTTACGGGGCATCGGGCCGGTTTTCGGCATGGCTTCTGTACGCATTGCTGTAAAAAAAAGCAGGTTGACGAGTATTGTACAGAACATCCTCTCACTGATGGTCTGTTTCATCGGCATCCCCTAAAAATAAAGCTCGAAATAATTGTTCTGGTCCCTCTGTACGGATATGACACGTTTCACCCTGTCATTATCCTGTTCCAGCTCCAGTGACTGCGGTCCTGAAGGCAATCTGAACTCCGCGGCTCCGTAGATGTTCGAGTCGGTCACATGTTTCCATCTCCCCTGACTGAGCCAGAATATGCTTGCATCCGAGCGTGTCATCACTGTCACAGGATATGTCGGAACCGCAACAGGTGCGAGATTTATCCGCACAAGGCTGCTGTCCGAATCCACCTGAATGCGTACGCTGTCGGCCTGATAACCCGTTTTCTCCAGGATACACCAGTATTCGCCGTATTGAACCGCCTGTAAATTCCGGGACTTTCCGAATTCCTTCAATTGTCCGGATCCGGTATCACGCAAAGCCACATCCGGATTTTCCACATTGGTCTCAATCCGTACCATGCCTTTTAAAGGTTCCATGCGTACGTCGACCGTCCTGCTGATCAGGACATCCATGAAGTTCAGTGTCATGGCCGTTGTTTCATACATCGGGCTTCTGATTTCGAAATCGTAGGATCCCGGACACAGCCCGCGTACGGGATTCAGCCGCGCCGCGCCGTTCAGAAACACGGCTGCATCCTCCGGGTTCACCTGAAACCGGATCGAATACAGCGGAAAGAAGGAGAACCATATCAGAATGGTCGTAACCAGCAGCAGAACCGATTTCAGCAGGGTGGATTTACGGACGAATTTACTGATCAGGGCCGTAATACCGGTAACCCCCAGAATCCTGAGCATGACGGACAGAATGTTCTCGAACCGGTCCAGCTTGAAATCCGGATTGATTACCGCGATGATGAAAAAAAGAAGTACGGTTACAATGAAAACCAGGAGGGTGATATTGGTGAACAGATTTTTTAATTTGGACATGACAGCACCCTTTCAATATAACCATGTCCTGCGCAGGGAATGTCGGCGCAGGACATGCTGATTTTACCGTAAAACGAGCATCTTTCGGGTCAGTATCTGCGATCCGTTGCAGAGCTGATAAAAATACAGACCGCTCGATATTTCAGAGGCATCGAAATCAACCGTATACCGGCCGGCATTCCTGATATCATCCGCGATTATCGCCACCTCCTGCCCCAGACTGTTCAGCACGCTGATGCGGATTCTTGAGCGCCTTGGAACAGAGAAAGGGATAGAAGTGACCGGATTGAACGGATTCGGGTAATTGTTATCAAGTGCAAATTCAGAAGGGAGGGCATCAGTTTGTGACTCCACATCCGATCCTTCGCTCCCCATGGCCCAGTTTACGGATGCGTCGAACAGGGCCCAGCCCTCCTCTGTCATGGCATCGGCCACATCATTGAGCAGAAAATGACCGATCCGTCTGGCTGGTGCAGGGCCTGCGGCCATCAGATCGCCTGCATCATAGCCGAATAGAACCGCCTGCGTCGGATCCAGCGTGTTGACTGCAATGATTTCCGCATCACCCTCCGGTGTGCCATAACTAATACCCTTTTCCACAGTTGCAACCGTGACCACGCCTGTTGCCAGACCCGCGGCCAGGGGATGACCATCCGCAATAATTTCGATATCCATCGCAGAAAATTCACCGCCGTCAGCGGCCTGAAAACCCAGTGCATCATAAAGAAAAGGTTCCCAGTTGATGACAGGAACGGGGAGATCGGGAAGACCCGGCATATTATCGGCGATCGTACCCGAACTGACAGTGGCCGAAACCAGCACCAGATCCATGCCGTCCGTTATTTCATCCGAAGAAGCGGCCTGTCCCCATACGGTCAGATCGAACCCCATATCCTCGAGCCTCCATGTCAGTTCATTTTCGGCATTGTTTAAAGCCGTTTCATCGGCGACAACGAACAATGCGTACTTTCCCTCGTACTGGGCGTTTATAAAACTGCTGAACAGCATCCCAAAAACAACCAGTGCCGAAAACATGTGCTTGAAGTGCATTTGACCCTCCTTTGGTAAAATCCGTGTATTGGAAACATGGCGGATATTAATGGCGGTATCCTGCCGCTGCTGAACAAAGAAGACCGGTGTGTGGAGGAATCCATCTGAGCTGAATTCAATGATTGAAACAGACACATGGTGTTCTCCTGAATTACCAGGTCACGCCGTGATGATCAATTGAATTCGATCGGAGTATACGTCCGGTTCAGAAAACCGTTCGATTGACCGTTGCAGATAGAAAAATATCCGTTTGCGGAAATGTTGCCTGATTTCAATACAATGAACCGATAATGAACGAATTATGCAAGTAAAATCTGAAAAATTCAACGGAGAATATCCATAAAATTCATACTACATATCGGGTCCGTTAAAAAATCGGCGTTTTATCAACGTCTACAGCATATTCAATATGGCAGGCATCCAAGAAAAAACGATGAAAATGGTGCCCATAAAAACGAAACCAAGCGTGGACCTGCGTTCGCGTGCGGCAATACCGAAAAGGATACAGAGAAACATGCATATGCCCCAGGGTGCATATCCGACCCGGATCGATTTGTTCCTGACATGCGTCCAGGTTTCAGTGAATTTTTTTTCAGGATAAAGCACCCGAAGCTGCGTCTTTACGGGCACATCCGGATTGTAGAGCACGGCCAGCTTCTGCCCAACCTGCACCTGGGCTTCCAGATCCTCCCTGGTTTTCAGAATGCCCTGGACATAGCTGCCCAGACCGAATCTTTCCTTCCGGCCTTCGACCGTGCCTTCGGCATAGTAATTGTCCCAGGTCCGGTTGGGCCTGTTGATGCCGTTTGCCTTCTGAAAGTACAAGGCCTCGATCGTGTAGGTTGCAGGCCTGTAACCATCCGCATACAGAAGAATCGTCAGACTTTTTCCGAGCGTAAATCCGGTGATCATGGCCGTCCACATGGACAGCACCAGGGCCATGCCGCCGAACAGCATTTGTAAACTTCTGAATACGGGTTTCGATTTCATGGTTGCCTCCGGACTGAGTTTGCATTTCTTGTAATTAACACAGAAGCATAATAAATATCAACACGTTTTTAGGGCTTCCGCGGACATGCACACGGAAAATTATGCTTGCAAAATGCGATGTGAAATATGTAAGTTAGACATCGTGTCTGGAATGATGATCCATACAAATTCCCTCGTCTTAAACCGGAGCCCCCATGTTCGAAAAAGTACTTGCCGCGAAGAAAAGAATCACGGGACACGCCAATATCACGCCCGTCATGACCTCGAGAACACTCAATCATCTGGCCGGGGCCGAGGTGTTTTTCAAATGCGAGAATTTTCAGCGGGTAGGCGCGTTCAAGTTCCGGGGAGCATTCAACAGCATTTTGCAGTTATCGGATGAGGAAAAGGCGCGCGGCGTGATCACCTATTCTTCCGGCAATCATGCACAGGCCGTGGGCCTTGTCGGAAAACTCCTGAATATCAGGACCATTATCGTGATGCCGGACAATGCGCCGGCTACCAAGCGTGCGGCTACGGAACAGTACGGTGCGGAAATCGTGGAATACAATCCGGACGAAGCGGAACGGGAACAACTGGCCCGGGATCTTCAGAAGAAGCATGGTTATACGCTGATTCCGCCCTTCGATCATCCCGAAGTCATTGCCGGGCAGGGAACCGCGGCACTTGAGCTGCTCGGGGAAACCGGAAAACTGGACATGCTGCTCGTGCCATGCGGAGGCGGCGGCCTGCTCAGCGGATCCGCGATTTCCGCGAGGGGCATGTGCCCGGACTGCCGCGTAATCGGAATCGAGCCGGAGGTTGCGGACGATGCGACCCGGTCGTTTCATACGAAGACCCTGCACCGTGTCAAGAATCCCCCGACCATCGCGGACGGCACACGGACCTCGTCCCTGGGCAAGCTGACTTTCCCCCTGGTCCTGGAATATGTGCACGACATGAAAACCGTTTCCGAAGAGGCTATTAAGGAGGCTGTCCGGTTCCTGTTTTACCGGATGAAACTGGTGGTGGAGCCCTCAGGGGCACTCGGACTGGCGGCCCTCCTGAGCCGCAGCGTCGCGGCCCCGGGCCGCGTCGGCGTCATCCTGAGCGGCGGCAACATGGATGCGGCTGTCATGCGCCTGATTCTGGGGGATAACTAGCAATATATCGCCCCGAGAAATATATCGTCCCTGACCGGACTAGACGCATTTTATCCCAATGGTTTCTAGAAATATGTCGCCCCTAGAAATATATCGTCCCTGACGGGACTAGACGCATTTTATCTCAATGGTTTCTAGAAATATGTCGCCCCTACGGGGCTGAAAATAAATTATCCTCGAAACCACCAATTCTAAAATTCCCTGGTCCCGTAGGGACGCAATATTTATAGAAACAACACATATGTATTCCCTTAGTCCCGTAGGGACCCAATATTTGTAGCAACAACACATATCTATTCCCTTAGTCCCGTAGGGACTCAATATTTGTAGACTATGGGGCTGATAAGATATATTTCTCAAAACCGCTATTTCCAAAATCCCCTGGTCCCGTAGGGATCCAAGGTTTAAAGATAAAGCGTATCACCTGCCGAAGCCCCGAGAAATATGTCGTCCCTGACGGGACTAGACGCATTTTATCCCAATGGTTTCTAGAAATATGTCGCCCCTACGGGGCTAGAAAAAATAGTTCGTAAAACCACCATTACCAAAATCCCCTGGTCCCGTAGGGACGCAATATTTATAGAAACAACACATATCTATTCCCTTAGTCCCGTAGGGACGCAATATTTATAGAAACGAGAAAATATATTTCAATATAAATCACCGATATCGTTCAAAATGTATTTTTCGTCAAATTGAATTTGAAATGTTTTCAGGAATTGAATATATTCTTCCCTGAATGTCTTTCTCTTGTGATGTTTTTCCTGATTGACGATGTATTTTACAACAGGATCAATTTGAGATTGTGAATACGAAAATGCACCATATCCCGCCTGCCATGAAAATTTACCCATGGCAAATCCTCTTTCATTGATCCATTTAGATGAATGCCCCTTGATATCCTGTAATAAATCGGGAATCGATTGATGGGGTTTGTATCCAATAAAAACATGAAGATGATTTACCGTACCATTTATCGCAATCAATTTATGCTTCTGCTTTTTAATAATACCTGTGATGTATTTGTACAACTCATCTTTCCATTCCGGCCGTATTAATGATATTCGGTTCTGAACGGCGAATACAAATTGAATGTAGATTTGCGTGTATGTGTTTGCCATAATACCTCCCATCCTCACTTCCGGTTTATATTTTGCCCTCCGGCTGATTGAATTATTATGATCCTAGAAATATTTCGTCCCTACGGGACTCTGGATGAATATCGTTAACGATTTCTAATAATATGTCGCCCCTACGGGGCTGAAAATAAATTATCCTCGAAACCACCAATTCTAAAATTCCCCTGGTCCTTTGGGGATCCAATATTTTTAGCCAAACAGGCATGCACCTCTCCAGCCCTGTAAAAATGTCCAATTTATTGCCACACAGGGATCACGAATTGCTGTCCCCTGCATATTCGCGGGCCAGACCGAGGGCAGCTGCAACCACGAACAGGCTGGCCGGTTTGGTGGTATGATAACCGGAATTTTTGGTGGTTTTCTGCCGGACCACGACAATGTCCGTTCCCTCGCTTGAGCTGCGTTCGACCACGACCTTCCTGGAGGGAGAGCGCGTTGTGGCCGTGTCGAATATCCGGTTTTCCGATCTGGCGAGAAGCACGCAGTACAGATACGGATAATCGGTTCCCTGAACATTATTGATTGATATTTGCACCTGAATTCCCATAAATCCCTCAGGCGCATTCAAGAGGCGAATCATCAGCCTGGCGTCTTTGGGAATGTCCTTGCCGTCCTGCGTTTTTTCAACGGACAGCATGGGTTGCACCTGTACTTCGCTGTTTGCGGACAGGGCCTTCATAATATGTTCCAGATGCCTGATTTTCAGAATCAGACTGTCCTTTTTCAAATACGTTCGCACGCCCGTGATCCAGTGCGGAAAGAGCACAACCGCACCGTTCAGCATGACATAACCGGCTATCCTATTGTCAAACAGTCTGAAAGTGACGTAAAACAGTAAACAGAATCCCAGAATCGACAAAAACAGAACCAGGCATCCGAGGCCGTTGGTGATATCGAAGGCATCCCGGTCCCATTTTTTCAGCTGTTTTTCCTTCTCCTTGATCTTTTTGAATTCATCGGGGGTGACCCTGCTCCATGTTTCGCCGCGTTTCATTTTCGGCTTTGCCCTGTATCCGCGGATCATGCCCATGAGTGTTCCGAAAAACAGGACAGCAAGTCCGAGCCAGTAATTAACCATCATCTCGAGCGCAACTCCAAGAAGCATGACCACGACAATGGCAAACATCCGAAGGCGATACGGCATGGACTTCATTAAAACAAAGTGAATGTCACCCTGCAGTTCAGGAGCCGGAAACCATGACATTTTTATCCTCCACAAGTTCTTGATACCCGACATGGCGCCAGTACAGCGGACAACCGCCGTTGCACACGGCAAGGTCCTCACAGTCACGGCATTTTTCATGAACAAATTGTTTGTCACGGAAAAACCGGACACCGGAGGATTCCCACAGATCCCCAAAAGATCCGTTTTTATTCAGGAGATTGCCCACAGGTTCGGGATAGCTGGAACACGGCAGCACATCCCCGTTGGGTGCGACACTCAACAAACCGTCACAGGCCGAGCATCCTTTGTTTCCCAGACCGTGCACAATGGGATTAAAGATGCACACGGGTGTGGGGGAATACCACATAAACTCGATATCCAGAGCCCCGGCCCTTTCTTTAAGATCCAGTACGATGGGACCGATTTCCGTATAGGATACCAGAAGGTCGTCGAGATTTTCCAAAGAGGCACCTGCAGGCATAAGCAGGTTCATGGACAGCTTTTTCAATCCGAGATCCTGCACAAGATCCAGAATTTCTTTCAGATGCGTACGGTTCATCGCCGAAATCGTGGTGTTCGTATGGACCCGAATCCCCGCCTCCATGAGCTGCCTGAGTCCGTTTATAGTCCTTTCGAAAGCGCCTGAATGCTGCACGATACGGTCGTGCAGGCCCGCATTACCGGCTTCAAGGCTGATCTGGGCGGAATCCAGGCCTGCCTCCCTGAGCGATACGGCAGCGGATGCCGGGATCAGTGTTCCGTTTGTGATCAGATTCGTCCACATGGACAGCGACTTGGCGTGCCTGATCAGCTCGGGCAGATCCTGACGGAGCATGGGTTCCCCTCCGGTGAAGCTCACCGAAGGAATCTGTGCCTCGTTCCGGATGATTCCGAGCACGGTTTTGGCCTGCTCCGTATCCATTTCCCCCGCGCTGTCGGACTTCCTGCAGCCGCATCCCGCATAACAGAAACGGCAGGCCAGATTGCACCGGTATGTCAGCGCTATCTCGCTTAGAACGGGCCACCGGTTAAATCCGATTTCGAACGGGATTCTCTCGATGCCCCTGTACGCTCCCCGCTCATGATAGCAGCCTTTCAGCAGCAGGTTCAGGTCCGTAAAAAAATAGTGCACATCTCTGGCCGCGGTTTCCTGCTCCAAATACCGGTCGATCAGCGTATAAATACTCTGTCCGCCGAATACATGACTGAGAATACGGAAACCCTGTTCGTTGAGTTTATAGGCTTCGTTGGGTATTTTAATGAGAAGATGATCCGTTTCACGGACAAACACATAGGGCCTGATCCGTGACGCAAACTCGTCGACCCACCCGATATGTGCATAATAAGACATGATATCCCGCGCTTTCCGGTCAATGACCGCTGCTCACACAGGCGCCGTGACAGGCGCCGTGGCAGGCCGAATGACAGGCCGAATGGCATGCAGAGTGACAGGCAGAATGGCAGGCGTCGTGACACACATTCTGCATAAAAGGCCCTTCGTAACAGGCCGGTGTGGTCCTGAAGTCTGAAAATCCCTGCTGAATCGACCGGAACTGCGGTGTACATCCCCGTGATATTTCCCGCGCCCTGCTGTCATAATGATACCAGTTCCTGTGATAGCCGGATTCATGATCACGATGGGTGACGTCTGCCCCGTCTACCGGTAGTTTGGATTCCTCATACCTGTACTTTTTCCGGTAATGGGCTTTCGTGGCATCCAGGTCCGCATCCCAGGTTTTCTGTTCCAGCCCCGAGCCTGCGGATTGGAAAACCGAATTCAGGGAGGCTTCCGAAATCACACCGTCATCCCGGATCGATGCCAGCAGCATCTGTTCATAGGCATTGCCGGAGGCCGCTTGCGCCCCCTTTCTGAGACGCAGCTCCGGTGTCAGGGATTCAACAGTGACAGCGCCCGACTTTTCGAGATTCGCCAGCATCACACCCAGCAATGTGAGAAGCGGAACATCCAGCAGCAATCCGGCCTCGAGGTAATCCAGGCTTTTTTCCACTTTTCCCGTCTTCCTGAACGAACCCACCTGAAGTTTCGGAGGGATCCATTCATTCCCCTCCCATTTGATCCTGTCGATGCCCTCACGGGCGATCAGCATAGACTGATGCTTGCGTGCCATAATCATGACAGGCATCAGGACAAAAAGAAAAACGAAACCGCCTGCAAGAACAGCCAGCATATTTAAAGAGATACGGAGGCGCGAGAGCATGCTTCCCGGGAAGAACCGGTTCAGGATATATTTTTCCTCGGCCTGACGCGCCCCGACAACCTCGTCCAGTATACTGCCCGGAGCCATGGTTATCAGGCGGAAAAACGTGGCATCCACATACGTCTGAATCTGAAAATGATACCGGCGTCCCGGGTTTTCACGATGAAACCGGACGGCCAGGTATTGCTGACCCGCATCGTTATTCACCGTGGAATAATCGATCATGTAGCGTTCGTTCACGTATTTTTCTGTCATAAAACGGACCGATTCCAGCTCTGCATCGGTCACGGTGGCGCCCCCCATAATGACCGGATATATCACAGTGACGGTTTCATGTTCCAGGGCATCCTCCCACTGAACAGGCGCCCAGTTGAACACGGTCAGGTTCCCTTCTTCATGCGGTGTCTGCGTCACATTCGCACTGGCTTCAAGATCCGTATCATACCTGAAGAAATAAGTGATTTCCCCGTTGTGGAACGCTTGTCCTTCCGCAAGAATGATATCATATTTCCGTGAATTCATGAACCTGATTGTCAGGGGATAACGCCGGCCCGATTCATCCTCGGCATAGGCGTTCGACACATCGAACACGGGGCGGCCGGCGAATCCTTCAAAATAGAATCCATGCAGGTCGGCGTTTTTACAATCCCATCGGACCGCGTAGGAAACACGGGCCTTCCCGTCCGCATCCAGGACAACGCTGACTTCGACCCATTTCATTCTGAATCCGGCCTGAAGCGTCCCGCTCATCATCAGCAGCAGGATAAACGGGATGACGATTCTGAGAAACCGGCCGGAACGGCCGTTCGATGCCTTGCTTTTCATGACGGATCACCTTTTTTATATTTCGATGGCCAGCTGGGAATCTTTCGGAAAAGGCCTTTTCTTTGATTTTTCGAGCATGCTGATAAACGTATCCTCATCGATCAGGGACACGCCCAGGTCCTGCGCCTTCTGGTATTTGCTGCCCGGATTCTGCCCCACCAGGACATAGGAGGTGTTTTTGCTGACGCTGGAAGTCACTTTGCCGCCCTCCGATTCGATGAGTTCCGAAGCGGCCTGACGCGTCATCCTGTCCAGCGTGCCTGTCAAAACGAATGAGCATCCGTCGAAAATACCGGATTTTTTCGCCTTACGTTCGCCGGACATGCGGATACCCGCAGCCCGGAGTTTATCGATCACGACGATATTGTGCTCCTGTGCGAAAAAATGGCCGATGCTTTCGGATATCGTCGGTCCGACACCGTCGATGGCATCGAGCTCCGAACGCGACGCGCCGATCAGGGCGTCCATGCTGCCGCAATGATCGGCAAGAATCGAGGCCACCGTGGAACCCACATAGCGAATTCCAATCGCGAAAACAACCCTGTCGAGCGGTCTCGATTTACTCTCCTGAATCGCATGAATCAGGTTCTGCGCACTCTTCTCCCCCATTCTTTCCAGCGCAGCCGCATCCTCCTTCTTCAGGGTATAGAGATCGGCGTAATCTTCGATGAGCCGGCTTTCCACCAGCTGCAGTATCAGTGCGTTCCCCAGGCCTTCGATATCCATCGCACCCCTTGCCGCAAAATGTTCGATGCGCCTGTGCACCTGGGCGGGGCAGGCGATATTCTCGCACCGCACCGCGGATTCGCCTTCCGCACGGACAAGGGGTCCGGAACAGACCGGACACCGGACCGGCATTTCAAAACGCCGGGTTTCCGGAGGCCGCTTCTCCTCGATGACTTTGACCACTTTCGGGATCACGTCGCCGCCTTTTTCGATCAGAACCGAATCCCCCTCCCGGATGTCCTTCCGCCTGATTTCATCCTCGTTGTGCAGGGTGGCCCTGCTGATGGTCGATCCGGCCAGAAATACGGGTTCCAGTTCGGCCACCGGTGTCACGGTGCCGGTTCTTCCCACCTGCAGATGGATTTTTCTGAGAAGCGTGGTCGCCTGCTTGGCCTTGAATTTATAGGCGATGGCCCATCTGGGACTTTTGGCCGTGCTGCCGAGCTGCTCCTGCTGCCGCAGGCTGTTGACCTTGATCACCACGCCGTCGATTTCGAATGGCAGCTCATCCCGTTTCTCTTCCCACGTATTGCAGAAATCGACCACATCCCAGATGGACCGGCAAAGAGCCACATGCCTGCTGACCGGCAGTCCGAGCTCACGCAGCAGATGCAGATTCTCGAGATGGGCCGGCCTGATACCACCCGCATTGTTACCGGTTCCCAGTACGCGTATGAAATATGCAAAAAAATGAAGGGGCCGTGCGGCCGTCATTTTCGGATCCTGGAGCTTCAGGCTTCCAGCGGTGGCATTGCGGGCATTCGCAAAGGGTTTTTCATCGTTGGCAAGCTGTTTCTGATTCAGTTTTGCGAAGGCCTTTCTGGGCATAAACACTTCGCCCCGGACCTCGATATCGGCAGGATGCCCTCCCTGTGCCGATTTTCCGCGCCCCGGGTGTTCCTGCCGCATCAACGAGAGCGGAATGGACCGTATGGTCCGTATATTCGCCGTAATGTCATCACCCTGAATCCCGTCTCCCCGTGTCGCCGCCTGAACCAGCAGCCCGTCCCTGTAAACCAGGCTGACGGCAATCCCGTCGAATTTGAGCTCGGCAACATACTCGACAGTCTCATCCGGCAGGAGATTCTGCAGCCGTTTTTCAAAATCATTGAGTTCTTCCTGCGAATAAGTATTTCCCAGGCTGAGCATGGGCACGTCGTGCGTGATGGCGGGAAACTGGGACGTGGGCTCTCCGCCCACACGCTGCGTCGGTGAATCCGGTGTCATCAATTCCGGATGGGCCTTTTCAAGTTGAATCAGCCGGTTCATCAGCTGATCATACTCGTAATCGGAGAGAGCGGGATCGTTTAATACATAGTACCGGTAGTCGTGCTGCCGGATCTGCTCCCTCAGCCGGTCTATCTGTTGTTCGGCATCCTGCATCAAGGGCTCCCGGGCCTGCATGGCCGCGATGAAAGCGGGAATGGTACCAATTACTGATTCAACGGATTGTGCTGAAAAATCACGAGATCGTCATGAATTTTCGGATTCAACCCGATCAGGCGGTACTGAAGCAGCCGGAGCAGCGTGGTGAAATCCTTCCATTCCGAAATAAAGTGCTGCGGCCGGGTCAGAAGTTCCCCTGCTTCTTTTAATGTGGCTTTCACATAATCGCTGGCGGATTTCGTCAGCAGCTCGTTTTCGAGTGCCCTGATTATCCGCTGAAGTTCGTTTTTATCCAGCCAGATGCCCTGACATTGTTCACAGAAATCGATCTGCACTTTTGTCTGATCATAATCGATGACCTGCATGGGCATTCCGCATCCCGGGCATTCATACTTGTGAGCTTTGGCCTTGAACCTGTCCGAATGTTTCAGGATCTCAAAATCCATCCATTTCAGATCGGAATCCGCATGATCCCTGACTTTTTTGAGTTCATCCTTTCCGAACCAGATACCCTCGCATTCCGGGCATTCGTGCACCCGGGTCCCCTCGACCGTTTTGTGGACCAGAGGACCCTCACATTTGGGACAATGCATGCGCATCCCTCCTAATTTGATCAATCATACAGTATTATACATCCGGAAGAATTAAAGCGTTTCCATCGATATATATTCGGTCTGTTTTGCGATTTCATCGAATCTGAGAATATTCTGAAGCAGCCGTTTCAGCTGATTCATGGGAACCATACAGGCCCTGTCACTGAGTGCATTATCGGGATCCGGATGGGATTCGATAAACAGGCCGGAAATACCTGCGGATACAGCCGCCCTGGCGAGACATTCGATAAATTCACGCTGGCCGGCGGATTCCGTACCGCCGCCCCCAGGAAGCTGGACGCTGTGCGTGGCATCGAAAATCACGGGAAACCGGCTCTCTTTGAGTATCTGCAGGCTGCGTATGTCGGTCACCAGATTGTTGTATCCGAACGAGGCGCCGCGTTCCGTCAGCAAAATTTTACCGCATCCGGACCGGGCGGCCTTGTCGGCAACCTTGAGCATCTCATGCGGCGAGAGAAACTGGCCCTTTTTCAGATTCACGACTTTGCCTGTTTCGCACGCCGCCGCGATCAGATCGGTCTGCCTGCACAAAAATGCGGGGATCTGCAGAATATCGGCCACCTCTGATACGGGTTTTGCCTGTGTTTCCCTGTGAATATCCGTGCATACGGGTACATGGAACGTCTCACGGACTTGCTGAAGAATTTTCAGCCCCTCTTCCAGTCCCGCTCCTCTCGGACCGTCCGCAGAGGTCCGGTTGGCCTTGTCGAATGACGATTTGTACACCAGTCCGATCTTCAGTTCATCCGCGATCTGTTTCAGCGTTTCCGCTGTTTTCATGGCCAGGTCGCGGTTTTCAATCGCACAGGGTCCGCAGATCAGGCCCAGTTTCTGATCATTGGCGAATTGAACGGATTGAACAGTTTCATCTCCGGCAACAACCGGCTGCATTTTAATCATAAAGGCTTCTCCGTGAATCAGGTGCAGAACAATTCTAAAATATCAACTGTGAGTCAAAAACACAAACGATTTTATTTGAAATCCACCCATTTATTTTGTATAATCCTATCATCCCACAACATTGACCACAACCGGTTTCTTCTTTCTGCCTGAAAATGCTGCTGTCCGACAGGTGGGCAAAATTCCACTGTGAATCCACTCAATACCGGGAGGTAGCCATGTCAAAGTATGACTTTTGGATTACGCTGTGCGTGCTGACTATTTGTATCCCAGGTTACACACAGACAATGTCGGTGAAAGACAGTGACTCGCATGTTTTAATGGAGGTGAATGACGAGGGGACCATGGGTTCCATTACTCTGCCGGATACAAACGCCGCGCTGAGTTCAGAGGCCCACAAACTCTACAACCTGAACGGCACCCTGATCTGGAACGGAACGGCCCTGGGCGCTGCAGGCAGCGCGGGCGGATGGACGGATGACGGCACAGTCGTCAGGCTGACCACCGGGACGGACAAGGTCGGCATCGGCCTTACTTCACCGTCCTTTACCCTGGATGTGTCCGGAAAAATCGGTATCGATCACTACCAGGTGCTGTATCTTCCCGATCAGACGAATTTTGACGGAACCCTGATCATCGGAACCGGAGGCGGCGCACTCAGCCATAGTTCGGGTGACGAAGGGCGCCGGAACACGGCTGCGGGCATAGGCGTACTTCATGCGAATACAACGGGAGCGAACAACACGGCCGCCGGGTACCGGTCACTGTATAACAATACAACAGGATATACTAATTCGGCGGTTGGAATGTATGCGCTTTATCAAAATACGACAGGCGCTCTCAACACAGGCTGCGGCTGCAATGCACTCCTTTCCTGTACCATGGGAAATTACAATACGGCTGTCGGCACGAGTGCGGACAGTTACAATCAATACGGATCGTACAATACCATCGTCGGTGCCCTTGCCGGGACTGCCGGTTCGTATCACAGCAAATCCGGCAATGTATTCATCGGATACCAGGCCGGTTACAATGAAACCGGCAGCAACAAGCTTTACATCGAAAACAGCAACAGCAGCACACCCCTGATCGGGGGCGACTTTTCCGCGGATGAGATTTTATTGAACGGCAAGGTCAAATCCTACGGGACACAGATCATCTATTTGCCGGATCAGACGGATTTCAGAGGCACACTGTATTATGGAAACGGCGGCCTAAACCTCAGCCACGGCTCGTCACCCGAAGGAGAGGACAACATCGCGGTCGGCATCGGAACACTGAATGCCAACACCACCGGATCCGCCAATACCGCCGCGGGAGCCTCCGCACTATTTACGAACACCATCGGATACAGGAACACGGCCAGCGGAGCCTATGCGTGTTATTACAATACTGACGGCAACGGGAACACGGCCAGTGGCTATTATGCGATCCTGGCCAATACCACGGGCAATCACAACACGGGCATTGGGACCGAGGCCAACCGTTATAATCAGACCGGGTCGGACAATACGGTGATCGGATATCAGGCAGGGCGAGGCACATCGAATCACAGCAAGTCCGGCAATGTCTTTCTCGGATATCAGGCCGGTTACAATGAAACCGGAGACAACAAGCTGTACATTGAGAACAGCAACAGCAGCACACCCCTGATCGGGGGCGATTTTTCTGCGGAAGAAATTTATCTGAACGGGACGGTTTCAACCTATGGGACACAGGTCCTCTACCTGCCGGACCAGACGGATTTTCTCGGAACGATCATTATCGGTGACGGAGGTACAAGCCTGACCCATTCTTCAACATTTGACGGGTATGGCAATACAGCAGTCGGCATCGGTGCGCTGCATGACAATACGACAGGCAATTACAATACAGCAGTCGGTGAATATGCCTGCTATAACAACGAGGGAGGCGGCACGAATATCGCCGTAGGAAGAATGGCCCTCTATAATAACAGCTCGGGACATGGGAATACCGCCATCGGCGATGAGGCCCTGTATTCCAATCAAACCGGTTACCAGAATACGGCTGTCGGTTATGGAACGGACATGGGAGACAATTTGCACAATTCCACTGCCATAGGCAATGGCGCCTTTGTAAACGTCAGCGATAAGGTCGTGATCGGAAACAGCAGCGTGACCACGATCGGAGGGTATGCAGACTGGAGCAACTATTCCGACAGGCGGTACAAGGAAAACATTGAATACCGGGATGATCTGGGTCTGGAATTCATCATGAAGCTAAAAACAGTCTCATTCAACTATACAGAGGATGAAAACAAACGCCGGAGGGACGGGCTGATCGCCCAGGATGTGGAAACGGCGCTTGATGAGCTCGGCACGGCATTCAGCGGCCTGATTGCGGATAAAGACGACCAGCGGACGCTGAACCTGGCCTATGATACTTTTGTGATTCCGCTGATCAATGCCGTGAAAGAGCAGCAGGCTCAGATTGAATCGCTTCAGCATGAGATAGAAAAATTGCAGCGATAGTCACAAATCGAGCCGATTTGGAGGAAGCAATACCGGCAGGATGTAAAGAAGGGCATAAAGAATTGCGCTGAACGTAACCTTTATGCCCTTCAGGATTTTTCATATTTTTTACAATGTTCCGTGTTCCATGAATAGGATCACGGAAAGACGGCCGGACTCATTTCATCAGAATCATTTTCCTCACCTGAACCCGTTCTCCCTGCGCAATCCGGTAAAAATACGTTCCTGCCGGGAGATGTGCGGCATCGAAACGGATCGTATACCGGCCTGCGGGGCGGAAACCGTTGACGGGCATTGCGATCTGCTGACCGAGACCGTTGAACAACGTCAATGTGATCTGACCCGGTTCGGACAATTCATACCGGATCTCGGTCGCGGGATTGAAGGGATTCGGGTAATTCTGATGCAATGCAAAACCGGCGGGTGCAGTGCACGGCATTTCCGGGACTCCGGTTTGTGCAGCCGTTTCAAGAACCATGACCTCATTCCTGGCCATCACGTACATTTTATGGGCGGAAATCAGAGGTTGTCCCGTGTATCTGACCGTATTGTCAGAATAAACCTCTTCTCCTGACATGAGGTTAAACCCGTACAATTTCTGTTCTGCATATGGGATTACAAATACGAGGCCGTTTACGATTACGGGTGAATTCATATGCTCGCCCGTGAACGTTTTCTCCCACAGCAGGTTTCCGTTTTTAATATCCAGCGTCACAAGCTGTCCATTGCCTTCCGGATTCATCCGGACGATAAAACAGAGGACCTGATCCGTGATCGCAAAGGTGTTCTGGCTTCTGCTCTGAAGTGTTGCGCCGGACTGGACATAAAACCATTTGGTTGAGTGGTCCGATTTGTTGAACGCGAACACCGTGTCATTGGAAAATGTGTAAAAACAGGAAGCATCAAGACAAATGCCGCCGCTCGAATTTTGTGAATTGGGGCCCATCCAGACGAGTTCTCCGGACAATTTGTCATAAATACGAATTTTTAATTTCCCGACAATATACACGTGCGTGTCATCCACAGCGGGCGTTCCCTGCGCTTTCAGGCTGCTGTTCCACACCGTGGTACCGTCCGCCGTATTGAGACAAAACAGGCTGTCACTGCACAAAAAGAGCCGGTCGCCGTCCACGATAACGTGCCGGGTATACAGACTGCCCACGGTTTTCTGCCAGACCACCTCGCCGCTGGTCCGGTCCAGCGCATAAAGCTGTGTCGAATTCTGTGCGCCGGCAAACACAAAGTCATCCGTCTGCGCACAGAGAAATCCCATACTCGAACCGGATTCCGTCAGCATGAACGTCCACAGCGTATCCAGACTTTCAGTACTGTTTGCCTCCACGGCATTCGGATTGCTGGAATTCGAAATGCACAGCAGTCCCTGGTAACAGGAAATATCGCTCATGCTGCTGGTTTCATGACGGCATGGAATGACGCCCGTTTTCTCCAGGGGCACCGAAAGCTGCGTTTCCCCGGACGCCCAGGACGTTCGCTCACGGCAGATATTCACCATGGGCCATTCCTGGACCTGGGCCTGGCTCATCTGAACCAAAAGAACCAGGGCTGTCATGACTGCATAAAAATGAGAACGTCGCATCGTTTTATCCTCCCTTTTTTACTGAATGATTTTCTGAGACAGGTCAATGTCTGATTTATTATCCGGAAAATCAACTGCATGATCATGCGGGACACCGGTTCTGGTATTGAGAGCTCAGAACGAATTATTCACATGCCTGATTCCAGAAGCAACCGTCCCCGTTTGACAGTCTTCGTTCGTGTACGATATGCTTCATAATTGATCTTTGGTCAAACCGCACTTTTCCCTTGCAATTTGACTTTATATCCATTATATTTATTGCCTTTTGCGGGCAGGTTGACAGAAACATTAATCAGTTGCAGAAAGAGCAGGAAAAAGCATGTCGCAAGCATTGAAAAAAATGAGAAATATCGGAATCAGCGCCCATATCGATTCCGGAAAAACGACCCTGACCGAACGCATTCTCTTTTATACCCGAAAAATACATGCGATACATGAGGTGCGCGGAAAAGACGGTGTCGGAGCCACTATGGATTCCATGGAACTGGAGAAGGAACGGGGCATTACCATCACCTCCGCAGCCACCAATGTCACCTGGAACAAGTACTCGGTGAACATCATCGACACGCCGGGACATGTGGATTTCACCGTGGAAGTCGAGCGTGCGCTTCGCGTACTCGACGGGGCCGTTCTGGTGCTGTGCGCCACGGGCGGTGTACAGTCCCAGTCCATTACAGTGGACAGGCAGATGAACCGGTATCAGGTGCCGAGGCTGGCATTCATCAACAAATGCGACCGCATGGGTGCGGATCCGGAAAAGGTGACCCAGCAGCTGAGGGATAAACTGAATCACAACGCCGTTATGATGCAGATACCGATCGGACTGGAGGACAAATTTCAGGGCATGATCGATCTCGTGACCATGAAGGCCGTTTATTTTGACGGTGCAAACGGTGAAAATATCAGAACCGAAGAAATTCCGGAACAGATGCAGGCCAAGGCCCTCGAAAAACGGGATATCCTGCTGGATAATGTATCCATGTTCGATGATGAACTCATGGAGGCCTATCTCGAGGACAAGGTCACCGAGGAGATGATTCACAGGGCCGTGCGCAAAGGTGTTCTGGATCTGAAATTGACGCCTGTCTTTATCGGTTCCGCATTCAAAAACAAGGGAGTTCAGCCTCTGATGGATGCAGTAGTCGAGTATCTTCCCTCTCCGGATGAAGTTGTCACCAAGGCGCTGGACCTGGAAAACGAAGAAGCGGAAGTAACACTGGTTTCTGCAGAGAACAAGCCGCTGGTCATGCTGGCCTTCAAACTGGATGACACCCAGTTCGGCCAGCTGACGTATGTGCGCATATATCAGGGTAAAATCAAAAAGGGCGACGAGCTTGTCAACTGCCGATCCAACAAGAAGATACGTGTGGGACGTCTGATACGGATGCATGCCAGTGAGATGGAAGACATCACCGAAGCGGGCCCGGGCGATATCGTCGCCCTGTTCGGTGTGGACTGTGCAAGCGGTGATACATTTACATCCGGAGACATCCGGTATTCCATGACATCCATGCACGTGCCCAATCCCGTGATTTCGCTATCCATCATGCCCACGGACAACAAATCCTCCGAAAATATGAGCAAAGCCCTGAACCGGTTCACAAAAGAGGATCCGACATTTCAGACTTACGTGGATCCCGAATCGAATGAAACCATTATCAGGGGCATGGGCGAGCTGCATCTCGATGTGTATATTGAACGAATGCGCAGGGAGTACAAGGTTCAGCTGGAAACCGGTGCACCGCAGGTTGCCTACAGGGAGAGCATTTCAAAGGCGGCCGACTTCGACTATACCCATAAAAAGCAGACCGGCGGCGCCGGTCAGTTCGGCAAGGTCATGGGGACCATGGAACCCGATCATGAAGAAGACTTCGTGTTCGAGGAACAGGTCAAAGGCGGCAATATTCCGAATGAATATATCCCCTCCTGTGAAAAAGGATTCCGTGCCTGTCTCGACAAGGGCGACATCATCGGATTTCCCATTGTGGGTGTTAAAGTGATTCTCAAGGATGGCAGCTATCACCCGGTCGACAGCTCGGATACGGCCTTTCAGCAGGCAGCTATCGGCGCCTTCCGCAGCGTTTATCAGAAATGCAAGCCTATCATTCTGGAACCGATCATGCGTGTCGCGGTCGAAGGACCGTCTGAATTTCAGGGAGCCGTGCTTGCAACTTTAAACCAGCGCCGCGGTATGATTCAGAGCGCCACGGAGGACCGGAATTTTACCGTGATCGAAGCGGAGGTGCCCCTGGCCGAAATGTTCGGTTATTCCACCATTCTGAGATCGGCCACACAGGGTAAGGCGGAATTTACCATGGAATTCAGCATCTATCGCAAGGTCCCGGAAAGCATTGCGGAAGAATTGATCAAGAAATACCAGGACAAAGCCAAAGAGAAAAAGTGAGGAAAACCCCATGTTGAAACAAGAATTGATAAAACGCAGCCCTGTCCGCGTCCTTGAAAAAGGCATTCACGGGGGTTTGGGAACAGGCAATCTCGGCGTGGTGACCGCGAGGAAAGGCATCGGGAAAACCGCCGTTCTGGCCCACCTTGCCCTGGATAAAATGATGCGTGAGCAGTCCGTGCTCCATATTTCCATGACCGACGATCCGCATCATGTTGAAAACTGCTACAGGCATCTGTTCAATGAACTGGCCGAAATTTATAAACTCGAAAATGCCATGGATGTTTTCAACGAGATGAAACATCACCGGCTGATCATCAATTTCAAGCAGCAGGATATCACATTCGACCATATCCGTGAATCCGTGAAAAATATCGAAGGCGGGATGAATTTCAAACCGGATACAATCATCGTGGACGGACGGGATTTTGACCACATGAATGTCGAAACCCTGTCCGGCTGGAAAGAGTTTGCGGTCAATCAGAATGCGGCCATCTGGTTTGCGGCCGTCCTGCACCGCGAGGACATGCAAATGGACGAGCAGCATATTCCGGCCCCGGTGAACCAGTTCAAGGATCTGTTTTCGGTCATCATCATGCTCGAACCCGCCCATGAATATATCGATATGAAACTCCTGAAGGATCATGACAATCCGGACATCGAGAAACTGAGATTGAAGCTGGATGCGCAAACACTGCTGATATCCAACCATCGTGTCTGATCAAGGTCTGCAGAAAGCCCCTGTCGCCAGGGGCTTTTTTTTTGAAACAATTTCTGACAAATCACGTACTCTGTATTGACCTGCAAAAGTCAGGAGGCATTTTTTTAAAGAGGCAAATGAGGCAAATATGGAAATGAGATCAAAGGAGAAACAATGGATTGCCCGGACGCTTCTTTCGGAAATGTCGGCCTGAACCTGGAATACGAAATTCCCGCATTGCTGACCTGTCATCAGTTTTCACCCTCTGAAAGTATCATGCATCTCCCCGCTTCGGGAAATGACGTCTGGACGCAATCCGCCATGTGTACACAATTGGTGGTTTTTAACAGGGATTCGATGTCCAAACTGGAAATTCCCGGATTTTAAAACGAACATTCAACAAACCGACGAATGGAGGAGATCATGAAGAACCAAACCAACAAAACCGTGGCGATAATCATTATCGCAGCAATGGCCCTGACCGTAACTGCAGGATTTGCAAGGAACAAACAGGCCGAGCCCACAACCATGGAAGTCGTTTCCGTAAAGACGACGGGACGCATCGAAGGCGTTGTCAAGGACGTCGAAACCGGAAAGCCGATTAAAAATGCAGTGATCTGTGTCGAAGGATGCAAAGTCGGCGCCATGACCAATGAACGCGGCAAATTCTTTTTAAAGAACGTGCCCTGCGGTTCCTGTACACTCAAAGTATCCAAAGCGGGCTATGAACTCGCGGAAAATGTGCTCCTCGTTAAAGACGGCAAAAGAGCGACCCTGAGTGTGACGTTGAAACAGCAGGCCGGTTAAGCTTTCTTTCCATTCTCTCTCCCCGAAATCCGGCAGATCGCTCTGCCGGATTTTTTTTATTTTTCTCTTGACATTCTATTATCCGTATAGTATATTTACTATTGTTATAGTAGATCAATGACTTTAATAGGAGTAGATCATGATCAACAATAAACTGACTCCGGTCGAGTGGGAAATCATGGATATTATCTGGAACCTGAACGGATCGCCCTCTGTCAGGGATGTGGTGGACCATGCCTATTCGAACGGTGAAAAGGCCTACACCACCGTTCAAACCATCATGAACACACTCGAGAAGAAGAACATTTTAAAGAGAAACAAAATCGGATTGGTCAATTTTTACACGCCTGTCCGTACACGGACGCAAATGATCAAATCGGAAATGTCCAGCGTGGTATCCCGTATTTTCAAAGGGTCTGTGCCGGCATTGGCCAATTTCATCATGGACACACAGAATCTCAGCCTCGAAGAAATCCGGCAGATCAAGGATCTGCTGTCCCGTAAGGAAAACGAACTGAGGAGGCGATCATGATAACCTGGATCACGCATTATGCCGGTATCTGGTCCGAATACGCAATCTGGATGACAGTACAAAATACAATTTTCCTGTCATTGATATTCGGACTGTTATACTGTGTCAGGAACCGGTCCGCCGGCCTGAAATATGCAATCGCAGTCACCGGCCTTTTCAAATGCCTTCTGCCTCCATTCCTGCAGGCCCCCTTTATACCAACTGCAGCGTTCACTACCGAATCCGTTCAAATTCACTCCCTGCAGGCCGTACCGTTTACGGTTTCCGAACCCCCGGCTGTTTTCCCTCTGTCCATGGCTGAAATCCTCTTTCTTTGCTGGATCGTGCTTTCGCTGATTTTCCTGGGACTTCCGCTCCTCAACACCCTGCGGTTGAAATTCCGTCTGCGGCATGCTTCGGTGCTCATCACCTGCCAGGAATCCGGCCAGGTTCCCGTGCTCATGTCGGACCGGATACCGGTTCCCATGACGCTTGGGCTATTCAAACAAAAAATCTATGTACCGGAAATGTGGAATTCCTGGTCAGTTCAATGCCGGGACATGATATTGCGTCATGAGCTTGCTCATGTCAGGCGCAAAGACACCTGGTTCCGTATACTGCAGATGGTCGTTCAGGCTCTTTATATCTTTCATCCGATGATCTGGCTCCTGAACCGTAAAACCGACGAATACAGGGAAATGGCCTGTGACGATATTTCCGTCGGACCACGACGCAGTCTCTCCGTGGAATATTCAAAGGTCCTTGTCCAGATTGCGGAAGATTTAAAGCACGCCCAGCTGGGATATGCCCCGGCTTCGACACTGATCAGGAAGAGAAACGAACTGCTGAACCGTGTAAAATATCAGATGGAGGGATCCATGAAAAAACTGTCCCGAGGCAAATCCGCATTGATCATCGGTCTGCTCGTTCTGTCCATCGTTCCCTTATCATGGTCCAGAAGCCGGCCGGAATCTCCGAATCTCAAAACGTCCGCAAAAATTCTCGGCAGGGTCATCGACGCGGACACCGGCAAGCCGCTTACAGGGGCCAACATTCTCATCCAGGATACCCCTTTCGGAGCAGCATCCGACGAACAGGGTCATTTCATCATTCCCTGTCAGGCAGGCACCCTGTCCGTTTCATTCAGCTATATCGGATACGGAACAGTCGTCATCAAGGATATCGTGACCGAAGAGAACAAGTCAAAACAGCTGAATGTGGAAATGCATCCTGCGATTATCTCGTTCGACAAACTGGTGGCCCAGTCGAAAAAATCCGGGCATGCTTTTCCTCCGCCTGCGGCACCCGCCGATAAACTGACATCCGAATCCGTGGACACGGGAGTCACATTCGTTCCCTATGAAACACAACCGAAACCCAAAGGCGGTTTCGCTGCCATACAAAGTCATTTAATGTATCCTGAACAGGCGCGAAAAGCAGGCGTCGAGGGACGTGTGACCGTTCAGGCGGAAATCGACGAGTCCGGACAAGTATCCCGGACCAAGGTGGTTCAATCGGTCGAGCCCTCACTGGACAAGGCGGCTGTTCAGGCCGTCCGGGCGGTCGAATGGGAGCCGGCCCTGCATGAAGAACGGCCCGTGAAGGTATGGATCGCCGTGCCCGTCGATTTCAGACTGGCTCCGGATGAAAAGGCATCTGTGGTGATTATCGATCAGGGCAGCGTGGAATTTAACGGCGAAAGAATCACGATTCAGGAATTTTCAAACCGGCTGAATGCATCCACAGATATAAAGGACGTGTCATTTTTTCTTAGCGCCGCACCCGGCGTATCAAATGAAACCGTGGAACAGGTTGGAAAAATGATCCGGAAGAACAAAAATTGGTTTGCCGTCAACAGGTCGGAAAATAAAGAAGATGAAGTGTATTCGTTCGTCCCCTACGACAAGCCGCCCGAACCGGTCGGCGGATTCGACGCCATGCGGCAGAATCTCGTATATCCGGAATCCGCAAGAAGCGCAGGTCTGGAAGGCAGGGTGCTTGTGAACTGCCGCATCGATGAATCCGGAATTGTCCGGGACGCCGTGATCGGGCAGTCTCTCAGTGCGGAATGCGACCAGGCGGCACTCGACGCGGTCCGGTCCGTGACCTGGCATCCGGCCGAACAGCGGGATAAAAAAGTGTCCGTCTGGATCGGCGTGCCCGTCGAGTTCAAGCTGAAATAATGATGCGCTAACCGGCTTCATGCACATGAAATTTCTTTATAAACACACCGGAACCGACACGTCCGGCATTGCACGGATTCTTCGGATTCCGGTGTGTTCATTTATGTTTTTTTTCTGCATGTGCAGTTATTTTCAAAAACGGCCTCCCGGTGAAATCATCACCTGGCCCTGTTTCAGGGGCCATCCCCATAATCTCGGATATGCTTCAGAAGGTCCCGAGCCGCCTCTTCAAATGAAATGGGTTTATCCATTGGAGGGCACCACAATTCGCAGTACGGCGGCTGCAACGGAACATCATATTTATATCTGCGACTGGAAAGGCCGTATCTGGAAACTGGATGCTGTTACGGGGCAGCCCGTTTACCATATGGATACGCCTTCGATGTTTACTTCATCCCCGGCAATCGAAGAGAGCCGTCTGTACGTCTGCGGCTGCGATTCGGTCATTTATGCATTCGATCTCAACAATCGGACCGTTCAATGGACGGCCCCGCTGAAACACATTTCCGTCTCTTCACCGCAGGTAGACGGTCAGTCAGTCTACTTCGGAACGCATGAGGGCAGTTTTATCTGTCTGAATAAAAAGAACGGCCGTTTACGCTGGAACCACAAAATGCTGGGCCCCATACCCGCTTCAGCCGCACTGGACGATAAATATGTTTATATAACGGCCAGCGAAGGTCAATTGCTCTGTCTGGATAAGAATAAAGGCGTCATGAAATGGCAGGCCAGCCTTCCGAAACCTTCATGGGCCTCCCCTTTGATACTGGATTCCCTGATCATCGCAGGAGATACGCACGGTCATTTATGCGCCTTTCTGAGGGACACCGGCGAAAAGCGCTGGATAACCGCCTTCGAAAAAAATCCCTCCTTCATGACCGAGGCGAAAAGAAAAAACCGGGATGTGACGCAGCTGATACAAATCGTGAGTACGGCCGCAACGGACTTGACGCGTGTTTATGTCAACACATCCGACGGACAGATTGTCTGTGCCGATCCGCTCACGGGTGAATTGATCTGGAAAACCGTGACGCAGGAAAAAATCTTTGCACCTCCCCTGGTGACCCCCGGCTGTTTATTCATCAGCACCATGTCGGAACATCTTCTGATCCTGGATAAACGGGATGGCCGGATTCTTCAGACCCTGGATGTCACGGGAACCGTATATGCATCACCCGTGATATGCGGGAATGCAGTCTGTTTCGGTACCGAAAAGGGACGGATTTACGGTTTTTCGGAAATCATGCCTTAACGATTGGATTTCAGCCCGCTCATCACCCTGCCAAATCCATTTAATCCCAATTCACGATTCGATACCACCGTTCCCTTTTACCGGTTTCCTGCCGGTTGCCGCCCGCCCGGGATTTCATTGAATAACGGATAATTCCCGTTTTTTACTTTTGGTGTTTGATTTTTCCGATAAATTGTTGTATTTTTTCACACACAAGCAGCACACCGGTTCCATGAGAAGAACGAGAGGCCCATGAGTAAAAAAACAATTACAGGAGCACAGGCGATTATCAATGCCTGCGAAGAACACGGCGTCAAGCATATTTTCGGATACCCCGGCGGCGCCTGCATCCCCATTTTCGATGCGTTGCTGGATTCGCCGATCAAGCATATACTGACACGGCATGAACAGGGCGCCACCCACATGGCGGACGGCTATGCCCGTTCCACCGGAAAAGCGGGCGTTGTCCTCGTGACCTCCGGTCCGGGTGCCACCAATACCATCACGGGTATTCTGACCGCATCCATGGATTCCGTGCCCGTCATCATCATCTGCGGCCAGACCGTGACATCCAATCTCGGGCTGGATGCGTTTCAGGAAGCCGATGTATCGGGAATATCCTATCCCGTGGTCAAGCACTCCTATCTGGTTAAAAATGTCGAAGATATCCCGAGAATCATGAAAGAGGCCTTCCACATTGCAGAATCCGGACGGCCGGGTCCCGTACTGATCGACATGCCGAAAAATGTCTCCGCAGCCGCCTTCGTTCCGGAACCGGATCCCAAAATGGATCTGCCCGGATACACGGTCCCTTCCGGTGTGGATAAACCGCTGATCGAGCGCACATTGCAGGCCATTCACCAGGCCGAAAAACCCCTGATACTCGCCGGCCATGGCATTCTGATCGCCAACGCTGCGCGTGAATTCAAATCATGGGTCGAGAAACTGAATATTCCTGTCATTACCACGCTTCTCGGCAAGGGTGCCATTCCCGAAAATCATGAACTGTGCCTCGGCATGGTCGGAATGCACGGTACTCCCTACGCCAACATGGCCGTTCGGGATGCGGACCTGATTCTCTCCGTGGGATCCCGCTGGGACGACCGCATTATCGGCGCACCTTCGCAGTTTTCGCCTTCCGCTCTCAAAATTCATATCGACATCGATATGTCAGAACGGGACAAACTTATCCCCATGGATATTTTCATTCACGGCGATTCCAAAGAGGCGCTGCAGGCCCTGAAAAAGGGAGCAAAAAAACTCCGGATCGATGCCTGGCTCAAACAGATCGCAGAATGGAAAAAAGATTATCCGCTCACCTTTACCACGGATGACGGCCTTCATGCACAGTACATTCTGCATACGCTGAACCGTTTAAAGGACGATAATGCCATCGTGGTCACGGATGTCGGACAGCATCAGATGTGGGCGGCCCAGTTCTGTCATGTCAACGGCCCCTATCAGTGGCTGTCCTCGGGCGGAGCCGGCACCATGGGATTCGGTTTTCCTGCTGCCGTCGGCGCTCAGCTGGCCAATCCCAAAAAACAGGTTATCGCCGTGGTGGGTGACGGGGGATTTCAGATGACCATGCCCGAACTGGCCACGGCCCAGCTGCACCGGCTGCCCGTTAAAATCATCATCATGGACAATGAGTTTCTCGGCATGGTCAGGCAGTGGCAGCATCTGTTTTACGACAACAGGCTGTCCGGTGTGGATCTCGAAGGGAACCCTGAATTCACCATGGTGGGACAGGCCTATGGAATCAAGGGATTCAAGCTGACGCGTGTGGAAGATGTGGAATCCGTGATAAAGGAAGCCCTTGCCTACAACGAGGGACCCTGCATCGTCCATGCGAAAATTATCAAGGAAGCCAATGTATTTCCCATGATTCCTGCAGGCGCAGGCTATGACAAGATGCTTTTATCGCCTCCCACCGAAAAACTGGAAAAACCGAAAGGCAGCACATGAGCGATCAGAACATACTGCAGCATACAATCAGCCTGCTGGTCAACAACAAGCCGGGCGTACTGATCCGTATCGCCCTGGTCTTTTCCCGGCGGGGTTACAACCTGGAAAGCGTCGTGGTCTCCCCCAGCAATGATCCGAAATATTCACGCATGAGTCTGGTGGCAAGCGGAGACAAGGAAACCCTGGATCAGATCATCAAGCAGCTGAACAAACTCGTGGATGTGGTGCATGCGACTGACCATACGGGTGATGTCACGCTTGAACGGGAGCTGGCGCTGATCAAAGTCTGCTGTCCGGCCAGCAAACGCGGTGAAATCCTGCAGATAGCGGATCATTTCAAATGCCGCTCCCTCGATATCACGGACGATACGATGACCTTCGAGGTCACGGGAAGCACAGAAAAACTCAACTCCATGCACATGATGCTTGATAAATACGGAATACTCGAGTCAATCCGTACCGGAAAGCTCGTTATGATGAGAGGCAAGATCGAAACATAAGCATCTAAACTGATTTGCGCTTTTTATAAATCCAAACTGATTCGTGCTTTACCGAATCAGTCA
>JAFGGN010000086.1 GCA_016930535.1 bacterium
AAGCATTCCCGGTCTGCGAACATCTGTTCGCACTGCAAATTTCGTTTCGAATTTGTTGTTTGTTATTTATTTGAATTTTGGGATTTGAGATTTGGTATTTGGCTAACGGTCCGCGGTCCTGCTATCCGCGGTCACAAAAACAAATCTCCGTTTCACCGCGTCTCCGTTTCTCCGCCACCGGTAACGGTGCCCGGTAACGGTGCCCGGTAAAAGTGCCCGGTCAGCGTTCCTGCCGTCAGCGGGCATTTACAGGGGCAGGGCGGCGGGGACTCATACACCCATTTACTCATATACCCATATACTGCTTTTACTCCGTGACCTGGATCGGTTTTACGCCATCCGATTCCTGCAGATTGGTACCGGAGGATACATATCCGATGGCTCCGTCCGTTCTGCCCACATATTCGATCAGATCTTTCTCATTGTCGAAGGAAACGGGCATGACACCCTTGCCAGTAAAAATCATCTTGCGCCAGTAATTCATGTATGCATTCGTGCTTTTCTTGACAATCTCCCGGATAAAGGATTCATGCAGTTCTCCCTCCTTGAGTGTCACCGGCACGATTTTGGTCCCGTCCGTCCATCGGCTTTTTTTACCCAGAAAGATACTTTCGGCTGAGGAACGGTTTATCGATGTTTCCTGTATATTTTTATTGATAATCATGACAAAATCATTCTGTGCGAAAAGGGGGAGAATAAGCAAGCATCCGGCAGTGAGGGTCATGAATATTCGTTTTCCCATGGTTCTCTCCTTCCAAACCGGTTAAAATTGAAACGAGCTTTTCAGAGCAAACAATTTCCAGTCCTTCGTCCTTCCCGATGGGTTTTCTGAGAACTGTACCAGTCCGGTTCCGTCGATCATATGGCCCTCGGCTTTCAGGGTCCAGTGATTCGTGATATCGAGCCGTACCGTCATGCAGAAATCTTTCTGATAGTAAAACCAATCCGGTTCACCCGGCATCTGGCTGTCCTTGTCATAATAGAGGGAATAATAGGATCCCAGTTCTATCCTGTCCAGAAACCGGTAGGTCAGCTGGCCGTAATACCCCTCGAGACGGTAGTCCTGGGCCAGGGAAATGCCCATGTCCGGAAATTCGACATAAGTGTCATAGATGCGGGAATGATACTCGCCGGTCAATACGAAATTCCGGATGCTGTAATCGCCGGACAGCGTGTAATAATCCCTGATTTTCACGTCCGAAAAAATATGGGTCCTGATCAGGTCATTCGTTTTCCCTGAGGAGATGCGCCGTTCCGCAAATGCATCGACGTCCGCATTCATAAGCAGGGATCCGTATAAATAGCATCCCCCTATCCGCAGGCCTGGCAGGGGCGTATTCCAGAGACACGAGCCGCCCCATATATACTCCGCGGTGACGTCGGCATTGGCGATGCCGGTCCGGTAAAAAGTCAGGGACGGATCCATAAACAGGTCCTCGATTCCGTAGGACAATGTTGCGAATGCATCGTACCAGAACCCTGTATTCGGATCCGGAATATTGAACGTGCCTGTGTATATATTATATTCGAGGTCTCCGGCTTTTCCCATGGGAATGTCGCCGTAAAGAGCGCCGCCCTGGAATGCGAACGAAAAATCCCGCACACTTTCATCGTAGACGGACTGGGGAAGCAGAATGAAGGTACGCAGTGCGTCCACATCCCTTATTTCATTGTACAGGGCCAGTGGTGTCTTGATTTTTCCCAGACGAATTCCCAGGTAATCTTTCAGCCGGTAATCCGCATAGGCCCAGTCCAGCACAAATGCATTGTTCCCCACGCGGCCCATGTCCCGTGACAGCAGCTGTAATCCGCCGCGCAGCCTGTCCGTGATCTGGGACGAAAAATTGATGGCGGCTTCGTTGAATTCATAACTGCCGTTCGGTGTTTTCATCGTGAGAAAGTTGTTGTTGTCCGTCCGGACATATCCCTGGCTGATGAAGCCATGAATGATGATATTCTCCACCTGAATCTGCGCCAGGAGGGGAAATACAAGGGCCAGTCCTGCTGACCAGATCCGGAAACCAGGTTTTCTCATGGGAATCTCCTTGTCTCTTTCATGTGAGTCCATGACAAATGAAAACGAATGCAGATGATCGATCGGTTAAGTTGTTTTAACTTAGAAAATGGTTGGGACAAAGTCAAGAAATATTACGTAAATTCAACTGAAAAACAGTTCAAATATTACGGTATTGAATCCTTTTATAACCCCGGATGAATGTGAATGGCCCGAAAAAAAAGGAAATTGCCGATTAAATTGCGAGTTTCTCCGGATTAACTCAATCACCGGATTGTTTCTGTTCGATTTTTGCCCATGTATCGCGCAATGTGACCGTTCTGTTGAATACGGGCCGGCCTTCCGCGGAATCCGGATCCAGGCAGAAATATCCCTTGCGCTCGAATTGGACCCGGTCACCTGTCCGGCACTCCTGAAGCGCGGGTTCGAGGTATCCCTGTGTCGTTTGAAGTGAATCCGGGTTGAGATGATCCAGAAAATCTCCATCGGCGTTCGAGGGATCCGGCACGTTGAACAGACGGTCGTACAGGCGTATTTCAGCCGGAATCGCATGACGGGCCGAAACCCAGTGCAGTGTGGATTTGACCTTCCGGCCGTCCGGTGCATCCCCGCCCCGTGTCTGTGGGTCATACGTGCAATGCAGTTCGGTTATCCGGCCGTTTTCTTTGATGACATCCACACACGTGATAAAATAGGCATATCTCAGCCGGACTTCCCGGCCGGGTGCGAGACGGTAGAATTTCGGCGGCGGATCTTCCCGGAAATCCTCGCGTTCAATGTACAGCTCTCCGCTGAAAGGGACCTTCCGGGATCCAGCTTCCGGTTTTTCCGGATTGTTGATACATTCCAGAAATTCCCCATTCCCTTCATAATTTACGATTTTCACTTTCAGGGGATCCAGAACTGCCATGTATCTGGGGGCCACGGCATTGAGATGCTCTCGGATACAGAACTCAAGCAGCGCCATATCCACCATGCTGTCGCGTTTGGCCACACCGATCCGTTCAGCAAAGGTTCGGATGGATTCGGGCGTGTATCCGCGCCTTCGCATTCCCGACAGTGTGGGCATCCTGGGATCATCCCAGCCGTTGACATGTTTTTCCTTTACCAGCTGCAGCAGCCTGCGCTTGCTCATGATTGTATAGGCCAGATTGAGTCTGGCGAATTCAATTTGCTGCGGATGATACGTTTCCAATGCGTCCAGGTACCAGTCGTACAGGGGGCGGTGGTCCTCGAATTCCAGCGTGCAGATACTGTGCGTGATCCGTTCGATGGAGTCTTCAAGTCCATGCGCCCAGTCATACATCGGGTAAATGCACCAGGTGTCGCCCGTGCGGTGATGGCTGGCATGCAGGATTCGGTACATCACGGGATCGCGCATATTGATATTGCCCGATGCCATATCGATTTTGGCCCGCAACACCTTGGTGCCGTCGGGGAATTCACCGTTTTTCATGCGTTGAAACAGATCCAGATTTTCTTCCACGGAGCGGTTCCGGAACGGGCTTTCCTTCCCGGCTTCGGTCAGCGTACCGCGGTATTCACGAATCTGATCCGCGGTCAGGTCATCCACATAGGCCAGACCTTTCCTGATGAGATCGATCGCAAAATCAGCCATCTGCTGAAAGTAATCGGAGGCATAGAAAATTGTGTCACCCAGATCGAATCCGAGCCATTTCACATCTTCGATGATGGATTGTACGTATTCATCCTCTTCCTTGACCGGGTTGGTGTCGTCGAATCGAAGATTGCATTTGCCCCCGAATTCCTCAGCCAGACTGAAATTCAGACAGATGGCTTTTCCATGTCCGATATGCAGATATCCGTTGGGTTCAGGAGGAAAACGGGTTTGAACGCGTCCGTCCCATTTTCCGGATGCGAGATCCTCCTCGATGATGTTACGGATAAAATTGGGCGTTCTGTTTTCTCTGTCTTCGCTCATATGTTCAGCTCCTCGTTAACGGACAAATATTCCCGGACCCGGATAAAATAAAGAATATGACGAACTTTTACAAATGGATTCGTTTTTTTGATTGACAAAGAACGTTTTTTATTGTATCTTTGTGTTACTATTTTAAGAATCGTAACACATATCAATTACGGAGGGAAAATTGGTCACACGAAATCCCGACATGAGCATCCGGATGTTTTTGTTCGCCGGTGTTTTGGTACAGGGGCTTTTAGGCGGAACCGATGCGGCCGATTCGATCAAAGTGAAGTACACATTCAATCCGATCGTGAAAATCGCAACCAAGACCGCCGGTGCTCAGAGGGACCTTGCAGCGAGTATTACCGTGATCGAGCCGGTTGCGATCCGGGAATCCGGAACCAGTCAGGTTTTCGAGCTGGCCGGACTGCAGGTGCCGGGCCTCTATGTCACTGAATGGGGTCTTCTGGGTTTCGGCGTGGCGGGACAGGCGGCCGGCAAACTGTCGATGCGCGGCATGGGCGGCGGTGCGAACACGCATGTGCTGATTCTGAGAAACGGCAGACCCGATTATATGGGCCTGATGGGATGCACGATCGCGGATGAATTCAACACCGACGGTGTGGAACGGATCGAAGTGATACGCGGTCCGGCTTCTTTTCTGTACGGCACCAACGCTACGGGCGGTGTTATCAACCTGGTCCCGAGAAAGGTCGGCCATCCGGGATTCGAGACACATATCAGGGCCGGCGGAGGCAGTTTTCAGACCCGTGAACTGTCCATCGGTCATGGCGGGAAACAGGGACCGCTGGATTATTACCTTACCGTGTCGAGAAACACAACGGACGGGCACAGGAAAGACGGCAATTCTGGCTATCAGGGCAGCCATTTTTCGCTGCATACGGGCTATGCGTGGTCCGCTCAGACACAGATCGAGTGTAACTGCACCCTGGCCGACATGACGATTCATGATCCCGGACAGGCAGTCAATCCGGCCCAGGACAACTGGTACGACGTTGTCCGGTACGGAGGCGATCTCAACCTCAGCCATTTCGGATCTCTCGGGGAAACCCAGTTGAAACTGCACGGCAATTTCGGCTCGCATGATTTTTTTGACGGCTGGTACAGCAAGGACCGCCTGCTGGGGATCATGGGCTATCAGACCATGAATCCCTGGACGGGGCACACACTGACAGCCGGATTCGACTGGAAACAATACGGCGGGGATGCCAGGGATGCATCGGCCGATTATCCGGCATATTATATCCGTGAGTATGCACCCTATGTACACCTTCAGCAGCTGCTCGGTTCGGCCGTTATCGTTTCGGCGGGTCTGCGGCTGGAAAACCATGAACTGTTCGGATGGGAAATACTTCCGAAAGCGGGCCTGGTGCTGCATTTTACGCCTGTCAACACATTTCGTCTGTCCGCAGCCAGGGGATTCCGCAGCCCTTCGATACGGGAACTGTACTTCTGGATGCCTGCCAACGCCTCGCTGGGGCCGGACCGTGTATGGAATTACGAAGCAGGGATCACGCAGGAAATCGGCCGGATTCTTAGTCTGGAAGGCGTCGTTTTTCATACGCGAGGGACCAATCTGATCCAGTTCACCATGCCGCCGCCCCGCTGGGTGAATCAGGGTGAATACAGCACACGGGGATTTGAATTTCTGACCCGTTTCAGACCCGGTGCCGCTGCGGAGATGACAGCTTCTGCATCAATCATGGACCTGGATGAGTCAATATACAATACACCTGCACAGAAATGGTCCGTATCCATGCGGATTCATGTCTGGCGTGCCGTATTCACGGGATCACTGCTTCACGTAAAAGACTGGAAAGGCGCTGATTTTTCGGGTCCCTCCCCGCAGCCCGTGCTGGTCCCGATGAATGATTATACAGTCGTGAATACAGGCCTACAGATGCCGGTTTTTCGCGGGTTGGGTTTCAGCCTGATGCTCCGGAACCTGTTCGATTCTCAGTATGAGGCCATGCACGGATACCCCATGCCGGGACGCACGTTTCAGAGCAGCGTGACCTGCGGATTCTGATCATGCCGTCCCAAAAAACGAAAAATATGATATTCAGTGCACTGTTCATGGCACTGGGCTGCATTTTCCCTTTTCTTTTTCACATGGCGGGGCTCGGAAAGATATTTTTACCCATGTTCTGGCCCCTGGCGGCCGCCGGATTTTTTGTAACCGTACCCTTTGCGGTGCTGGTGGGCATTCTGACCCCGTTCCTCAGTTTTGTCCTGACCGGTATGCCCCCGGTGCCTGTACTGCAGCTGATGATGGTCGAGCTTGCCATCCTGTCCGCGACGGTCGGTATCGTTTTTCGAAGGACCGGCCTGGGTGTGTTCTGGATCGTTCTGGCCGGTCTGTCCGCTTCGAGAATGCTCACCTGGATCGCTGCAGGGTGGGTGGGTCCCATTCTCGGGTGGCCCGCACGATGGTATGCATTGACCAGGATGCTGGAGGGAATGCCGGGACTGCTCTCGATTCTGATCATTGTTCCGCTTCTCATCTCCCGTATCCATCGCGTTTCCCTGTTCCGTTTCAGGAGGCCCCATGCCGAATCCGCACCGTGACTATTTCAACACGCTCGCTCCGGAATGGCCGAAGCTCATGCCGGACAATCCGGTGTTCCCCGAGTTGCTTAACCGGTTCGGTGTTTCGGAGGGCGACCGGGTTCTGGATGCAGGAGCCGGTTCCGGACGGATGACCAGGCATCTGCTCGAACTTGTCGGTCCGGAATCCCTGGTCGTGGCCCAGGATTTTGCGGTACAAATGCTCAGGGAGGGACAGAAGGCGCTGCACGGCCGGCAGGTTGCCTGGCTATGTGACGATCTGGGCAATCTGGCCATTAAGGACAACCGGTTCGACAAAGTGCTCTGCTACTCGGTTTTCCCGCATATCCAGGCGAGGGAATCCGCACTCCGTGAGATATACCGCGTACTGAAGCCGGGCGGCAGTATGCTGATTCTGCATACGGCGGACAGTGAATCGCTGAATGCGTTTCACGCCTCACTGGAAGGGATCGTGCGCCATGACCGGCTGCCTGCGGCCCGGGATATGGCGGCACAGATGCAGCAGACCGGATTCGTGACGGTCCGGGTCAGCGACGGGGAGGGGCTTTACTGGGTGGAAGGAAAGAAGCAAGATTAAAGATTTAAATTGACCGCGGACGGCTGGCCGCAGACCTTGAGTGCTTCGGAGAAACGGAGACTTGGTGAAACGGAGATGCCGTAAATGGCCGCGGACGGCAGGACCGCGGACCGCTGTAAAATACCAAATCACAAATCCCAAAATTCAAATAAATCACAAACAACAAATTCCAAACAAAACCGGGACCGCAGACGGCGAAAAACGGTCTCTACAAATATTACGTCCCTACGG
>JAFGGN010000087.1 GCA_016930535.1 bacterium
AGATTCCGAAGATTCTCTTTCTCCTTGACTTGCATGTGTTAAGCACGCCGCCAGCGTTCGTCCTGAGCCAGGATCAAACTCTCCGTTGTAAATATGAAATAATTTATAAACGGAATTTGTCCTGTATTCATTTCGAAGGCCGTGCACGCGAATGTTTCAATGAACAAAATTTTTGCATTCCTTGAGGTTAGCGCCTCCTGAATGCGTTTTATAATATATATTCTTTATTTTACAATGTCAAGCAAAATTTAATTTTGTTGTTATTTTTTGCCTGACCGATCCCCTTTTCATTTGGGGCCTATAATTATACACAATCCGCTTTCGAAAGTCAAGACCTTTTTCATTGAAAATCAAAAAAAATGACCTTCAGCTGAGAAGGTCATTTTATTAATCCTGTAAAACTGCTCGAAAGCGAATCGGGCCGTTCCTATCGTTCAGACATTGGTTTTTTCCCAGTCCGCCTTTTTCACAAACTTGGTTAAATTTCTTCCATCACTCGTTTTGGCTCTTAACGCATACCGCTCTTTCCCGGGCTCTCCATATTTCACTTTTTCAGTGACCTCGACTTCAACTTTCTTCCTCAACTTGACATCATAAAAAATATCTTTCATTTTTCTTCTCCCTTCTATTAAAAATTCTGGGTATGCTTAATGTCGCAGAGTCACGGAAATTGGCTTCCTATACTCAAATATAGTACATTTTTAATGGAGGATCAATACAATTTTTCATTTTCGGGCTCATAATATAAAAATTCATGATTCGGTCCTGAACGACAGTCAGCCGGGTTTTTAACGGTTTACAACCCGATCAGGTCCGCATCATCCTCTGCTCTCGGACTGCTCTCCCTTTGCTTTTCGATCAGTTTGCCTTCCACGGACAGCTCGGTATGAGGTATGACCTCGAGCCGTTCGCGATTGATCGGCATGCCCGTGACACGGCATATCCCGTAGGTGCGGTTCTGAATCCTTTCGAGTGCACGATCCAGATATCCGATCAGACGTTCCTGCCTGTCGATCATCCTGTATATGTATTCACGATCCGTCGCGACCGAGGCCGAGTCCGCCATATGATAGGCGTATTCCGAATCCTCGTCCAGATCGGCCTTGTTGTCGCTCACCACCTGGGACCTGAGACATTCGATTTCTTCGAGGGCCTCGCGTCTTTTCTCCAAAATCAAATCCTGAAAAAATGCCAGATCCTCATCCGTCCATGGATATTTGGATTTTTTCGACCCTTCGGCTGCTGATTTCTTTTCTGCTTTTGCCATCACATTCCTTTGACGTTACTGCCGAAAAACCTGGCCATAGAACCGGCTGAAGACCGTTTGACCCGCTCCAAGATAATATCGAATTCTTTAAACTGCAATAAAAAATTTTGGATCCGGGAATACGGACCTTTTCAAACGATAACCACAAGGATTTCTGCCGGATTTTGATCTAAAGCCTTAATTGCATGTTTATTCTCGCTTTGAAACATCAATGAATCACCGGGTTCAAGAACGAGCCGGGCATCATTGATCGTCACCTCGATTCTTCCGGACAGCACATAATGGAACTCCTGGCCGGGATGTGTGTTGAACCGATGTACTGCATCCGGCTTCTCGGGAGGTACCTGAACGACAAGCGGTTCGATTTTTTTATTCGCAAAACCGGCACACAAACTCTGATAATCATAGGCCTTCTGACGGTCCACGGAAATGCCCTGGCCCGCCCGGGTCAATGCATAAAGCTGCTGACTCGGCTCTTCACCCGTCAGCAGCTCGCTCAGTTCCACTCCGTATTTCTTTGCGGCCACATACAGGAAACTGACCGGAATTTCTTCCTCACCCGCTTCATAGGCCCTGAGCTCATTCGGAGATAATTCGAATGCAGCCGCCGCCCATTCAAGGGAAATTTCATTCTCCTCCCTTACTTTTTTCAGACGTTTGGCAATTTGAATCAATTGTTTGCTCATGGCTTCTCCAATAATATTGATAACGGCGATCGAACATCTGTTATTGACGGACCTGTCTGATCAGCAGCGTCAAAAAATAGACCGATGTACCCAAAACCACAATGGTCGCTCCGGCCGGCGTATCCAGCATATAGGAAAGCAGCAAGCCGCCGATCATCATGCACACACTGTAAATAACACTGATCAATATGACCTTTTTATACTGATTTGAAAACAGCATGCCGTAGGTGGCCGGCAATACGGTCAGGGCGGAAATCAGGATAATACCGACCACTTTCATGGCGATTACAATGACAAACGCCAGGATGATGAGCAGCAGATATTCCAGAGTTGCGACCGGGACGCCGCTCACACCGGCCACCGGCTCATCGAACGACATAAACATCAGTTTTTGCATAAAAATCAGAATAAACGGGATAAAGAATACGGCCACGGCCAGCGTTATCGCGACATCGGCTCCTGTTACTCCCAGAATGTTCCCGAAAAGATACCCCGTCAGATCGAATGTATATGCTTTTTTCAGTGAGATAAACAGAACACCGAGTGCCATGGCAAAAGAAAAGAAAATGCCGATGCCCGCATCCATACTGAGCCGTCCCGTGCGCCGCGTGCGTCCGATGCTAACGGCCGCGGCCATGCAGAATATCAGTGCCGTGACGAGCGGATGAATCCCGATCAGCAAGCCGAGCGCCACGCCCCCGAATGCCATATGGGCGATCCCTGCACCGAGAAACGCCATTCTCCGGAGCACGATAAAGAAGGAAATCAGCCCGAAAACGATGCCGATCAGAATGCTGATCAGAAGCGCATGCTGAAAAAATGTCAGCGAAAGCATCTCTAACATTTTGTTTTCTCGCATGTCTGGCAATGGTGGCTGTGATACACGAACTGCACGTTCTCTCCGAAAACCTTTTGCAAAGCCTCGGAAGGAATGCAATCCGTGGGTTTCCCATGAAAATGAATCCGGCGGTTCAGACAGGCGATCCTGTCCACAACGCCGGAAACCGCGCCGATATCGTGTGACACGAGAAGAATAGTCAGATCGTCATCATCCCTGAGCTGACGCAGCAGTGCATAAAACCGGTCCTGCGAGACCGTGTCGAGCCCGGTGGCCGGTTCATCCAGAATCAGTATTTCAGGCTGAAGGGCCATGGCCCTTGCGATCAGCACACGTTGTTTCTGCCCGCCCGACAGGCTGCCGTAATGCGCATGCATCCAATCCTGCATTTCGACTCTCAGCAGGGCTCTTTCAATGCGCTGCCTTTCTTCGGCGGTCAGCCGGACCGGCAGGTTTTTACGGCCGTAAATTGAAAATGCCACGACATCGAACACGCTCACCGGAAAATGATTATTTGCGGCATTCTGCTGCGGCAGAAAACCCATGGATACCGAAAAACTCCGGGACAACCGGTTCTGTCCGAAAATCTGAATTGTTCCGCGAAAGGGGGACTTCAGCCCCAGCAGCGTATGCAGCAGCGTGGTTTTGCCGCTTCCGTTGGGACCGACAATCGATACAATCTCTTTGCGGGCCACATCCAGATGGATGGCTTCCAGTACGACGCGTTGTTCATACCTGACCCAGACATCCTCCAGATGAATGGCTGTCCTTTGTTCCCGTTCCCGATTCAAAGGGCCTCCAAAAAATCAGCCAGCTGCTGCGCATTCATGGCCATGTACCTGATATAGCTGTTGCGATCCGGATCCGCCGGATCGCCGAGAATATCGAGATAAAGGCAGACCCCGCCGATTTCATTCACAAATGCCGGAATGGCGTTATTCTGGTCACGCGCCCCGGCAATAACGGCACGGATCTGCTGTCGTCTGGCGTCCGCGATCAGACGGCTGAATGCACGCATCGAAATTTCATCCCCGTGCCCCTGTTCGACGGTTCCGAAAACTGTCAGATGATAATCCGCCGCAAAACGGTCCCAGGCGGGATGCCATTGAATGAAACTGCGCTGCCGGACTGTCGCAAACCGGCGGGCTATGGCTGTATCCAGACTGTCCAGCCGTTCCTGATAGGACAGCGCTCTCGAATGACAGGCTGCGGAATCCCCGGGTTCGACTGATGACAGCGAGACGGCGATACGATCAACCATTTTTTTGGCCTGCCTTACGGACATCCAGATATGCGGATCACCCTCCGGCTGACTGTTCAGATAAAACACCGCTGCTCCCGGAGGAAGAAAACGCCCGATCCAGCCATCAAATTCGGGCTGTATGCCGATGAATACGTCGGCCCGTGAGATGGCCTGTATCTGCGCAGGCAGCATCTCATACGCATGCGGATCTGCACCCACGGGAACAACCACCTGAACATCGGTCCCCTCCGGTGTGACCTGACGTACCATGTCAAAGACCGGGAATATGGAAGTAACAACGGTCATCCGGTCCGAATCCGCCTCGCGTTTCCGGCAGAAAACACCGAGAAACACGATGATCATGATGAATAACAGCCGCCTCATCCGACCTCCCTTATCCGGCCCCTCTCAGGACCGCCGTTCCCTTTTCAATACCCATTGCGCGGCATCGAGCAGATCTTTCGCATAATAATCCGGCTTTCCAGGAAACTCGCCGTCGGCCCCTTTGAACCCCGTTTTCACAAGAATCGTGGTCATGCCCGCCCGTTTTCCGGCTTCCATATCGCCGGTTCGGTCACCGATGATGATGCTGTTGGCCATGTCGAGATTCAGATCTTCCTTTGCACGGCTGATCAGTGCCTGTGCTGGTTTTCTGCATTCGCACTGTTCGGATTTTGCGTGCGGGCAGAAATATATTTTATCGACGAGAATACCCGCTTTGGATAAATGCCGGAGCATGGTTCTGTTCACGGCAAAAAAGTCGTGAACCGTATAATACCCGATACCGATACCGGGCTGATTGGTGATGACGATAATTCGGTAACCCATGTCCTGAAACTGCTTAATGCCCCGCGCGACATTGGGGAGCATCTTGAACTGTTCCGGTTCGTGAAGATACAGGACCTCCTCGTTGATGGTTCCGTCCCGGTCCAGGAACACGGCAGGACCGGGCTTGGCCGGCCTGCGTCTGATATGCACCGTATCTTCAAATGCGACGATTCTTTCCTCCGGAAGTCCTGTCATGCTCTGAATTTTATCGATCAGGGCCGACGTGGACACGGACTGCCTTAACGGAATCAACCGGACCTCGCCGCCGTATTTTTCGACGATTTCCCTGGACGTCAGTTGGTTTTCTGAATAATCTCCAGCCTTGATATAGTAGTTCGGTTTCAGGACCTCGATGTTTTTTTCGTTCCGCCGCTCCTTGAAGGAAAATACGTAATCCACGGATTCGAGGGCGGCGACCAGGATCATCCGCTGCTTCAGCGGTACGACCGGCCGGTTGGCTCCCTTGTATTTCTGAACGGAAGCATCCGTGTTCACACCGACGATCAGGATGTCACAGAGCGCCTTTGCCTGCTCCAGATAATCGGCATGCCCTGCATGCATCAGATCGAAGGCGCCGGATGTGAATCCGATCACCTTTTTCCGTGCACGAAGACTGCCGCACAACGCCGTCAGCGTCTTCCGTGTCTTGATTTTATCCTGGATCATGATGGTTTAATCTAAAAAGGAATTGGGTAAAAATCAAAACAATTATTGCGTAATAAGAAAATGGCAGGGGCGCTGAACGGTTACCGATTCCGGATTCCGACGTTCCGCGACAGGATCCGGAGTGACGGATCACGGGTGTTTGAGAATCCGGAACCTGATACATTATTTGAAAACCATAATCGCCTGATCACGGATTCATAAAGTTTTCAATCTCAGCATCCAGCTGCGAAATTTCACCAGAGGAATCACGGCCCTGGGCGCTGTATAGCGAATCGGTTTATGCTCGATGCAATGCATCACATGTTTCATTGCACGATCCAATCCCATCATAAACGGTCTCATATCCCCCTTGGCCATTTTGGTATCGACAAATCCGAATCTGATATTCGTTATCTGGACGCCCTTCGGTTTGAGCGCAAGCGCGAGGCTTTCAAGGTAATTCGAAAATCCCGCTTTCGAAGCATGATAACCGGGTGCTTCCGGGGACAGCATCTCATCCGCGACACTCGAAAGGCCGATGACCTGCCCTGCGCCCCTGGAGACCATCAACGGGATGACAACAGAAAGAGTTTTTACCATGCCGAGTAAATTCACTTCAATAATGGTGACTTCATTATCCATATCGTTTACATCCAGCAACTCGCCGACTCCGGCACAGTACATGCACAAATCGACCGTACCGTCCTTTTTCAAAACCGCGTTCAGTTTTTCCCCGAATCCGGGTTCGCGCACATCGGCAATAATGTGGCTATACTTCTTATCTTTAAGCCGCGATCCGCTCCTGGAAATACCGGTGACCTGCCATCCGCGTTTCAGCAGTCCGGCTGTCACGGCAAGTCCGATGCCATCCGAATTGCCGATGATCAGTGCATTTTTACTCATGTCTCCGTCTCCTTATGAAATGAAAGTTGGTTCGGTCCGATACCAGATGCGGCCAGCCAATGGCCTTTTGATCCTGTCCGGAATCAGGAAGTTTATTTGTATCGGGAAATGGAAGGAAATATTCGCAGGCAATGATATACAGGCGCTGCCAGATCCTGCCTTAACCACTTCAGCTCATGGCCCACACATTCGTGAACGGCCGGGACAGACAGCATCTGTCTGATTCATTCTGAATGTCAGCGTGGCGCCACCGCCCCTGACCATAAAATCCTGGACGGTGGCAATAAACAAATATTCCCGTCAGAACATCGCGTCCCACGGCGGCAGCAGCACGGGTTCCTGGCCGGCGATTTCAAGCACTTTGGGGCTCAGGAATTTTTTGTGTACCACGAGGCGGAATCCATATTCGTCAAACCATCGGTCCGTCATGATGAGATAACCTTTTTGCCCGGCGGAATCGCCCCAGGAATTCTCAAGCAGCCATTTGTCGGTTGTTCCGTCTGCCAGGGTGTCCACACCCACCAGCGCCATACCATGCGAGGAAGCGCTCTCCTTCGAAAGAATGCGTTCCGTTTTGTTCATGGTGAATTCAATACCGTACAGGGATTCAAAATCATAATGTTCCGTATCCAGATAACCGGCCTCCCGGTCCAGATATTTGCCGACATCGCAGGAAAAATACATGGCTTCACCGGCCAGTAAGGACTTCTTGGCAAAGGCCTTCAGCTCGGCATTGGTCAGGTTGACATACGTCCAGTTCGTACCTTCCTGCAGATTACGGTCGCGGTCGATCTCGTACAGCCGGTCATAGGGCCGCGTGGGATCGTTCATCAGCATCACGTAATCCCCCAGGTCCACACCGATCACATCCGTAAAAAATGAACGGGGTGTATAAGTTTTATACTCACTGAGGTTGCCGTCCTTGTCTTTATACCGCCAGCGGAAGGTTTCCGGCGGCTCGCCCAGATGAATGGCCAGCAGACGGTAAATATCGCCAAGCATGTCTTCTTTGGCTCTCCTCAGTGCCTTCTCATTTTCACCGCGTTCATGCATCTGCCTGAGACGAACCGCCGCTTCGCGTATTTTCTGCCGGACCATCGACCGCATATTGCCTGTGGAAGCGCCATGCTCCGTATCGGGCATGATTTCCTTCGGGACCGCGCCGTATTTCTCAACCACATCCACCATCATGTTCCAGACACCTCCGTCACCCAGCGCATTGCCGAAAAGCCAGTCCACAACCCGGTCGTCCATGGGTTTGCCGCGCGTTTCAATAATACCTTCCAGGCAGAGATTCGCCTTTTCCAGCTGATCATAGAAGAAATTGAAGTTTTCCGAGAATTCGAAGGATTCCACATTCAGCCTTTCCCTGGCTTTCTGGCGGATGACGTTCAATCCGGTAAACAGCCAGCAGCGGCCTGTGGACTTCTGATCCGTAATGCCCTGGATATCGAGCTTCACTGCAAAGTGTGTATCGATCTGCCCCGCCCGGGCGGCGTTCAGCGCTATTTTTTTAATATCCTGGTTATTGGCAACGACATTGACAACGCCCCTGGGCGTTTTTTCCGCATGATCTCTGCGAAACCTGGACAATAACTGTCCGTCGATGGTCTGAGCCGACATCATTCCGGAAAACAGCAGCAGGAGAACAGGGATAAGTACTGACCTTTTCATGGAGACTCCTTACTTGATAATCATCATTTTCTTCGTTTCAATCCTGTCACCGACCTTCATTTTACAAAAATACACGCCCGTTGTCACCGGCTGTCCCGTATCATCTTCACTGTTCCATACACAGGAATGTTCGCCGGCAGAAAAGTGACCGGTAGCCAGGATCCTGATTAAATCGCCGCATGCATTGTAAATCCGGATCTGCACTTCGTCCGCATGAGGACAGGCGAACCGGATGGCCGTGGATGCATTGAACGGATTGGGGAAGTTTTGATACAGTGCATAGCCCGGACCGGTATGGACCGCAACAGCGGTTGCGGTACCCTCGACCAGGTCGGGATAATTGTCGTAAATCCAGTCCGTGCCCGGTTTCGAATCCATTTTATCTCCATTGCCGTCGACACCGTTCGATGTCCAGACCATCAGACCCTGCCATCCCTGCTCGAAGACTTTCTGATAGCATTGCTGGGCCGAATATCCCGCGGATCCTGTGGCCGGCGCCTCTCCGACAATGCACGGTTTCGTGTTCATGGAATAATATGCGGGAGAGTGATCGAACGGATTGCCGAACCACTGGTCTTGCCAGTCGTAATAATGGATATTGTAAAAATCGACATCGATATTCGCGAGAAAATTGCCGCTGCCTCCCCGGGCCGAGGTATTGTACTTGATCCCGGCCCCCCATCCCTGGCATACCAGGACATCGCTGCCGGCTTTCACGCCGTCGACAACCCGCGCAATCAGGTCCATGACATTGCCCCATGCAATGCCGTGATTTTCCCAGGCCCACTCCAGTTCATTGCCCACATCCACGGCAAAAAAGTACGGATTGTCCTTGTAACGGTTCACAAAGGGACCGGCATAGTTGTCCACGAATGACTGGCGGTTTTCCCCGCTGTTGTACATGGCGGTCCATTTGGACGCGTTCGGATTGCCGGGCTTGGTGTGGTCGAACGATATCAATGCTATCATGACATACACTTCATTGCTTTCCGCGATTTCCATCAGTTGATCGACATGCGTCCAGAAAACCGGGTTGACTCCGTTGACATAACCGTCACTGCTGATATTGATTCCCCCATTGCTGCCGTCGCACGTGATCCAGACACGGGTGCAGTTGATATGCATATCACTCAATTGCCGGAACTCGTCATTCCACCAGTCGTAATTGAAGCTTCCCCCGAAATCGTTCCATGCGTGCCATGGCGTATTCGTGCCGTTCAGCCAGATGCGTCCGTCATCCACCCGGAACTCGGTCCCGTTCACTGAAATCCGCTGCCCGTACAGGATGAAACCCTGCAGCAGGACACAGAAAAAGATCACGGGCTTCATGTTTTCCATTTTTTTCATTGTGCTTTCTCCGGTCCGGTTCAATTCTCCGGCTGTAAGTGTTTCACAAGGAAGTCCAGAATCACGTCCCAGTCGGACGGCACCAATCCATGGCCGCCGTCATGCATATAAAAACCGATATCGTTCAGGACCGGCACACCGGCGGGCGGCATTTTGTCCGTATTCAAACCTTCCTTTCCCAATAACCTGTACACGGGTCCTGCCGCCAATGCGGCGAGAAATTCTCCGTAAGGATCGGACCATTTATCCGTGTTCCCGGTGACCAGTAAAACCGGGCGCGGTGCCAGCATGGCCAGCAGCATGTGTGAATCCACCGGAAGCAAATCGACCTTGTCCGCGTATTCCTGATACCCGGGAACAAACCAGTAATGATACCGTGCCGGTGCCGTAATATGGGCAATGGTTTCACCGTAATTCCGGCGGCTGAGCGCTGCACCGCTCTCACCCGAGCAAACGGGGATGATGAGTGCAAAACGCGGATCCAGGGCCCCCGCCCATAAAACCGTCTTGCCCAGCCGGGAAATCCCCATGATCGCCACGCGGCCGGCATCCACGTCCCCGTCCCGTTCGAAATAGTCGAGACAGCGGCTCAATCCCCAGCTCCAGGCGGCAATGGCTCCCCATGGGCCGGCATAAGGTGATCCGTTTTCAGGTTTTGCCAGCAGGTTCCGGACACCCAGTGCGGCACCTTCCTGAAAATCCGGTTCGATATCACCATAATACACGGTTGCGACACCGAATCCCCGTGCCAGCACAGCCGGTACATTCAATTGATCAAACCTCCGGCCATTGTCGGCAGGTACTTTTTTATGTTCCCGGTTCCAGATGAATCCCTGCCTGATACCCGGATCATCCACAACCATCGAATTGGCGGTAAAGGCGATGTACAGCAGTACAGGCACCGGCTTCCCGGCATCGGCGGGGATATAGTACAACAGGTCCATCCCGGGCTCATTCGCGTCTTTTGAAAAATATATCGTCACCTGAGTGCGTTTTGCCTTCCCGTCGAAAGCGGATGTGCCGCTGTCGAACACCTGATAACGAATCGGCTCCGGACCCGGCGGAGCATGGCCGAACTGGACCTGCTCGAATAAAGCACAAATCTCAGGACGGCGTTTCCCGCTCCAGATTTCGGGATTGTCCACGACCTGACCGTCGCGGCATATCAGCGGATCGGGCAGATTATAATCACCGATTTCTGCTTCGGTATAATTCACGGGAATGCCGGCCACACTGTCATCCGGTGCATCGGCGATCTGGCCGGCTGCAGAAGATGTGATCAGAACGGCTGCCATGACAAGCAGGCCGCTTTGAAAATCAGATTTCACGCTCAAAATGTCCTCCTTCGAAGAAGCCGCGGTTTGCACACATAAAATCCGGGTGAAAAACGGGCTTTCATCGATACGTGACCGATATCACCTGAACCGGCCCGATCAGTCCGGATTCCTGCAGAGGCGGCACACCAAACATCAGTATTCTTTCACTGCCGGCCGGAAGCACCTTTCCGTTCTCTTCAGGGTCCAGATCGCCGATCAGACGGTTTGTCCACTGATTGGTGACTTCGATCCGCAACTGGTTTTCTCCGGGATTGAGTGCACCGGTGATATCAAATACATACGGCGGTTTCCATCCGATGTCCGGTTTTTTCCCGTTGACTGCAACGGCGGCAATGTCCAGCACACCGCCCAGATCCAGCATTAATTTATTGTCTTCCTGAAACCAGTCCGCAGGTGCATGGATGGTTTTTTGATACACAGCCGTACCGGAAAAGTATTTCACACCCGGATCTGTGTGCCCGGTCCAGGACTGCAGTTTTTCCAGCTGAATATGAACAGGCGCTCCCGAACCGGGAGGGAAATCCAGTTCCCAGGGGCCGTCGATTGTGTTTAATATTGTTCTTCCTTCATGCTGCGGGATGGCATCCGGGCCCGGAACATCTTCCCGAAACACGACAAAGACGGAACCGTACTGCGGCAGATTCAATGAAACCATGGTCAGGCTGTCGCTGCCGCTGTACTCGGCCGGCCTGCACTCACCCGTATCAGGAAACCAGAGTTCAGGTATTTTACCATGGACGCGAAAACGAATATCCAAATCCTGGCAATGGTCAGAACCGTTCACAACAAAATATATATCCTCATTCATTGTCCGGCGATGAATCCAGAACAGATCCATGTCGAGTGCCTTGCTGTAATCGACATCCATCGGAATATGCAATGAAGTGAGCACCCCGGACAGCGGCAGTCCCCAGACGACCCAACCCCGGCCCGCCTGCCTTCTGACACGGCTGATGCCGTCCAGGTCTCCCCACACCATGTCAGCCACTGACCGTACTTCCGAATCGGCTTCGGGATATCCCTGAAGACCCGGCGACGCCTGCGGCCGCGGTCCGACGACTGTTGCGCCGCTCACGACCAGGCTCCGGATTTTTTGAAGCACCGGCAGTGTCATGCGATCCGTTGGCGGCAGCACCAGAATACGATAATTGGTTCCATCGGGCAGAACAAGATCCCCGTCCGCATTCACGGACATCCGGTTGAGCAGGACATCCGTATTGATATAATCATAATCAAAGCCCCCGGGCGGTTCCGGCGTAAGCCCTGCGCCCCAGATTGGCATGGTCGAGGGCGCCCCTTCGTTCAGCAGGTACACAATATCCGCTGCAAACCGGCCCTGTTGAAGCATATATGAGACACGGGCCAGATAATCCATGAAAGGGCCGGCCTGCTCCGCCCAGGTGATATTGCGGTGGAGATGCGTGCCGACCATGGTGTTCCCCGGCCTGGTATCCAGGGGCTGATGCGCCGAAGTATGAAAAACCAGCCGGTTGATCCCCTGGCAGAACCAGTAATCCGCCACTTTTTTCAATGCAAACGGGGATTCATACCCGCCTCCGGTGAACGCTTCGGCGGCTGCCAGCTTTTTCCCGTACACATGGGATGCAGAGGCCGCTCCCCGTACATCCTGATAGTACATCAGCTCAGGGTGAAGGGCATGGACCCAGAATTCACCCATGGGGATGTCCATGTACTTTTTGCAGAGCAGGGCATCTTCGAGAATTTCCAGCGAAACCCCGGAAGCCTCGCCATATGTGCCGATGCCCTGTTTCTTTAAAAACTCCGACAGGATGCCGTAATGGTTTTCCGCGAACATATCTGCCAGGGTCCGCCTGAAATCCCATAAAAACCGCTCGCTCACCTCCGCGCTGACAACGACACGGCCCGTCAGTGCGGGCAGGTAGGGTGCCGCATCATAGCCGCGCCGCTCCTTGAATTCCTGCAGCATATGATCCGTCCAGTTTTGCATGCCCGCTTCCCAGCTGTCCAAAAGGACATAGCGCAGCGTTTTGCCGTAAAGAGGACCGAGCGTCTCCGCAAGCGGTTTCATATAATCGCGGATATAGGCTTCCGTATGTTCACAGCTGAGCTTGTCCACTTCAAATCCAAGACCCGTCGGCATTGCGGGACGGTTTTTTGCCCCGGTGAGGGAATATCCCAGGCGAAGAATGGTCCATTCACCCTCCGGGACGTCCCAGTTCAGTGTGCCGTCCCGGTCCGTTTTCGCGGTTAAATCGATCAGGCCGCCGGGCCGGATGGCGAGTATATCCGGAATTTCCGGTGTGGCAACGGATTCGTATTCGAACAGATGCCGGAATCCGGCCTTTTCCTCCCAGCGGTGAATGCGCGCCTCCGCATGCAGAACGGCTTCGGACAATACATATTCTGACGCAGGTTGTTGAACAGGTCCCTGATTCATCGTTTCGGCCGGGCCGAGGGGCGCCCCGGTCATTTCAATCCGGTAAAACCGGGCGCTTGTTTCAGGTAAGGCGAATGTCCTCACCCAGCCCTGGCGATAAAGCTGGGCGCCCGGCAGCGTCACCAGGTTCCGGTAACTTTTCCCGTCCATGCTCGCCATCAGCCGGCCCACGGGAACGCCCCTGCCGCCGCTGATCGTGAATGCACGCGCCGTAAAGGGAGTTACAAATTCAAATTGTATCCAGGCGGCCCCGCCGTCCTGAGGCGCTTCAATCGTCAGGACCGAATTCAGATCTCCGTCAAAGAGAGCGGCCGCGTCCACAGGTCCGGCATGACTGGTCACCTTCGGCTTCAATGCAGCCATATCCGGCAAAGATACCGGCATCCGGTATGCCAGTACGGCGATATCCCTGTAATACGTGGGATCCGGCTGCCGGCCCGGACGGCGCCCCGGCTCGAAGTTTTGAATGGGCCCGTTACAGAACGGAGGCCGGGGCAGTTTCTCCGAAAATATCAGGGGGCCGTGAATCAGGGTGTCGCTCCAGACCAGTTTTTTCATGGCCTGTTCCGGTTTTACCCAGGGACCGCCGGTGAGACTCCACCCGGCCGAACTGAATACGGCCATCTCCAGGTTCAGGCGTTCCGCTTCCCGGGCCGCATGATTGACTGCAGCGAGCCAGTCGGGTGTGCCGAACAGGATTTTTTTGTCGATTGTCTGGCCGCTGCCGAAACTGACATCGGCCAGTTGAAAACCCGCAATGCCTGCACGCTGCATCCATTCGAGGTCCTTTGTGATGCCCTCCATGGTGACATTGCCGCCTGTCCAGTGCCACCAGGTTCTCGGCCTGGCGGATTCAGGCGGATGTTGAAAGTTTTCAAAAAGGGATTCCCCGGATGACCTGGCCAGCCCATGCAGCACCAGGATAAATGCCATGATCAGGACCGAAAAGACACCTGCCTTGAAATGCTTCGGCTGAATTTTGCACCTGTTCATGAACCAGGTCCTTTTTCTCAAAGCGCTTTTATTTATCCTGATTAAAATATCCGGTACTATTGGTAAAGGTTTTTCCGCTGCCGTCGTTTATGATGGTCAGGGTCCCGGTTATTTCGGGGCCATCCGATAACGATTTTTCACTGATGCGCACGATCTCCCTCGGACCCCGGGGTTTGTTCACGTTCCACATATAACCGCCGTCGACTTCCATGTAGATCCGTTTTAATGTAAAGTTCAGCTGATTGCCCGTGATTTCACAAACGAGATAATCCTCCGTATTCACAACCTCACGGCCCCACGAAGATCCGTGAACAATCTGCCAGATGCCGTCATCCTCAAGCACCGTCACATCGTGAAACTCTCCTGCAAAATACGCATCGACACCGTACCTGACCATGACCTTGTAAAATTCACTTTCCTTGCCCTGTTCGAGCATCAGCCGGCTCGAAGATCGTGATTTGAGATCTCCCCATAAACCGACATGCCCCTGCACAATTTTGAACGCTGCATCCTTATTGGCTTCCAGCGTTTTCTCGAACCACTCGAGCTGTTCACCAATCACGGCGATTCGCATCGAATCGTCCACAACTTCAAACGTTTCAACCGTGACGATCAGCAAATTCCCCTCCCGGACATAGTATGCCAGCCCTTTTTTATTTTCAGGTCCGTTTTGCGGCATTCGGAGGCAGTTGCGGTATACATTTTCAAAGTGCGGCACCAGTTCCCTTTTTTCTCTGGGCCAGGGATCGTCTCCGAGTTCATGATCCCCGACAGCCGTGTAGAACTTTAGGCCATACTGCTTCATCCTTCTCACCCAGCCCGAAAAATAAACGGTTCCATTGACCTCGACACATTGCGGGCTGTCCCACCAGCGGCCGTCGACCAGATCCCCGTCAATGAGTACAAAATCCGGATTTTCACTTTTTACCTGACCCAGAAAATAATCGACCGCCGCATCATACTTTGGCCAGGGTTCGGGCACATCGAAATTGAAAAAATCCGGAAAACTGACGAACCGGATCGTTTTCACCTGGTTCGGATTTTCAGTTTGACCGGCCCCGGCCAGCGATGAACATACGATGAACAGAAGAAGCAGTTTTGATAATTTTAATGGATTCATTCTTAATAACTCCGAAATGGCTGGTTCAATGTCAAACGCGCCTTTTTCATGCGTTGTTTACACGTTTTCAGGATTCCCGCGGCAGGCGCTTATGCCAATATAAGCCCTCGTTCATTGATATGCAAATTGATTCCGGCCATGAAAAAATGAGGGGATTAAACGGGGAAAGCTGAACCGGAAGCATATCATCAGGTATAAAGCATGAATTGAAATCCTGATTCGGCCCAAAATTCATTCACCTTTCCATATGCCTTTTTTTGTATTTCCTTATCGGATTGCGGCCATCCTGCATCATTTAAATATTAATATATGGCTTTAATTAACTCATTTTACCAATTATCTCTAACAGAATCATCGCTACAAGAACAACAACTACAATGGCGTGGATTAAATATTTTTTAGTTATGGCTAAACCGGCCAATAATAGTATGAATATACTGATAACGATGAACTCAAACAGATTGGATGTTGAAAATATACTGATATCCTTAAAAATTCTTATAACATTCGAAAAAATTACCACTGCGGTCATGAGTCCCCAAAAATATCTGTGATTTTTAAAATAGTAATGTTTTAAATCAATTCCATTTTTATCAATCGAATCAGGTAAAACAGTTGAAACCGATAAGAAAATTAATAAAAGCAGATGGCCATATGCCAGGAAATACAATATATTCATCCAATCAGCCGAGCCTTGAAAGAATGTCAGATCCCACCAGTTTTTTAGTATAATCAAAAATAAATACCATGCAGATAAAAGGGGCAGCCAGTGCCATTTAACAGAAGGCCTTGACTTTATGAGTTTATGTACGCTTAAGAACAAATCAGTCAACATGATGCCATAAATAATAGTAATGAAAGTAATGACAATATTTTCTCTTAACATAAGGATGCCTTTGATTTAATAAAGTGTACAATCGAAACACTATAATACAGCCAAAATCCCCATCCATGTATTCCTTAAATATGGAATATATGCCCTAAATAAAGTATTTTTTAAAGGGAAACCTTATGTAAGGAACATGGAAATGCCTAATATCAGGCATGCAATAATGCAAATGCTCTGATTACGATTATGGCTAATATAAGCCATCCATCTCTGATATGCAACCTGAATTGAGTCTAGATAAAATACGGGATCGTTTTGCGGGAATGCGTATTTATCCGGACAACTCCGGCGTGGCTGATCATGGCGATTGCCACGTCCGGCCGGGGCGGATTGATATTATGTCGGGCCACCTCCGCCAGGTCCTTCGCATTTCCCGGAGGTGCCTGGTATGCGCAGGCTCACTGCGTGATCAGCCACGCCTGAGCTTCCTCGCGCGTGTCGAACATCTTGAAATTGCGTCCGGCAAAGCGGGATACGGCATGCAGTGCGATATTGAGCAGACCCTTGATGCCCACCACGGCCGCGGCCTTGATAAAGGGTGTGTTGGAATCCGTAAAGCGTTTCACCTCGTTCAGCGCATCCTGATCGAACCGGGCTTCCGTGGCGTCGAAAAGGGCCAGCACGCTTTTCTCCGGTTCCGCATGGATCATGGCTTTTGCCTTCTGAAGCGTACCCAGAAATTCATCACCGGGTTCCGAATGACTGAAATCCTCCAACAGAATGCGTTTCCCCCTGTAATCCATCCACTCGACTTTCATATAACCGGCTCCTTTTTGTTTTTCTGCAAAGCATCGGCCACCATCTCTGCAGCTCTCCGGTTCATGCCCCTGACCGAGGCGATTTCATCGACCGTGGCCCGTTGAATTTTATTGACGGATCCGAATGCCTTCAGCAGGGCCCGTCTCCGGGCTTCACCGATGCCAGGAATGTCGTCAAGCACCGAATGAACCTGACGTTTCCGTCTGAGCGACCTGTGAAACGTGATTGCGAACCGGTGTGCCTCGTCACGTACGCGCTGCAGCAGATACAGGCTCGGTGATGATTTGGGCAGCATCTGTGCATCGGCAAAGCCGGGCACGAAAACCTCCTCCAGGCGTTTGGCGAGTCCGATGACCGGCTGGTCCGTGAGCTCGAATTTCTTCAGAACGGATACGGTGGCATTCAGCTGCCCTTTTCCGCCGTCCACGAGGATCAGATCGGGCAGGGGCTGCCCCTCCTTCAGCAGCCGGCTGAGTCTGCGTTCCAGGATCTCGGCCATGCTCGCGAAATCATCCGGTCCCGTCACTGTTTTTATTTTGTATTTGCGGTATGCGGATTTTTTGGGCCGGCCATTCTCGAACACGACCATGGACGCCACGGGATCGCTGCCCTGTATATTGCTGTTATCAAAAGCCTCGATATGGATGGGCGGATTTTCAAGCCCGAGGTCCTTCTGAAGCGCAGCCACAGAGGGCGCGATACGGTAGCCGACATGCTCCTTCTGCAGCAGCATCTCATCGAGCAGCAGCCGGGCGTTCTTCCGGCACATGTCCATGAGTCTGGCTTTCTTGCCCCGGACGGGCTGTGTAACGATCACTCCGCGGCCCTTTCTTTCGGAAAGCCAGGTCACGATCCCGGCCTCATCCTCGATCGGCGAAGAGAGAAACACTTCGTCGGGGACAAACTCTGTTCTTAAATAGTACTGTTTGATTAACGATGAAAGCACTTCGGCTTCTGTGCTTTCATCGGCATTTTCGAGCGGAAACTGAAGCCGGTTGATAATTTTCCCGTCCCGGACAATAAAAACGACACCCACGGCTGCCGGTCCGGATACGGCTACGGCCAGCAGGTCGCGTTCAATCTCGAACCCGTCCACCACTTTCTGCCGCGCATAAAATGTGGACACTGAATGGATCTGATCCCTGAGCGCCGCTGCTTCTTCGTATTTCCGTTCAGCAGCCAGCGTATGCATACGGGCCTCGAGATCATGAATCAGCCGGTCGTTCTTGCCCTCGATAAAGGCCACGACCTGATCGACGATCCATTGATACGCCTCCGGAGAAATCAGCCCCTGGCATGGCCCCCTGCAGCGCCCGATATGGTACATCAGACAAACCCGGTGTTTCTTCGAAACCACACTCTTTTCATCGATATGCAGGTTGCAGGTGCGCACCGGAAAAATGCGTTTGATTGCATGCATGAGCTGCCGCATGGATCCCACGTCCGTGTACGGACCGAAATAGCGTGATCCGTCACGGATGATTTTGCGTGTGACAAAAATGCGGGGAATCATTTCCCTGGTGACACGGATATAAGGGAAACTCTTGTCGTCTTTCAGATTGACGTTGTACCGGGGCCGGTGCTGCTTGACGAAATTGGCTTCCATGATCAGGGCCTCGACTTCCGAATCCGTCAGAATGGTCTCGAAATCGACAACCCTGGACATCAGCCTGCGGTGTCGGGGTTCCTCGTCTTTTCCCGGATTGAAATGGGAACGCAGCCGGTTTCTCAGCTTTTTGGCTTTCCCGACATAGAGAATTTTCTGCTGCCTGTCCCTGAGCAGATAGACACCGGGTTTCTGGGGGACAAATTTGAGCTTTTCCTGAATGGTCATTGTGCTGACCCTGATTTTACAACACGGACACCCGGATTCCCTGTCACCGGTAAACCGTTCATCAGACAGTGTCGTCCGGCAGGGATCCCGTCGGGTCCCGCCCAAGGGGCCGGCTCACATAAAAAAAGCCCCGTTATTACATCGCACAGCGGGGCTCGAAAAATCTGAATACAATCACGGTAATCACATTTTTTCCTGGATGCGGGCGGCCTTTCCACGTAAATTACGGATATAGTACAGCTTGGCACGCCGGACTTTGCCCTGACGGGTTCTCTCGATCTTGGCGATTCTCGGGGAATGCAGCGGGAAAATACGTTCGACGCCCACACCGCCCGAAATTTTACGGACAGTAAAAGTCGCATTCAATCCGCCACCCCTTCTTTGAATGCACAGGCCGCGAAAAACCTGAATACGCTCTTTATCTCCTTCAATCACGCGATAATGAACTGCGACATCGTCACCGGGTGAAAATTCAGGAATATCTGTGCGTAACTGATCTGCCGTAACGGCTTGAATAGGGTCCATTTTGAAATAACCTCCAGAATACAAATAACGGTTGATCACTTGTTTTTTATAAGTTCAGGCCTTCGTTTCTGCGTCCGGGCCATTGCTTGTTCGGTTCTCCATTGCCGGATCTTTTCATGATGCCCCGAAAGCAGTACATCTGGAACGGGCATCCCCCGGAAAACTTCCGGCCTCGTGTAATGCGGATGATCCAGCAGTCCCGATGTGAAGCTGTCTCCTTCCGCGGAGTCGAAATTGTTGAGCACATCCGGCAGCAGCCTGATCACCGAATCGATGACAACCGCGGCTGCAAGTTCACCGCCTGTGATGATATAATCTCCTATGGATATTTCGTCCGTCACCAGCGCTTCGGTGACCCTTTCGTCGACCCCCCGGTAGTGGCCGCATAAAAATATCAGATGCTTTTCAATACTGAGTTCCCGGGCTTTTTCCTGTGTATATGTCTGGCCCTGCGGCGTCATCATGATAATTCTCGGTTCGGATTCCGGATTTTCCTTTCGCACCGCTTCGATCGCCAAAAAAATCGGCTCCGGTTTAAGGATCATACCGGCGCCGCCGCCGTAGGGATAATCATCGACTGTTTTATGTTTATCCGTGGCAAAATTCCGCAAATCCCAACAGGTTATTTTTACGGCGCCTTTATCCCGGGCCCTGCTTAAAATACTTTCTTCAAACGCTCCCTGAATCAGATTCGGGAAAGGCGTAATCACATCGACAATCATGTCAATCCAGCAACCCCTCGATGGGATTTATCAAAATTTCACCCGCTTCAAGATCTATCTTCTCAATAAATTCCTGTACGGCCGGTACAAGAATTTCTTTCGTGCCCTTATTGATCACATAAATATCCTGGGCCGACTGCTGAATGACATCACTCAGCGTTCCCAGGATTTTTCCATCCGTCGTCTTCGCTTCAAGTCCGATCAAATCCGCTATATAGTATTCTCCTTCCGGCAGATCGTGACAGCAGTCACGCGGAATTTCAATCGTGGCATTTCTGAATGCTTCCGCAGCTTCCAGCGAATCGACATCTTCAAAACGTAATAGAACGAAGGCATTCTGCCATCGGATCTGTTTTAAAAGCCGCCATCCGGATCCATCACCCGGCGTCCGTATCCAGTAACGGTTGTTTATTATATAACGTTCCGGGAAATCGGTCAGAATCCGTGTTTTTAATTCTCCCCGCAATCCATGCGGACGCACAACCTGACCGATTACAACAAAATCCTCACCGCCCGTCACGTGCCCTGTCTTCCTTCCCCGGATTATTCAAGAATCTCCAGTACAGCCCGTTTCCCGCGTTTCGCTGAAGCTGCAGTCAGCAATGTCCGAATCGATTTGGCAGTCTGACCTTTCCGGCCGATCACTTTGCCCAGGTCACCGTCACCGACACGAAGTTCATAAACTGTCGTTTTCTCGCCCTCAACTTCAGTGACTTGCACCGCATCAGGATGATCCACCAAGTACTTTGCAATAAACTCGATGAAGTCTTTCATCTCGTTTTTCCCTCCTCGTTTCAGTATCGATTCAGTCCTGGTTTCTCTATAACAAATGCTAAGTGAATCTCTTTACTGGGATCGGGCAATTTTGACTTCTGCTGAGTTATGCTTCCTTTTTTTCATCATCCGCTGAATCTTCGGCGGGTGCGGGTGCTTCTTCGGGTTCGGATGCCGCTTCTTCCGCTACATCGGCCTGGGCCTCGGCTGGTACCGCGGATTCGTCACCTGCGGGTTCTTCGGCCTTGTCCTCAGAAGCATCGGCTTCTCCGGCCGGTTTTTCTTCTTCTGCCGGAGCAGGGGCTTCTTCGGGAGCCTGGGCTTCGGCTGCTTCTGCTTCGACTTCTCCGGATTCGGGCTGCCCGGCGTTTTCAGCTTCCGGGGCCGCCTCTTCCTTGGCCTCGGCTTCCTGCTTGGCCTTCTCTTCTTCTTCCTGCTTCGCTTCCAACTTTGCTGCTTTGGCTTGCTCTTTGGTGGCATCCTGCTGCCGGCGGCGCTCCATTTGAAGCACTTCCCATTTTTTCAGCTCCTCTTCAACAGCCTGTTCATCGAGGCCCCGTTTTACCAGGCTTCGTTTTAAAAGAACGCCCTTTTTCTGAAGCAGATTTCTAACCGTGTCACTGGGCTGCGCACCTTGATCCAGCCAATAATTGACCCGTTCTTCGTCCACATCGATCTGCGGCGGATCGAGAATCGGGTTGTACACACCGATGCTTTCAATAAAACGTCCATCCCGCGGCGAACGGGAATCAGCAACATTCATGCGGTAATACGGTCTTTTTTTACGCCCCATACGCGTCAGTCGAATCTTAACCGCCAAAGACAACCTCCTCGTTTTGTTACACTTCAATGATTATTATCAGCCGAAACCCATCGGAAATCCTTTGGGTAATCCTTTGCCCTGAAACCGGCTCATACGCTTCATCATTTTCTGCATGCCCTGAAACTGCCGCAGCAGCCTGTTCACGTCCTGCACTGTGGAACCGCTGCCGAGTGCGATGCGCTTTCTCCGGCTGCCATTGATCAATTGCGGCCGCTGTCTTTCCTGCCGGGTCATCGAATTGATGATGGCTTCCACTTTCACGAGAGCATGATCATCCAGTTCAAGATTGGCCGGCAGCTTAGATGCTCCCGGGATCATGTTCATAATCTGGCCCAGCGGACCCATTTTTTTAACCTGATGCAGCTGATCCAGGAAATCCTCGAACGTAAATTCCTGTTTCCGGAGCTTCCGGGCCAGTTTTTCCGCTTTTTCATGATCGATGGTTTCCTGGGCTTTTTCGACAAGGGTCACGATGTCACCCATGCCGATAATCCTGGAAGCCATGCGGTCCGGATGAAAGGGTTCCAGCTGATCCAGCTTTTCACCCGTACCGATAAATTTGATCGGTTTGCCGGTAATCGACCGGATTGAAAGCGCTGCACCGCCTTTTGCGTCACCGTCCATCTTGGTCAGGACGATACCGTCGAAATCGAGGCGGTCCATAAACTCCCGGGCCGAACGGACCGCGTCCTGTCCCGTCATGCTGTCGGCCACAAAGAGAATTTCCTGCGGTTTGACCGTCTTCCTGATCGACATCAGCTCATCCATCATGTCCTGATCGATATGAAGACGGCCGGCCGTATCAAGCAGAAGGACATCCCGGTGTGTCTTCCTGGCCTCACGCACGGCAGCCTCTGCAATGGCCACCGGACTCTTCCGGTCTCCCGTAAAAACAGGCAGACCGAGTGATTCTCCCAGTGTCTGCAGCTGTTCGACGGCGGCCGGGCGATAAACATCCAGGGCAGCAAGCAGAGGCTGATGTTCCTGTTTCCTGAGAAACAGCGCCAGTTTGCCCGTAAACGTGGTTTTTCCCGAGCCCTGCAGACCGACAATCATGATCACGGACGGAACATGGCCGCCCCATTTGAGCGGCACATGGGCCTGGCCCAGCAGATGAACAAGCTCGTCATGAACGATTTTTACAATCTGCTGGCCTGGTGTGATGCTTTGCAGCACCTCCTGGCCAACGGCTTTCTCCTGAACCGATGCGACAAACTGCTTGACAACCTGATAATTGACATCCGCTTCCAGAAGCACGCGCCGTATATCACGCATCGCTTCGGCAATATTCTTTTCATTCAATTTGCCTGCGTTCCTGAATCGTTTGAACGCGGCATCCAGTTTCTGAATCAGGTCATCAAACATACAAAACTGCCTTGGTACAAGCTGTTGAATTTACTAAAAAAAACTTCCGAATGCAAGCCCTTTATACATTCAGCTGTCATTCATGAAGGTTTTACAAATTTCCGGTTTAATATGTCAATAAATCCGTTTAAAATCAAGCATCTTTCATGAGAGCCGCCTCAATCGGAACCCGGATCGTCTGATCTTAAAAACCAGAATCAGAATCAAACAAATCAATATCGCCCATAAAACGGCCGGATAGCCGGTATCCGGAAAAGCGGACTGATCGCCGACCAGCATAAACGAAGCCCAGAAAAACGGATGCTGGATATGGGCATCGCCGTATTCACAACCGGTATTTTTCAGAAAGTATCGTTTGGTATGCACAAGGGCTTCGGATTTACTCTCGCCTTCACCCACGCATCGTTCATAGAAATACGGCATAAAATCCGCAGTGAACCGGTCGTCCACCTTCCACAGGCTCATCAGCACGGACCTGGCGCCGGCCTGCAGAAATGCATGCGGCAATCCAAGTACACCCTCCCCCGGTACGAGACGGCCGCATCCTGTCTCACAGGCGCTCAATGTCACCAGGTCACAGGCCATACGCAGATCGGCAATCTCGTAACCCATCAATATGCCATCCTTGCCGGATCCGGGTTCCAGGGACAGAATGAGACCTGAAAACTCGGGGAAAACCGGATCGATCGTCGCATGAGAGGCCAGATGCAGAATACTGCAGCGTAATCCGGATCGTATCAGCTCCCGCTCATTGGCCCGGTCCCGTGTATACAGCTCGGTCCGGGAGCAAATATTCTGAATTCGTCTGGCCTCCTGCTCAGTGAACGGCAGCGGTTCAAAAAGCGGGCGCAGACCGGATCGTTGAGACGCAACCCGTCTCATTCCTGCCTGATTATATGTAGGATTTGCAAATACGACCGTTTTCCGGCTTCCGGCCGGACCGTGCCGCCCGACGGATTGATTATTGAAAGAAGCCATGTAATCATATGAAAATGCATAATGGTGAATTAGAAAAGCATGGCTGTATTCCGGATCGTCCTTCAGGGAATAGACGGGTTTATCCGGTTTTTGCGTCAGCAGAATTTCCATGGGCAGATTCACCATGCACAAATCCGGGACCAGCGTCAGAGTTGCGGGAAGCGCGACAGCCCGTTCCACAGGCCGGACAAGGGTTAAATACAGCTGCCAGGCCGTGAAGGCATGAAAGACGATCGAATCAGGGGACCGGTGAAACGGAGCGACAAGCGAATCCACCTGGCTCAGCAGCCGGTCACTGTGAATTGCCAGCGGCACAATCACGGTATCCCTGTCCGTGATCACAAGTGCAAAGGAATTCGATCCGGTGATGTGATAGAGAATCAACCCGTCATTGGGCCTGCCGGAATGTTCAAACAGGACTCTGTCCGGCCGGACATCCCTGCGAACCGGCACCTGACCGGGAGTATCACTGCATTTAATTCTGTCATTCAGCAAGGTCAGTTTCAGTGCTTCGCACCGGGCATTCAGCATTTTCAGAGAATCTTCATCCGCATCCCGGCCGATCCCGGTTCTGAGCGCTCTCTGACAGTCTTCAAGCTGCCGGCACGCATTCCTGTATTCGCTGACCTGAGTACCGGTCCGGAAAAATCCGGACAAACGGCCCGGAGCATTCTCCGAATGACGCAATGACCGCGACCGGGCCCGCCGATAACAGGTGAGCAGAGAATCCAGACAATGTCCGTCCTCTCCGCGCTGCAATTTCATCTGATAACAATTGACCATTGCCCGGTACACATAGGCAAACTTGCTGAAATAACCCACTTGAAGCGGTTCGAGTGTCATCCTTTCCCGGCAGGTTTCAATGCACTGTGCCGATTTCCGGAAATAAGCAATGGCCGTATCCAGGGCGGATTGTTCGAGATAAATGCCGGCGAGTCCCAGATTCGCTTCCACGAAAAGCTCAGCCTGCAATGAGTCGGATCTCTGCAGAATTGTCCGGTACTTCTGCATGGCATCCTGAACACGACCGTTTTTGACATCGATAGCCGCGAGGGCATTCAGATACCAGGACTCATAAAGTTTCGAATCGGCCATCCGGGAGGTTCGTATGGCATCCTGATACAGTTTCTGCGCCTGTCTGATCTCTCCCTGCCCGGCACAGGCATCCGCCATCCGGCCTGTCCAGTACGCCTTTTCCAGCCAGCGCTGTTCAGCATCCAGATAATCGATATATTCGCTGTAACATTCACAGGCGATTTCAATTTTCCCCTGTTGTACATAAAGATCCGCTTTTTTAAGTTTAATACGCTGAATCTGTTTTGGGTCCTTCAGATTTTCGGCATCCAGAAGACACCGGTCGATTTGCTCAAGGGCCAGTTCATCCAGCTTCAGGTAGGCAAACAAATCCGCTTCGGACATCCGGCTCTGAATACAATTCTGCATGTCATGACAATCCTCCGCCCATTTTCCGCTTTCATGAAAAGCAAGCAGTGCACCGTAAAAATCATCACACTGTCTCAGGGCGAGCCCCAGGTTTCTGAACCAGACAGCCAGATTGCGTTTCTCACGGACAGATTGCGCATATTGAATGGCCTGCCTGTAATATGTCACCGCATCCTCAAACCGGCCCTGAATATAGGCCGTATTACCGCGATAACCGGCGTTCATTTCAAGAGACACATAATCGAGGATTCGATCCGCCAGCGTATCCGACTTCATGTAAAACGCCAGCGCCTCGTCAAAACGGTTCCGCCTCTGACAACATAAACCGAGATCGTTTAACAGGAGCGCTTCGACATACAGATTGCCCTGGCGAACAGCGCGGTCCAGCCCCTCCTGCCAGATTTCAGCCGCCTGTCCGACCTGCGCCAGCCTGTATAATGCCTTGCCCCGGTCATGCACCATTTCAAGAGGCACCGGATACGGGCCTGCCTGTATCAGGGCGGCAGCTGTACCGTACTCATGATTCAACAGATGAGTGTAAAAAAGAAACCTGTCCTGGTTGTTTTGTTCCATGGCCGGACAAACGTCCGAGATGAAATCGCGGGGCGGGATCCCGGTTTCAAAACAAAAGGCGGCAGCATCCTGCATCCAAAGGGGGGAAACCTGCGGCTGACGGAACAGCATCCCGAACAAAGCGTATGCCGTCGAATCGTCATGTTCCGTAAACGCATATTTCGCCTGAATCCATAAAGCCCGGCTGCGTGTGTCCGGTCTCTGTGACAAAAAATCAAGAATGGGAACAAGCTCGGCATCCCGATGCTGTCTGAGTGCCGTATAATAGAGAAGCAGGTAGGCCTGATCGAATTCGGGATAACGCAGAACCAGATTACGAAACCGGTGCAATCCGCCGTTGCGGGCATTCCGGATATCCGCCAGACTGTCGTAGTACGTTTTCGGAGAAGGGACTACCCGGTTCCGCGGAACAGCATTGGCCCGTTCAGGCCCGGTACAGACAGCCATCCAAAGTATCAAACCGATGTTCAGGATCCTGGACATGAATTTTACATGGTTCCCGGAGCGAAACATAACCGGACATTTTGGTCGATAACAAATCGAAAAACCGCAAAGCGCAGCATCTTAACCAGAAAATACAGTCTTCGCCGGTGCGACTGCCGTATATTGCGCACGCTTTGCGGCTGGACTATTTCCGGAGCGCTCCGGCACCGGATACAGCAGTTGCCTGTTTATTCGACTTTCTTCTTTTCGAGCACGATAATTACTTTATCGCCCTTGGCATCCACGGTGACACTCTGGCTCACCACGATTTCTGCACCTTCCTTGTCAGCCGAGATTTTACCATCATTCATCTTATAAATCAGTGTGTCGCCCGGGAAATCGGGATCGATCGGTCCTCCTGAAGCAAAAAGAACCAGTGTTCCGGTACTTGGATCCGGACATGGCGGACAAGGTTTTTGCGGGCAAATGATAATCACGACGACGACAACAATCACCAGAATGATGATTTCGATCAAAAGCCTTGCTTTACTGTTCATGGCTCCCTCCTCATTTATCATGTTGGTATGCTCCGCAACACGGTCCTGGCTTCCTCGAAAAAAGAAGACCCGGCCGGAATGCGGTTTAAATAGACAGCCGCCCGTTCAATATCCCGGTGAACCGCATAAAACAGTCCCAGAAAAAACAATTCCCGTGCATCATACCCGGTCCCGAGACATTCGCTCCGCTTCAATGCTTCCGTCAGATCATTCCGAGTCCTGTCATATAATGCAGTGCAGCGCCCGTGCCTGCATTGTGCCCAGGAACACATGGCCCGGTAAAAATAAAATTCCCGGATCCAGAACAGTTCCAGCGAATCCGGGACGGAACGAAACATGTGCTGATTTTGATTTTCAAGGTCATCCAGGGTTCGGGCTGCCTCCTGATAATGCGCATTCACATAATCGCTCATGGCTGATTTGAATCCGATCACGAACGCCTGCAGTTCGGACGATCCTCCGTATGCGGGTGTATCCGAACGCATGCCGCTGAGCTCATAAGCAGCCGGCACATGCTGTCCGCATAGAAGGGCCGGCCCGGACGGCTGTTCGAGCCAGTGGTGCCACAGAAACATGAGGCTGACGGCTGCCGCGCCTAAAGCCGTCACACGCCCCCAGCGAACCGGTACCCTGATCCCGGGCTGAAATACAGATCTGAATCCGCTTGCCATTTTATCGAGTAACGGCCATTGCCTGCCGGAAAACTTGCGGATATGACGCATCAATTCTTTATCGGACATGACGTGTACCGGATCCGGAACATCCATTTTGTCACCGCGCAACGATTTTTCCGCAAAACGGCAGGTTGAACAGCCATGCTGAAACAATACCGGAGAATGATACAGTGAATACAAAAGTGCCATTGCATCCGGCGATGAAAGTGTGTGTGCAACAGCGGATTGCATGATCCGGTCCAGGACCGTTCTGTCGATTACCCGGTCAGCATCCAAATCCTTAAAATCCAGATCCCCCGCCTGTTCCTGCGCACGGATCACAATCTGAATCAGCAGTTCGGGGAAATCGTTTTTTGCCTCTTTAAAACGGCCGGGTTTTCTGATGAACTGCCTGAATGAGGCATGGGACCATGATTGTTCATTCTTGTTCATTCTTCAACTTTCACATAAGACCGTTCGGATTCCGGTTGACAGGCCTGAAAGTATGCATGAAGGGTCTGACAAAACAGTTCAAAACAGCGATAGCAGTCGTTTAAATGCCGGATGAGGCGCTCACAATCGACTGCCGGATCGCCGTTCTGCCGACATTGCAGGTACTGAACAAAAAAAGCATGGTTGTTGAGCAGAAAAGGATGATGGCCGGAACAGAATCCATCGGGAATAGATGAAGCGCATTGTGCGGTACCGGATTGATGATGACCGGATACCGGACGGCCATTCTGGTTCCGCTTACCTGTTCCTGCTGAAACGAATTGCGCCACGGATGCGCCTATTTCTCCGGGAGACATTGTCATATTCATCCTCATGTTTCCTTGAATAAGAGACCTGACGGGGGTATTTTCTCTCAACATTGAATCCGTTTTCAGAGCCTGTCGATAAAATAGGGCTTCCGGGAACGGAGTCCGGACCGCACCCGGTGAATCACATTATCCAGAACACGGTGACCCAGGTGCCGAAAACAGGGCAGCCGGCCGATCATGTCCGGTGAAAAATCCGCCATAATGACCAGTTGAAAAAGAAGAATATCCCGTTCACCGTTCTTTTTGCGGGATCCCTGCCATTGCCTCAACATAAACACCAGTGTTTCATGCAGTTCCCAGCGCTGATCCTGCGGAAGGGATTCAAAAAAGGGCTGAAAACTGTCCGGTGAGGTCTCGAACAGTTTTTTTGAAAAATACTTCTGTATGTAACGGCCCGTGGCCCGTTTGCATATCATGGCCAGCCAGGCCAGAAATCTGGGTTCGGAATCCCTGGCTTCAAACTGGCGCAGCGCCCGGCACCTGTCCCTGCATAAAATCATGAATACATCGGACACAATATCGTTGACCGTATCCGAAAACTGATGATGCAGCCGCGGCATGTTCCACAGCGTACAGCAGCGGGTAACCGTACTGTAAATGAATCCTTTGTAGCGGCCCAGAAACTCGTTCCATCCGGATTCCCATTGAGATGATTGATACGAGGAACAGAGTTCCAGAAGCTCGCTCAACGTTCTGGGATCTGATGTCGTCATATAAGTTCAATCTGATGAAAACGATAAAATTCATCGAATTCCAAACACAGGGCACGCCATATCAGCGACGGATCAAACTGCTTCTGCCTGATATGTGATGAATTATTTTTTTTATGAAATATTTATCGATTCGTTCAGAAATGTAATCAGACAACGCTGAAAAGTCAAGAAATTTTACGTCTGAGGCAATAAAAACCGGTCCTGAACTAAATCAGGACCGGCACAACCAACAACGAGGGTTTAAGAGGATTTATCTGATGGTCTAAAAGGAATAACCGAATACAAGAAAATTTGTTTCAGCCTGCGGATTGACAATATAGGAAACCGTAACCGGGCCGCCGGCGACTGCCAGACCCACATTCACGAGATTCAGATCTTCACTCTCATAAAGATAAACCCCGTTTCCTGCCGCCACGGTCAGGCTGGCGCTGACATCATCTTTTTCATAGAATCCATATCCCAGTTCCACGTACATGGAATTGTCCGGATCCCCGGAAAAGAACATGCCGACCAATACACTGAAATCGCCTGCGGCGAATGAAGCGCTGGCTTCGAGCCAGTGAAATCCATCTGCATCTGCATAGTTGAACGCTTCCATCTGACCGGGGACCGGGAAATAGTAATCCGTAAGCGTGATTCCGAAATTTCCAACCGAGTACGTCATGTAAAGGTCGTTTTCGTTGGCCCCGCCGTCGGTCAGTGCAAAACTGCCCCAGGCGCCGATTTCCAGGGATCCGGCTGTGTACGACAGCGCGGGCTGCACACTGGCGGAATTCCCGAAATCCGTTCCGCGCCAGACATAGCGGCTGACAACATCCGCACCCAGACCGAACTGCGCCCGGACATTACCTGCAAACACGAGGCCCAGAATCATGGTTAAAAATATTTTTGACATTTTCATAAGGCTGCCTCCTTCTTCAGTATTGAACACGTTTAAACCATTTTTTAAATGCAGGGGGTCGAACTCATGATTGGCCGCCCGGCCCCCTGCCAACAGTTTTTCAATCCGTTACTGCGTGGTGAATATCTGAAATCCGCTGTATGCTTCCATGCCATGCTCACCGATGTCCAGACCGCGAAGTTCCTCTTCTGCAGAAACACGCAGACCCACTGTCTTTTTAATGGTAAAGAACAGCAGCATACCCAGCCCGAACGCCCAGACAAAAGCACTGGCCACGCCCAGGGCCTGTATGCCCAGAAGTTTCAGACCGCCGCCATTAAACAATCCGCCGTCCACGGCAAACAATCCGACAGCCAGAGTTCCCCAGGCACCGCATACACCATGCACGCTGACAGCACCGACCGGATCGTCGACCTTCAAAACCCGGTCGACAAACAGCACGCTGAAAACCACCAGAATTCCGGCTATGCCGCCGATCAGAATCGATCCCATCGGGGAGACATTGGCGCACCCGGCTGTAATGCCCACCAGGCCGGCCAGTGCACCGTTCAACGCCATGGAACCGTCCGGTTTCTTCAGGACGATCCAGGATGTCATCAACGCGGTAAAAGCGCCGGCTGCGGCAGCCAGATTCGTGGTTACGGCAATGCGTCCGATATGCCCGTCGCCCAGGGTCGTTGAACCCGGGTTAAAACCGAACCATCCGAACCAGAGAATGAAAACACCCAGTGCGGCCAGTGCGATATTATGACCAGGAATGGCCCGTGCTTCGCCGTCGGGACCGTATTTACCGATACGCGGCCCCAGTACAATGGCACCGGAAAGCGCAAGCCAGCCGCCGATGGAATGTACGACAGTGGATCCGGCAAAATCGGTAAATCCCAGATTCTCAAGCCAGCCGCCACCATCGAGAAGGGAACCCCAGGCCCAGGATCCGAAAATCGGATAAATCACTGCGCAGATAAATACGCTGTAGATGAGATAACCGGCGAATTTCGTACGCTCGGCCATGGCACCGGAGACGATCGTGGCTGCGGTACCGGCAAATACTGTCTGAAAAATCAGGAATGTCCAGTTCCAGTCATCCCCCTGGACATCCGTTCCCTGCATCATAAAATGCGAAGTACCCCAGAGACCGTTTGTCACACCGAACATCAATCCGAACCCGAGAAAATAAAAGGCCAGAGTGCCCATTGAAAAATCCATCAGATTCTTCATCATGATATTGACCGTATTTTTGGCGCGTGTAAAACCGGCTTCTACAGCCGCAAAACCGGCCTGCATAAAAAACACCAGGAAAGCCGCCACACAAGTCCACACGATATTGATATTGTTCTGAAGGACTTCAAGCATCGACGCATCGACGCCGTCCGCTTCCTGGGCGGACAGTGACAACCCGCCCATCATGCACAGTACCAACAGGGTGAACCAGATTTTTTTATTGAACAGTTTCATATTTGACCTCCATGAATATACAAATTACGCATTATCCGATTGCATCTTTGCCGGTTTCACCCGTGCGGATCCGGATGCACTCGCTGAGCGAAATAATAAAAATTTTACCATCCCCGATCTGACCTGACTTTGCACCTTCGATAATCCCCTGCACCGTCGGTTCGACGAAATCATCGTTCACCGCAATTTCCAGGCGGATTTTCTTAAGCAGATTCACCTCGATGTCTGCACCGCGGTAGGTTTCATGATATCCCTTTTGCTGTCCGCAGCCAAGTGCATTGGTCACGGAAAGTTTGTACACTTCACGGGCATAGAGGGACTGTTTGACAGCCGTCAGTTTTTCCGGCTGAATATAAGCGATAATCAGTTTCATAAAGTTCTCCTTTCATAATCATGCATCCCGTCGGATACATCGGCCAGCTGCTGGATCATTCACGACAACCGGCTTACAGGCAAAGTAAATGCCAGCTTTTTTATATAATCCATTAATAACTGTTTTTATTAATCTTATTCACATCTCCTCCAATGTATTCAAAGAACTACTGTAATACATTATTGTATGTATCAAAATGACAACGGCCATATTTGTAGGATTATTAAAAAAAACGTGTTCAGAATTCGAAATATCCTGAAAAACCATCAAAAAACAGCCGGCCGCTGCCCCATTGCAAGGGATCCTTACAGCCGATGCAAAAAGAAGCTGCGGCCGTTTCTGCGTAATCATGAACCTCACGGACGGCCGGCATCATGCTGCTGTCCACAAGAAGCCATACAATTATGTGGTTCATCATAATATTGGACACAAATTTGTATTGCGAATCGATTATCAAAACCTGCAGGCTCCGTCTCTGTAAAAGGATGTTGATCTGTACACTTTTTTTTACTATTTTTCATTCTGTAAGTATGAATGCGAAGGAGTCCCGGGGAATGCCGAAACCTTATGATTTTCAGCAGCTCATCAAGATGTACTCTATCGAATTAACTGAAAAGGAGTTGCAGGCGTATATCGAAGAAATCGACAATGCTCAGCAGTATTTCTCTTCGGATATGCAGAATGCACTTCTTTTAAAACTGCTCTACGAATCGGACAGCAATAAGAAAGATAAAATCATCACCACGTCCACACTGGCCTGCCGGATGGAAAACGGGATCTGTGTAACGACGTTCGGGATTCTGAGTCCGGACTGGCCGGGATTATCCAATGCCTGTTTGGGTGTGATTCATGCCATGGACTGGAACATATATCTGGTTAAGGGATTCACGATCCATCGAAAGGGTCAGGATCTGGGCGTCGTGATCATCGGTGTGCGAACCGAATGCGAGGAGGACTATCAGAAGCTCCTGAGCCAGACCACGACCATACTGACGCGGCTCGTCAACGCCGCCCAGGCGACACAGGGTAAAATAAGCATTCTGTTTGAAGAAATCAGAAAGGTCCTGGCTTACAGCAATGTGATTACCCATATAGAGAACACGTATTCGGGAGAGGATCTTGAATCGATCATCGGTCCTTCAGGCGAGGCCGTGCATTATTTCAATGCACGTTCAAGGGACTATATTGAAAACCGAAGCGTTCCCGATATCGCGCAGCAAATCATCCGTAATTACAATTTTATCAAGCAGGCCAATAAAACGAGCACAATTCAGCTCGACATCAGCAATTTTACGACTGTGAAGGAAGGAACGTTTACGGGAGTGACCATTGCAGGGCCGGCTCATATGCTGAACCTGGAAGACAGTCTGAAGACCATTGAACTGACCATCCCTGGATTCATTCTGAAGCACAACCGTGAATTTACCACGAAAGAAGGTATCGCGTGTTACCGGATCGAACTTGTCGACCAGCTCGGACGCCCGCTTACTGAATTCGAACAGAATCGCCTCAACAGGGCCTTCTCGACCATGGTTCTGAACAAGCGCCGCCACCGGGCCCAATGGATCGAATCCATCGGCGGATTCGAACAGTATGCACGGGCCATTATTCCCCTGCTCGTCCGGGAGGCCCAGAAAACAGAAATAACCCAGGTGTATCAAAGCGTGGACAGGGCCACGGACCTGTTCATCGTCTTCAAGATCATCAGTGTGGTACCCAATCCCAAACTGCCGTCCCGGGACATGCTGAATTTAATTGTTAAAAAAATTGAAAGTGAACCGGGATTGCATATTCTGGCATTTAAGCCCCCGAAAATGTACGGTAACGTGCTGCTGAACATAATCGACATCAAAGCCAGCCTGGTGGATCTTGAAAATACCGAGGCCGTTTACAGGCTGATCAGGGACAAGCTTCAGGAAGCCATCGGACAGTATCGTGACTTTGATGAAGGCATGCGCAGCATCGACACCACCAAACTGAAAACACTTCAGCGTATGATCGACGATATCGATTCCGGCCTGGTCAGAGAAATTTATTACAATATCGAAGATTTTCACCGGATCAGTGCCACCATCAGTGAACTGATATCCCACATCCGTATCGCGTGCGACATGATTGTGCTGGTCGATAAAGAAAACAAGGAAAGCGAAGTGATCTGCCGGCAGGCCGGGACACATAATAAAAGCGGAAAATTTGTGCCCCAGGCGACACTGATCTGCATCGCGTACAACCATGAACTTGAAATGCTCGACAGCATCCTGGACGTACTGGGAGAATACGAGCTCACCATGAGCCGGCTTGAAAGGACAGGCAAGGATATACTCATCTGCCGCCTGACACAGAACGATAAAGCGCTGACAGAGGACATATCGTGTCAGTTGTGTGACAATATCCGGTCCCTGATCGATAAAAAAAATGAAGAGGCAAAGAAAAAATAAACCGCCCGCAGATCCGGCATGCACACGATGCCCGCTGTGATGCGGAACCTTGATATATTGTGTATGGGTGATAAAAAAAGCTGCCCGTTATAAAGGGCAGCTTTTTTCGTTAATAAACGCCATGTATCATTCAGCACATATTATGCTTTGTTGCCTGCCGCTTTTTTTCGCCGGTCCTCCAGTTCGTCCGCGATCTGCTGGGTCATATTTTTGTCAATCTTGTATAAAGCCAGCAGGATGGTGCAGATTGCGAACAGAATGCCGATATACACACTGGAACACATGCGCATGCCTTCTCTGGCAATCGGCGTGTTCGGATTGACGGACTCGTACTGGTACAGTGCAGGCATGATCCATAAAAACGCCGCTCCGCCGAGGCTGAGCCCCGCTTTCAGCGCAAAACCGATGGTTGCAAATACGATACCCGTGGCACGACGTCCGGTCTGCCATTCCGAATAATCCGCCACATCCGCAAACATGGCCCAGAGCAGCGGGATGGTCGGTGCATAAACCACGGCAATGATGATCGTCATGATGATCTGACCGGCAACGTCTCCGGGTTTAAGCAGGTAGAAAAGAAAGGCCGTGATTGTACTCAGCGCGAATCCCGTGACAGCCACCGCTTTTTTCCCGAACCGTTTGGCCAGCGCCGGAGAAAGCAGAATCACGACGATTGTGGTTGCCGTAAAAAGCATATTGATAATGCTGTTCGCCACATCCGCCACATTGGAGGTTGCCAGAGAGGACGGATCCGCATGAACGATATATCCGAGGGTTTCGAGAACACCACCGGACGCTGTAGCTCCCTCCGCCAAAGGCGCAGCGGTCAGGCCCACCGACTTCAGCAATCCAAACCAGGCCGCCTTATCGGCATAGAAATGAAAATAATTATACCAGGCCGTACCTCGAAGCGCCAGAATGGTAAAATGAACCAGTGTCATGAAAAACATGACGGCCCATGGACTGTTTTTCAGAAGATCGGAGAAGTCCTGTTTGACCGAGGTTTTTTCCTGTGAAACCGGCTGAATACGTTCCTTGGTCGTGAAAAAAGTAATGAGAAACAGAACCACACAGAGACCGGCCCAGATACTCATCGTCACCTGCCAGCCATGAGCCTGCAGGGGCGAAGGATCCCCGGTGCCCGCGAATTTGGCCACCAGCGGCAATGTAAATCCGCCCACGATAAACTGGGCTACATTGACGGCAACAAACCGGTATGAGTTGAGACTGGCCCTCTCCTGCACGTCTCCCGTCATCACGCCTCCCAGTGCGGAATAGGGCATATTGTTTGCGGAGTAAAGCGTCATCAGAATGGTGTTGGTGATAAATGCGTAAAAAATCTTGGTCGGTCCCACGAAATCGGGTACGGAATATGCCAGGATCATCACGATGCCCCAGGGAATGGATGTCCAGAGAATCCAGGGACGGAACCGGCCCCAGCGTGTCCGTGTGCGGTCTGCAAGGGATCCCATAACCGGATCGAAAAATGCATCCCATAAACGGGCCACCAGAATGATGGTCGCAGCCAGACCGGCCTTCAGACCGAATACTTTTTCATAGAAAGTCGGCTGAAAAAGTATCATTGTCATAAAGACAAAATTTGCGGCTGCATCTCCGCAGCTGTAGCCTGCTTTTTCGAGAAATGTGAGTTTCTGACTGTCTGATTTCATAGACGGCTCCTGTTAAGGGTTAAATTTTATTTAAAAATTGATTGGTCACGCATCATGGAGAATATTCGTGATAAATCGCCTTATTACTGAATCCCTGAAAATAATTCAAACAGCTGTCCCGCCATATCGCAGCATCCTTTTGCTGTATGCTGAGCCTGCCGGCCACGTGCCTGAAAACGGCCGGATTCACCTGCCCCTCGAGGGCAGTCCAGGTATCAACCATGGAATCGACAGTATCCGTTCCGGCGAAGTAATGGCTGCATATTTCTTCCCAGAGGGTGTGCCCGGAACGCATGGTAAAATCCCAGGGCACATGATGAAACCAGAGCAGGTATTTTTCCGGACAGGTTTCGGGCGAATCGAACAGTTCCCTCCAGGGCGAAAAATACTGTTTCACCGCCCCGCTGCCTGCAGAACTGCGGTCAAATCCGATCCCGACACTGTCCGCCCGGTGATAGTAGACCGATGTCCAGTCCCTGCGCGGCGCATCCGAATAACCGGGCTGCGGTCCATAGTGAAAATCCGCCTGCATGATGTGATGCAGTCCCAGTGGAGTCATATAATTCACACAGGCTTCCCGGGAGTGCAGCATCATGTTCCTGATTTCCGCGACAGTGTTTTCCTGCCACGTCAGGGACATGCGGATCCAGTCATCCGCGATTGCTTCGCTCGTCAGCGTATGGTCCCAGGCCAGACGGCCGAAAGCAAACCAGTTGGCCTGTGCGAAAAAGTGCCCGGTCCAGTTGCGGTCATTCCCGATATTCGACACGCCGGCAATTCCTGTCATGGTGTAAGGAAGCACGGTCCCGTCCACAATACGGGCCAGCGAGGATCCTTTGCCGCCGGCATACGTGTCAAATTCAAGGTATTCTTTCCACATGGGGGCGAGATAGACCAGATGTTTTGAATGACCCAGATACTCCTGTGTAATCTGCAGTTCGAGCATCAGCGGCGTTTGCGGCATGGCGCCGAACAGGGGCTGTATGGGCTCTCTCGGCTGAAAATCCACAGGTCCGTTTTTGGACTGCACGAATACATTCGGTTCGAATTGACCATCAAGCGGAACGAATTCGCAATAGGCCCGTTTGGCACGGTCGGCGTCCACTTCAGCATTGTAAACAAAGGCGCGCCACATCACCAGACCGCCGTACGGCGCCAGCGCTTCGGCCAGCATGTTCGCGCCCTCCGCATGGGACCGATCGTAATCCTGAGGACCCGGCATGCCCTCTGAATTGGCCTTCACCAGGAATCCTCCGAAATCCGGAATCCGGTCATAGATCTCCCGGGTCTTGTTTTTCCACCATGCCCGGACCCGGGGATCCATGGGATCCGAGGTCGGCAGATCGCCGATTCCCGCCCGCCTGTTTCCGTTGATTTCAAAATCCGCGGATACAGGTGAAGAAAAATTGATGGAGAGAAAAACACGGATACCATAGGGGCGGAAAATATCCGCAAGCACGGACACCTTTTCAATATATTCAGGCTTCAGTATGACCGGGTTGGCATTGACATTGTTCAGCACCGTTCCGTTAATGCCTATCGAGGCATTCGCTCTCGCGTAATCCGTATACCGGCTGTCCTTTTTTTCCGGCAGTTCCTTCCATTTCCAGAGGGATTTCCCGGCATATCCGCGTTCGACAGTGCCGTCCAGATTGTCCCAGTGATTCAGAAGACGGTAATGAATTCGGGGCCTGGAAATCAGATTCAGATTATTCAGGTTTTTTCCGGTCTGCAGAAAACGCAGCAATCCAAAAGTGCCGTACAAGAGACCCATCTCTTCATTGGCAGTCACAACAATCATCCGGCGGCCTGCTTTTTCGATCCGCTGGATCAGGTAACCCTCTTCACCGAGTGTCTCGAGCCGTGTTTTATCGACCAGTCCCCCCAGAGCTTTACAGGAACAGCATGCCACGATGACATCGGTCTGCCCTGTGACAGAATCCGACACTTCAACCACCTTCCCGAGCAGCCCCGCCAATCCCCGGTGCAGTTCATCCCGGATAATCGAACAGGTTGGAGACTGCCCGGTCACCGCTGCCGCCCGGATTTCGGCGGAATAGGAATCCAGAACGGCCGTATCCTGAATCGTTCCGTATTTCATCCACAATTCATATCCGTCGTCTGCCTGACCGTGTGAAAACCGCTCGCATTCACAAAAAAAACCGATCATTAAAATGACAACGACTATCCGGCTGAATTGCATGGACGCTCCTTTTAGCCATGGTGTAAGTTCACGGCCGGTTGCAGATTTCATCCTAGTAAAATATAACAATGTGCAGTATCACAGGAATATAATAAAAATGGATAAAGCTGCAAGTATTATAGTGATGTTAATCAAAATAATAACATGTGAATAACAACCATTAACACTCCGGTCCTGCCGCAGCTCCGGGCCTCCGGTGATGAAGACCGTCATTGCCTGCACCCGCCCTGCCGGGAACAGGGCGGGCAGTGCTTTATTTGTGCAACATTAAACTGTTTTATATTACATCTGTTGATTGTTGCATTAAATAGACCGGTTCAATGCTGCAGGCTGCATCGAACCGGTACGTTCACGGGACAAGTCCTGACACTATTTTACAGAAAACCTGTATACTGTTACGGTATGATATGTTTCGCCCGGATTCAATACCGTACCCGGGAAATTGTCATGATTGGGCGAATCGGGATAATGCTGCGTTTCGAGACAGAATCCACTGCGATACACGTAAGGCTGTCCGCTCTTCCCTGTCAGAGTCCCGTCCAGAAAATTGCCGCTGTAAAACTGCAGGGCAGGCTCCATGGTAAGCACTTCCATGAAGCGGCCGCTGCCCGGCTCATAAACCGTGGCGGCGAGCATCGTATCCTGACTGGTCTTGTTCAGTACCCAGTTATGATCGTATCCCGGCCCAAACCGGATTTGTTCATTATCAATGTCGATACGCTCACCGATGGCATGCGGTTCGGTAAAGTCAAACGGCGTACCAGCCACCGGAGCGATTTCCCCGGTCGGTATCAGTCCCGCATTGACCGGCGTCGTCTGATCCGCGTGAATGGTCAGAACATGGTCGAGTATATCCCCGTTGCCTTCACCTTTCAGATTGAAATAGGTATGGTTGGTCAGGTTGACGGGCGTCGGCTTGTTCGTGACTGCATAATAATCAATCACAAGCGCGTTATCTTCAGTGAGCTTATAAGTGACAGTGACATCCAGATCGCCCGGATATCCCTCTTCTCCGTCTTTGCTCAGATACCGGAGTTTCAGCATATTTTTATCCGGCTCCCGGACGGCATCCCAGACCCTTTTATCGAACCCCTTGATCCCGCCGTGCAGATGACAGGGCATGCCCGCAGGACTGTTATTTTTGGCCAGGGTATACGTCTCGCCGTTCAGTGTGAACTGTCCGTCGGCGATCCGGTTGCCGTAGCGCCCGATGATGCAGCCGAAATAGGGAGATTTGGCCACATAGGTTTCGAGTGAATCGAATCCCAGTGCGATATCGGCCAATTCGCCGTTCCGGTCCGGAACCAGCCATCGAACGATTGTACCCCCGTAATTGGTGATTTCAACCGTGGTTCCCTGGCTGTTTTTCAGTGTATACAAAAAAACATCCTTTCCGTCCACCTGTCCGAATTTTACCATGACCGTTTCTTTATTTGCGCACATGGCAAACAACATCAGGATAATAACGGATACGGTTATCAGTGTAAAAAGCGACCTGATTTTCATGACACCCTCCTTTTTGGACCAACGATTCTGTACTGGTTGTTCTTCATTATTGACAATTGATTTAATTTAAAAAGCCGGGAACCCGGAGAGGCACCTTTTCACGCACTCTGTATGGTTTCCGCAAATGCCCGGATGTTCCCGGTGGTCACATCCGGCGGCATTCCCCCGCCGCATGAAAAAAGCACCATCGACCTGTCTGTCAATCCGTCCACCAATGCCCTGGCCGCTTCCCGTACCTGCTCCGGACTTCCTGCTGCCAGTACATCACGCGGAGGAATGTTACCCAGCATCACCACCTTATTTTGGGTAGCCTTCTTCAGATCGTTCAGCGATACATCGAATCCCATATTGAAAAGATTGATTCCGATCTCCGGAAGATAGGGCATGGATACCTCACAGCGTGCATCGTTATGAAGGAATTTCACAGACGCGTCCCCATCGTACAATTTTTTGAAATAAGGCAGTCCGAATTCGGTAAATTGTGCATCCCCGACGAAACCGATAATATCGTCCAGAAGCAGAATGCCGTCGATTGAGGGAAACGTTTCCCTTTGCAGGTTGAGCCAGTTTTTCAGAAACGACGTAATCTTTTCCATCAGGACATGCACCTTGTCCGGCTCCATCATCATGGTGGTCAGGAATTCGGTTGATCCCATCAGATAGCTGGCAATGTTCAGCGGTCCTCTCGCAACGGCGAAGCGTATTTTGTGGCCGGCATCCTCAATCCGGGGGCGGGCCAGTTTCAGCCGGTTCAGCACAAACGGCAGCAGGCCGTCCGTAACCGGATTGGGAACAACCAGATCATGGATCTCGGATGAAGAGCTGATAATTTTATGTGCATGCGGAAACTCGTTGGCCGGAAAATTGGATTTCGCACCGAATGCCGAAGGCTCCGTGCACATACCGTATTCTGACCAGAAGCCGGGCAGGAACATCACATCAGGGAATGTCTGTATGGCTTTCAGATTGGCGTCCAGCCAGAGTTGATCGCTGCTGAAATAATCGAGAATGGTCATGCCGGCCCAGTTGGGCAGCCAGGGGCTGTCGATAATGAAGCCCACGGGCAGAGGATCGGGCACATCTCCCTGAATGAGTCGAAGCAGTTGATTCCATTGAAGATCAGTCATACATTCTCCTTACAGTTCCGAAAACACGAGAGGAACACAGTAACTCAGGCCAAGCAGTATGAAGTAAACGATAAGCACGTAATGCAGCAGCCGCATTCTTTTCAGCCTCCGGTTTTTTGAGGGTTTGAAAAAAGCGGCCTGCCAGACGGCCCGCCACAGCCAGAACGCCGTCAGCGCCATCAGTATGCCGCGGGACGGCCCCTCCAGTCCGGCCAGCTCCCTGTAATATAACAAAGAAATGCCCCCGAATGCTATAAATAAGAGCAGCAGGGCCAGATGAATGGTATAAATAATCCGCCGGTTTCTTTCCGTAATGCGGTTAAATTCTTCTTCCCATGAAAATATCTTATAAAACTGCGTATGAAAAAATGCCATGAGAAGCGTCAGCACACCTCCTGCAAATATCCCTGTTTCACCGATGTTCATCAAGCAACCTCCTTCTGCCGAACCATCACGCTGCAGCAAAACGATCCGTTCTTTGAATCCCGGAAAGTCATCGTCAGGACAGCCAGGATTATATTGATCACCGCATCCCGCAAAGCCGCCTAAGTATCGAATCATGTTCCGGTATCCGCGGCGGCTTCGTACAGGCATGGATCCGGATTTTCAGCGGACCGGATCTGCCGGTTTGATTGTCATTCCGGTTTATCGGCAGCGGCCGGAACGGAATTCCCTGACTCCGGTGACAGACCGGTCAGGGCTTCCCTGACTTTCTCACCGAAAACGGTCGGCGTGCGCCTGTCCTTCTGCGTCAGTTTGGGGTTGTCCAGCCAGGACCATGCGGCCCAGCCGATCTGTTTCTCATCCAGATAGGCCATGAGTTTTGTGCCCCATTCCAGGGTCCTCTGGCCGAATCCGAATTCTCCGGCAAACACGGGGTGCGTTTCCGAAAAATCGCCGAAATATTTGTCCCATGCCCAGGGCTCGCCCTTGTGCGGATAAGGATGGGAGGAATAGACGATATTCTTATAAGGAAGCGGATTTTCCTGCCATCCGCGTAAATCATACGCCCAGTCCAGCCCGCCCACGAAAATCAGGGACTTCGGATGCACGCTGCGTATGGCTTCGATGCACTCGGCCGCCCGCTGCCGCCATGCCTCCCATGTGGTGTCATGGGGCTCATTGTGAAGATCGTAAAGCACGGCGGAATTGTGTTTGTACCGGCCGGCCAGGTCGCGCCACATGCCGGCCGCGGTTTCGTCAGGCATCCTCGAGATACGGACCTTTCTGGATTCCCACTGCAGATCCAGCACGACATAGGCGCCGCAATCCGATATCCACTGTATCACGCTGTCCAGAAGCACCTGATACGGCGAATCCTGCACCATCCATTCCTGGTTGAACGGGATGCGCACAATACGGGCATTCCAGTCATTGCATATAAATGCCATTTCCTCCCGGCTCATGCCGAATCCCAGGGAGTCGTATTCCATACCCGAACGGTTGACGCCATGCAGAATCCGGATTTCGCCTGTTTCGTCCACGATCCGGTTTCCCTCGGTACGGAGCCAGGGCAAGGTGGTCCGGTCTGCCCCGGTACGATCCGCCTGATGAAAAAGCGGGACACAGGAAACCAGTCCGATAAAGGTCCAAATCAACAGGAAAATTCGCCTTTTCATTTGATCACACATCGTTACTCCCCTGTATTTCCCGATGCAAGGCGGAACGCTGATACGGGTGTTCAGAATTGCCCGAGCCGGCGTATCGCCTCCATGCAGGCCCTGCCGTTGTGATAGGGGCTTTTCCATTCGCAGATTTTGTATTCGCTTTCCGCGGGCACACCGTCCCTCGTGACGCGCCAGAACCACTCGCCGTGATCGTGATCCTTGATATGTTTCATGATAAAATCCCAGGACGCTCTCGCGGCGCTGAAAAACGCTTCGCCGCCGCTGATGCGCCATGCATTCAGAAATCCGACCATGGCCTCAGCCTGGGGCCACCAGTGCTTGTCCGTATCTTTCAACGGCCCCGCCGCGGTGCCCTCATAAAAAAGACCGCCGTCCTCATCCACTCCGTTTTCGAGAACCGCATCGACCATCTTCACGGCCACATCCTCGGCCTCTTTCAGGAGGATCTCGTCACCGAGCGTTTCCGCGGCCTCCACGAGAAGCCAGCTGCCTTCTATATCATGTCCGAAAGATACTTCATGCGACTGATTGTTCCATGCCTCGTCGAAAAACAGCATGAACCGGGCATGTTTCAGGTCGATGATGTGGTCCAGAAAAATACGGATATTTTTTTTCAGCCGCCCGGACAGCTCCGGATCCTTCCATACACGGTAGAGATTGGTATACGCCTCGAGCACATGCAGATGGTTGTTCATGGATTTGGGTGTATCCATGTCCTTTTCACTGAGACGGAGGTCCCCGGCCAGCGACCAGTCCCTTTCATATGTTTCCATATACCCGTCGTACCGCGGTTCACGGCATCTGGTTTCGATCAGCCGATAGATCGCTTTTGCCTCATCCAGGGCGCCGTCATGACCTGCGGCCATGGCATACTCCGTCAGCGCATAGATCGTAAACGCCTGCCCGTACACTCTTTTTTTTGTATCCACGGGTTTTCCGGCCGCATCGACCATCCAGAAATATCCGCCATGGTCCGGATCGCTGAAGTGCCGCGCCAGGAATTGGTGGGCCCTTTCCGCGTTTTCCAGATATTCGGGTCTGGGATCGAACCGGTATGCCGCGGAAAACGTCCACAGAATCCGCGCGTTCAAAATCAGCCCCTTGTGCGCATCCGTTTCCACGGTCAGATCGTTTTTCAACCTTCCGACAAATCCGCCATGCACCGGATCCGGGCCATGTTTCACCCAGAAACCGAGAATATTTCCGGACAATTCCTCACGAAGCACCTTTATCCATCCCGCCGCCATCTCACGATCGATCATTTCTCTCTCTTCTCCGACCACCTGTTGAATTTCCGATAATTTAAACAATCTGTCCCGCAAATCAAAACGCTGATTCGATGCATTCCGACAGGACAATCCGGAGCGACCAGGATTAAAAAGTGATGCAGATGCCCGTCCGCAGCATGCGGCCGCCTTCCAGTCCGAACATCAGCCCCGTTTCGAATTCAAAGTTTCTGTCTTCAAAAATTAGGCCCACATTGACGGATTGATACGACGATAAATAGTCCCCTTCACCCAGCCACGGAACGAACATGGCAAGCACACCGGCATGATAGGACAGGGACAGCCAGCGTTGAATCCTGATTTCGGGTCCGAGATACACATTCTGTATAATAATTATAAACGTTTCGAAACCGGCGGCCAGGGACACAGTGCTCTGACCGGATTGAAGCAGGGTCAGCAGCCTGGATATGCGGTAACCGAAAGAAACGATGGGCAAATGATCCTCGTCCCCTTCAATATCCTCCAGGTCGAACGCATATCCCCCCAGGATTCTCCAGCGTCTATCCATCCGGTTTGTTCGCAGGGACATCTCGTTTTTATCCGCGAATACGCCTGCATTATTTTTATAGGCCTTCTGGGCCGCTTTAAAATAACTTTCCGAATATTCCGTCCGGGGTTTCTCCTGATAAAATCCGAATCCGTTCTCCAGGAAGTGCTCATTGAAATTTTTGGTGTTCAGATCGTACTCACGCATCAGGTGCACGCGCCAGACACCCGTCTTCTCGTCCTCTGCAACAAATTCGGCTGACAGGGAGAAATTCCTCATTTCCGCCTTGCAGTAGGCCATGATCTCCCTGCTCACGCGGCGGGCCGTCCGGCTCGTATCCGTCAGGGACGGTGTGCCGACATTGACGAGTGAAATTTTCCGGCCGTCTTTCAGCTGGTACAGATTGCAGTCAATGATTTTGTCGATCCTGATTGTTTCTTTTGCGAATAAAGCCGAAACCGCGGCCAGCAAGATGAAGATCGAGATCCATTTTTTCATACACGATCCTTCCTCATTTGATCCACAGGTCCGGTTAAAATATACACAGGATCATCATGCATATCAATCAAAAACTGGGGATATCTTTCCTGGCCTTAAAGGACGATCTCACCGGTCAGGATTCGGTAAAAACGTTCGCTGGCCTGTTTTTCTATCCATGGCCTGTGCCCGCATTTTTCCAGAAGTATGAAACGGAAATCCTTTAAAACCGCGGACAGCGGATCCCGGACACCCGCATAAGGGTGTGGATCATAATCGCCATGAACAGCCAGCACCGGACACCGGATGGAACGAAGCGCCTCCATCAGGGCACCGCTTCGTCTTAAAAACTGCGCCTCGGGCCAGACCTTTTCATAAATGCCGGCCCTGAACATCAGATCGCCCGGTTCCCCGGGTTCCGGATCATGGGTATCCGTCCGGTTGATCAACATCATGAGTTTTTCAGGCAAAGCTGGTCCGGCTGAATTGGCGGCACAGGACAATTGCGCCAGAACACTGCGAAATTCCGCCTGTTCCTTTTTGTTAAGGCGCATCATCCGCGTCTGCATGATCTGTTCGGCATATTTATCTTCGACAGGTGCGCAGCCCACAAGAACAAGTCTTAAAACAGCCGATGGATGGCGGGCCGCAAAAAGAAGGCAAAGCCAGGCGCCCCAGGAGTGACCGATGAGAATCATGGGCCGGCCCCCCTCAGATTCAAACACCGCCTTCAGTTCCTGAATCTGTCCTTCCACGGAATCCGCAGACTGGAGGGGTTCAAGCACACCGGCCCGTGATGCCAGTGCAGCCGCCACCGGTTTCATCTCGCCGGCAGCACCCGGTCCGCCGTGAATGACGGCGACCCTATACGGATGCGGACCGTATTTTCTGTATTGTGGATTGTCTTTTTTCAACACTGTCCGGATCAGTCTGGGAATGAGGCTCCCCGCGGCAAGCCACCGGGAATGCACCGGCTGTGCAGATTCACCCGGTTCCGTATTTAAAGAACCGGACGGATTAATATAAAAAAATAAAGCAAAGAAATATCTGAAAAATGAACGGTCCGGTTCAATTGGCGCGGTTTTATTGTATGCACGGAAACACAAACACCCGGAACCCGCTGCGGAGCGCAGTGATTATTTGACGAGTTGTATCGAGCCGGTGCGGATTTCATACGAGGTCCGGCATCGATAAACATAGGATCCGCTCGGCAGACCAGCGGGTTGAACCGGGATACGATGCACACCGGGCGACAGATAATCATCGATCAGGGTTTTTACACGCTGCCCCTGCAGATTGAAAAGTGCCAGGCTTACATGCCGGGCAGAGGCGATGGACAATTCGAACCACGTTAAATTATTGAATGGATTGGGATAATGCCGTATTGTGAAGGAACCCGGCTGATCCGCGAAATGATCCGTTTCAACCGGCGTGCCGATTTTTTCGTTAAACGCGATAATCTGCTCCCGCACATAGATCCCGGATTCTGTCAGATCATCCTCCGTCCATCCGCCCGCGGCGCTGGCACCGGGTTTCAGTGCGGCGGAAGATTCATTTTTATCCGCAATGGACCAGTTGCACCAGCTGATGAGATGCTCATCCATATAATCGATCCACTTATCCGTCTCGTCCAGGTACAGGGGGCCGTCGCCATTGGATTGCGTGGTTCCCCATTCCGAGGCGAAGAGCGCGGCACCATTGTTCATGGCATTCGTGGATTTGTTCCGCAGCCACTGCGTATGCGTGCCTGAATAAAAATGAACCGCATACGCGATATTGTCCGCCAGAACCGGATTCCTGGCTGCCACGTCCACATCCTGTGACCAGGTCGGCGTACCGACGATGATGATATTGTCCGGATCGATGCTCCGGATTTCCGCAACCAGGGTATCGGCATATGGTTTCACCACATTGGGCCAGGAGATCTGCAGCGGTTCGTTGTATATTTCGTAGATCAGATTGGGTTCATCCCCGTAGCTTTGCGCAATTTCCCTGAAAAATTCAATGGCCGCTTCCACATGCTTTTCCGCCTCATGATCGTGCCAGTCCACAATCACATAAATTCCCTGGCCGATACAGGCTTCGATCACCTCGACCACCTTGCGCATTTCCGTTTCCGGATGGACCAGATAACCATCCGCATCCACGGCCATGGCCGCGCGCACAACCGTACACTTCCAGTCTTCTTTCAGCCATTCAACACACTGCGCATTGTAGTATTTTCCGATCCACTGGCTCCAGAACAGACTCATGCCTCGCAGTGCCACCGGTGTTCCGGCTTCATTGACAATTTGGGCATCCTCGACCCTGAGCTGTCCCCACCGGTCGACAATATCCTCGCCTGCTGCTACCGCCCGAAAATGGATCAGGACGACGATGAGCATCAGGATGAATCGCATCGGCTTGTTCATCACAACCACCTTTTTATTCTACATCGATCATCATGCTGCCATGAATATCGCGCGAGGATGTACCGAAAAGCAGTTCGAACTGGCCGGGCTCCACTTTCCATTCCCGCCTCATGTCGTCGTAAAACGCGAGATCCCGGATATTCAGACTGAAACGGACCGTTTGCTGCCGGCCCGGTTTCAGAACCACCTTTTGAAATGCCTTCAGTTCCTTCGACGGGCGCAAAACCGAGGCCTTTGTATCGTGCACGTAGATCTGTACGGTTTCGGCTCCCTCACGATGTCCGGTGTTTTTGACCCTGCACTCGAGCTGTATGCTTTCATCCTGCCCGTAAACGGTTTTATCCGTCTTGAACGAGGACAAGGTAAAATCCGTATAGGACAGGCCATGCCCGAAGCAGTACAGAGGGTCGATATTCCTTGTATCGAACCACCGGTACCCGACCAGAACACCTTCCTTATAGTATACCGCATTGTCCTCGCCCGGATAGGCATCGAGCGCATGCGCCGGAGAATCTTCCAGTCTGACGGGCATGGTAAACGGTAGTTTTCCGGAAGGATTGACATCGCCGGTCAGCACATCCGCCATGGCGCTTCCCGCTTCCGAACCGTTGAACCACCCCCAGAGAATTGCGGATGTTACAGGTTCGACCGCCGTCAGATCATAAGGCGCCGATGCGATCAGGACCAGCACGGTATTGGGATTGACTGCCGTGACTGCTCGAATCAGCTCTGCCTGTCCGAATGGCAGAGCCATGTCCCGCCGGTCCGAGGCTTCCGATTCGATGGTCCGGTTCGATCCGCCGAATATAATCACGGCGTCTGATCCTCTGGCCACTTCAACGGCCTCCCGGATCAGGACGGAATCCGGATCATTGTCCGGTACACGGATCCGCCATCGCATACCCGTTTCCAGAAAATTGTATTTTTCCCTGTATCCCTGTGCAAAGAGGATCTCCACCCTGTCCCCCAGTTTTTTCTTCAATCCTTCGAGAGGTGTCATTTCGTATTTGGTTTTCACACCGGCACCGAATCCTTCGATCGCATGACGATGCACGGCATTCTCACCCAGTACAGCGAGTTTCCGGATCTTTTGAACCTGAACCGGCAGAACCGAATCCGTATTTTTCAAAAGAACGATGGACTCTGCCGCAACATCATACGCGGTTTTAAAATGCTCAGGCGTACAGATCGATCCCTGCTGCCTGTCTTCGCTCATTGTCCGGCAACGGAGCATCACGTACAGAACCCGTTTCGCCTTGTCATCGATCACACTGACCGGAACGTCCCCTTCCCGGACAGCTTTGAGAAGCGGGTCCGCAAAATGATAGCTGCTGTAATCTCCCCGCGAACCCATCTCGATGTCGAGCCCGTGCATAGCGGCATCAATGGTGCTGTGTGTCGCGCCCCAATCCGAAATCACGATTCCTTTGAATCCCCATTCCTTTTTCAATACGTCGTTCAGCAGATAATCGTTCTCACACAAATACCATCCGCGGAATTTATTGTATGCGCCCATAAAGGACAGAACATGGGCCCTCTCTACCGCAGCCCGGTAAACCGGAAGATAAATTTCACGCAGGGTTCTTTCATTCATCAGCACATCCACCCGCCATCGGTTGAACTCCTGGTTGTTGACCGCATAATGCTTGATGCAGGCCGCGACATCACGGCTCTGAAGTCCCTGTATATAGGCCACAGCAATTTCCGCGTTCAGCACCGGATCTTCGGTGAAGAATTCAAAATTTCTCCCTGAAAGCGGCGTCCGGATGATATTCACGGACGGTGCCAGCAGAATATCCTTGCCTCTTGCGCGGGTTTCCTCACCCAGTGCCTCTCCGTACCGGCGGGCCAGACCGACGTTCCAGGTGGCTGCCAGGCTGGGGCCCGCCGGAAAAAACGTTGCGGAATCCGTGGGCAGGTTCAGCGGTTCCCAGGAGTCCCGCTCGAGTTCCTCGCGCACACCGGTCGGCCCGTCTGCGGATGCCAGTTCGGGAATACCCAGCCGAGGCACGCCCGTCGAAGTAAACTTGGAATTCGCATGAAGCAGCGCCACTTTTTCCTCAAGCGTGAGCAGGTTCAGAATGCTGTCGGCTTTCATTTCAACAGCACACCGGGGAGCCTCGCTGACGGGCTCGCCTGCAGTCAGAAAAACCGGGATGATGAGCAGGACAGGGACAAAAATAACGGACAACAACGTCCTTTCGGGAGCGGTCATGGAACACCTTCCTTCGATGAACATTCAGAAACCTGTTTTAAAAAACATTACCCAGTCCTGGATTTTAATACTATTTTCATAGAAATGTGTAATGATAATGTCAAAAAATGTAAAAATATGTTATTTCAACCGTCGCGGCCTTTTCCTGGCTGCAATTCCCTCTATTGTATACACACTCAGTGCGATCCAGATAAAATAAAAACCGGTCAGTTTGGTGGGACTCAACGGTTCATGATAAACGAAGGCGCCGATCAGGAATATCAGGGTCGGATAGATGTACTGCAGTATACCGATCAGAGAAAGCGGGATCATCCGCGCACCGGAAATAAAAACCAGAAGCGGAACACCGCTGATCAGACCGCTTCCCATAAGAAGGAGTGTGTTAGCCGGTCGGGTGAAGAAGGTCTCGCCGGTTCCGGAAATGAACATCAGTGTCATGACAGCGGGAACGGCAAGCACGCAGGTCTCTACGGTCAATCCTTCCATGGAATTCAGGGGTGATTTTTTCCGTAACAGTCCGTAGGCGCCCCAGGTGCCCGCCAGAAACAGAGAAATCCAGGGAAACTGTCCGTAAACGAAGGTCATATACAGAACACCACCGGCTGCAATAATCACGGCCGCCCATTGAACCTTTCTCAGATTTTCATGAAGAAACAGGACCGCGAGAAAAACGGTCAGAAGCGGACTGATAAAATATCCGAGACTGGTTTCAATGATATACCCCGCATTCACGGCCCAGATGTATGTGCCCCAGTTCGAACCGATAAGCAGCGCGGGGATGAAAATGATCCATTTGTTGCTGCACTCTCTGATTTTATGCAGCATCGGCTTCCATCCCCTGTGAAAGGAAATGACAATGATAAAAAATACGAGCGACCAGAATATACGATGCGATACGATTTCCAGGGCATTGATGTGATGAAGCTGCTTCCAGTAAACGGGATGCAGGCCCCAGAAAACATAGGCAAACAAAGCATAAATGATTCCGCGTCGTTTCAAACGAATGACTCCTAGGATGAAATGCCGGACGAAAAAGGGCCTCCGTCCTTGCCTGGGAGACCCGGTATTAAAGTAATGATGGATGCAGTTTTTTAGTGCATCGGAGAACCGGTAACAATAAATGTCTTTGAGTCCATTGGGTCGTTGAGTCGAATAATACAAACCGAAGACAGCTGACCACTGGAAACCAGTAAAAGGGTAAATGAGTATATGGGTATATGAGTCCCCGCATCCCGGCACCAAAGAACAGCCATATTCACACTTTGTTGTATTTTCCCTTTTACTCTTTTACCCTTCTAGTCGTTTACGCACTCTTTACGTTCTCTTCATCTTCGCGGTTATCCTTTTTCTCCGGTTCTCCGATTCACTCTCGATCTGCTAAGGTTCTTTCTTCTTTAATCTTTAATCTTGATCAATTCCCCCGGTATTGCTCACAAATGCCAGCTTTTTGCTGTCCGGGGACCAGGACGGCACATTGATGGTCCCCTGTCCTCCGTACAGATAGGCCACTACACGGATGCGCATATTCTCAAGGTTCATCAGCCTGAGCATTACAGACCGATAGTAGGGATGGTCCCATGAATCCACTTCAGGCGGATAGGACAAGAATATCAGCCATCTGCCGTCCGGTGATTGATGCGGGAACCAGTTCTGAAACGGATCCTGTGTGATCTGCGTCGGTTCCGATCCGTCCGCTTTCATGCGCCAGATTTCCATGGATCCGCTTCGGTTTGAATTAAACCAGATGGTCCGGCCGTCCAGGGAATACTCGGATCCGTCGTCAAGAAAAGCGTTATTCGTAAGTTGAGCCTCATCGCCGCCGTCCAGAGAAATGGCGTAAATATCCCACTGACCGTTACGATTGGCTGTATAGATAAGGGTGCGGCCGTCCGGAGACCATCCATGCCAGTAGGACGGACTGTTTGGCGTGACCTGTTTTGGAATACCGCCCTCGACCGGAACCGTATAAATTACGGAATTCTGTCCCGCCGGCCTGTCGGCAGCATGATGACTGATGGCCAGAATTTCACCGCCCGGAGAGAAGCCGTGATCATTATTGTTGGCCGTGGCAAAATCGGTATCGATCTCGATGAACTGACCGCCATCGGAAGACACGCGATACAGTTTCCCTTTGCTGTTGACAACCAGAAACGATCCGTCCCGCGACCAGTTGGGTGCCTCAAAAGGCTGACCGGACTGAACCAGAACTTTCCTGGATTCCGTCTCGATATCCAGAATTTCCAGCCTGCATCCGATATAATCCTGATATGGCACAAAATCGGGGGCTGCGGGAATGGTGAGCCTGACGTTCGAGAACATCACTTCCTGAACCGCATTTGAATCATGTGAGCAAACAATCAGGCCGACATAGAACCAGGTTGAATCAAAGGGCAATTCGAGCTCTCCGACCTGCCTGAGGACCTCTCCGGGTCTGGAAGCCCACATTCGTATTGTTTTACCGGTTTTTTCCAGCCGCATGACGGACAGAAACCGTTCATCGGCAGACTGTTCCAGCGTCAGGGAATCTGTGTCGAGCCGGTACTGCATGGACATCAGACCATCACCTCCGTGAAATTCAGCACTCACATGGCGCGATCCCGTTTCGAGTGTTTCCCGTATGCTCAGGCCCGCTTTCCGGTGATCGTGACCGCCTTCACCGGTCCATTCCACACGGGCATCCAGAATGAAATCCCCCTGCATGCGTTTCCATAAAAAATGGAACCTGTCTTCCCCGAACCACATATTGCTGCCCGATCCTTTCAGCGTATACCGGTCCGTTACCGGATCGTACATGCTGGAACCGGGCAGATTGACGACGCCGATATCGGTTGCGGATTCAAAGACGCCGATCGTTTCTGATTCGTTCATTGTGCATCCCGAAATAATAATCAAATAGACACAGGCTGTAAAAAGAGCCGGTTTGAAACCGTTGTGACGGCTTGTCATTATCAAACCCCCAAAAAACGCCGCGTGAGTGAAAGAGACCGATTGGACAGCCCGGCCAACTCTGATCCGGAACCGGACCCGCAAAATGCCCGGTCTGCATAAATTCTGACCTGCTGAAACGGTCCTGTCAGCGGGATAGTCTCAGCATCACCACATCATGTGACGGAATTTTCCGTTTCAGGACGGATTTCGTGCTTCCGGCAGATTTCTTTTTCCACAGATCCCGGATCCTGTACACAGCTTTATCAAAGTGAAATTCTTTTTCGGCAAATTCATCCATGATCGGATTTTTGGACCAGTCGAATTGAAGGGCCTTTTCGGTTTTTGCACGGTTCAGAAAACAAACCGCAAGATCGCCGTCCATCAGAGGCTTGGCCCAGAGTTCCACACTGTCGAGCAGCATCACGCTGAAGCCCTGAATACCCAGCGAATCCTGGTTCACGGCAATAGCCTCTTTGTTTGTCAGGATATCGCGTGTTTCCCGGCCCATGTGCCTAATATCATTCCCCGCGATCAGCGGAGCTGCAAGCATACACCACATGCTGAAATGGGCCCTGTCCTCGCTCAGGGTCATGCCGTTCCCGATTTCCATCATGTCCGGATCGTTCCAGTGATCGGGGCCCGCATGAATGCGAATGCCCTGGCGCATATCGATGATCTGAAGCACACCCCATGACGACCAGGTGCCATGATTTACTTCGCCGTCAAACAGCACTGCAATATCACCCGTTGTTCTCCAGAGATGCCCGATATTCTTGCCCCATTCCCATGGATTGTCATTGCCCCACTCGCACAGACTGAATACGACCGGCCTGCCCGCTGCATAAAGAGCATCTCTCATTGTGAGATACGCTCCTTCGGCCTTGAGTCCGTCCGTGTAGCACCAGTCATACTTCAGATAATCGATGCCCCATTTGGCATAGATCATGGCATCCTGATATTCATGACCGCGGCTGCCGGGTCTGCCCCCGCATGTTTTCCATCCCGCGTCCGAATAAATTCCGAGCCCGAGTCCCAGGGAATGGACATAATCGGCTAGGGCTTTCATGCCCGATGGAAAACGGTCGGGATCGGGGTGTATAAATCCGAGGCTGTCCCGTTTTCCGTGCCAGCAGTCGTCTATATTGACATAGCGGTATCCGGCATCTTTCATCCCAGTGGAAACCATGGCATCGGCCGTCTCCCGGATGAGCGCCTCGTTCACATCACAGCCGAAATGGTTCCAGCTGTTCCATCCCATGGGCGGTGTCAGTGCCAGACCCTCAAATTTCTGACTGAAAACAAAAGCGGAAAACAACAGCCATCCTGCAACAACGTATTTTTTCATGATAATGACTCCAATGTCAATCCAGTCTTCATGTTTCCGCTATTCTTCTTTTTTATCAAACACCATGGTCAGTTTTCTTTCGCCCCACTCCGAACTGGACGCATGCTGAATGACCAGGATCCCGTCCTTCAGTGTCCAGTCTTCATCCAGTTTTATCTCGGATGTCCCTCCCTGAAACATCATCACAACTGCCACATGAAGCGTGTCCTTGTTTCCGGACCAGGTCGCCGTAATCGTTCTCGGTGATTCCATGACAACGGATTCATGCGGTTTCCCATCGGCAATCATCTGATCTTCGAACTCCATATCATCCCCGTAATCACTGATAAAAAGCTTTTTGGCAACAATATCGGTGTCGCTCTGTGTCACTGTCATCTGTGCCGGGAGAAACTGCGTCCCGAATTCATCCAGGGCACTTTTGGATTCATTAAAAACCCATATGCCCGTAAAATCCATTTTTCCTCCGGCAAACGCTCCTGATCCCAGTATGCACAGGGACAGAACGGCAATAATCGTTTGAATCCGCATGGATCTCCTCCCGTCTTTTTAAATTTGAGGTAATATAAAAAGTTTTTCGGGCAAATGTAACCGATATTTTCACGTTCCGGCCGCGTATCAATAGGCCGGACACGTACAAGACGAAGCGGAGGGCAAAACGGCTTCAGGCGGACAGTCGTTTCCTTGAAAGACCGGATAAATTGGAATCTATAGAACGGAACGGATCAGGACTGACCGGTTCCGAGAAACCTGAGCATGGCTTCGATATAATAATAATCTCCATAGGTCAGGGGTACATCCACTTCACTCTGACCCGGCAGGCTTCCGACACCGTGTTTCAGCAGAAAATTACCGTTTTCATTCAATGCGGATCTGAATGCATCTCCGCTCAGACTGCGGAGCATCCTGACAGCGGAATCCCGGTAGAACAATGACCGGTTTGTATCGACGTAATCGCCCAGTTCCAGCAGTGCCGAAGCCATGATCGCACCTGCCGATGTATCGCGATAGGTGCCCGGAATGTCCGGTGCATCATAATCCCAGTACGGGATTCCATCTTTAGGCAGATTGGGATGGTTCAGAAGGAAATCGGCGATTTTCACCGCATGGGACAGATAACGTTCCGCTTTCGTTTCACGATAACACATCACAAAACCATACAGTCCCCACGACTGACCGCGAGCCCAGGCCGATTCATCTGAAAAACCCTGGGCCGTATTCCTCTTCTCGACCCGCCCGGTTTCCGGATCATAGGAGAGCACATGCCAGCAGGAACCGTCCGGCCGATAATGGTTTTTTAAAGTCCGGTCGGCATGGCTGACCGCAATATGATAGAATGCTGAATCTCCGGTCAGGCTTGTGGCCCGGAACAGCAATTCTAGGTTCATCATATTGTCCACGATGACCGGGAACTCCCAGCCCCTTTCCTGATTTGGACCCCAGGATTGAATGCAGCCGACCCTTGGATTGAAACGTGTGGCCAATGTCCTGGCTGCGGTCAGCATGGTTTCCGTGTATCCGGGTACCTGAGCGATACGCAGGCCGTTTCCGAAGCTGCAGCCTATCTTAAATCCGATATCATGATCCGATGCATTCAGTTTCTCTTTCTCAACGGCTGCGGTCCTGACCAGTGCGCGTTCCTTCAATGAGTCATTACCGGAATATTCATACAGAAGCCATAGACTGCCCGGAAAAAAACCGCTGACCCACCAGTCGGACCGGCAGGTCCGCAGCGATCCGTCCGGGTGGAGAGTCCGCGGAAACAGGGAATCCGGAAAGGTCTTATCCAGTGTGAAGTATTGTTCCACGGCCAGATCCAGCGATTTTTTACAGAGCGCGGACGGATTCTGGGGTTTCCGGTTCAGACAATAAAACAGACAGAGCGATATGATACAAACCGTAATTCCGAGCATTTTTCTCATATGACTCTCCTCATAACAAATCGTCCTGGTTGAAATATTCCGGAAAATGGAGTGTTCTGACCTTATGGGGATAAAGACAACACGACACAGAGCCGCCCCGTTCAGGATGATGAGACAAAAATCCAGATCAGTCCCATCACAACAATGAAAACCAAAAGGACTTCGATGCAGATAATAAACAGGTATTTTTTCGATTTATGAAACTGCCCGTTTTTTTGATGCCCGTCTTTCATATATTTCTTTCTAAATATTTCCATGACAGATGAATCTGCGGAAACGTCGGCAGCCGGAAAACCCGGGATAATCCTTGACAATTGGGTTTCCCCGCGGCGAGCCGCGGGGAAATCTTCATCTGTAAAGTATAACTCTTCACTATTCGCTCGCTTACCCCGCCGCAAGCAGCGGGGAATGTGCTCGCTGTTTAGATTCAAAGGCCATCACGGATTTCATTTCACACGGATTTTACCAACCGTAATTGGGCGCTCCCTGCACGCCCATGTTCACCTTGAGCAG
>JAFGGN010000088.1 GCA_016930535.1 bacterium
ATATTACGTCCCTACGGGACTAAGATGATATTTTACATCTTCAGTGCTATAAATATGCCGCCCCTACGGGGCTTTTTTCAATCTTTGGTCTATGTTCTTTGTTCTTTAATCTTTTTCTCCGTCTCCCCGTTTCTCCCATTCTCCGTTTCACATTCAGACCCAACGACACTGCGACCCAAAGACCCAACGACTCTACAGACCCAATGACCCGAAGAACACTATTCCTTTTGAAAAACCCTCACGTAATCCACCTGCATTTCCTGGGGAAATTCCGTGGTCGCATCAGGATTGCCGGGCCAGTTGCCTCCGACTGCCAAATTCAGAATCATATAAAAAGGCTGATCAAACGGTGCAGGGAAATCGCCCTGCGCAGTATACCACCGGGTCTGCGTCTGATACAGGCTGTCATCCACGAACCAGGAAATCGACGTGGAATCCCATGTAAGGCTGAATGTATGGAAAGCGTCGTTAAAGCCACCCGCATTCAGAACAAAATTATCTCCCGAATACACGTTCTGGGGCCAGCTTCCGCCGTAATGCAGCGTACCGTACACCTTGTTCGGTTCATGACCCAGGTATTCCATGATATCGATCTCGCCGCTTGCTGCCCAGCCGCCGTACACATTCCCGGCAGGCATCATCCAGATGGCCGGCCAGATGCCCTGGCCGGCGGGCATTTTCGCCCGGATATCAAAACGGCCGTATTTCCATTCGGCTTTTCCCTTAGTCCGCAGCCGGGCCGATGTATATTCCCGTGTCCCTTCATTACCGGTGTAGGTTTCCCTGTCCGCCCGTATCACGAGGCAGCCTTCCTTTACATGGGAGTTTTCAGCCCGGTCCGTATAATACTGCAGCTCATTGTTCCCGCCCCCCTTCGCGTTCACTTCATGCTCCCACTTGCCGGGCTGAATATAGGAAAGATCGAATTCATCATTCCACACCAGCCGATAACCGGGCGGCACCGGAATCTGCGCCCCTTCCGGGTCCGTGGAAGAATTGCCGGATTTACATGCCGAAACAATAAGAATGCCGGCAAGGAACCATGCGATCCATACTTTCACAAAGACCTCCAGTGATTTGACTCAACCGTACCTGCTTTAAAAAGCCAGCCCCACACGCAGCGGAATCAATACGGTAGATTCTTCATCGGTGAAGCCGGTCAGTGCACCTACTTCGGCCAGAATACGTGTCGATTCCACCTTGAATTCAATTCCCAGTCCGAACGTGATCCCGGGAGCAATCCGGGACCGGGTGCCGATACGTCCGTCCGCCCCCGCGGATTCGGATCCTGTGTACATCCAGTCCACACCGCCTGTTCTGGATCTGAAAAGACCGGCACCTGCAAACAGATAGGAGAAGTACTTCTGCTCTTCCGGGGACGAAACCATGAATTTTGACTTGATCATGGCCGAGAAAAAAATGATATTCTTGCCCGTAATGATATAATTCTCATTATCCTCGGCCGGCAGTGTGGTCCGGAATTCGCGGCTGTCGAATATTCCGGAATTATAGGCGATATCCGCCACACATTCAAGCCTGGTCATTACAGGATAACCGACCATTACACCCACATGGGCCCCGGACAGGTAATTTGCATTCATAAATTCAGGCGCCATGGGATTGGCGACACCGGCTGTGACATAATACCGGGGTGTGCCCGAAAAACACGGAACAGCGACAATGGCTATCAGGACTGTGAAAATGTATTTTTTCATGGGATTGTTCCTTTAGAAACAGGATGAAATGAAAATACCGTTAAGCCGGCTCAATGCACGAGACGCAGAAAGCGGTTCCAGCGTACTTTTTTCATGATTTTTGACCAGGGCAGATAACGGTTCCAGGACCAATAGATGATAATAGGTTCTCCGAGCACATAACGTCTGGGTACGAATCCCCAGTACCGGCTGTCCAGACTGTTGTCACGGTTGTCTCCCATCATGAAATAATGCTCCATATGGATGCGGTGCACATAATCTTTCATGGGCACGGCGTCGACTTCGAACATGTTGACCGAATAGGCACGGATCCAGTCCGGCCAGAGACGCCTGTTTTCCAGATCCAGTGTTTTCCGTTTGCCGTTCCGTACGGCCTCGATCTTATGTCCCTCGTACAGCATGATGGTCCATCTTTCATACCATGTCTGTTTGTTCAGATTGCTGAAATGAAACGTATCGCCCACGGCCGGAACACGAACGGGTCCGTAATTATCCCTGTTCCCGGAGCCGGGCGGGAAAATATTGTACTGCTGTCCGTTTTCCGGGTAAATCTGCCAGTCAATAAACTTGCCGTCGGGTGCGTCCCGGAACCGCTTCCCATTGACATAGACTTCCTTGTTCCGCACTTCCACCGTGTCCCCGCTTCCGGCGATGCAGCGTTTCACATAGCTGTCCCGTGTGTCTTCCGGGTATTTGAAAATGACGATATCGCCCGGTTTGGGATTCCTGAATCCCGGAATACGGAAAAAGGGTGTATGAAATCCGATTTTTGTATAGGGAATGCCGATCCAGTCCGGAGAACGGACGCCGTATACGAATTTGTTGGCAATGATATGATCGCCGGTCAGCAGCGTATCCTCCATGGAGGCAGTCGGAATCTGATAGGTGGAAATGATGAAGGTGCGGATCAGAAATACCGCGATCAGCGTGCTGACTATGAGTTTGATGAAATCGATGGTTTTTTCCATAGGTGTCTGCGGGCGGGATTCTTCATTTTTGTCTGTTTTGTGATGACTCATCTCATTTTCCGTTTTTCGTACTAGGTCCGGTTGACTAATTAGTGTACGCTTAATATAAGAAATAGTTCATTAAAAATAAACCTCAATATACACTTGATTTAATGAACAATATTACGTATCCTTAAGTAATTCTATAAATATATCGACCCGGAGGACGGCCATGAAAATATCAATAACCGGATCTGTCATTTCTACGGTATTCGTCCTGCTTAACCTTCTGCCTCTGCTTCCCGCCCAGGAAGCCATACAGGGCACGCGCCGATACAGTGATTACGAGAAACCCGAAGCGTGCAAATCATGCCATACGGACATCTATTTTCAATGGGACCAGGCCATGATGTCCAAATCCTATGTGCATCACTGGGATGAAATCGAATATTTTGACCTTGCCGTGGCCCACGCGGAAAAAGTGCCCGATTTGAAACCGGTGGTGGACGGATGCAACGGATGTCACGCACCGCTCGCATTCATGGCGGGCGATGTGCCGCCGCCCCGTCCTGAACAGGGTTCCAGGGCCAATGAAGGTGTGAGCTGTGATTTCTGTCACACCATCAAGGCAGTCCGGGATGAAATCCCCCACAATTTCAGTTATGTTTCCGAACCGGGCCGGACCAAATACGGATCGAAGGCCGGTCTTGAATCGCCCCATCACAATACGCAGCAGCTCGACCTGTTTTCACAAACCGAATTTTGCGGGAACTGTCACAATGAAAAAAATCCCTATGGTATCTGGGTGAAATCCACGCAGCTCGAATGGAAGGAAGGTCCGTACAGCCGTGAAAATGTTCCGTGCTTCCACTGTCATATGCCCAAAGCGAAGGGCAGAAGTGCCAAAATGGCCCAGGAGGATATGGTGGCGCAGCATCTCTTTCATGGTGCACATGACCCGGGCAAGGTCGGCGGTGCCATCGAAATGCGTATGCACCCCAATGAAAGGGAAGTACTGTGGGATGAAACAGTCACCGTGACGGTTCAGCTCTTCAATGCCAAGGCCGGACATAAAATACCCACAGGAAGCGTCGAGGACCGCATACTCTGGCTTCATGTCACGGCCACCGACGCAGACGGGAAAAGCTATCATCTGGCCGTGGATCCGAAAGGGTTCGACGGCGAGGCGTATACCATTGCTGCGGATGTCCTGGCCTATCAGGATATGGGCGTGCCGCTGGGGCTGCCGGATTTTGCAGGGCTGCAGCGTGACGGCGTTCCCGCGGGCGACCGGATTTTCCGTATGCCTTATTTTGATCCCGAGGGCCGGATGACGATTCAGCAGTGGAACACGGCCTCACTCGGCGTGGATTACCGTATCGCACCGCGGGAAACGAAAATCGAAACCTTCACCTGGGCCATGCCCGACGATATCCCCCTGGGAAGGGTGACGTTCAGGGCGGAACTGAACTACCAGAAACTGGTGAAACCTGTCGCCGATTTTCTTAAAGTACCCTCGGATGAAAGCGATATCGTGCCCGTCAACAGTGCCGAAACATGGATTGAAGTGGTCGATTAAACGGGGAGGATATTTATCATGAAATATCATATTCACAGCCTGATCATTGTCCTGCTTCTCATCACGGCAGCTTCACAGGTCGATGCAATTCCGGCCTTCGCACGCCGGTATAAAATTTCCTGTTCCACCTGTCACGCTCCTTTTCCCAAACTCAAGGAATATGGAGATGAATTCGCCGGAAACGGTATGATTTTAAAAGAAGAAGAGAAGGCGAGGGATTACGTATCGGCGGGAGACGATATGCTGTGGCTGAACAGGACGATGCCCATCGCTGTCCGATTCGAAGCCTACGGGCTGTACGATGAAGGCAGCGACATCAAAAAGGACCTGCAGTCCCCCTATGGGATCAAACTCCTTTCCGGAGGGGCACTGTATAAGAATATCGGTTATTACTTTTATTTTTATATGTTCGAACAGGGCGAAGTGGCCGGAATCGAGGATGCCTATGTGCATTTTAATGATCTGTTCGGTATTCCTCTGGATATCATGGTCGGCCAGTTCCAGACTTCGGATCCGTTGATGAAACGTGAACTGCGGCTGACCTACGAAGACTATATGATCTATAAAGCCCGAACCGGTCTGTCAGCGACGAATCTCACCTATGACCGCGGTTTGATGTTCCTATATACCCTGGAAAAAACCGGTACGGATCTCGTGGCCCAGATCGTCAACGGAAACGGAAAACCCGAAGCGGGAGATAACGGAAAATATGATACAGATGACCATAAAAACCTTGGATTCAGAATCAATCAGGATTTCGGCATTTTCAGTGCAGGTGTCTATCTGTATACAGGCACGGAGGCGGATACAGCAGGCATTGAGAACGATATACGCTATTGGGGACCGGATCTCAACACCGTACTCGGACCAATGGAAATCACCGCACAATACCTCGTGCGTAAAGACAGCGATGCCCGTTTTGACCGGGGTGGAGAGATCGAGACACACGGCACGGTCCTGGAACTGATCTTTTCACCGAAACTGGACAAATCACGCTATTTTATCACCGGGCTGTACAATGATATCGATTCCGACGATCCCGTTCTGAACTACAGGTCCGCCACGCTCAGTGCCACATGGCTTACGGCCCGAAACCTGCGCCTGACCGTGGAAATTACCCGGGATCTGGAGCATGATAAAAACAGATTCGTTGCGGGAATGGTCAGCGGATTTTAAAACCGTCGGCATCCCATGCATTGCACAAAGAGCGATTACTTGCAGATGAAGATTCCCCGCGGCTTGCCGCGGGGAATCTTCATCTGCAAGGTGAAAATAATTGATATTCGCGCGTATTCCCCGCTGTAAACAGCAGGGAATACGTTCGATGTTCAAATTCATGACATATTCTTATAATTTCACGGATTGATCGGATCCGTTATTCATGTTCAACAGCCGGAAGGGGAACTCTGCATGACGCGGACTTTGGGAGCCGCCGCCATTTTACTGCCTCTTTTAATCCTGTTCTTTCACTGTGGAAATCCGGGCAGCCCGGTTGTCTACTGGCCCGGAAACGAATTATGCATACAGGATTGTTCATGGAAAATCCCCCTTGGCGACAGCACACAAATTCTCCTGGCCGACGATGGCATCTGGCAGCTCCCCATGGCACCGCCTGTGTCAAAATCAACCCTGCAAAATCATTGTCACCGGTCATCCGGAACGGTTCCGGTTCCGGCATTCCTGGGACGGACGGATCAGGTTGTCGTTCATGAATCCGGCTATGTGAGACAGGAATTTTACCGCTTCGAAGGCGGGGCCGTTCTTCTGCTCGGTTACGAAACCAGTCTGCCTGAAAAATCCTGGACCGTTTACGATCCGCCGCTGATCCTGGTCCCCCCGGACGCGTGGAACCATATTCCGGTATCCAGTGAAAGTGTTCCTGAAATTTACAACTCCCTGTCGGATTCAGGCACACCCGGACAAAAAACACGGCTGCGAATCATCGAAAAGGAATCCGGGACCGTACAGCTGGATTCGATCCGCTTAAAAGCCCGTTTATTCGAAATGATCATGTCGAACGACGAAACCGTTCATTTCGGAGAAACGCCTCTGATTGCACCGGACGCGGTCATGGTCCGTCACCATCTGCTGATTGCCGAAAGGGTCGGACCCGTACTGGAATGGGGCATCAGGTCCCCCGGTACCGGCCGTTACCATGATCAGGACGGACGGGAGACCGATGATTGTGTCATTGAAATCACCCGGTTCCTGAGCATGGTTCCGGACCACCGTGAACTCCACCATGAGAAAATCCGAAATGATTAATCTTCCCGGCTCCGTATCGAGGCGAGAGGCCGGCTGCCTTCCGGATTCCCGTTCCCGGTGTACAAAAACAGATCCATCCATACGAAAAACGGCTTTTCTGATTTTGCTTTATTCCGGCCCTGCATTTTCCGGGATTTCCCTGATTCAGAGCTTCGTGGAATACAACAGCGTCGGAACCACGGGTTTCGGTTATTCCGTTTCGGGAGCCGGTGATGTCAATGGCGATGGTCATGACGATATTGTTGTAGGCGCGCCGTTTCATGCATCGGGAACGGGCCGCTGCATGATCTACCTGGGCGGTGTGGAACCGGACAGTCTTCCGGATGTGATTCTCACGGGTGAGGGGGGGTTTTTCGGTGTCAGCGTATCCCGGGCAGGGAATGTCAACGGAGATAATTATGACGATGTGATTATCGGTGCCGAGAGTTACAATTCCCATACGGGCCGCGTTTATATCTTCTACGGAGGTTCACCCATGGATGCCGTTCCGGACCGGATCATGGACGGAGAGGCGCCCAACAACTGGTTCGGCACCTCCATTTCCAATGCCGGGGATGTCAATCTGGACGGCTATGATGATGTGCTCGCAGGCGCCAACGGGTACGATTCCGGGAAGGGCAGAGCGGTCCTGTATCTGGGCGGCGACCCGATGGACACTGTTGCGGACGTGATCATGCCGGGGCAGGATCCAAGTGACGGATTCGGGAACGCCGTTTCAGATGCCGGCGATGTGAACCATGACGGATATTCCGATTTTCTGGTAGGCGCAAGCGGCGCCGTTCAGGGCACGGGAAAAGCGTATCTCTATCTGGGATCCGCTTCTCCGGACAGCGTTGCGGACCTGCTTTTCAGCGGCGAAATCGCCAACAGTGCATTCGGGATCGCCGTATGTTCAGCCGGAGACGTGAACCATGATCAGTATGCGGACATACTGATCGGTGCAAGCGCCTGCAACAGTTCGACCGGAAGGGTTTATCTGTATCATGGCAGCGCGACATTGGACAACACGGCCGACTGCGTATTGAACGGTGAATTCATGGACCATTATTTCGGTTTTGCACTTTCAGGCGCAGGAGATATCAATGGGGACGGATTTGACGATTTTCTGATCGGTGCCTACGGATACGCAGACGGTACGGGTCGTGTGTATCTGTATGAAGGCGGACCGGTCATTACCGGCCCGGCACTGGTCATGACAGGAGAAGGGCCCGAAAATCATTTTGGATATTCCGTTTCGGATGCCGGATTTTTTAACGGCGATACAATCCCCGACTGGATCGTCGGTGCCGAGAAGATTCAGAATTACACGGGCCGTGCCAAGTTGTTCTACGGCGCCGTTTCTCCTGACAATATGGCCGATATGGTTCTCGAAGGTGAAGGCGCCAACAATTACTCCGGTTACTCCGTTTCCGGTGCCGGAGATCTGAACGGAGACGGTTTCGATGATATTGTGATCGGTGCTTACAATTACCAGTCGGCCCGCGGACGCGCGTACATTTATTTCGGCGGATCGTCCATGGATCTGAATGCCGACCTGATACTGGAAGGGCTGTATACGAACAGCGCTTTCGGTAAATCTGTCTGCGGTGCCGGAGATGTCAATCAGGACGGATACGACGACATTCTGATCGGAGCACATCAAAGCCACGCTTCGGCGGGCAGGGCTTACCTGTTTTTCGGCGGAGCGCCCATGAATGGCGTTTTCGATATAGAGCTGTCCGGCGAAAATCCGGACGACGATTTCGGATGGGCCGTTTCCCCTGCCGGGGACGTGAATCATGATCATTTCGACGATGTGATTGTCGGGGCCGTGCATGCTCAGGACAGGGGCGGCGCATATCTGTTTCTGGGCGGTTCGCCCATGGATAACTGGGACGATCTGCTGATCACAGGAGCCGGCGAAGGTGACGACCTGGGTAATGCGGTTGCAGATGCCGGAGACGTCAATGGAGACGGTTTTGACGATCTCATCATCGGGTGGCTGGAGGG
>JAFGGN010000089.1 GCA_016930535.1 bacterium
GCGGCTTTCGCCTCCGATGAAAATTGCAATGCAGGCATGAATGGCTGCATCATGACAAAAGCGGGTTCGAAAACGAAAATGACGCTTAAAATGAGACAGATATCCTGAAACAGGCCGCGGTTTCTGTAAAACAGATGCATGATGAATCCCCTTGTACTTATGGTTCTGTTCCTGACCGACCACGGATCATGCCGGAACAAAAGGAAATACATCCCGGAATGCGTGATCATGATAACAAACCTGATACGCCTTCGGATATAAAAATCCTTAAAACGTACCGGATTCAGATTGAGATGCCAATGCTAAGATGCTGTTACTCTGGGAAAATATTGAGAGAAATTTTACGAAAAACCATTTTAAAAAGCAAATGAAATTTTGTTCTTAGTCATTATTTTTTCATGACTTTAGCACTTGACATATCAGGCGATAAATCGTTTGAGGATAAAAATGAATGGTTTGTCATAAAGGGGAGAAAACTGATCAGGCGGCGTTTAAATGTACCACATCATGATTGTAGTAACTCATGATAGGACATTTGGTTCAGTCCCGTGATACGGTATACGATGCAGGTTTATGACGGGGACCCGTCATAGTGTTTCGATTCTTCCTGTCTGATTTCCCTCAGTTTTTTGTTCGTCCGGTGAATGCCCAAGGGCAGCAGCATTCCCCAGGGAAGCCACAGGAACCATTTATACGGAGCGGGCAGCGTCAGTAACAGTGTGATAAAAACCACACCGAAAATCCAGAACGCCACAGAGGCCCTGATCATGAATGCCCGCTCCCGGGGACCTTGCGTGTTTTTAATGCTGCACCAGGTGCCGATGATGCCGCCGGTGACGCCGATAACGCCGCCGACAATTCCTCCAATCAATCCGGCAATCATGTCACGCTCCTTTCAGGGATTGCGATGAATACGATATAAATATTGCTTACATAATAAACACATCAAAAACAGGGATATTCATTCAGAACAATTGATATGCTGTTTGATACGTCATACTTTATCCGGCTCATCATTTTAACCCGCCCGGCTAACCGGGTTTGAACAGCACCTTTATCGAGACGTTAAACGTATATATGATTGCCCCTTTCCATGTCACACGAAATAACCGTGATGCAGGATCCCAATAATAATATCCGAATTTGACCTGCTCTTCGATTTCCTCTTTCAATGAATCGACGATATACTTGAATGCGTCCCCTTTATTCGGGATGATTTTATAGGCCGTATTGCTCGCAGATGAAGTGTGAACCCGATGCTTCTCGTACAGCTCGACCGGATTTTTTATCCCGCCATGATTGTATACGGCTGTTTTGGGGCCTCTTTTAAATATTCTCGGAAGATTGTAATTGTTCGTATCAACACAGAAATTGTCACTGAAGCCGGACTGAAATTCATAATACGAGAACGTTTTTATTCCAGAATTGGTTCGCTGTTTGAAATGAACATGCATCACCGTATCTTTTTCATGATCATTGACATAGAACCTGATGTGGCCGGTCAGGTTTTCTGAAGGGACATATTTTACATAAAATAACGGTTCGAACGAAACCTGCCGAAGCAGGCTGTCCGATACATCGAATTGTCTGAGTATATCCAGCGGAACACCGGATGGATCCAAAATATGGATCCTTGAACCGATATCAATTTTTCGGGTAAAAAAAACGATAACAATCGAGACGGCCAATACAACAAAATAGCCGCCGATGAGAATAACAGCATGTTTTGCAGTAAAACCATATTGACTCAACCCGGATCATTTCACCATCATCATTTTAATGGACCTCGTTTCAGCACCGGCCGTGAGCCTGCATACATAGACCCCGCCGGCCAGCCTGCTGCCGTCGAACAGCGCATGATGCATGCCCGCATCCCGGATCCCGGACTCCAGGGTCGTGATTTCCCGGCCGCGAAGATCGTATACGCTGAGCCGCACATGAGCCGGGCTGCCGAGAGAATAGGTGATGATCGTGGACGGATTGAACGGATTGGGAGCATTGCCCTTCAGGGTAAAGTCCGAAGGTGCCGGTCCCGCGGTTTTCACGCCGGTCCCGGACAGATACGTCCTCAGCCACTCCAGAGCCGGCCGCTCCGTGCCGTCGGCCCGGACGAGGTAGGCGTCCTGCTCCCATATTTTATTTTCCTGATAACCCCATAAGGTGATGCCCTCCACAGCCTCATGCTCCCAGAGGAGGGGAAAATAGATCTTGTATTTTTCCAGCTGGACATCGTCATCCGCTTCCTCGATATCGAATTCGGTAATACTGATTGGAAGTCCGGCCCCCGCCAGTTTGTTCAGGTTGTTCTTCAGGGTGTTGACTGATACGTATTTAAGCGCAAAATAATGCCCCTGCTCGCATACGCCGTCGATCAGGTCCTCCTCCTTCAGGAGATCGATAATTTCCAGATACTTGTTGATGGATTTACTGTTGCTCAGAATGTTGTATTCGTTCAGATACAGTTTCGAATAGGGAAAATAATCCCTGGCCTTCTCGAACGCCCAGAGTACCCAGTCATATCCTGTCACGCCCTCGCCGCCTAGCGCTTCGTAATAACTGGGATAGGGATCATACGAGGATGTGATGGCCTCGTTCACCACTTCGACCACATCCGCAAGCGGATAACGCTCTCCTGCGAGCCGGAACCACTCCTCCACTTCCTCAGCCTGTTCGGCCGGGCTCAGGGCATCGATCCATCCGGGCTGCTGTTTGCCCCAGACCAGTACATGAAACCGGAATGGAATATCGTTGTCCAGGGCAAAATTATAGGCAAGGTCCAGATACTCCCAGTTATACACGTCCCGTGTTCCTTCGACCGATCCCCATTTGCCGGCATTTTCCGGTACCACCTGGTTGAAGTAATCCAGGAAACTTGAGGGCACGTTCCGTTCGCTCTTCAGAATGCATCCGAAGTACTTTTCCTGTCCTTCTGCCAATTGAGAAAGCGCGGGCATTTGAAACAGGATGAAAAAAATGATCGAAAGTGCGGTTCGCTTTATATAAAAATAATGACGGTGCCGTTTTACATTGTTCATTCGATGCTCCTTTCGTTCATGCATCATGTCCCGGCCCTGTCCTTCAAAACCGGATATGACCGGTCACCACAACAACTTATTCATTTAACACCCTATTGTCAACTTACAAATCCGCTTCAGTCTTTTTCTTTGGTCTTTGTTCTTTGTTCTTTGTTCTTGATTTCATTTTTCCAGAAAAATCCTGAACTGTCCGCTGACATGAAGCAGTGCGAGCATGTACAGGATGCCGTCGTAATACCGGTACAGCCCTCCGGGTATGTCCGCATCCCACAGGGCCCGCACAAATTCGGTCCGTTTGTCGTTCGTGGATGACAGGCAGGCCACGGCGTTCATGGCCATCAAACCCGTGCTTCTGTCCCCGGACAGCGGTTTTCCGTCCAGCGAGTAATTGTTGACATAGGTATCCAGCCCCTGTTTATAGAAAAAATCGAGATACCGGTTGCTCTGACCGATGATCCACTCATCCTGACTGAACCAGACATAATCGGAAGCCATGTTCATGGCCGTCCGCCATGCATCGAAACGGAAATCCGTATTGTATCCGTTTCCCCAGAAATCCTTGGGAGAACCATCGAAATTCGCATAATCGGGCATGAGGCCCGTAACGGGGTGCACGGTAAGCCTGAAAAAACGGCGGCTTTCCGCTGCGGTTTCCAGCCAGAAATCATTCTCCTTGTCCGCACACCGGGCCCAAAGCTCATAAAAATGGGGCAGATGATACGAGGGATCCGTAAAATCGTCCGCAGCACCGGTAGGCACGAAAACGACCTGTTTGTGTTCCCTGCTGAACATATTCGTGATCACCGAGTCCTCGTCCGCAGTTACCGTCTTGCTCAGCATTGCATCCAGGATGGCCTGCGCCTCACGCTGATAATGAAAAATGCCCAGGCTGTTTCCCCAGCGCGCCGCGGCCAGAAAAAGGGCCGTCACAAAATACTCCTCACCGTCCGAAGCCGAATTCGGATCCATAATCTCTCCATCCGTATTCAGCTGCCATGCGAAATAATGACGGCGGGGGCCCTCCTGATGCTGCATATGGGTTTTCGCCCATTTCCACAGCCTGTCGAATTCCTCCCGTTTATCGAGCTGCACCGCGACCATCATCCCGTATGACATGCCTTCACTGCGCACATCATTGTGCAGCACGTCCTTGATATAGGCCATATCGGGCTCCACGGGATAATAGAGACGCTCCTCCGCGTCATCGCCGTAAAAAAACTGCTGCCATGCAGAATCGATTTTGGCCTTGATTTCGGAATCGCTTTTTCCCAGAAGCTCCGCAAACAGATTGGGATATTTTCCGGTTTCAACGGCACCCGACCGCCCTGTCATATCCCGGCCGCATCGGAAACAGAATAAAAGACAAAGGCCGGAAATTCCTGCTGAAACCGCTATCGTACGAATCTTCCGATCGGATAACATTGACAATGCTCTCTCCCTGATTTAAAATATTTGCCGGCTCTGCACCGGTTCATTATAATGACCGGCAGCGGATCGGGCCGAACGGAATTTGCCCATGTCCGGAGCCATGATATGCCGTGATGTATAAAATAGAAAAAAAACAGGGAAATGGAAGTGAATAACCGTGAATTAACCGTTTGTAACTTCTTTTAACAGCACCCCGGGGTCAAAAACGGACCCCGGGGTCCAAAAAACGTTTATTCCGTCATCGGCTGTCCGTTTTTATAATAAAAAAACGCCACGTCATCCGGCAGGGCGGCCCTCCACTGTTTTTTCAAGGTGTGCATGATCGACTCCTTTCATTGAACTGTCAATCCTTCCGGATTCCACGCTTCGATACCATTCATCGGAATGGTTTTTCTAACGCTGTTTGATATCATAAGCCATCAGGGCATTGCCGTGTCTGACAAACAGGATCCCGTGACCGATGGCCATATGCGCCAGGTTCGGGCCCTGGCCATGTGTCACCTTGAATGAACCTGCAATATCCACATGATCCCCGTCCGGCTTCAGCAGGCTGACGCGGCCGTTTTTGTCTTCATAGCTGTAAATCATGCCGTCTGCGGCCAGAAGGTTCGCTCCCCGGATACCTTTGAGGACAGACAGCTGCTTTCCGTTAATCCAGTCCAGGCAGCAAAGCCCGGAGCCCCGTTCGACCGTCCCGTAAATCCGGTTGCCCAGCTTCACGGGTCCTCCGAGTATTTTCATTTTCAGGCTGTCGCTCCAATTAAAACGAAAACGGCCGTCCCAGCTTATGTCCAGCATTTTCCCGCCGCTTTGAGAACCAGGAAAATAGACCTGCCGGCCCGCCGGAAGGGGCACATAACCCATTTTGTCCTCCTGTTTCCAGACGATTTCACCCGTATTGAAATCGACGGCGACTACATGATGCTGGGTGACGGTCACAATCAGTTTCCTGTTCCCGCTCCCGATCAGGACCGGCGATACGTAGACATTGGTATCTGCTATGCTCTCCGACATCCACAGGGTTTCCCCGTTGCCGCTGTTCACCGCGGCCACGGTCGTGTTTTTGCCGCAGGGCGTGACAATGACCCGGTCGTCCGCGACCAGGGGCGATTCACAGAAATAATCGGTCGAACCGAACCGGTCAGGCACATGGAACTTCCATTTCAGGACGCCGGTCCCGGCATCGATACAGCACAGGTCACCGGCCGATGTCACCGTGTACAGCCTGCCTTTATACCAGGTCGGCGTGCTGCATTCCGCCATGTTCTCTTCGACCCTTGCCTTGCCGATCACGCTGCGCCAACGCAGTTGTCCATCGAGGCGGAACGCACTCATGATCGTGGAAGAATCTTCGGCCCCCGTGACATAGACCATTCCGTCCTGCACGATCGCGGAGGCATATCCGTTTCCGATGGTATCGGAGGACCACAGCAGAGCGGGCCCCTCGGACGGCCAGGTTTTAAGCAGACCGCTTTCGGCACTGAATCCGTCACGCGCCGGGCCGCGCCACTGGGGCCACTGGGCGTAAATCAGGCTGGTCGAACCGATCAGGAACAAAACCGCGATTATTCTCTTCATCGTTTTTATCTCCCTCATTGTGGTTGCCGGAATATTAAAAAAATATCCGCGTTTAAAAAAAATGCATCGACCGGATTCTGATGTTCACGGTTTGTAAGGTTAGTATATCGGCACGCAGGGAAAGTGACGCGGTGAAACGGAGATCCGGTGATTTAAATCATCGACCGCAGACGGCGGACGGCTTAAAAGCAGTATAAGGGTAGATGGGTATAAGAGTATATGAGTCCCCGCTACCCATCCCCATGGAATAGCACTGTTTGCTCTTTGATATTTTCCCCTTCTACTCTTTTACTCTTCTACTCGTCTACTGATTCTTTGCGTCCTCTGCGTCTCCGCGGCTTTCCCTTCTCTCCGTTTCTTCTCTTCTCCGAAGCTCCGTTTCACTCTCCATTTGCCACTTCTGATTCTTTGTTCTTCGTTCTTTAATCTTTAATCTTGCTCTTAATATCCTTCCCCGCCGTTCCCGCCTTCGATCATACCGCTGCTGTTTCCGTTTTCATCCCCGTTTTCCCGGTCCCGCTCCTGTTTGTAGTTGTTGATGTTCCAGGTCAGTGTCAGCATGACCATCCGCGAGCGCCGGAATATGCTGTTCGTTTCGAAGTTCGGTCCGGATGACGAATTTCTGAACTCGGCGGTATTGAAAAGGTCCCTGACCTGCAGGGTCGCGTTCAGGGCGCGTTTGAAGAATTCCTGCCGCAGCCCCATATCGAGCACGTAAAAATCTTCCCTTCGGCCCTGCGAGGAAACGGACGGGCTGTTGTACCTGCCCGTCAGCTGCAGGCGCGTGGTTCCGGTCAGTTTGAACGTGTTGTTGAACCGGAGGTTCCAGCTGCGGCTGTCCCTGGAAAAATCGGAACCGAACAGCATGCCCTCCACCTTGTAATGGTATACGGTTCCCATCAGGTTGACGTTCCACCACTTCGACAGGTCCACATTCGTCATCAGTTCCGCGCCGAACGTATAGTCCTTTCCCACATTTTCCGTGGTCTGCAGGGTGACGTCTGCACCGTATAATTCATTGTCCACGGACCGGACCCGCTCGACCTTATTGTTCGTGACCCGGTAATACCCCTCGAGCGAGATAATGTTCCTGCCCCAGAAAGTTTGATAGCCCATCTCGTACGAATCGATGTATTCCGGTTTGAGGCCCGGATTCCCTTTCCGCACATTGTAGGCATCCATCCAGGTTTCGAAGGGCTCGAGCTCCCAGCCCCTGGGCCGGTCGATGCGGCGCGTATAACTCGCCATCATCTGCTGGCCCTTGGTGAACTTGTACGATGCATGCAGGGTCGGAAAGAAATCCCACTGGTCGATCAGATAACTTTCACCCGATTCCTTGAGTGTGATTTCACGGTCCGTATATTCGGCCCGCACGCCTCCCTGTATACCGAACCGGTCGAAATCCGCGGCATACATGCTGTACACCGCGTGAAACGTATCCGTATACTTGACCAGATGGCTGAACAGCGGCTGCAGTTCATAGACTCGCGTATCGAGCTGGTAATCGTAGCGTTCGGTCTCGTCATCCGAGGAATGGATGCGGCTCTGCAGGCCGAGCTGGAACTTGTCGCTTTCCCTGAGCGGCAGCGTGTAATCGAGTTTGAGCCGCAGACGGCCGGACGGCCCTTTTTCTGTGAAACGCTGGGCATGGGTGATATCCCCGTTTTCGTCCCGCAGGATATTGACGGATTTCTCGTCGCCGGAACGGTCACTGATATTCACTGCACCCAGCAGCTCATGTCCCTTTTTCTCGAAATCGTGTTTGTAGTCGAGATTGACCGAATAGTAATTGCCGCCGCGCTTGTTTTCATCACTGCTCACATACAGATTGTGCTCCCCGCCTGGTTCCGTCCATTCGTCATAACTGTTCTTCGAATCTCCGTCATGATTGTGCGAGCCCGCCCGGAAGCTCAGTGTCCACAGATCCCGGTTCGTCATGGAATAATCGAATCCGCCGCGCACGCCGAATCCGTTGCCGCCCCAGTCACCCTCTCCCTCGGAATAGATGTAGTGCACCGTATCGTTGTACGTGGTTCTGTGCTTCACCTCGGAATCACGCGGGTGCTTCCGGATGTTGTAATCCGCACCGAAAAAGAAATTGAACAGCTTCGTACGCTTGCTTAAGAGAAAATCCCCGCCGTTGCGTCCGTTGTTGCCTATATTGGCATTGACCACGCCCGTGATGCCTGTTTTCTGGTTCTTTTTGGTAATCACGTTGATGATGCCGGCCGTGCCCTCCGGATCGAATTTGGCCGAAGGATTGGTGATGATCTCGATACTCTCGATTGTGCTGGCCGGGATCTGCTGCAGCGCGTCGTTGGATTCGAGCACGCTCGGACGGTTGTCGATGAGCACCGTAAAGTTTCCGCTGCCGCGCAGCTGCACATTGCCCTCGATATCCGTGGTAATGGACGGCACGTTCTCCAGCACATCCACAGCCGTGCCCGAAATCACGGTGGGCTGCTGGCTCACGTTGATCACCTTCTTGTCGATCTGGTATTCGAATTCGGGTTTTTCCGCGGACACTTCCACGCCCTCGGATTCCAGGACCGCCGGAATCAGAAACAGCAGTCCGAGATCCGTTTCCGTGCGGCGCGGCGAAAGCCGGACGCCGCCAATGGACCTGGACTCGTAACCGATGAAATCGATTTTCAGCCGGAACTCGCCGGGCCGCAGCCTGGTCAGATTGAATTTGCCGTCCTTGTCCGTGATGGTGCCGTTCACCTGCTGATCGTCACGCGCGGAAATGAGGATGACGGTGGCGTATTCCAGCGGCTGCTGCGTCACGGAATCGATGATGGTTCCGGAAAGCGACAATGACGGCATGTTGTCCCCGAAATTGCCGGACCGCTGTGCGAACGTCGCGCCTGCCATAAAAATTGCGGAACCAATGATCCATCTCAAAATACGGATTTTTTTCATGAATTCTCCTGTCCCAAATAAAGTCAAACCGGTCCGTTTCACGGACTTTATATATTGACAATTAAACGCTTCAATATAGTCCCTGGTTTTGTAATATAAGCAATTTATGACAATTTTTTACAATTGAAAATTCCCTTTGAATTTCATCAAATTTGTATTATCATTGGGTATGCAATAGGGATATCCCATAAGCCCCGAACTATTTGTTTTTATTTTATACCTTGACACATTTTCGACAGAAAGAGGCTGTAGACAACTGGAATCTGTCCTATTTCAACTACTGGAGGTGCATATGCAGTGCAGGTTCTTATGGTATGTTACTCTGGCCCTGGTTTTCTGCGTTTGGGGGAATGCCCAGAAAATGTCCGTGAAGGACAACAATTCGAATATCCTGATGGAAGTCAATGACGAGGGGACCGTCGGATCCATCACGCTTCCGTCCGGCAGCGCTCCGTCGACCACCACGAACAAGCTGTACAATGACGGCGGCGCACTGAGCTGGAACGGCAGCGCTCTCGGCACGGGCGGCTGGACGGATGCGGGAACCGTGGTCCGGCTGACCACGGGCACGGACAAGGTCGGTATCGGGGACGATTCGCCGACATATTCCCTGGATGTGGCCGGAAAAATCGGCATCAACGACACACAGGTGCTGTTCCTTCCGGATCAGGCCGGGACCGCATATGCGGGCACGTTCATCGTGGGAAACGGCGGCACCAGCCTCAGTCATGGCGGCGTCAATGAGAGCCAGTTCAACACGGCCCTGGGCATCGATGTGATGCCGGCGCTGACCACGGGTTACAGAAACACGGTCGTCGGTTATCAGGCGCTCTACACAGCCACAACCGGACAGGACAACACGGCCGTCGGGTACCAGGCCCTCTATTCCGGCACAGGGAGCTCCTACAATACGGCTGTCGGATGGCGCGCGCTTTACAACAATACAAGCTTGTCCAATACGGCCGTGGGTGACATGGCCCTCCTTTCGAACACAACGGGAATAGGCAATACGGCCCTGGGACATTCCGCCAATGTAAGCGCCGGCAACCTGAGCAATGCCACGGCCATCGGACTGGGAGCTGTTGTCAACGCCAGCAACAAGGTCCGCATCGGGAATGACGATGTCACCGTGATCGAAGGCAAGGTGGCCTGGACCGCCAGCTCGGACTCCACGAAAAAGGAAAACCTGCTCGCGGCGGACGGCGAGGAGGTACTCGATAAAATCAGCACCATGTGGCTGGGGAGCTGGAACTTCAAGGGTCCGGACAATCTGAACTATCGCCATTACGGCCCCATGGCCCAGGCGTTCTACCGGGCCTTCGGCGAAGACGGTATCGGCACCTGCGGCACGGATACCACGATCTGCGCATCCGACATCGACGGCATCAACATGATCGCGATCCAGGCGCTGGAGAAACGGACCGCGGAATACCGGGACAGAATTTGCATGCTTGAACAGGAGAATGAATTCTATAAAACTGAAATCAACAGACTGAACAGTTTTGTCACAGATTTATATGAAAAAATTGAGAGCCAGGATGCCAGGTGACTCCCGGCGATATTCAGGATTCAATTGAATCCGGACGGCCAGCGCATTCCCCGCTGCCTGCCGCGGGGAGCTTCAGTCCTGCATAAATTTCAACATCTGGCAGGATTTATATACTTGAACCATCAGAAATTTTACAGCATTTAAACGATCGATACGCTGAAATTCCCCGGTATCCTGGAGGTGCCGGGGAATTTCAATATATCACAATTCGATAAAAATCGCTTTGAAACAATCCCTGTTTGTATTATTATCTTTTTATTACCATATCGGGCCGTACCCATTGAAATCACATTCTTCATGCAGTCAAAGGTATTCCAACCGGATATAAAGCGGAATACGCAATGATCGGCATCTTTAATGCAGGAGGTCGTATGAAACGGCAATTATTCTGGATGTTTGTTCCGGCTTGTTTTCTGGCAGGTATCGTGCACGCTCAGATGACGGTCAAAGACAGTGATACACATATCCTGATGCAGGTGAATGACGAAGGCCTTATCGGATCCATCAGCCTGCCTGCGGGATCCGCCCCGTCCTCCACATCGGGCAAGCTTTACAATGAGGGAGGCAACCTGTACTGGAACGGAAATATGCTGACCACTGCCGCCAGCAGCGTGTCTGAGATCGATGATCTCACCGACGGGAAAACCGGGGGCAGCAGTGTCTTCCTGGGTTCGCTTGCCGGCGCCAACGATGACGGGACGACCAATTTAAACGTTGCAGTCGGAGACAGTGCCCTGTTCGCCAATACGTCGGGATACTGTCTCACTGCAGTGGGGTATCAGGCGCTTGCCGGCAATACAACCAGCTGGAACAGCACGGCGTTCGGATACCAGGCCCTGAAAGCCAGCACAAGCGGATACCAGAATACGGCCGTCGGGCATCGGGCGCTCACCGCAAATACGGCAGGAACCGGCAATACGGCCTCCGGGCATCTGGCGCTTGCATCGAATACTTCAGGCAGCAGCAATACGGCTTACGGGCATTCCGCTCTCACGGCAAATACCACGGTGAACAATACAACGGCCATCGGTTATGGGGCACTTGCAGCAAATACTTCCGGAGAGAACAACACGGCCCTGGGTTATCTGGCGCTCAATATCAATACCGGGGGCAATTATAACACCGCGGCCGGATACGGTGCACTCTCAGCCAATTCGTCCGGCAGCTGGAACACGGCCGTAGGCAACGGAGCCCTTTTTATTAATACGACAGGTGAAAAAAACACGGCCGCAGGAAACGGCACGTTGTTTTCAAATACCATCGGCCACGATAATACGGCGGTCGGCAACGGCGCGCTTTACTCCAATACGACTGGCATACAAAATACGGCCGTTGGATCGGATGCGCTTCAGAGCAGCACCACCAGTCATTACAATACGGCTGTCGGATTCGGTGCCTTGAAGGACAATACAACCGGGTACCAGAATACGGCCCTGGGAAACGGGGCCCTGTTTTCAAATACATCCGGAAGGAACAACACCGCATCCGGTCACGCGGCGCTTTTCACCAACTCGGAGGGGCTGAACAATACTGCGGACGGATGCTACTCACTTCTTTTCAACACCACCGGGCACAGCAACACGGCCACCGGGGCCTATGCACTGTACTCCAACACCAACGGGGATTACAATACGGTCAGCGGCGACAGCGCACTTTTTTTCAATACAACCGGGAATTCCAATACGGCCACCGGATATCAGGCGCTTGCAGCAAACAGCACCGCCAGTTTCAACACGGCAACCGGGTATCAGGCGCTTAGAGCAAACAGCATCGGCAGCATGAACACGGCCGCCGGGTACCAGGCACTGGCGGCCAACAGCACGGCCAGCTACAACACGGCAACCGGATATCAGGCTCTCACCAGCAATACAACAGGAACCAAAAACACAGCCCTGGGGTACAAGGCCCTCAAATCCAACACGGAGGGGGATGAAAGCGTGGCCGTCGGTTATAACACGTTATTTGCTAACACGACAGGATCCAGCAACTCGGCCTGTGGATACCTGGCGCTGAATAACAATACGACGGGTCATCACAACACGGGCATCGGATGGGGAGCACTCTATTATAACGAAGACGGCAATTACAATACCGCCCTGGGACATAATGCGGATGTTTCCACTGGAAATCTCAGCAATGCCACGGCGATCGGTGCCAACGCGGCGGTCAACGCGAGCAACAAAGTACGCATCGGAGACGACAATGTGACGGTCATCGAGGGCCAGGTGGCCTGGACGGCGAGCTCCGACTCCACGAAAAAGGAGAACCTGCTCGCAGCGGACGGCGAGGAGGTTCTGGATAAAATCGGCAGCATGTGGCTGGGGAGCTGGAACTTCAAGGGTCCGGACAATCTGAATTTCCGCCATTACGGCCCCATGGCCCAGGCATTCTACCGGGCGTTCGGCAGCGACGGCATCGGCAAATGCGGCACGGACACCACCATCTGCGCGTCGGACATCGACGGCATCAACATGATCGCCATCAAAGCACTGGAGAAGCGGACAGAGGAGCTGCAGGCTCAGAATGAATGGCTGGCTGAAGAGAATGAAGCCGTCAGAAATGAGCTTTATACGCTTAAAAACATGATTGTTGAATTGACCGAAAACCGGAGATAACACTTTGCAGGATGCTTTATTGACAAGGAGGCGATTATGAGGCAGTTTTACACAAGTTTTGTCATTTGTATATTGTGCTTCAGTACGGCACACGCCCAGATGACCGTCAAAGACAGCGATCTGCACACACTCATGCAGGTCAATGATGAGGGACTTACCGGATCTGTCAGCCTGCCGGACGGATCTGCGCCTTCCTCGCCGGGAGGGAAACTCTACAATAACGGCGGCATTCTGTACTGGAGCGGCAACGAGCTCGGTACGGCCGGCAGCGCGGGAGGCTGGTCCGATATCGGAACGGTCGTCAGGCTGACTACGATAACGGACAAAGTGGGCATCGGCCTCACCTCCCCCGCTTTTGCCCTGGACGTGAAGGATTCACTGGGCATGAATGGAACGCGTCTCCTCTTTCTGCCGGATCAGTCGGTTTTCTCGAATTCCCTGATTATGGGAAACGGCGGCAGCCATCTGGCCCACACCACCGGGGACGAGGGAAAAAACAATACCGCAGCCGGACTGAATGCGCTCGCGGCCAATACAACGGGCGCCTTCAATACGGCCATGGGATACGGCGCACTGAAGGCAAATACATCGGGTGACTGGAACACGGCCGTGGGAAACGGCGCGCTCTTTGCCAGCACGACGGGCGATCGGAACACGGCCGTGGGGAATGGCGCCCTGTTTGCCAGTACGACCGGCAACGGAAACACTGCAATGGGGCACGGCGCATTGCTGCTGAATACGAACGGTCAAAGCAACACCGCATCAGGCGCCTTCGCACTGCGTTCCAACACCACGGGAGACATGAATACCGCATACGGAGACAGTGCGCTTTATTCCAATACGACCGCCTCCTGGAACACGGCGGTCGGGTACCAGGCCCTGACATTCAATACCACCGGTCCGTTCAACACGGCTGTCGGGCAATTCGCGCTCGGGAACAATACGGAGGGCGAATCCAATACGGCCACGGGTGCCGGAGCGCTTGCGGGAAATACGACGGGTCCATTCAATACGGCAGCCGGTGCACAGGCGCTCGGCGCAAACACGACCGGCGGCGGCAATACCGCGGTCGGTTATCAGGCCCTGGACGGCATTACGGAAGCGAATTGGAACACGGGAATCGGGTGTTATGCACTCTCCACTTTGTCCGACGGAGTACAGAACACGGCGCTCGGTGCGTCGGCCATGATGAGCAACACCTCGGGGCTCAACAACACGGCCTGCGGTTTTGAAACCCTGAGGGAGAATACGACCGGACACAACAACACCGCGCTCGGTGCACAGGCCCTGTATCACAACAACGAAGGACTTTTCAATACCGCAGTGGGATGCACGTCACTCGTTGCGAATACAATCGGGGGATACAACACGGCCGTCGGATATTGGGCACTCTATTCAAACACCACCGGTTTTCAAAATACGGCCATCGGCTTCAACGCGGACGTATCCGCGAACAATCTTACCAATGCCATCGTGATCGGTTACAATGCGACCGTTAACGCCAGCAACAAGGTCCGCATCGGCAACAGTTCGATTTCGGTCATCGAAGGCCAGGTGGCGTGGACGGCCAGTTCAGATTCCACGAAAAAGGAGAACCTGCTCGCAGCGGACGGCGAGGAAGTGCTGGATAAAATCGGCAGCATGTGGCTGGGGAGCTGGAACTTCAAGGGTCCGGACAATCTGAACTACCGCCATTACGGCCCCATGGCCCAGGCATTCTACCGGGCATTCGGCGACGACGGCATCGGCACCTGCGGCACGGACACCACCATCTGCGCGTCGGATATCAACGGCATCAACATGATCGCGATCCAGGCGCTGGAAAAACGAACCGCGGAGCTGAAAGTCCAGAACGAACGGGTGGCCCGGCTGGAATCCGAACTCGCAGAACTGAAAAACCTGGTTTCGGAGCTGATGACAGCCCGATAATGCCTGTTCCTGAACCATGAAGTCCGATTCACGAATTCTTTGTTCATTGTTCTTTAATCTTTGTTCTTGACTTTCTATTTTGGAACTATTGAGGGCACAGAGAAGCCGGATTTCAAATGTTCGGGTCGTTCTCTGTGCCCCTGATGATTGAGTGTAAAGCAACCTGTTTCCCGTGCAGTGTAATGTTCAAGGCAGAAAAATTCCGATCCCTTCATACTGAGAATTCCCGAATAAATTCAAAATTCCACACCGATCCGGCGACATACTTGTAAACAAGGGTTAAAAACGATCCGAATCCGTATATTCTTTTCGACCATCCTGAAAAGAATATGATCACGCTTTAATCGGGAGGACATCATGCGGTCTATTCTTACCGGATTTGCCATCACGGTCCTGCTCTTTACAGTGACGGCTTATGCACAGAAAATGACGGTCAAGGACAGCGAATCCCACGTGCTCATGGAGGTCAATGACGAGGGCGACGCGGGATCCGTCACCCTGCCCTCGGCGGGCATGCCGGCATCCGTGACTAACAAGCTGTACAATAACGGGGGCACACTGTACTGGAACGGGACGGCGCTGGGCACATCCGGCAGCGCGGGCGGATGGTCAGACGACGGCGCCATGGTGCGCCTCGTCACGGACACGGACAAGGTCGGCATCGGGGATGCCACCCCCACATGCAAACTGGACGTGGCCGGTAAAATCGGCATTACCGATACGCAGGTCGTGTATCTGCCCGGTCAGACGCAGTTTTCCGGATCCCTGTTCCTGGGGAACGGCGGCAACTGCCTGAGCCATATATCGGGAAACGATGGGCGTTACAATACCGGCGCAGGGATCAATGCCCTGCTCAGCAACACTACAGGGACCTCGAATTCAGCCAATGGATACGGTGCCTTAAATAACAATACTACAGGAGAATACAATACGGCCGTCGGTTCGACAACCATGAGATCCAATACAACCGGCAGCAGCAATACGGCCGTCGGCCGAAGTGCCCTGTTTTACAATTCGACCGGGCAGTACAATATCGGTATCGGTGCGTCTGCCAATGGTTACAACGAGGAGGGATCCGGCAATGTCATGATCGGATACATGGCGGGTTTTGGATCCTTTCCGCTCCATAACAAGTCCGGCAATGTCATGATCGGTCATCTGGCCGGATACAACGCCGGCAGCGACAACAACTTCAATGTGTTTATCGGTTACGGAGCCGGATACTGGGCCGCGGGCAGCAACAGACTCTACATCGAGAACAGCGCCAGTGAAACGCCGCTGATCGGGGGAGATTTTACCGCTGATGAAGTCTATCTGAACGGCCAGGTCGGCATCGGCGTCATGGATCCGGACAACGAAACCGAACTGCATATCCGGAGCGCCACGGATCACAATTTCGGCGTCCTGACCGAGGCCATGGGCATAACGGGCACGGAAATCGGCCTGCACACAGGCTCAGCCGGGTATTCGAGCCTGGCGAAAAACGCGTACTTTGATGCCGGCAGCTGGCACCGGTACGACACGGGATCCGGGGCCTTTATTCAGGAAATCGAACCCGACGGAAAAACCCGTTTAAAAACGGCTCCCTCCGGATCGAATCCCATTGTGTGGAGAGAGGCACTGGTACTGGGCACGGACGGCCGTGTGGGTGCGAACACCGTGTCCCCCACCGCCACACTTGATCTTAACGGTCCGGCCGGCTATGATCAGCTTCGTCTGAGAACATCCTATACACCGAAAGGCACAGCCGACACGAACGGCCACACGGGCGACATCGCCTGGGACGACAGTTATATCTATGTCAAAACCACAGCGGGATGGAAACGGTCCGCATTGAGCACGTTCTGAAACTCCAGGATGCAGTGCCGGACCACGCGTCCGGGATCGTTTTATTTGGTCTTTGTTCTTTGGTCTTTATTCTTGCCTTTCAAATGTTCCGTTCCGTCTCTCCTTATCTGTTTCGAACCTGATTCATTTCATTTTTCCAGTCAAAAAATCCTTTGATTTATCCCTGAATTGTCCTATCATTGAATAATCCTGAAAATACATTGACTCATATTCAACCTGTTCTCTCCTCCAACGATGATGCAGGCACGGATTTGTACAGAATTTGTATAAGGCAAACAACTGCGGAGGCCATCATGAAAATATTTTTGATCGGATCCATTGCACTTCTGATGATCATCGGGACCGCCCATGCCCAGATGACGGTCAGGGATAATGACACCAACCTGCTCATGCAGGTAAACGACGAGGGCAGCACCGGATCGGTCAGCCTGCCGGACGGATCCGCACCATCTTCACCGGGAGGGAAACTCTACAATAACGGCGGCATTCTGTACTGGAGCGGGAACGAGCTCGGCACGGCCGGCAGTGCTGGCGGATGGTCCGATATCGGAACAGTCGTCAGACTGACCACGGCCACGGACAAGGTGGGCATCGGACTGACCTCGCCTGCTTTTGCCCTGGATGTGAAGGATTCGCTTGGAATCAACGGCACCCGGCTTCTCTACCTGCCGGACCAGACCAATTTTACAGGCACGCTTTACCTGGGAGACGGCGGCGGCAGTCTCAGTCATTCATCCTCGGTTACCGGGATGTATAATACCGCGTTTGGCATCGGGGCTTTATATGCCGGCAGTACAGGGTATCAAAACGCCGCCAGCGGTTACCGGGCGCTTTATGCCAACACCTCGGGATCGTCCAATACGGCCTTCGGGTCTTCCGCGCTTTATACCAGTACCACGGGGAATTATAACACCGCCGGCGGATCTGAGGCACTTTATTCGAACACCACAGGGTCCGTCAATACGGCCTTCGGGTGTTCGGCGCTTTATGCCAACACCACGGGAAATTTCAACACGGCCAGCGGAATGAACGCGCTTTATTCCAACACCACCGGCGGTGAAAACACGGCCATCGGGTGTTCGGCGGATGTTTCAGCCGGCGATTTGAACAATGCCACGGCCATTGGCAGCGGCGCGATTGTGGACGCCAGCAATCAGGTGCGTCTGGGCAATGATAATGTGACGACTCTGTACTGCATGGGCGCATATCAGGGAACGGTCGGAGAAACCAACAGGGACCTGTATGCCGACGATACGGGGAAAATCGGATATATCTCATCCTCTGCAAGATACAAAGAGAATATTACGGATATGACAGACGTAAACTGGCTCTACACCCTGAGACCGGTTAACTTCACCTATAAATCGGATGAAAATCATCATTTGAACTATGGCCTGATTGCCGAGGAAGTCGTTGAGATAAGGCCTGAATTTGTGAGTTATGACCGGGAAGGAAGGCCGGAAACGGTCTCATATTCCTCGCTGATAACTCCTTTGCTAAAAGCCGTACAGGATCAGCAGGAGCAGATCGAAGCGCTCAAAACGGAGATTCGTGCTTTGAAGAATGAATAGAAAAAACCCGGTGCCGGTTTTCAAGTAGGTTGGGGCTTGCCCCAACATGCGATGGTTCCCGTATTCCATCCCGGGAGGTATAATTAAAAAGGGCTCTGCACGGTACTTTTTTCAATCTTTGGTCTTTGTTCTTTGATATTTGTTCTTAATTTCGGAGGCCAACATGAAACGGTTATTGATCGGAACCATTGCATTTCTGATGATCATCAGCACCGCCTATGCCCAGATGACGGTCCGGGACATCGATAACAACCTGCTCATGCAGGTCAGCGATGAAGGCACGGCCGGTTCGCTGTCACTGCCATCCGGCGGAGATCCGTCCGTTACGGCCAACAAACTGTACAACAAAAACGGATCGCTTTACTGGAACGGATCCGAACTGGCCGAATCGGGCAGCCCGGACGGAGACTGGGTCGTATCGGGCAGTGACATGTATTCGGCCGTATCTGGCTGCGTGGGTATCGGCGATTCGGCGCCCTCCCATACCCTCGATGTCGCGGGAAAAATCGGCATCAACCATAAACAAATCATTTTTCTTCCGGACCAGGTCGATTTTAACGGATCACTTTTTTTGGGAGATGGCGGCATGGAGTTGTCCCACCATTCTTCAAATGAAGGCCAGTTGAATACCGCACTCGGCATAATGGCCCTGGATGAAATAGATACGGGATACCGTAATACAGCTGTCGGCAGCGGAGCACAAAGACAAAATTGGACCGGATATGACAATACATGCTGTGGTTGCATGGCAGGGTATTCCAACATGGATGGACACTGCAATACGATTCTCGGGGCATATGCCGATTATCTGAACAACGGAGGCTCTCGCAACACAATAATCGGCGAATCCGCAGGAAGAAACGGAACCTTAAAATCCGGGAACATTTTCATCGGGTATCGTGCCGGATATTATGAAACCGGAGACAGCAAACTCTACATTGAAAACAGCAATTCGGATTCACCCCTGATTTGGGGAGATTTCGCGAATGACCGGGTCGTGATCAACGGAAACAGTACGCACAATACCAATAACCGCACCTTATTCATCAACGGCAGCGCCGGGGGCACAGGTGACTGGAACAATGACAGTGACCGGAGAATGAAAAAAAACATCGAAACGATTCATGATGCACTGGGAAAAGTGATGCGGCTTCGCGGCGTGAATTTTGAATGGAAAGAAACCGGACACCATGAATCCGGCGTGAAAATGGGCTTCATCGCCCAGGAAGCGGAAACCGTGATCCCGGAAGTGGTCAGCAATCATGATGATCATTATTCCATGCAGTACGCTTCCATCACGGCGCTTCTGGTTGAAGCGGTGAAAGATCAGCAGAAAATCATCGAGAAACAGCAGAAACGGATCGAAGCGCTGGAAGACCGGTAAAAACAGGCGATGACTGTCGGATCTGTCGGGTCGTTGGGTCTATAGGGTCATTGGGTCTTAGTGTCATTGGGTCTTTGGGTCTTAGTGTCGTTGGGTCTTTGGTTCGGAGCGTGAAGCGGAGGCTCGGAGAAGATGAGAAACGGAGAAAAGAGCCGTGATTCTTATCCCCGGTTCTCTGTCTCACCGTTTCTCCGCCACCGGAAACGGTGCCCGGTTACGGCACGCAGTCATGCGGTCTGCCGTCTGCGGTCCCTTTTCCGTTTGGAATTCGGGATTTGAAATTTGTGATTTTCAGCGGTCCGCGGTCCTGCCGTCTGCGGTCCGATTCTTGTGTTTGAATTTTGGAGTTTGTTGCTTGGAATTTATTTGATTTTTGGGATTTGTCATTTGTGATTTCACACGGTCTTATTTTGCGGGGACAGGACGCGGGGACTCATATACCCATATACGCATATACGCTTATACTGCTTTTAAGCGATCCGCGGGCTGCCGTCCGCAGTCGACCTGAGGATGAACCGCTGCTCCTCCGACAATAAAATCCTTTGATTTTTAAATCGTATCTATTATAATAAAATTCAAGCCGGATCCGGCATCTGACGAAATCTCTCCTGCTGATTCCACTCAACTTCCTCGCCGGAATCGGACCGTTCTGTATCAGCACCCTTTTTCCATTTTACCATTTTCTATCGGGAGGCCGCATTATGAAACGTCTGTTTGGATTATCCATCTGTTGTGCCATACTATTCTTTGGTGCCGGACATGCACAAATGACGGTCAAAGACAGTAATTCCAATATTCTCATGGAGGTCGTGGATGAAGGGATCTCCGGTTCTATCCGTCTTCCGTCGGGTCCCGCGCCGTCTTCGACCGACGGCAAACTCTACAATCAGGGAAGTACGCTGTACTTCAGCGGGAACGAGCTCGGCACGGCCGGAAGTGCGGGCGGATGGACGGATGACGGAACCGTGGTGCGGCTGTCCGAGGCATCCGATTCCGTCGGCATCGGCACGCCGAGCCCGGACAGTAAACTGGAGGTCAAAGGCATCATCCATACGTCCTCCGGCGGGGTCCGGTTTCCGGACGGTTCCCTGCAGACTACGGCCTGCGGCGTTCCCGTGGGTGCCATCATCGCCTGGGCGAAAAACCTGCCGGGTGTGCCGTCCACGCTGCCGGACAATTTTGTGGAATGCAACGGGCAAACCCTGTCCGATACGGAGAGCTCCCTGAACGGCCAGGTCATTCCGGATCTGAACGCGGCCAACCGGTTTTTATGGGGTCATACGGTTTCCGGTGCCACAGGCGGAACCCTGTATCATAACCATCTCGCATCAACTGGCGATCCCAGCACGTCATCCGGCGTAGCCAGCGGCGGCGGGACACTGGTTGCGGGTCAGCATCACTCCCACAGCGTCGATGTGGACGATGAATACCATATTCCACCTTATTACACTGTGATATGGATCATGCGCGTGAAATAAACCACGGACTGAAAATTCCATCAGCCTGACATTCGAAACCATGGATCAGTGTAACCTTGAAACCGGGATGATCCGTTAGGTGCACAACCAGGCAGAAGGGTCTTCCGGCTCTTCCCACCATATCCCCGGCTCACTGTTTTCTGCGGTCCATTGGATCGGACCGTGAAGCGGAGGGTCGGAGAAGATGAGAGACGGAGAGGAGAGGAAACCGCAGACGCAGGTGCAGAGAATAAATAATGTAAAAGTGTAGAAGGGTAAAAGTGTAGAAGACGAAAAACATTACAATGTAAACGTTGCTGTTCTTTAGGGATGGGTAGATGGGACCCATATACACTTCAACGCTTCTACCCTTCTACAATTTTTTGCGGTCCGCCGTCTTGCCGTCCGCGGTCTTATTTTTTATATTTGGATATTAGAATTTTGGAATTTATTATTTATTTGTCATTTGTAATTTGAGATTTGTGATTTACCCGCGGTCCGTGGTCCGTCGTCCGCGGTCTTTTATTAGGGGGACGGGACGCGGGGACTCATATACCCATATACTCATATACTGTTCTTTAATCTTTATTCTTGACAATTCCCGGGAAATTCCTTATAATAGGCTAAACCGTTTTAGCCAAATTCAGATAAAACTTCACGTCAGTATTTATGACCGCGGAAAACAGAAAATTATCCATCAAGGATATTGCCGCCATGGCCGGGGTGTCCAAGACCACGGTCAGTTTCATCATCAACGGCAAGGCCGGGGAGCATCAGATCAGCGCGGAGACGATCCGCAGGGTCCAGGCCGTGATCGACGAGCACGGGTACGTGCCCAGCGAATTCGCCCGGGGTTTCCGGCTCAGGCAGACCCGGACCATCGGACTCGTGGTCGGCGACGTGAACAACCGCTTCCTGTCCCTGCTTGAAAAAACCATCGAAACCGAAATCCGGAACACCGGTTTCAACCTGATCATCGCATCCACCGAGGACAATGCCGAGCTTGAGACCGAGGCGATCCGGACCATGCTCTCCAAGTTCGTGGATGCGCTGATCCTGGTCAGCGTGCATCCGGACAACATGGAGCACAACCGGCTCAATACACGCGGCATTCCCATCGTATACCTGGACCGCATGGTCGAAGGTCAGAACACGGTCTGCGTGACGACGGACAATTATGCCGGCGCTTTTCAGCTCACGGAACAGTTCACCCGGCAGTCCCTGAAAAGAATCGCTTTTATAGGCGGTCTCGAAACCCTGTCCAACAGCAAGGACCGTTACAGGGGCTACGAAGACGCTCTGAAACAGGCGGGTATCGATCCGGATCCGGCTCTGGTGATTCACGGAGAGTTCACCGTGGAAGGCGGATATCATTCCGCGGAGCAGCTTTTAACGCAAAAATCCGGACAGCCGGATGCCATTCTCACGGCTTCCTACACCCTGCTGGAGGGCCTGCTGCAGTACATGCACAATCATGATCCGGACTTGCTCGGACGTATCAAGCTGGCCACGTTCGACGATCATCCGCTGCTGGATTTTATGCCGTTTAAAATCAATGCCGTGCTTCAGGACGCGAATACGCTGGGCAAAGCGGCTTTCGATTGTGTCATGAAATCGATTCACGGCGAGGGGCCCGTGGAAAGCCTCGTCGTTCCACCCATGCTGATCATCAGAGATCAAATTGAATCATAAAAAGGAAAAAATCATGAGTGAATTCAATCCCGCTTCACCCTGCCAGCGGCTGGCCGGCCGGCTGCCCAAAATCGGAATTCGTCCGGTCATCGACGGCCGCAGAAAGGGTGTGCGCGAATCCCTTGAAAACCAGACCCTGAGCATGGCCCGTTCCGCGGCCGCGTTCCTGGAAGGCCGTCTCAGACATGCATGCGGACTGCCCGTGGAATGCGTGATTGCGGACACGTGTATCGGCGGTGTGGCCGAAGCCGCCCGCTGCCGCGATAAATTCGATCAGGAGGGCGTGGGTGTCTCCTTGACGGTCACCCCCTGCTGGTGCTACGGTACGGAAGTGATGGATGCCGATCCCCTGGTTCCCAAAGCGGTCTGGGGATTCAACGGCACGGAAAGGCCCGGCGCCGTATACCTGGCCGCGGCCCTAGCCGGATACTCGCAGAAGGGCCTGCCCGCTTTCGGCATTTACGGCAGGGATGTGCAGAATGCGGATGACAGCTCCATTCCGGAAGATGTGCAGGAGAAACTGCTGCGTTTCGCCAAAGCCGGACTGGCCGCGGCTGAAATGCGGGGTAAATCCTACCTGTCCATGGGCAGCGTGTCCATGGGCATTGCCGGATCCGTGGTGGACGACCATTTCTTTCATGCCTGGCTCGGCATGCGCAACGAATATGTGGACATGAGCGAGTTTGTCCGCCGAATGGAAGAGGGCATTTACGATCCCGAAGAAATGCAGCGGGCTCTCGGCTGGGTGAAAAAATACTGCCGGGAGGGCGAGGATGTCAACCGCGGGGAAATCCGGCATTCACGCGCACAGAAGGATGCGGAGTGGGAAACCTGCGTTAAAATGGCCCTGATCGCGCGCGACCTGATGACGGGCAATCCCAAACTGGCCGAAATCGGCTGGGGGGAAGAAGCGCTCGGGCACAATGCCATCGCCGCCGGATTTCAGGGACAGCGCCAGTGGACGGATCACTGGCCCAACGGGGATTTTCTGGAAGCCGTACTGAATTCATCCTTCGACTGGAACGGCATACGGCAGCCCTATATCGTGGCCACGGAGAACGACAGCCTGAACGGCGCTGCCATGCTCTTCGGTCATCTTCTGACCGATACGGCCCAGATTTTTTCGGATGTCCGGACCTACTGGAGCCCGGAGGCCATTCACGCGGCCACAGGCAAAAAAGTGTCCGGGGACGCCGAAAACGGGATCATTCATCTCATCAATTCCGGCCCCACGGCCCTGGACGGCACCGGCCGGCAGTCCGTGAACGGCAGTCCGGCCATCAAGCCCTTCTGGGACATCACGCCGGAAGAGGCGAAACAATGCCTGGAGCATACGAAATGGTGCCCGGCCGAACTGGAATACTTCCGGGGCGGCGGATTTTCAACCCAGTTCCTCACCCGGGGCCGCATGCCCGTCACCATGTCACGGATCAATCTGGTGAAGGGCCTCGGACCCGTGCTCCAGATCGCGGAGGGCCATACGGTGGAACTGCCCGCAGACGTGCATGAAAAACTCAACCGAAGAACCAGCCCCACATGGCCCACGACGTGGTTCGTCCCGATTCTGACCGGCAGCGGCGCGTTCGGGGACGTGTATTCGGTCATGGCCAACTGGGGCGCCAATCACGGGGCCATCAGTTACGGACATATCGGTGACCTGCTCATCACACTGGCATCCATGCTGCGCATCCCGGTCAACATGCACAATGTTCCGGAACACCGCGTGTACAGACCCAGTGCGTGGAACGCATTCGGCACGCAGGATCCCGAGGGTGCGGATTACCGGGCCTGCCGGAATTACGGTCCCCTGTACGGTTTAAAATAAAGGAGACGCCATGGCGGTCCGGTTCAGGAGATACTGCAAAACACTGACACTCGAAGACGATCCCGAACTGATAAAGGCTTACAAAGAAGTCCATGCCCCGGGCAATGCATGGCCGGAAATCACCGAAGGCATGAAATCCGTGGGCATTCTGGACATGGAAATCTACCTGTCCGGAACCACCCTGTTCATGATCATGGATACGGAAGAAAATTTCGATCATGATGCGGCCATGACAAAGCTGGCCGGACTGCCGCGCCAGGCTGAATGGGAAGCCTATGTGTCCAGGTTCCAGGAGACCTCTGAGAACGCCTCCGCCAAAGACAAATGGCGGCTCATGGAAAGAATCTATAAAATGGACGGGAGCAGCTCGAATGCTCCCGAAGACGGATACGAAGAAAAAATCGGATAAACCGCAGCCGCAAAACCCGTTTGAAAGGAAAAAACGATGAGCATGGAAAAATCCCAGGCAAGTCTCGTACCCCATCAAATTATCTGGCCCTTTATTCTGCTCACCAGCCTGTTTGCCTGGTGGGGTCTCGCGAACAACATGACGGACACCCTGTTGGCCGCATTCAAACGCATCATGAGCATGTCGGATTCGAAGACCGCACTGATACAGGTGGTCTGTTACGGGGCCGGGTACGGCCTCCTCGCCCTGCCCGCGGCCATTTATATCAAGAAGTACACGTACAAATCCGGCGTACTGCTCGGACTGGGATTGTACGCACTGGGTGCCGTGCTCTTCTACCCGGCCAAGCTCACGGCCAATTACTATTATTTTCTGGGCGCCATCTGGATCCTTTTCGGCGGTCTTTCCATTCTTGAAACCGCGGCCAATCCGTACATCATCGCCATGGGGCCCGAAGAAACGGGTACACGGCGGCTGAATCTGGCCCAATCCTTCAATCCGCTCGGATCCATCATGGGCGTTATGATCAGCAAAATGTTCATCCTGTCCAAACTGAACACGGCCAGTGCCGAGGAACGAGCGGCCATGAGCACACAGGAACTCCAGCATATTCAGACCGGCGAACTGAATGCGGTCACCATGACCTACGTGATGGTGGGACTGATACTCGTGATCACCTGGGTCCTGATTCTCGTGAACAAAAACATGCCGAGATCCGCGGAAGCCGGCGGCCCTCTCGACCTGGGGCCCACCTTTAAAAGGCTGGTCCGAAACCGTCATTACATGTGGGGCGTGGTCGCGCAGTTCTTCTACGTGGGCGCGCAGATCGGGGTCTGGTCCTTTACCATCCGTTACGTCATGCAGGAGCTGAACCTGAATGAACTGGCCCTGACTTCCGGTAAAACGGCCGAGGACATGGCCGCCACCTATTACATGGCCGCCCTGATTCTTTTCGCCGGGTCCCGGTTCATCTGCACCTGGCTGATGCGGTATATCACGCCCGCGAACCTGCTCACAGCCCTGTCCGGCCTGGCCGCTGTCCTCACGGCGCTGGTGATTTACGCGGGCGGACATGTCGGCGTCTATGCGCTCGTCGGCATCTCCGGGTGCATGTCGCTCATGTTCCCGACCATTTTCGGACTGGCATGCCGGGGCCTGGGCGAGGACACCAAGCTCGGCGGATCCGGCCTGATCATGGCCATCATGGGCGGCGCGGTGCTGACCCAGGTGCAGGGCTTCATGTCCGATAAGACCGGCAGCATCAACCTGGCCTACTGGGTCCCCCTGGCCGCATTTCTCGTGATCGGTTATTACGGGGCCGTGGCGTGCAGAAAAGACCTGGCGGTTCCTAAAAAATGAGACCCTGTGTGGATATTGAAACGGTGCTTCGGAGAAACGGAGAATAAATAATATCGAATATTGAATGATGAAGTTTTAAAAAATGATAGCAATGTAAATACTTCATCATTCGATATTCCCTGTTCGATATTCGATATTTTCCGTTCACCGTTTCTCCCCCACTCCGTTTCAATTTCCGTCAGGTCGGACACACCGCCTGCAGCAACACGCTCCCTCTTGACCTTTTCAATATTATTTCCTATACTCCATTATTCGATCAGACATTCCAAAACAGTCAGAAACTGACACACATCTGCATCATTACTGATCCATCGCACCCGATGTCCCCGAACCTTCTCTGGAGTGTTTGCAGGTCGTAAACCGCGCATGAATATGAAGGAGGATTGTCATGAAAAGCCGCATTGTGCGAACATTCATCCCCATCCTGATCTGGTCGATCCTGGCGATTCCGCAGGCTGTTTTCGGAACGACCTGGCAGCTCCAGGGCCGCGTATACTCCGGCAATCCCGGGGACACGAGCACGCCGGTCGCAGGCGTGACCGTGTCCGTGTACGGATCCGGCAGCGCCTATCCGTCCCAGGGGACCAAAATCCGCAGCGCGACCACGAACAGCTCCGGGTTCTGGGCCGTACAGGTGTACGACGATGACGGTTTCTACAGTTATTATCATATCATCGAATCGGATCCCCAGAATTATACATCCACAGGCGCCAGTTCGGTCGGAGGCACCGTAAAAACGTACAACTGGATCCAGTACACGGGACCGCTGACCGGAAAGACGCTGACAGGCAACTGGTTCTTCGACAAGCCCGCCGCGCCTTCCAACAATCCCCCGGTCGCAGATGCGGGCGGTCCCTACACCGCGCGTGTCAACGAACCGGTTCAATTGGACGGTTCGGGCAGCACTGATCCGGACGGAGATGCATTGACCTACGCGTGGGACCTGGATCTCGACGGCCAGTATGATGATGCAGCCGGGGTTACTCCCGTGGTTTCATGGCACGCGACCTATGCAGGCAATATCCGCCTCAAGGTCACGGATACGCACGGGGCCTGGGACACGGACGACGCCTACGTGGATATCGACGAACAGCAGTCGGGAGACGGCACAGTCACTGGCACCAAGTACAACGATCTGAATCAGAACGGCATCAAGGATCCGGGCGAATCCGGCCTTTCGGGCTGGCGCTTCTATCTGGATACGAATCACAATGACCTCTACGATTCCGGGGAGCCGTACGCCTACACGGATGCATCCGGCGTGTACCAGATCCAGGCCGCACCCGGATCCTACGAGCTGCGCGAGGAGCTTCAGGCCGGATGGTCCGTTTACGGCAATGCGGAGGTTCAGATCACCCTCACGGCCGGAGCCTCAGTCACGCAGCATTTCGGAAATTACGAACAGGCCGGTACGGATACATACGATTACGGGGATGCGCCCCCCTCATACGATCTGAGCGAATACCGCATCGTAACCCAGGATCTTTTTCTTGGATCGGCCGTGGATGCGGATCCGGGACCCCAGCCCGACGGGCATGCACAGGGAGACGATACGGACGGCACGGACGACGAGGATGGAATATTCTTTACCAGTGCAATCATGCCGGGACAGAACGGAACCCTGAATGCCGTGATCGGCGCGTCCAATGTCCTGGAACCTCAGCTCAGGATCTATATCGACTTCGACGGGAACGGGTCCTGGGACACGGCCGAAAAGATCTATGACAAGGCCGCGTTCCAGACCGGAACCGTATCCGTCACCTATGCGGTCCCGGCCGCTGCAGTTCCGGGCGTGACGTATGCCCGGGCCGTTCTGTTCAACGCCATTGCAGGATACTATGAGGGGGAGGTCGAGGATTACGAGGTGGAAATCGGCGGCGGCGGGGAAATCACGGTCACCAAGGAAACCATCCCTGCGGACAACCAGCAGTTCGACTTTCACAGCGATCTTTCGGATTTTACCCTGTTCAACCAGACCAGCGCCGTGCTGGGTGTCATGGCCACCGGATCCGTCCTGATCTGGGAGGACGTGCCGGCCGGATGGACCGCCGTGTCCATTCAGATCAGCGGCGACGACGACGGCGGCTCCGTGATCACCCCTACGCAGGACAGCGTGTGGGTGGATTACGATACGGGAGAAAATATACACATTCTCTTTGTCAACGAGAAACAGGCCGGTTCGTACGATTTCGGGGATGCGCCGGATGTGTATCCGACACTGCTCGCGGATAACGGCGCCAGGCACAGGCAAAGCGACCTGGTCCTCGGATTCTTATGCGACGCGGAGGCCGACGGCCCGGCCTCCCCGATGGCGGACGGGGACGACCAGGACGGCCAGGACGACGAGGACGGCGTCAATATGAGCCCGTTTATCGCGGCGGGACAGACCGTTCCGGTCACCGTGACGGCTTCGGGACAGGGTGTCCTGAACGCATGGATCGATTTCAACGGCAATCACAACTGGTCGGATGCAGGAGAGCATATTGTCGCGGCCCAGCCGGTGGCTGCCGGACCAAACACATTTTCCTTCGTGGTTCCGGGTGTTGCGGTCCAGGGGCTCACGTTCGCCCGCTTCAGGCTCAGCAGCGAGCGCGACATCAGCTATGACGGTGAGGCGCCGGACGGCGAGGTGGAGGATTATCCTGTCGAAATAAGACCGGGCGAAGACGGGTCGGTGACCATATACAAGGAAGCGACGCCTGCGGACGACACGCCTTTCATGATCTGCCTGCATTTTTCATCGAACAGCTTCTTCACGGTGGTATGCGGCCCGATGTCTGATCCGTCGGATAACAAAATGACCGTGTTGAATGCATCTGTACTCGAGCAGGTCTCTGAAATCCCTTATTACCCCGGATGGACGCTCACGAATATTCTCGTCACCGGAGACACGGATCAGGGCTCCGTCATCGATGTTCAGAACGGCACCGTGGACGTGGATTTCGACCCGGGCGAGGATATCGTCATCACGTTTCAGAACAGCCAGACGGGTGGTGATTATGATTTCGGGGATGCCCCGGATCCGTCGTATCCCACGCTGCTTTCAAGCAACGGCGCCAGGCATTTGCTTGGATCCGGTCTGACCCTGGGATCCACTGTCGACGCGGAACCGAACGGACAGCCTTCGGCGCAGGCCGATGCGGACAATTTGTCGGGCACCAACGACGAAGACGGTGTACAGCTGCCTCCCCTTCTCGTTCCCGGCCAGCCGGCCGCCATTCATGCCCAGGCATCGGGCCCCGGTGTCCTGAATGCATGGATCGATTTCAACAACGACGGAGACTGGACAGATGCGGGGGAGCACGTGATTGCCGCATTGCCCGTGGTCGCGGGTGTCAATACATTCACCGTCAATGTGCCTGCTGCGGCGGTGTCCGGCCAGTCCTGTGCCCGTTTCAGGCTCAGCTCGGTCCGGGATCTCGGCCCGGACGGCGAGGCGCCTGACGGGGAGGTGGAGGATTATGCCGTGATCGTCGGTGAACCCGGCTCCGGGATCCTGACCATCGTGAAGGAAGCGAATCCCGCGGACAACACGCCCTTCTGGATCTCGGTTGTCTGGAAATGGATGGGCGGGGCCGCACCCTACAGGGATCCGCTGAACAACACATCGACCATGTCCGCAGTTCCCGCCGGCAGTTACGACATCGGCGAATCCGTTCCTCCGGGATGGGCGCTGAAGGATATCACCATCACGGGCGACACGGACAACGGTACCCTTATCGACCTCAGCAACGGCAGCGCCACTGTCGACCTGGATGCGGGTGAAAATATCACCATCACGTTTAAAAACGAAATCGAAACCTTCGATGCGTACGATTTCGGGGATGCGCCCCAGTCGTACGGAAGCGCATCCGCCGGCATCGGAGATCTGAAAATCGGCAGTCTTATCGACGCGGAACCTGCACAGAATTACTCGCCCCATGCGGACGGCGATGACGCGGACGGCACGGATGACGAAGACGGCGTTTCTGTGCCGTACGATCTGGTGCCCGGCCAGACAGGCATCGTAACGATTAAATTCTCGAAAAAAGCAGGAACACCGTTGTATTTAAGCAAACAGCATCCGTCTGTATGGATCGATTTTGACAGGGACGGCAGTTTTCAGGACCCCGGGGAAATGATCAATGTCAATGGGGGATGGACCTCTGTATCCGCAACTTCCGGAATTTGGAGCCGGGGATTCGACGTTCCCGCCAATGCTCAGCCGGGAAAAACCTTGATGCGCGTACGCATGACAACCGGACAGCAGCCTCCCGTGCTCTCTCCCACCGGGTTCGGCGGAGAAGGCGAGGTGGAGGATTACGAGGTGGAAATAAAAGTGGACGGCATTGCTCCTCCTGCCGGTGATATGGCCGGCGGCATGAAATGGAACGACCTGAACGGCGACGGGATACAGGATGCGGGTGAACCCGGGCTCGCGGGCTGGACGGTCTGGATCGATCTCGACGGAAACGGCATCAAGGATGCCGGGGAATCCGCGGTCACGCAGACGGACGGATCCTTTGTTTTCTACGGCCTTCCCCCGGGCATTTACGAAATTCACGAGGACATGCAGGCCGGGTGGACACAAACCTTTCCCGGCGGTCCGGGACCGGGGATCCCGGGCACGCATATGATTCAGATACAGCCCGGCCAGCCCGCGCCGGCTGTATTTTTCGGTAATTACAGACCGGATCCCAACGCGGACCTGGGCGCCCTGAAATGGAACCAGCCCCCGGTATCCGATCCCGAAACCGGGGATACGATCCGGTATCTGGGATGGCAGATACCGTCCGTAACCGGCGAAGCCATTGCGGCCGACGACTGGTTCTGCCACGATCCGCGGCCGGTCACGGGCATACGCTGGTGGGGATCCTATGACGGCTGGGACGGCGAAGGGGCGCCGCCCGAAGCTCCGGCCTGGTTCCATATCGGCGTCTGGACCACCGAATTCAATGCGGACAGCCGGACGGACCATCCCCGCGAGCTCCTGCGCGAATGGTTCGTGGCCCGTGAACAGTGCGGTGAAATCAGGGACAAACATCATATGCATCCGTCGATGGCAGAACCCCTCACCTGTTTCAGGTACACGTTCATGATTCCGCAGGACGGATGGTTCCATCAGGAAGGGGATCGGAGCATCTACTGGATTCACATCGCCGCATCCTATGAGGCACTGCCAGGCGAGCACCATTGGGGCTGGCTCACTCGGGAACGGTATTTTCACTCGGACGGTCTCATCATACACGATCCGCTGCAGCCGCACCCGGGATCCGTGTATACAAATGGAGAATCCATCGAACTATACAACGACATGGCCTTTGTGCTGACCACGGACGAATATGCGGATCATTTAGATTTCGGGGATGCACCCGATGCTGAGTACGGAACGACCATGGACAGAAACGGACCCAAACACCTGCTGCGGGGGGATCTGTATCTGGGTTCGGAGCCGCCGGATGAAGATCCGGATGGTCAGGCGTCAGATGCAGCGCAGGGAGACGACGCGGACGGCACGGATGACGAAGACGGCGTGGTACTCGTCTGCCCCCTGACCGTGGACGGCAGGCCCCAGATCCAGGTGAACGTGACCGGGCACGGTTTCCTGAACATTTGGCTCGATGTGGACCGGGACGGACGTTTTATGGATCCGGACGATCACGTGGTCACGGATCTTGAACTCGACTCCGGGGACCATATACTTGAGATCGAACAGCTCGATATTATGGGGCCGGGAGAGGCCATGTCCCGGTTCCGTTACAGCTCGGAAACCGGTCTCTGGGTTCACGGATACGCCATGGACGGCGAGGTCGAGGATCATCTGCTGAACCTGAATTATACGTCTGTCGGTGACGCCGGGAACACACTGCCCAAAGAATTCAGGCTGTATCCGGCCGTGCCCAATCCGTTCAATCCGGTAACCGCGATCCGTTACGACGTTCCCGTAACCGCACGGGTACGCCTGACCGTATACAACATACAGGGACAGGTCATCCGCCCGCTGGCGGATAAAAACCAGGAAGCCGGATCCTACACCGTTCTATGGGACGGTCTGGACCGGAACCGGAACCAGGCGGCTTCGGGCATATATCTGGTTCGTCTCGAGACGGACCGCTTCTGTAAAACCAGTAAAATGATCCTGCTACGGTAATATTGGCGCCTCCCGGGGAGCCAAGTCAGCATGAGACGGACCGGGCTCCCCGGGAGGCAAGTCAGGCAGCAGAACCTTCGTTTTCTCTTGCATTTCACCGGTAAATTATGTATTATAAATATATTATATGGTTCTGCTGTCACCCTTTCATCGATTCTTTCATTGCCGACAATCATGAAAAAACACGGTTGAAGGAAATCATCGCTCCAGGCTTGCTGGTCGCGTGACAGCGGATCGGAACACGTATCGATGATGAAAGGAAAAACGGATGCAAATTCAGGATAATTGCGTGGTGTCCATCCATTATACACTGACCGATGACACGGGGGCCCGGCTCGATTCATCTGAAGGCACGGAACCCCTGACCTATCTGCATGGGCTGGGCCAGCTCATACCGGGACTCGAAAACGAACTCACGGGCAAAATCCAGGGCGATCAGTTTCAGATCGCGGTTCAGCCGCACGAGGCCTACGGCGAATACGACAAGAGCCTGGTGCAGCTTGTTCCCCATAATGCCTTCGAGGAGGTCGGCGAGATATATCCGGGCATGCAGTTCCAGACAAACGGGCCGGACGGACATCCGCAAATCATCACGATTCAGGAAGTGAACGAAAACGGTGTCACGGTCGACGGTAATCATCCGCTGGCCGGCAAGGTGCTGCATTTCGATATTACCGTGGGATCCGTACGGTCTGCCACAGCCGAAGAAATCGCCCACGGTCATGCGCATTAAAAAACCGCATATGTGATCTTTACATAGAAAAAACTGAGGATAGTATGAACGATAAAAAAGAAATCCTGCCGGATGTCACCCTGGATCAGCTGGATCCTGCCCTTCAGCAGGCAGCGGGCAGGGCGGGATGGACAATCCTGATGCCGGTTCAGGCAAGGGGCATCCCCTGTCTTCTGGCAGGAAGGAACATGATGATTCAGGCCCGGACCGGAAGCGGCAAAACCGGTGCATTTCTGCTGCCGCTGCTGAGCCTGCTTGATGCAAGAAAAAACCAGTGCCAGGCCCTGATTCTCGTACCCACGCGTGAGCTTGCCCGGCAGGTCTGGCAGGAAGCGGAAACCCTGTTCGGCGAGGGCGGGCTTCGCGCTGCAGCCGTTTACGGGGGCGTGGGTTACAAGGCCCAGATTCAGGCCCTGAAGGAAGGCACGCACATCGTCGTGGGTACGCCCGGACGCATTCTGGATCATCTGATCAAGCGCAATCTCTCCCTGAAAACACTGAAGGTACTGATTTTTGACGAGGCGGACCGGATGCTGTCCATGGGATTTTATCCGGATATGATCAAACTCAAACAGCATCTGCCGGGTCATGCGCTTCAGGGCTGCATGTTTTCCGCAACCTTTCCCTCGCAGGTCCAGTTCATTGCCGGGGAATTTATCCGGGATCCCGAATTTATTTCACTGAGCGAAGAACAGGTCCACGTCGCGGAAACGGCCCACGTCTACTATACGGTGCAGGGCATGGACAGGGACCGCAGCCTGATCCGGATCATCGAGGTTGAAAATCCGGCCTCGGGCATCGTGTTCTGCAACACCAAATCGGAAGTCCGCTATATCACGACCGTGCTTCAGAATTTCGGTTATGATGCGGACGAACTCACTTCGGATTTGTCCCAGCAGCAGCGCGAAAAGGTGCTGGAACGCGTCCGTAAAGGCACCCTGCGTTTTCTTATTGCCACGGATGTGGCGGCCAGGGGTCTGGACATTCCCGATCTCTCCCATGTGATTCAATATCAGATTCCCGAGGACTACGAAGCGTATATTCACCGGACCGGGCGCACCGGGCGGGCCGGAGCGTCCGGCACCGCCATTGCACTGGTCACGGAAATCGAAAAAATCACACTGGGACGCATCGCCAAAAAATACGGTATCGATATGGAGGAGTGGCCCCTGCCCTCGGACAAGGATGTCGAGAATATTGTTTCGGAGCGTCTGACCGCATTGCTCGAAGCACGGCTCAGAAGCCGTGACGCACAGATCGTGGAGCGAAGCCGCCGTTTCATCCCCCTGGGACGCGGCCTTGCTGAAAATGAAGAGGAATCGGCCATTATCGCCATGCTTCTGGATGAGTATTATCAGCAGGTGCTCCACGCGCCCTTGATCCCGGTCACACGGCAGAGTGGTCCCGATTCCGGCGAGGACCCGGGCAGGCGCAAGGGACGTTCCCGGCGGAAAAAAAGGCGGTACTGAGGCGCATGAGACCCCGGGGACATTTCTCTCCGGCAGCGGGCCCTGCCTCCATCGGGTGTGCCGTCTGTCCTTCTCCAGAACAATGCAACGATCTGTCCAATTTGCTGTACAATTGACTTGAAGATTGATGTTTTTTTTATTATGTTGCCCGTAATGCGGTAATCACTTCCACGAATATTCGGAGGTCATATGAGTCTATGGGAAAAAATTAAATCGGGTCTTGAAGAGGGCCTTGAAACCCTGTCCCAGAAAAGCAGTGAAATGTCCAGGCTGGCCAGAATGAAATGGGATCGAAGGGCCATTCAGAAAAAAATTCATGATGAACTCATCGTGCTGGGAACCCTCGTGGTTGAAACCAGCGGGACCAAAAAGGAAAAGGATCTGGCCGCATCCGTCTCGGAAAATATCGATAAAATAGCCGGGCTTGAAAAACAGCTTCAGGACAAGGAAAAAGAAATCCGGGAATTCACCGAAAAAATCGAGGGCAGGCAGGTCAAGGATCTGAAAAAGGATCTTGACATGGGAGACGGCACCATCGATCAGATCAGGATTACTGAAAAATCGCCGCTGGCAGGTAAAAAACTGATGGAAATCGAGCTGCCGAAACAGGTCCTGGTCGGCACGGTTGTACGGGGTGAGGAAGTGATTTTCCCGGACGGACTGACCATTCTGAACGCCGGGGACAAGCTGACGCTCATTGGGAAAAAAGAAGATGTTCAGTCGGTCATCAGAAAATACCAGTAATCCGCATCATTCCTGAACATACTGGCACTTATAAAGAACGAGATTGAGAGGACAGCCATGGTTAAATTCTGGGATAATCTGAAACAGAAATTCGGTGAAGGATCCAAACCGATCAAGGAAGGCATAGAATCCACATCCAAAACCGTGACGGAAAAAGGCAGGGAAATCGCCACCAAGGTATCCGAAAAGACGCCTGAAATCACGGATAAAACCAAAAAAATCGCCACAAAGGTGGCCGAAAAAACCGGAGAAGTGGTCACGGCCGGCAAACTGAGGCTGAAACTGTACAACCTGAAACGGGATGCGGATAAAATCATCAGCAGTATCGGCAGCCGGACTTATGAACTGGTGAGCAAAAAGAAAACGGTCATCTACGAGGACAAGGAAATCCAGTCCCTGATTCAGGAACTCAACGGCAAGAAAAAAGAAATCAAGGCCGTGGAAAAGGAAATCAAGTCGCTGGAATAATCCGCTGTCTGTCCCAGGCGGACAGTGGAAAGATGTATAAGGGTATATGGGTATAAGAGTATATGTGGCCCCGTTGCCCGCCCCCCCAAAAAAGACCGCGGACCGCAGACGGCGGACCGCAAAAAATTGTAGAAGGGTAGAAGCGTTGAAGTGTATATGGGTCCCATCTACCCATCCCTAAAGAACGAC
>JAFGGN010000009.1 GCA_016930535.1 bacterium
CATTCATGATGGCACGCCATCCATTCCTTTTAACCATATCTGTTCAGCATTCATGATGGCACGCCATCCATTCCTTTTTACCATATCAATTCAGCATTCATGATGGCGCGTCATCCGGCTTTTTGTCAAACAGGGCGTCCAGTTTTTTACGCGCGTCATCCCGCCGTGTATCGGGAGTATACGGTTTGTCCGACGGTGTGAAATAATCACAGAAATTGCCGAACGACTTGTCCTGAACCCAATCGGCCTCCGGCTCCCTGCACTCATGATAGGCTGCCGGATCGTGCAGTGTGCAATTACGACAGCATCGCAGGTAACTGGAGCATTCCGGACACAGCTCCTCCCGTCCGACCTTGTGGTCCAGAACCACTTCGTGACCGCAATAACGACAAATCATAATCATTCGCCTCCATCGTTGATACAGGCCGTCAGCAGGCGTCTGAATTTGACGCGGTTTACGGCTACGCCTCTTATTAATTGTCCGCTGATTCCAACTCCGTAAAATATTTCACGAAACGGGCGTCATGACCCACTATTTCTATCGCTTTGAGGGCGCTATATTCCTTGTCCCCGATTTCGAGCATCAGGTCAAAATCAAACGCCCGTGTCTCTTCAATAAAGCGCCCGAAATGACCGGTATCCAGGGTCATGGCACGTGTCCCCTTCCGGCCGCGCTCCTGCCGGGAACTGTAATCCACCATCATCGGTCCATGGTCACCTGTCCAGCCCTGTACGATTTTTTCCATCATCGCGGGCAGCATCTCACCTTCATTGTTCATGTCATGATGAAAAACATCCAGAACAACGGGTATTCCGGTTTCATCATAAATCCGCATGCAATCCGCCGCCGTGAACAGCTGGCTGTCATTTTCAATCACAAGATGTCTCTGCAGGCGCTTATCCATCTGATGATAACGCCGGACGAACCGTTTGAGGCTGGTTTCCTTGTTTCCAACCAAACCGCCGATATGGATCTGAATTTTGGCCGATGTTTCCAGTCCCAGCGACTCGAAAATCATGACATGATAGTTCAGTTCCGCCTGACTTTTTTGAAAAACAGATTCCTTTTCAGCATTGATGAGCGTATAGGAATCCGGATGCATGGAAATGCGTATCCTGTTTTGACCGATCAACCGGCCAATTTCATCAAATTCCGATTTAAACCGGGCCTGCCAGTCTGTCGACCATGTGGGATGGGATGCGAACGGAATCAAATCCGATGTGATGCGGAAAAACAGGAGCCGGTGTCTGATATTGTATTTTAAAATTTGAGAAAGACAGGATAAATTCACCCCGGCCGTTTCAACCAGGTGCTTTTCGGAACAGGATTTCAATCGAAAGGTTCGGTCTCCTCGGCATCCAATCGTATAATTGACACAGGGATAACCGATACGCATTTCTATACCAATCCTTTCACGAAACCTCCGTCGATTTGAACCGAAGTCCCGGTTATATAATTCGCCTTTTCCGATGCAAGAAATGTCACCAGTTCCCCGAATTCATCCGGATGCCCCATGCGCCCCAGGGGGATCTGCGCGATCATGTCTCTTTCAACGCTTTCGGGAGCCTTGTTCTGGCTTTTTGCTTTGGAACGAACCAGCTCTTTCACCCTGTCCGTTGCAAAGAATCCGGGACAAACCGCATTCACGGTGATCTGATAGGGCGCAAGCTCCTGCGACAGACTCTTGGTCAGACCGTTCACGGCCGGGCGGATGGCATTGGAAAGGAACAGTTCCGGTATCGGCTGCTTGACGGAAGCGGAGGCAATATTGATGATCCGGCCCCATTTCTGGGCCTTCATACCCGGGATGACGGCACGGATCAGCCGTACTGCACTCATCAGGGTCAACTCCAGGGATTTGGCCCAGTCCTGATCTTCGAGTGCCTCAAAATCCCCGGGTGCCGGACCGCCGCTGTTGGTTACCAGGATGTCCACTTTACCGAATAATTCCATGGTCTCACGGATCAGCCAGTCGATCCGTTCAGCGTCCATCAGGTCCATGGCCAGCGGAAACACCGTGACTCCGGTTTCCATCAGAATTTCATCCGCCGTTTGTTCCAGGGCTTTTTTATTACGTGCACAAATTACCAGCTTGGTGCCTTCCCTGGCCAGCGCCCAGGCTACCGCTTTCCCAAGTCCGCGGCTGGAAGCAGCCACCAGTGCCACTTTATTCTTTAATCCAAGTTCCATGCAATCTCCCTCATACACTGATGATTGGCAAATTATCGATGCAGAGAAACGAATCTTCGAATGGACCGGTCATAGGTTCTTTCAACCTCATCGGGGAAATAACAGGCCGGCAATTCCCCCATCCGCCTGTGATAGTGCAGACATTCACAGCATTTGCCTTTGCGCGAACAGGGTTCATAGGTACAATTGCATCTGGAAAGGTTGACGGATTGTTGATTGCAGTCCATGGTTTCTGTTTCCTCCGGTTTCTCGTGGTTCCACAGGAACCGGTTATGCCGGACAGAGCCGTTTGAAAGCCGGCCGGACCCGGCTGTTCATCCCGTTAATCAAAAATAGCATTCATTTTTGTTATGTTCAAGCATTCTTTTCGAAATTCTGTTTTTTTTACGATTCCGTACCGGTTTTATGGATACGGACCCACTTCACCATGCGCCTTGTTGCGGACAGCACGGTCAGTGTGCAGTGGGGCAGTTCGATTTTCTCACTGCGGCGGGGAATATGACCCAGCTCTTTCATAATAAATCCGCCCAGAGTATTGTACTCTCCCTCCGGAATCATCAAATGATGCTGCGCATTGATCTCGTGAATTTCGATGCGGGCATTCACATCGATTTGCTTTTCCGTGATCGTTCGGTACAGATCCAGATCTTCATCGTACTCATCCTGAATATCTCCGAAAAATTCTTCGACAATATCCTCCAGGGTCACCAGTCCGGCGGTACCGCCGTATTCATCCACCACAACGGCAATATCGATGGGCTGGTCCTGAATTTCAGAGAAAAAACTGGCGATTTTCCGGCTCCCGGGCACAAAACGGATTTTTCTGAGTATCTGTTTCACATTTCCGGGACGCTTGAAAATGAGATCCAGGGCCGTAACAAAACCGACAATATCGTCAATGGAATCGTCCATGACCGGAAGTCTCGAATAGCCCGTTTTTTCAAAAACCTGCCTCACGGTCTGTATACTGTCCTGCAGCTGGATTGCGACAATTTCCGTACGGTGCACCATCACATCCCGCAGCCTGAAATCTCCTCGAAGAATAAAACGGGATATCAGATCCTGTTCATCCTGTTTCATCACGCCGGACCGGCTGCCTTCACGAACCAGCCGGTCCATATCCTTCCGGCTGAAAACCTGCCGGGTCTGCTCCTTGTCAAAGCCGAGCCGGTCCATCATCCAGTGTGTCATCACGCGTGTCGTAACTATGAACGGATAAAGCAGAAAATACATGATCCGGAGCAGGTGGGAGACACGGATGGAAACCGCCGTGGCCTGTTCGCTGCTGAACGATTTCGGCAAAATCTCTCCGAATGTCAGCAGAAGCAGCGCACTGATCGCGGTAATGGAAATGCCTTGAAAATACGGTTCAAGATAGAAGGCCATCAGTGTGGAAGCGGCAACCATGGCGATATTGTTGCCGATCAACGTGGTGATCAGAAACTTTTCCGGGTTCTCCAGAAATTTAAGGGTAATAGCGGCGCCCCATATTTTCTGCCTCACCCAGACTTCCACCTTCACCTGGCTGGCGGAGATAAACGCCGTTTCCGTGCCGGAAAAAAACGCGGATAAAAGAACGGCCAAGCCCAGTAAAAACGGTTGAATATCAATCCCCCCCGACTTCCAGAAAACGAATCTGACCGGCCGTTTGATCCGTCAGTGCCTTCAGAAACTCGTTTTTCCGGGATTGTCGCAATTTTACGGTCAGCATGGACCGGTCACCGTATTTCATATCCACTGTTTCACATTGATACTTCGATATCAGGGACATCACGGGGCCCATGAAATGATAATCAAACAGCAGGCCGACCGAATCCTGAATGGTTTTTTTTACGATCCTGGCATTTCCGACGGTTTCCCGCATACACTGACCGTATGCACGTGCCAGTCCGCCCGTGCCCAGTTTGGTTCCCCCGAAATAACGGACCACAATGCCCAGGACAAAGGTGATTTCCCGTCCTGCCAGGCATTCCAGAATGGGACGGCCCGCGGTTCCGCACGGTTCCCCGTCATCATGAAATTTCTCCAGCAATGCATTGCCGGTTCCGATCCTGAAGGCATAGCAATGATGCGTTGCATCGAAATACCGTTTCCGGATTTCCGCCAGCATACGCTCTGCCGATTCACGGGTTTCCGCAGGAACCAGCAATCCGATGAACCGGGATCCCTTCACCTTGATTTCATGAGAAACCGGAACCGTCAATGTCCGATATTCATCATTCATTCCGGGAATGCATTCTTCAGGGCGTCGATGCAGGTCAGTGAACACCTGATTTTATTTTCCGGCAATCCTCCCAACGCCTGGACGAGCGTCTCTTTGCTGATGGCGAGCGCATTTTCCACGGTCTGCCCCTTAATCAGTTCCGAATAACAACTCGTCGCAGCGATCGCAGCGACACAGCCCATGACTTTCATGCGTATGTCCACGATGACCCGGTCCCTGACAGACAGATGCAGCTGCACCCTGTCCCCGTCCGCCTGGTTCTTCGCCGTTCCGATCCTGTCGGGATTTTCCAGCTCCCCGACATTGCGCGGATTGGCAAAATGATCTTTGACTGTTTGACTGTACATATTGAAATATCCCTCGTTATTCAATATAAACAGTTTTTGCCAATTTTACAATCGTGCTTCAAATTTTTATCATCCTCCTTTAATCCTTGTTCTCTGATCTTTGATCTTTGTTCTTGCTTTACCTGAACACCATCAGCCGGTTCATCACCGACGTCTTCGCCCGTTTCCCGTCCACGTCCGCCGTCGCCTCTACCCTGTACAGGTACACGCCGTTCGACAGACCGTCTCCGACCTCGTCCCGGCCGTCCCAGGCCACCATGTTGAATCC
>JAFGGN010000090.1 GCA_016930535.1 bacterium
ACCGCGGACCGCATAAAAGCAGTATAAGGGTAGACGCGTATATGCGTATATGGGGCCCCTCGTCCCTGCCCCTTCAAAAGACCGCGGCAAATCACAAATCCCAAAAACAAATAAATTCCAAACAGCAAATCCCAAATTCAAAACACAATCGGACCGCTGACAGCAGGACCGCGGACGGCTGACCGCGGACCGCTTTACGTGAATGGCTCGGAGAGACGGGGTGAAACGGAGAAAAGAAAATATCGAATATCGAACAGGGAATGTCGAATGATGAAGTAAGTCATTGATATCATATTTTTAACCTTCGAAATTCAGCATTCGATGTTCAATATTCATCATTTCTTTTGTTCTCCGTTTCTCATCCTCTCCGGCACTCCGTTTCCGCTTCAACGCCGGAAATTTCGCGCTCCTGCAAATATTCCGTCCCTGCGGGTTTTTTTTATTTTTGGTCTTTAGTCTTTGTTCTTTAATCTTGTCTCTTGAATCCTGTCACTGCTGTACATATCGCGAAACTTTTTCCATCTTGCGTTCCACGTATATATGAATGGCCTCCACGAGCCCGCGTTCACGCACGAGTCCATGAAAATTACTCTTGATTTCGTCCATCATCGACTCGAGTGTTTCAAAGTCTTCCGGATGAATCTCGTCCAGAATTTTATGAAAGGATTTCACGCCCAGAATCTCATTGTTGAAAACTGTAATGTTTTCCCAAAACACGGATTCAGAAAGCCGGCCGCATTGATGCGCTTCCTTGCACTCCTCAATCAGAACCTCGAGATCTTCCTTGAAATCATCGATCTCAATGGCAAGAATACGAATGAAATTTTGTTTGATGCTTCTCATGAATGCCTCCCTGTTCATGTTTCAACGAGGCCCTCTCCAACCGTAACATATTGATGCCTGCCTTTACTGTCAAGGCTTTTTTGCATTCCATTCACAGTTAGCCGCGTTCATTTACAGAGGCATTTTCAGGTTCCGCACAGCACTCCGGCTTATCCTGTACGCGGAAAATAATTTTATACCTAGAAAATGGAACATTCACTGAACATTTACGTACGCTAAAGCAAAGTGGATGGATTGCAAGCAAAAGGATTCAACATGAAGATAAATCCGTCATTCACCGTTCTGCTCTGCCTGTTCGCACTGGGGATCCATGCGGAAGAGCGTTCCATAAAAATGTCCTCGCGCCTGAAGCCGTATATTACATTCAAACAGGATACACGGATCTACGTACGCAACGACATTGTGATCATCAGAACCGACGATCTGGCTGACGGCAAAGTGATCATCAATGAAAATTTCGATCTGATCGTCAATCGTGAAACCATTTCGTTAAACAAAAAACAGCAGAAAATGGTGTTCGAGTACTATCAGCTCGCGGACGAAGCCATCGAGGCGGCGAAAAATATCGGCTGGGAAGGAGCCAAAGTCGGAGCGCAGGGTGCTGCCATCGGTATCAAGGCAGTGGCTGGCGTGTTCCGGATGATCCTTCCCGATTACGGTCCGGATGACCTCGAACGGGATATGGAGTATGAAGCAGAGAAGATCGAAGCCAAAGCCGCCCTGCTGGAAGAAAAAGCCGATATTATCGACGAAAAACTGGAAGCACTGGAAGTGCTTCACGAAGAATTAAAGCAGGATATAGACGCCCTGCGGCAGCTCGAATGGTTTTGATTGGATCCTTTTTAACCGGATCATGTGCCTGGACGGCAGATCCCGGCGATTAAAAACAGAACCGGTCCCACAATACACTGCGTTATTATCTTATCCGAAAGCAACTACTCAGTCTGACAAATCACTTCGATCTGAGACGGCAGCAGATCGATGGTCAGTTTCTGACCTTTTTCACACAATGTTTCACCGTCCGCATGCGCCGGAAGCGGCGCATCCAGGGCTGTAACCGTTATTTTTTCCGCCAACCGCATCTCGATAACCGGGTGTCCTTCCTGCGATCCTTTCATGAATTTGGGGATCACGGAAAAAATGGTTCTTCGGTTGGCATCCCCTGCAATACAGAGTGAAAATTTGCCGTCTGAAATATCTGCCTGAGGTGCCATCATAAAGCCCCCTCCCATCCTGCGGCCGTTCATGACAGATACCATCAGGGAAGGCTGATCCCGGACCTCTCCATCGATATCCAGTCGGATGACAGGCGCCTTGTCGTACAGAAAAATGGTTTTCAGGGCCGCGACAGCATAGGCGGGGAAACCGGTCAGTTTCAGTTTGCATGCCTCAAAACCCACGACCGCATCAAATCCGATCCCGATTCCATTGCCGAAAAACCGGGGTGCCGGCCCCGAATCCACCAGAACCCGCCCGATATCGATCATTTTTCTGTGATTCTGCATCACACAGTCAATTCCTGAATTCAGATCCTGCGGTATACCGGCACCGAAGGCGAAATCATTGCCGCGACCGACACAAAGAACGCCCAGGGCAGCTGTCTTTCCTGTGAATTGTTTGACCAGCATCAGACCGTTTATCACTTCATTCGCGGTACCGTCTCCTCCGGCGGCAATCACCGTGTCAAATCCGTCATTGACCGCCTGCTGTGCAAGTGCAATGGCATGTCCCTGATGCTCTGTCAGGACCAGGTCAAAATTCAGATCCAGATCGAGCAATTTCTGTCTGATCACCGGGACCGATTTTCCTCCACGCCCTTTACCCGATGCCGGATTGACAATCACTTTCACCTTTTCCACGGACGCCTCCTTTATAAATAAGGACTCAGTTTTGTCTGAACGTGTCCTGCTTTTTCAACCAGCAGGCGTTTTTCATCTTCCGAAACCGGAATTTCAAAAATACGGTCCACTCCCTGATTTCCGATAACAAATGGCACACCGATCGTGCCGTGAATGCCATAGAACTCTCCTGCAAGGGTCACCTGTCCGGAAATCAGGGCATCGTTTCCCTGTGTAATGGTCCGGATAAAATCCATCGCGACCCTGGCTGTTCCCATCACGGTTTTGGATCCGCTGAAGTGTGTTACAAACGGTTTTAACACCACGCGTATATCCGGCGGATATGTACTGATCAGACTGTATGCTTCCTGCACCCTGCCCTGTTGTACCAGATTTCTCAATTCTTTCCCGGCCTCATGGATGGCGTCATGAACCGTCGCCAGTGTGAATCCCCTGCGCAGTTTAAGAATGGCTGCGTCTGTCTGCTCTTCGGTAAATCCATAGATATGGACACCGCTCCAGAACGGCACCATATGAAAACCGTGTTCACCGGCAATAAATGCATGAACATGCTGACGCCTGATCCCCAGGTCAACGGCAATCTCCTGACGGAATCTCAATGAATCCAGAAACGCGCCCATGCCGATGACCCTCTTGCGTCCCAGATATTTCGAAAAGACAGCCACGCATAATTCATTGGGATTGGATATGCAGATCACGATTTCATGACCATGACCATTTTTTGCAATGGACTCGGCATAGGCATGAAACACGGGTGCGTTCCGCTCTGCCAGAGCATCCCTGGACACAATCTGTTCGTCATGGTCCATGGGCAGGGTTGCGCCGGCGGCCATGACAATCAGATCCGTATTCAGACTGCATGGATCGAGTTCAACACCGATTTGGGGACAGATTTCCGCATAGGCATCCTGCAGGTCCGCAGCATAACCGAACACGCTTTTTGCGCTTTGTCCCTCCGGATTGGCCATCAGAATCAGCCGTTGATCAGCAGCCAGAATCCGTTCTGAAATAATGAGTTGTGCAATCTCCCTGCCAACTGAACCGCCGGCGCCGATTACCGCGATATTCATGGGACCCTTGAACTAGGAATGAAATTTTTGAACTTGTCGCCTTTTTGTGTAAAACCGCATTGTATAGCAAAAAAATCCCTCACCCTGCTTACAAAAAACTGACAGGATGAGGGACTGCTGTTCGATTGAAAACACCGGATTTTTTCAGTTAAAAAATCGCATAAATAAACGGAGCGATTGCCGATCCTTCCGTCAGCACGATCAGGGCACCGAGAAGCACCAGGAAAATGACGATAGGCGTCAGCCACCATTTTTTCCGAACCCGTAAAAACTGCCAGAATTCGGCCATGATAGATAATTTAGACATATTTGTTCTCCGTAAAAAAAACAGCTTTTTCAATTTTGTATAATATAAAAGAATTCCCCGTTCTTATCAAGACAAAAATTTGCATCACGCCGGCGAGCGCATTCAGCAGCTGTCACAGGAGAAACCCGGTCACCACGGGATGTAAACCGGGAATGCATCGGTGAGACGGAGACAGGGTGAAACGGAGATACCATCCATGACCGCTGACGGCAAGACCGCGGACCGCTTAAAAGCAGTATAAGCGTATATTAGTATATGAGTCCCCGCGTCCCGTCCCCCTAAAAGAAGACCGCGGCAAATCACAAATCCCAAAAAACAAATAAATCACAAACAGCAAATTCCAAATTTAAAACGAAATCAGAACCGACACTATTACGTCCCTACGGCTTCTACAAATATTACGCCCCTACAGGACTATGATTATATGTTACATCTTCAATGCTGGAAATATGTCGCCCCTACGGGGCTTATTTATCTTTGGCCTTTGTTCTTTAATTTTTAATCTTGTCTCTTTAATCTTTTTCTCCGTTTCTCCGAGGCTCCGTTTCACGCTCCGCCTCAAAGACCCAATAACCCAACGACCCAATGACCCTATGGACCCGACAAACCTTTAAAACCCGTCCCCGTCCAGCAATCCCCCCAATTTCCCGAGCACGGATCCTTCGCCCTTGCGGTGACCGCCGTGAGAAGGCGCATGACGGATAATCCGGTCCGCCAGTCTGGAAAACGGCAGGCTCTGAAGAAGGACCACACCCGTACCCCTCAAGGTTGCGAGAAAAAGCCCCTCCCCTCCGAATACCATGGATTTCAGTCCGCCCGCGCGCTGAATGTCGTAGTCGATACCCGATGAAAACGCCACGATGCACCCTGTATCCACCTTCAGCGTCTGATTCTCGAGCCGCTTTTTAATCACGGTACCGCCGGCCTGCACAAAGGCCAGCCCGTCTCCTTCAAGGCGCTGCAGAATGAATCCTTCACCCCCGAACAATCCCGCGCCAAACCGCTTCGTAAAGGCGATGCTGAGCTTGGTACCAAGAGCGGCACAGAGAAATGCGTCTTTCTGACAAAGAATATTTCCCCCGGTTTCCGCCAGATTCATGGGTATAATCTTGCCCGGATAGGGCGCGGCAAAAGCGACGCTCTGTTTTCTGTTCCCATGATTCGTAAAATGGGTCATCATAAGGGATTCTCCGGTCAGTATACGCTGACCCGCACCGAATAATTTATCCATAAAACCCGCGGACGGATTCGATCCATCCCCCATTTTCGCTTCAAACTGAATGTCCGAATCCATATAATTCATGGCCCCGGCTTCGGCAATGACGGTTTCTTCCGGATCCAGTTCAATCTCGACAATCTGCATGTCGTCGCCCATAATCTTGAAATCAATTTCATGGCTTCCCATAGGTGAATCTCCCAGTTTCAGGTTTGAATTGTTGTTGCCTGATTCAGTCTCAAAATCCATGCCGTTTTATCATTTACTCAAAAGCAGTTTCCTGGATTCCACAAAATCCGCTGCCTGCATGCGCAGCAGGTAAATGCCGTTGGGACAGGAACCTGCGTTCCACTGTACGATATATGTACCTGGTGTACGGGTTCCCTCCGTCAGTGTTTCGACCTCCTTTCCCAGAATATCGTAGATCACGATCCTGACATCACAGTTGACCGGTACCGAAAACCGGATGGCGGTTGACGGGTTGAACGGATTGGGCTGGTTCTGCATCAATGCAAATACCCTGGGTATGGCTTCAGCACCGGACGCATCGGACGCCGTTTCGGGTGAAACCACCAGACCGGTCAATACATACAATCCGTCTGTCGTATATGTCCCGCTTATACCATCCTGATACGCTGCCTCAGCCTCGCATTCACAGTCCTCAGACTTATTCCAGATCCTGTAATAAAGGGTGTCCCCGGGCTGAAATCCGTCGACGGCGTCCGTCTGCGAATCGTCTCCCCAGACAGTGACTGCGGTATTGACACCCTGCCATACGGCTGCTCCGCAGCACATTGCCCCGGCATTAAAAATGCCGATCTCATCCGAAATATTGAGCGGGGAGCCGTCCGAATACCCGGGTGCTGCATCCAGGGGGATGATCACGGTCGCATTCTCGCCTGTATTCGATGTAAACTGAAAATGGTCCGCAGCCAGAACGGGCGGCAGCCCTTCCTTTTTGGGCATGATGCCGCCGTCTGCCTCCGGATAGATCAGCACGGCAGATTCCGTGATATAGACCTGATAACCGTAACCCGGCCCCATCTGCCCGATTTGATTGATTCCATAATCCGGGACATACGTCCTCCCTGCACCGTCCTTGACAATGACCAGTTTTTCGCTGATCTCGTTCATCGCGTTTTCCACATCCATCGACCGGTCCGGAAGGTACCCGATCAGGCTCCAGCCGGCGCTCATTTCTATGGGCGTTGCGGGATTCACGGGCAGTCCTGTGACGCTCAGCATCCGCGCCTGGCTGAAAAAGGCCTTGTAACCCAGCCTGCAATCGAGTGTCCCGATATGGTCGATGGTATAGGCTGGAATGAATGTGCGGCCCGAACCGTCTTTCAGGATCACGAGGTCGTCCGTGACAGGTGCCATGACCGCCTTGACCTGGAAATCATCCGGATTGACATTCACGGAAAACATGTTCCATCCCTGCTGAAAATCCAATGAAATCTCCGACAGGGCCGAGGCATCGAACCGGCTTAAAATCATGATCGCATCCGGTGCATACTGGCCGCTGCCCTGTGAATAGGCCACACTCACCGCGTCCCATTCCTCATCCGTAGATGGACGATACACACGGTACTGCAGTGTTTCTCCGGTCTGAAAACCGTCCTGCCCTGCCGTCTGTGAATCATCTCCCCATACTGTAACCGACACATTCTGGCCCGGCCATTCGGCCAGGCCGCAGCACAGTCCGGAAGGCGTGAATACGCCGATATAATCCCCTTCAACAAGGGCGGTTCCATCAATATTCGGTGCGACGGATGCCGGCAGAATGACAATGGCGTTGTTGCCCGTATTTTCCCGGAAATCCCACGATTCGGGCAGGCCGGCCTGTGCTTCTTTTTCGATGAGAACGACAATATCCGCGGTTCCCCCGTTTGAGGAAATGGTCAGGAGGCCTTCCGCTTCATTCAAATCCAGTCCCTCCCGGTCCACCTGAACTGTGATTGTCGCGGAATTCTCACCCGATACGGGTGTCACCGAAACGATCCACGGCTGATCCGGGTTCCCGGAAACGTTCCAGGACAGCGTTCCCGATCCGCTGTTGGACAAAGAAAACGAGAGGCTCGTCAAGCTGGTCCCGAAATCCAGCGTATCCTGCGGTACGGCAAGAACCGGCATCGCGTCACCGCCGATCGTAAACGGATCATGACTCAATCCATAAGGGGAGCCGTCTGCGGCATCTTCCACCCTGATCACGCAGTTCCCGGACGGTGCATCCGGAACGGTCCAGAGAAAAGAACCTGAATTGGCGGTTGCCGAGGCCACGGGCGGATCGATCCAATGGCTTCCGCCGTCCGTCGAAAGCAGGATATTCACCTGGGAGGGTTTCGAAATGGTACTGCTTCTCCATGTGATGGCTGCGATACTTCCGGGCGCCCAGGTTTCTCCGCCGTCCGGGGCATCGACCGCGATCCAAATGAGACTTTGTAAAAACTTGGCGTTCGCCTCTGCATATGTCGAGCTGCCGTTCTGATTGAAGGCCCTGATCCTGAAATAATGGGTCAAGATCGAGGCGGGACTGTCCATCTGAAATGATGTGATATTGGCATCGAGCGTGTCCAGCACGGACCAGGCAGCCGGATAAACCTGCAAGGTCTGATGCTCGATAATAAATCCCTGTTCGTCATCCGAATTGTCATCCCAGGTGATATGGAACTGATCGGTCAGACAGCGCACCTGAAGATTGGATGGCGCATCCGGCACGCCGGACGCGGATCCGTCCGTTATCGGGACAATCTCATCCAGGTACAATCCGCCGGTATGTGCGCCGTTCATCTTCCCGAAAATATTGATATAGAGCTGCTGAATCGTGTAATTCTCCGGAAAATTCGCGATCGAGGTCCAGTCGCTGAAAGACAGATGGTTCCACCCGGCTTCGCCGTCATTGAAACTGTCATGAACCAGTTCGACGGCCAGTCCGTTGTAAAATTCCCGGACATGCGCTTCATCATGATCATAGACTTTCACATTCAGGTTGGCATACACAGAGGTCATATTGGCCATACATTCCGCGATTTCAGCCGTATATCCTTTCGATGCCTGCCATGCGGCCGAACCGCTCAAATCGGGAGACAGGAAACGCATGATCCACCACTCCGCGCCCGGATTGGTCACGCCATGGCCGCCCATGGTAAAGATAGAGACGGATCCGTTCTGATCACCGAGCGGATCGTTCCCCGGCGGATTGGGGAAATTGGTGTTTTCCACCCATAAATAAGCAAAAGCGGATGCGAATGGCCCGTCAGAATCTTCGTCGTACGCACCGTCCGATGTCCAGCCCTGATCCGTTCCGTCATTGAAATCAAACCGGTCCGGCTGAACGTCGGGAACGCCCTCTGAATGGAGCGCACCGATATCCTGTATATCCGCACTCCACTCTCCGACACCGGATCCCGGCATTTTATTGGGCTGAATACGGATCATCGTGACCACAGCCTGGCCGGCGATTCCGAAATCGTCCAGGTCAATGGCCTGTGTACCGGAATAATCCAGCATCGAAGTCAATCCGCCTGCTGTTCCGTTCGTGCTCACGGCCACACCGTACGTCTCGGCTGTACCGTACTCGAAAACCACAAAATCGGCACCTGCCCCGTTCACGATCACATTGTCCGTAAACACGACATCCACCAGACCCGCGCTCCCTCCCGCAATCACCCAGGTGCCCAGGTTGATGTCCGTCAGCGCCGTTTGTACGCTCGTGGTCCCGTGCGGCAGCAGTCCGGCTCCGGCCGGCGGGCTGCCGACCTCGGACGCCATATCAGCAAACGCCTGCGCATCCGGAAAATCATAACCCCCGAATGAAAATTGGGCGGGCAAATCCCCGCGCATCACCATAGAAACAATCAGAAATGCACAGAGCCAACGCGACAATAGAGTTGTCATGGTGAACCTCCTGACCTGATCAACAGGACTTTAAAGACCGGTCGCATCACAACAGGGAATCATTGTTTTCATGGGGATTTTGCAGATGACTTGGCGGACAGAATGAATTCAGTCACAACGCACGGCAATTTGATGAAAATGCCGTTACAGACTGGTGATCCGGACCGGTGGATTCTCGGAAATGTGATGCGTATGATCAATAATATAAATATTCGGAACGATTGTCAAGAGAAGATTTCAGGTGCCACCCGGTTTTTATTGAAAAGAAGCATGCTTCCCAGAAGAAGAGCACCTGCACAGATGAAAATATCCGCCACATTGAACAAAAAGGGCCAGTCCAGAATGTTGAAACAATGAATATGGATAAAGTCGACCACATGACCGAACCGGATCCTGTCCGAAAAATTGGGCAGGGCCCCGGAAAGAATGATGAAAAACGGAAGAAGAACAACAAACGGGCGTTTCCGGATGCGCCAGATGAACATGAAGAGAAAACAGATCGCCGCAAAAGTCAGCCCTGCCAGGATGACCTGCTTCAGGATAAAATGATGCTGACTGAATAAACCGAATACCATGCCCCGGTTTTCCGTATAAACGAGTTCGAGAACACCCCTGATCAGCACGCGTGACCGGCCGGCGCCAAGATGGTTCACGGCCCATGTTTTTGTAGTCATGTCCGTCCAGAAGCCCAGAACCGGAATGCAGATCAGCAGGGTGAATTTGACAGGCATGCTGCTCATATTCATCCCGGCGGCCGGCTCGTATCCAGATTTTTCATATATATGCCCAGTTTGTCCGAATTTTTATCCTCGATCTGTATGGTGATGAGATACGGACCCGGTATCAGTTTGAAATGAATCTGATGTGAATGCAGTTTGTCGTCCTTGAGGGCCTTTTTGTTCTCACGTTTAAACACGATGTCCTCCTCATGACGGACCACTTCACGCATATCCTCATCAAACACCACAACGGACAGATGATATTGAAACCAGTATATTTCATCCTTTTTTTCATATTCGAATTCCTTGACCGGGATCGAATAGCTGAATTTGAGAAGGCCTTCGTCCGTGTAGAACCGGTTTTCCTTTAATTTCAGGGGTTCGGCATCGAACTCATGATAATAGCGGAACTCCGGATTATCGATAAAATTGGCGTACACATAACCGATATGATCCTTGTACGTATGCAGGCTGAGCGAACCGGGCTGAATGGCATCATGATATATATTGGTTTCATACTGTTTGACGATGAAATCCACATGATATTTATAATAGGTCCACTTTTCTGTATGCCAGCCCTCGATTGTCTGAAACTGCGGCGGACCGTACTTGATGTACAGATCCCCGCGCGCATCCCACGGTGCGTTGGGCCACCCGCTGCGCTGATACATATCGCGTTTGAACTGCAGCTGGTGATAATCCCATTTCTTGGAGAAATTGGCGTATGCATAGTTGATTCTTTGTTTGAATTCCTCAAATGCCTCGTTTTTCTCCGTCGTGGGCGTCGGATCCAGCAGTTTCCAGTACTTGCGCAGCCATTCGGAACGGTCATATCCGGAAAGGTGGTGAAGCGTTTCAAATTCGTCCGTATCCAGAATGGTCCACATGCCGAACATGATCAATTCATCGAGGCTCCACTGTTCATCGGGTTTCAGCATGGCTGTGTACTGACGGTGCCGTTTGGTGTAAAAAGTCGGGAGAATGCCGGACCAGTCCCATGATTTCAGCTCTTTTTTCTGACCGTCTGCAGCCGCTCCTTCCGCCGGGGACGGTGCAGTGATCGCAACCTGGTTTTTCTGGAATTCCGTTTCCGTTGTGCCGGATGCGACAGCCCTGCCTGAACCATGTTCGATATCCTTGATCAGCGGAGATGCCAGCTTATAATACGCCGGATCCTCTGCAAGCTCCTTCAGTACGGGCAAAGCGGTTCTGTCACCGAGTTTTCCCAGCTCGAGTGCTGCCTGCAGTTTGACGGGCCGGTATTCGTGATCCAGCTGTTCCCTGAGAAAAGACCGGAATTCTTCTTTTCCCTCGCGCACAAAATATGCGGCCATACCGACCTGATGAACCACGGCATCGTCCGCCCAGGCGCTTTTCGGAAATTTCTTGATCAGTTCATCAAAGGTCAAAAATGCCTGGATATCATCCGGCTTCCGTTTTTCCATGCAGTAAGCCAGCCAGAAAAATGCATCGTCTTCGTCCTTGTGGCCAGCCGATTCATGGATAAACTGCTCATATAAGGCGATGGCCTCATCCCAATCTTGAGATACAGTCAGTTTTTTCGCATTCTGGAAGAGTTTCGATTTGTCCCCCGCCAGTCCGTTCTGAACCAGGATCAGCAATCCGATACACAGAACCATCGGTCCCGAAGGCAGCGGCCAAGGCCTTTTCCCATGTAAAAACGAGTGGAACATCTTGCCTCCTTGCAAACCCTAAATATGTTGATGATCCGACTGAATCTGGTCCCTGATCATATCTGCTCTGAAGAGCAAATCCAGTTCAGTGATGGCTTGCCTGATTTGCATTAAAATTTCCGACCGGTCGTTTTTTTGACTGTTGATCATGTCCAGCAGCAAAATCTCGAAACCGTCGAGATAGGTCTGTACCTGCTTCTCCTCATCCGCTTTGCTCATTTCACGAATGATGACAATCTGGCCCAGTAACCGTTCGGCGTAACTCCGGGTGACTTTCCATTCCTGATCGGCCAGTTTGCCGTTTTGAGGCAGATTCATTACATCCAGCAGCCATATTTCAGATTCATGGAAAAAATCATCGATCGGCCGGGCCGTTGCTGCCGCCGTCTGATCCATCACCACTGTGACCGATTCCTTTTCCCGGGAGGGCTGCCTGGTCAGGAACCATCCCAAAGATATGCCCAGAACCAGCATGGCCGCGGCCTGTCCCAGCCGCATCGCCGGAGCGGGGCTCAGCAACAGCCTGTCCACCCAGGATCTGCGTGGAGGCGCGGATTTTACGGAAAAAAGGCGCGACAGCTCCGTATGATACGAATCGAGCATGGATTTGAAGGGGCCGGTCCTTTGCCTATGGGACAATGCATGACTGATGATGCGATAATCAGCGGCAAAGGCTCTGCAGGTTTCGCAGCGTTCCACATGATCGGCCCACTTTCCGGCCTCCTGTCTGGCCAGGGCACCGTCCAGCCAGGCCATGGTTTTTTCAGTACACTCCAATGGACCTTCCATTGTGATCACCTATCCAATTCATTTAATATCAATGATTTTCTTAAATGCTGTATGGCCCTGAACAGATGTGTCCGCACCGTAGCCTCGGAACATTGCATCAGCTCGGCGATTTCTTCTGTGCTCTGCTGGTGGAAATACTTGAGAATCACGGCTGTCTTTTGATTTTCGGACACCTCGCCGAGACAGTGTTCCAGCTGAATCCGGAGTTCCTGTTGTTCCAGCGACCGCTCCGCGGACGGAAAAGGCTGTCTGTCATGAAATTCGTCCCGGTTCAGCAGCGAGGATTCCAGGTCCTGAACCTTCATCTTTTTATGCCGCCTTTTGAAATCCAGCGCCTGATTGACGGCGATTCTGTGCAGCCATGTAGAGAAACGGGATCTGCCTTCAAACTGATCGAGTCTTTCGAAGGCCTTGATAAACACATCCTGGGCCAGATCTTTTGCATCTTCATAGTTCCTCACAAAATCATAAATCAGGTACAGAATTTTATCCTGATACGCGGTCACCAATTCACCGAATGCGGCATAATCCCCCGCTTTGGCTCTCAGAATCAACCGCTTTTCATGAAATCCCATGCCTGTGCTCCCGTCAGCAACTGTCGTCACTGAATTCATCATCTTGGACGCTGCAGAAAAGACAAATGTTTACATCGGTGAGGACCGCAGATTGAAGCTCCCCGCGGCAACCCGCTGGGAATCTTCATCTGCAAAGCAGACCTTGTTGATATTCGGTCGTTTGCCCCGCCGCTAAATAGCGGGGAATGCGCCCGCTGTTCAGATTCACTCCGCTCACGGGCCGGACTTTCGCAGCAGACTTTCACAGCCCGCGGCCAGAAATTCCCGCACAAACGGTGCTCCGGGAAAACGGATCACGGGCCATCCGAACCGCTCGCGGTATACGGGTCTGGAAAGGAAATACTCACAAACAACGGGTTTAAAACGGATCTGACGGATATGAAGAAGAAACCGGCGAATGGTCAGGCCGGATTGACGATGCAGAATCGCCTGATCGATAATATGCGGATATTCATCTAAAACGCGTCCCATGAAGCGGAGTATCCGTCCGGGCAGCAGATGCAGCCACGGAAAATATTTAAGCGGCGAACGGCCATTCTGATGATGCCCGGCAAAAGCGGAAAAAAGCGGCGGAAACGAGATGTACAGATATCCTCCCGGACGCAGCATCGTCCTGATGTTGCGGAACGCCGCTTCCCGGTCCGGGATATGCTCGATGACATCCCGCATCACGATCAGATCGTACGGCCCGGGAAAACATGCGGTAATTTCGGGATCCGTGATATCGCCTGCCTGTACGTTCAACTCCGGATTGAAGGTCAGCGCCAGTGCGACCCGTTCCTCCATCAGTTCCATCCCTGAAGCACGGACATCCAGCCGCCCGATCACATCGAGAAACCCGCTCTCCGCACAGCCGATTTCAAGGACACGGAAAGACCGCCATTCAGGGATATGCCGGTCAAAATACGGAACGAGATACGATTCCGTAAATGCACGCTGTTCGAAAAAATGTTTTTCCGCCAAACGGATCCTCCCGGCAGCCCGGTTAAAACGTTCAGGTCAATGCAACTCCTGAAAATGAAAAAGTAAAAGAGTATAAGGGTATATGCGTATATGGGTCCCCGCTGCCCTTCCCCAAATAATAGAAATATTTACATTTTGATGTTTTTCCCCTTCTACGCTTCTACTTTTACTCTTCTACTCAATCTCTGCGCACTCTGCGTCTCTATGGTTTTCTCTTTAATCTTTAATCTTGTCTCTTTAATCCTTTTCTCCGTCTCTCCGTTCCTCACCTCACCGTTTCACTTTCCGACCCAACGACTCTAAGACCCAACAGACCCAACGACCTCTTTAATCTTACTAATTTTCCCGCATCAATTCAACGAATAATTTTCTGTCCGGCTGTAAAATAATTCCCCGTATCGATACAGACGAACAAAAAAACATTGCAATATATTCGATAAAATGCGTATATTATCTGCTGTTTTGCGTTCATTATTTTTTAATAAAATATGGAGGATATGCATGCTCAGCAATTTAATTTGGTTTGTGCCTCTCTGTTCACTTCTCGCCCTTGCATTCGCCCTGTATTTCTTTATCCGGATGAAAAGGGAAAGCGAAGGAAACGAGACCATGATGGAAATCGCCCAGCATGTGCGCGAAGGCGCCATGGCGTACCTGTGGCGCCAGTACAAGATCGTGTTCCTCGTCTTCATCGTTCTGCTTGTCCTGCTGACGATCCTGGCCTATACGGGGGTTCAGAATCCCTTTGTCCCTGTCGCTTTCCTGACCGGAGGTTTTTTCTCGGGACTATGCGGATTTCTGGGCATGAAAACGGCAACACATGCTTCGGCCCGCACAGCCCAGGGCGCCACCCAGTCCCTGAACAAGGGGCTTCAGATCGCTTTCAGAAGCGGCGCGGTGATGGGGCTCGTGGTGGTCGGCTTCGCCCTGCTCGACATTTCACTTTGGTATATTATTCTCAATTATGTGGTCTATACGGCCGAACACATGGCCAACGGCCTGACTTTTCTCGGTCTCAAATTTGTCCATGCAGGCACCACGGAACATGAGAAACTCATCGAGATCACGGCGACCATGCTCACATTCGGCATGGGCGCGTCCACACAGGCGCTGTTCGCTCGCGTGGGCGGCGGCATCTATACCAAGGCCGCGGATGTCGGCGCCGATCTGGTCGGCAAAGTGGAAGCGGGTATTCCGGAAGACGATCCCAGAAACCCGGCCACCATTGCGGACAATGTGGGCGACAACGTGGGCGACGTAGCCGGTATGGGCGCAGACCTCTATGAATCCTACGCGGGTTCCATTCTGGCCACGGCCACACTGGGTGCGGCCCTGCCCCTGGCAACCGGTGTGCTGGACCAGGTTACGGCCGTGCTTGCCCCGATGTTCGTGGCAGCCATCGGCATCGTGCTATCCATTGCCGGTATTTTTATGGTCCGCACCAGGGAAAATGCCACACAGAAAACCCTGCTCTCCGCGCTCCTTTTCGGAACCGGCGGCAGCTCGGTGCTCATCCTGGCCGCCCTGGCGGGCATGGTCATGGCCGGATGGATCACCTGGGGCCTGTTCGGATCCGTGGTCGCAGGGCTGGCTGCGGGCGTCATCATCGGCCAGGGAACCGAATATTTTACATCCGATGAATACAAACCCACGAAGGGAATCGCGAATCAGGCCCTACAGGGACCGGCGACCACGATCATCGACGGCATGGCCGTGGGCATGTTTTCAACCTGGATTCCGGTGGTGACCATCGTGATCGGCATCAT
>JAFGGN010000091.1 GCA_016930535.1 bacterium
CGCGGTCTTTTGAAGGGGCAGGGACGAGGGGCCCCATATACGCATATACGCGTCTACCCTTATACTGCTTTTATGCGGTCCGCGGTCAGCGGTCCGCGGTCAGCCGTCCGCGGTCCTTTATAGGGGCAGGGGCAAGGGGCCCCATATACGCATATACTCTTCTACTGTTTTAACGGTCGGCTGTCCTTTACGGAGCACGGCCGACATAATGGTTGATTTTTCAGCCTGAATTCATTACATTACCCTACTCTTTTTAATTAATTGAACGATCAATGGAGGCCGTTGTATGGCAAGAAGCAAGAGCAAGCAGACAAGAAAAGCGATCCTGTTGAAACGCAAAAGAAAAGCCCATGAAAAAAGGAAAAAGGTCCGCCTTCTGACTGCGAAGAAAAATGCCGTATCCTGATAAGACATATCGAAATCATTTTCGATTCAATCCATTCAAATTTCAGCCTCTTTCAATTCCCGGATTGGTGATGACGGGAATGCTTGTTTTCCTGAACATATTTATCCTGCATTGTTCCAAAGATCCGGAGCAGCAACCGTTTCTCAGTTACTCAGGCTACGATACGCGCTGTATCTTTACAGAGAATTTCACAGGGACATCGCCCAAGTGGCGCATGGAAGGGGCCGGACATATACAGACCGGGACTGACAGCACTTTGACTGTCCGACCCGTATCCGACACGCTGGGGACTGTCATATGGCTCGAAAAGGATATTGAGGGTGATTTCCTGCTCGAATATCAGGTGGCGTTTTTAGATACTTCGGGAATGCATATACTTTTTATCTCTGCCGCCGGGAACGACGGCAAAGACCTTTTCGACCTGAAGCTCCCGAGAACAGGTGCGTATGACACCTATACACATGGGAATGTCCGCAATTACCAGGTTTCAATGCATTCATACACCAATGAGGGCAGGCACATGCCCCAGAGCCGGATGAGAAAAAATCCTGGCAGCATCCTGTTATCGCATCTCGGTATGGATCCCTGCAAAAGTCACAGGCAGTACATCATCGATTTTGTTAAAACCGGAAACCGGCTGCAATTGTACGTGGATGGTGTGCCGGTCCATGACGTTAAAGACAAAGCATCCAGACAGAATTTTTACGAAGACGGGAAAATCGGATTCTGGTTTCAGGGAAAACCGGGTGATTTTTCTGTCATATTAAGTGATATACACATCTATAAGCTGATTCCAAATTAAATCCGAAGTAAAGGAACCCCAGCATGATTACGGTAAGGCCTTTGCAGAGTTTGAGACCGGTATCGGAAAAAGCATCCGATGTGGCCTCTCCCCCCTATGATGTGCTGAATGCGGACGAAGCAAGAGAAAAAGCGAAGAACAATCCCATCAGCTTCCTGCATGTGAATAAACCGGAAATCGACCTGCCTCGCGATGTGGATCCACATGATGACAGCGTATATCAAAAAGCGAGCGAGAACCTGCAGGCTTTGATCCGTCAGGGGGTATTCATTCATGATCAGGAACCCTGTTTTTACACCTATCATATGAAGATGGGAAGCCATGTTCAAACCGGTCTGGTGGCTGTAACATCCACCGAAGAGTACCGGTTAAATAAAATCAAAAAGCATGAACATACAAAACCTGACAAGGAATCCGACCGGCTTCAGCATATTTTAAGCACGCATGCGCAATGCGGTCCTGTCATTTTGATGGTCCGGTCCGGATCTCGAATTATCAATTGGTTAAAAAACAGCATGCAGCCGGACAATCTGCTCTATGATGTCAGGGGCGACAATCAGACTCAGCATACGCTGTACAGAATCAGTGAACCGGCTTCTATAAAAAGTATACAAAAGGTATTTGAAACCGTCGATGCATTATACATTGCCGACGGGCATCACCGCTCTGCAGCTGCCTGCCGCGCCACGGAATATTTCAGGAGCCGGAATCCGGAGCATACGGGAGAAGAACCCTATAACTTTTTCCTGTCCGTGATTTTTCCGGACGATCAATTGCAAATTCTCGATTACAATCGTGTGGTCAGGGACCTCAACGGTTTATCCACAGAGGAATTGTCCGAACGTCTCTCCGTAAAATTCCACATGACACCTTATGTGCCGTCTGAAGGCAGTGTGGACGGCGCCTTTCATCCGGACAGGGAACGTACATTTGGTATGTATCTGGACGGACAATGGTACAAACTGGTCCTGAGTGCACCGTTGCCAAGCCTTGATCCGGTGGATACGCTGGATGTTTCCATTCTCCAAAATCATGTGCTTCAACCGCTTCTCGGTATCGACGATCCCAGAACGGATTCACGAATCCATTTCGTCGGAGGAATCAGAGGTCTTGGGGAACTGGAACGGCTGGTCGACCGGGGAGATTTCCGGATCGCTTTTTCGATGTTTCCGACACCGATCGATCATATCATCCGGATCTCGGATGCCGGCAAGGTCATGCCTCCGAAATCGACATGGTTCGAGCCCAAGCTCCTGAGTGGTCTGCTGATTCATCCGATCGACTGATTTTATTTATATTTTTCAAATTTTTCTCAAGATGTACTTGATTCTGTCAATAGAATCAAGTACATTGGTGGTAAATTATCCATACACATTTTACATATATCGGGAGGTGATCGGCTATGAAAATATTGATCTCCGATGCATTCGATGCTTCTTTACCGGACCGTTTGAAAAAATTCGGCGATGTCACCGACGACAAATCCCAAGTTGCCGATGCGGACGTAGTCCTGATACGAAGTAAAACCAAGGCGGACAAAGCGTATATCGATTCGGCTCCAAAACTAAAACTGATCATTCGTGGAGGCGTCGGACTGGATAATGTAGACCGTGAATATGCCAAGGAAAAAGGCATTCAGGTTCATAACACACCGGAAGCCTCCAGTGTAGCGGTTGCTGAACTGGCATTCGCCCTGATGATTGCGGTTCCCAACCGTCTGGTTGAAGCACATAATTCAATGAAAGCGGGCCAATGGGAAAAAAAGGCACTGAAGCGTACCGAACTGATGGGTAAAACGCTCGGTCTGATCGGAGTCGGACGAATCGGTACGGTTCTGGCAAACCGGGCACGGGCATTCGGCATGCATGTTGTCGGATTTGACAAATTCGTCACCTATTCGGATCTCGTCGAACTGAAAACACTGGATGAGGTCCTGGCCGCATCAGACTATCTTTCCCTGCATGTCCCGTTGAATTGCGATACCGAAGGCCTGCTCAACGCAAAAACTATCGCAAAAATGAAAGACGGCGCCGTGGTGATCAATACGGGGCGGGGCAAATGTGTGAATGCCGGGGATATGACAGAAGCGCTCAAATCGGGTAAGGTGGCCTGTTACGCTACCGATGTGTGGCCCTCGGATCCGCCGCCCGAAGATTATCCGATATTACAGGCACCGAATGTAATCATGACCCCCCATATCGGCGCATCCACGAAGGAGAACCTGCTGCGTATCGGCGACCAGGTCGTGGAAATTATAGAAAATTTCAAAGGGTAAGGAGTTCAATATGTCCAAACGGATTTGGAATTTCAATGCCGGACCGGCCACGCTCCCGTTATCTGCACTCGAGAAAGTCAAGGCCGATCTGCCGGATTATAACAATACAGGCATGGCTGTCATGGAACTCAGCCACAGATCCAAAGCATACGATGCCATTCATCAGGATGCACTGGCAATGATGCGTGATTTGTTCGGAGTTCCGGATAATTTTAAAATTTTGTTTTTACAGGGAGGTGCCAGTCAGCAATTCGCCATGGTTCCATTGAATCTGCTGGGCAGCGGGAAAAAAGCCGATTACATCATCACAGGTTCCTGGTCCAAAAAAGCCCTGAAGGAAGCTAAAATGCAGGGCTCCATCAATGTCGCCGGATCTTCCGAATCCACGAATTTCAACAGAATTCCCGCTCAGAATGAACTGAATCTCGAGTCTGATGCCGTTTACTGCCATATCACATCCAACAACACCATAGCCGGAACACAGTTTCAGACATTCCCGGCGACCGGCAATGTCCCGCTCGTGGCCGATATGTCGAGCGATATTCTGTCACGCAAAATCGATTTTTCCGGATTCGGTCTCATCTATGCCGGCGCACAGAAAAATCTGGGCCCTTCGGGGCTCACGGTCGTTATTGTCCGTGAAGATCTGATTGCCTCCGGACGCGAAGACATCCCCATTATATTCCAGTACCGGACCCATGCGGAAAAGGATTCGCTGTATAACACACCCCCCACCTATTCCATTTATATCATGAAACTCGTGCTGGACTGGGTCAAGGAGATCGGCGGTCTGCCCGGTGTTGAAAAACGAAACCAGGAAAAAGGCGATCTGCTTTACGGCTGCATCGACGAAATGGGTGATTTTTACAAAGGTGCCGTCGAAAAAGAAAGCCGCTCCCTGATGAATGTCACGTTCCGTCTTCCGAGCGAGGAACTGGAAGCCAAATTTATAGCGGACGGACTCGCCGCGGGTTTCGGCGGATTAAAGGGTCATCGCTCTGTGGGCGGTGTTCGTGTATCCATGTACAATGCCCTGGAACCGCAGGGAATCAAGGAACTGGTTTCATTCATGAAGGATTTCGCACAGAAGAACGGATAATCCTGATTCATTGTCGATTGAAAGCCCGACACCCAAAAGGTGCCGGGCTTTTTTTTACTACGGACCGCCGACCGTAAATGCTTCGGAGAACCGGAGACACGGTGAAACGGGGGAAAAAAACAGCACACGTGCTTTCTCCATTGCTCCGTTTCTTATCTTCTCCGAACCTCCGTTTCACGGTCTGACCCAAAGACCCAACGACCCTATGGACTCAAAATATCTTTAATTCTCTGCGTCCTGCGTCTCAGCGGTTTTCTCCATCTTTTTCTCCGTCTCTCCGTTTCTCACCTCACCGTTTCACGGTCTGACCCAGCGACCCAATGACTCAACGACCCAACAGACCCGATGACTTCTTTATTTCCGCTTATACTTCCACAACGAGATCCGGATCAAATTCCTCCACGAGTTTATATCCCGCATATCCGCGGGGATTGCATATCACACGTGTCCGTCCGATCTGATAATCGGATTTCTTGTGCCTGTGGCCGTGGATCCACAGATCCGGCTGATACTGCTCAATCATCCACTCGAGATTACTGCAATAGGCGGCACGTACACGGTCGTTCATATCCCCGTCTTTCAGGGATCTGGGCGACGGCAGATGATGCGTAATCACGACCGTCGGGCCGTCAAATGCCTGATCCAGTTTATCCCTTAAAAACCGGACAGACAATTCATGCAATCCCAGCGTGTGTTCGGGCCTCAGCTTTCGGTAATGGTGCTCAGCCCCCATTCGGATACGTCTGTAATCATTCATTGCATTGAATGATTCGAACATGACACGCGGTCTTTCTTCAGGTCCGAAAAGGCAGAAATCGCTCCATAAGGTCGCTCCAAGAAAGCGCACGCCCCCTGCAGCATGTTCCTGATTATTCAGGAATATCAGAGAACTTTCCAAGGCAATCTGTTCGATCTGCGTGTGTATTTTCGGAATCTTATGACCGTAATACTCATGATTGCCCGTAATATATAAAACGGGGATTCCATCGAACGTTTCGACGGCCCACCGCGCGCCGCGTAACCCAGTATGAATGTCTCCTGCCAGGATGACCGCATCACATGCAACCGGCTGTATTTCCAGGTCGCCGAACTCCAGATGCAGATCGCTCATGATCTGTAATTTCATAGGCAAGGTCCCCTCAGGTTCAGGTATTAAATTAGCAATTCATCGATAAAATAACAAGCGATACCCGATATGCCGTCCTCCCGCCGCTGCTGAAAATGCTCAGATCCAAAAAACACTTTGGTTAAAAGCGAATTGTTTATACCTTAGATGTGAAATCGGTTTAAAAATCATAAGGAGTGAACCAATGACCGACCAGTCTAAATTGATCAGGCATGGAGTCTTTCTCTGTCTGCTCGTCTGCACGTCGCATATCACCGCGTTTGATAATTTTATCACTGCGGACAGCAACAGACTCATGGATGGAAAGAACGTGTTTCGTTTTATATCATTCAACATTCCTAACCTGAATTTCGTCGAAGATGAAATGCTGTTCGAGAGATCTCATCCCTTCGGGCTGCCCACATCTTTCGAGATCCGGGATGCCATGGAATCCGTGCAGCAGATGGGCGGAAATGTTATACGGACCTATACGATTCCGGTCCGGAGGGAAACGGACACGCCGGACATTCCCAGATATGTACTGGCACCCGGAGTATTCGATGAACGCGCATTCACTACCATGGACACCATGCTGGCGCTCGCCAACGAAACCGGTGTACGGCTGATTGTCCCCCTGCTGAATGCATGGAAATGGATGGGCGGCCGGCCCCAGTATGCCGGTTTCAGGGGCAAATCAGAAGACGATTTCTGGACGGACTCACAGCTCATGGACGATTTCAAAAAAACCGTGAAATACGTGCTTCAGAGAACCAATACCGTGACGGGTGTGCCCTATTCGGAAGATAAGGCCATATTATGCTGGGAAACCGGTAATGAGCTGCCTTGTCCCCATTCATGGACAAGAACCATCACTGCTTATATCAAATCCCTGGACAGCAATCATCTGATCATGGACGGGTATAATGCCTTCGATGACAGGCCGATGCGTGAAGCATCCATGACGGAACCGACGATCGATATCGTGACATCCCATCATTATGCTCAAAATCCGGAAGATGTCATGGCCCATATTCACGACAATATGAACGTGGTCAGGGGCAGAAAAGTGTATATCATCGGGGAATTCGGTTTTTTGAGTACGACCGCGATAAACGAAATTCTGGAACTGGTCCGTGAGAATCAGGCTATTTCGGGTGCATTGATCTGGAGCCTCAGGTATCACAGGCACCTGGGAGGATTTTACTGGCATTCCGAACCGTTGGGATACGGGCTGTTCAAGGCTTATCACTGGCCCGGATTCGACTCGGGCAGCGAATACGATGAAACCAATCTGCTCGAAACGATGCGGAACCATGCATTTGCCATACAGGGGAAGCCTGTTCCGCCGCTTCCCGTCCCTGCATCACCGCAACTCCTTCAAATCACCCATGTCGCCTCCATTTCCTGGCGGGGTTCGGCGGGCGCTTCCACGTACGATATTGAACGATCGGAAGCTGCGCACGGTCCCTGGGAAACGGCAGGGACCGGTATTCAGGATGCCGCGGTCCAGTATTTCCCCCTTTACCATGACGCTTCTGCCGAAATCGGAAAGGAATATTATTATCGTGTCCGGGCCGTAAACCGTTCCGGAAAATCTGCTCCCTCGAACATGATCGGACCCGTGGCCGTGAACGAGCAAGCGATAGTGGACAATCTGGATCATCTGATGACGCTGTACCATATCACCGGGCCCTTTGAATTGAAAACCGATGACGACCGGAAATTCAAGGAAGATATGCACCGGTTATACGGTGAAAAGGGTACGGAACTGATTTACCGGACACCGGGCCCGATCACGCGGTTTAAAGTGTTCGCCTACACGGAAAATGAACATTCCACACTCGAATTTTCCGTATCGCAGGAAAACGGGACATTCAGGTCTGTTGATATACAGCCGGTCAGTTATTATTCCGGAGAAGGGGATTATGCCTATTGGAGGCCTGTGCTCTATGAATTGAATAAAACGGATCTGTCCGGCCGGTCCTTGAAAATTAATTTCCGGGGTAAAGTCCAGATCTCGCGTGCCGAGATATATTTCGGCCCATAACCGGCCGGATCAGGCGCTTTAAAAAAAGTCTGTTCCCTGCATTTTGATTGGAATCCATAAAAAATCCCCGGGACCTGCTGCAGCGTTCCGGGGATCATTCATTCGTTTTGTTGCCGGAAGTACGGATTATCGCAGCAGAATCATCTCACCGCTCTTTATATGCTCAAATCCGTGTCCCCGGACCAGCAACCTGTAAATATAGGTGCCGGATGCTGCCGGCTGTCCGCCTGAATCACGGCCGTTCCATACGGCCACATGTCTGCCCGCCGTTTGCTCGCTGTCGATCAGGGTACGGACTTTCTTTCCCTGAATATTGAAGATTTCCATAATCACATAGGCATTTTGACCCAGCTCGAACCTGATATTCGTCTGCGGGTTGAAGGGATTCGGATAGGCTTCGGAAAGCGTAAATGTTCCGGGTTCGGGCCTTGAAATCTGAATCCCGGTTGTTTCAAACAATTTCACCAGTTCGATGCCTTCACCGGAACCCAGATTCCTGGAATACTGCTGATCGGTTTCATTGTTCCAGTGTTCATGTGTCCCGAGACTGGCAATCGGTGTACCGTCATCCTCCGGATCGTATGTCAGGCCTTCGGGCCAGTACTGCGAATCGGCCGCCTGATGCAGATAATCGTCGACAGCCGGGAAATTGGCATACCAGTAATTCTGGGGTTCCTCGGATTCCGTCTTGGGAAATTCTGCCTGCAGGATATCGAGACAGACCGATTCGATGGCCAAAGGATCCTGGGACAGAAGAATCGAACTCGTCCAGTCCTCATTGAATGGTGCGGTCTTGAATTTGACCGGGGGTTCATGTTCATAGGAGCAGGACCATAGCGCATCCATATAGTATATCAATATCTTGCCGCCAAGATCCTTATGCCCGAGCAGGTCCACGAATACCCTGTACATGCCATATTCGCCCCGAAGGGGTTTATCGTAGTCCTCGCGGTGCAGGGCCGGGTGCATATGACTGGCACCGCTTCGCGTATTCGTTCCGAAGAAATTTTTGCCGAATAAGGTGACACCGCCCCACCGGTGTCCCTTCATGGCCGGAATATTGAGCAGATAATCCGCATTTTCCATTTCCAGGTAGTACTTGTCCGTTTTTTCCTTGATCACATCCCCTTTGTCCGAAAAATACATCAGCGTTTTTGTGCTGGGTGTAGGCGCTTCGCGGCCATCCAGACCGTTCTTGTCGAGATAATGGATATTCGGGAACACCGAACGCCAATGATCATGGCAGTGCGTGAATATATGCGTATAGGGATCGCCGATATAGATACTCTCCTGGGGCACGCCGGCCTCGTTGACCAGCTGTTTGAGCATGGCGAGCACCGCATGCGGCGATGTGTCCACATTGGTATGCGTGCCGGATCCGTCCGGGCGGGGTGTCCAGGCATGCACGGCATTGATTTTAATGAATATTTTCTCGCCCGCCGCATATCCGACATCGCCCTTGTCATGATTCTGGTTGAAATACCTGAAAATGGCATCCCAGGCTTCTGCATGTGTGGGCATGCCGGTCAGCACGAGGACAGCTTCGGCCAGCATGCGGTCGACCGCTTCCTGGTTCGTATTTTTATCCAGATAATAATTATCGGTCGATTTATTCGGATTGCAGTTCTCATTGGTCGCATCCGGATCGTAGGCCCAGACCACCCGGCCCGGATGAATGCCCCTGGCCTCACCGATCGGCTGGTTCGGACCTAACGGATCTTCAAACGTTTTTACGGTTTCATTCTGTCCGGCAATCATATCCTGAGCCGGCTGAAACACCATCAGGCCCGCGGAGCCGATCAGCAGCAGAATGAAAACCGCGGTCAGCCTATATCGTCTCTGATGCATCGTGCCCTTCACTTTCCGGATGCTGAATACCGACACAAGAAGACCGATCGTATAGGCAATAAATGTGCTTGCCAGGGGTGCAGCCACTTTCATGCAGGGATACGCAGCCCGGCTCGGTTTGGGAATAATGCGCACCAGTATCCAGAGCACGGACAGAAGACCCGTAACCGGCAGAAAAAACCGCTTCCGCCAGGATTTTGATACCGGATTATTATGTTTACAATTTGACTGGCAAGGTGTCATGACAATGCCTACTTTGAAGTGGCCGGAAAAAAACCGGAACATGAACCGGAACCGGTTCGATGCTCAATGAGAACGCAATATAAAACCATAAACGGTTATTCCAGTCCTTTTTTTTCATAGCTTCCCAGAAGCTTTTCGAATCCGTCCACATCACGTAATGAGCTTAAATCTTCATCCTTGCGTATCGCTTCCGTATCCCGGAATCCGTTTTCCAGGATCTGACGGAGCGATTCAATCGCCTGTGCGGATTGCCCCTGCAGCGCGTATACACAGGCCATGTTGTAATGCACGGTAATCTGATCCGGCTCGATGGAAAGCGCCTTGTTATAATCGGCCATGGCTTCCGTAAAATGCCCCAGCTTGCTGTGTGCCACACCCCGGTTGATCAATGCCGGAAGAAAATCAGGAGCATGGGAGAGAATCACCTGATAATCGGCCAGCGCTTCGGTATATTTTTCCAGTTGTCCATAAGTCAATCCGCGAAGATGATAGACTTCCCACCATTCGGGATACGCTGTCAGGAGCCACTGATAATCCTCGAGAGCATTCTCAAATGCCTTCATGGCATAATAGGCCTTCCCCCGGTAATAATGTCCGCCCGCGTACAGGGGATCCAGAAGGAGTGCCTGGTCAAAATGACGGATCTGGATCGCCGGATTTTGCTCCGCCAGTCCTTTGAGCAGCAGGTCGGATGCCTTGAACGATTTCACCAGCGACTGCAATTCTGCCGAGTCTGCCGGGGATTGTTCGAGCCGGGTCAGCAGGCTCTGCGACCGTTCATGTTCCAGCTGATAGGTTTGCAGCAACAGCGATTGTTTCTGAAGTACCGACGCCCGTTTCTGCAGGCTGGGAACAAACATCGAACCCTCCAGATCAAAAGACAGATGAGGATATCCCTTGTAATAAGCCTTTTCCGGACGGTTACTGCTGCAAACCAGCAGATCGAACACCATGGCCTCAATATCAGGCCCTTTAAACAGGTTATTTTTCAACAATTTTTTCTTGCTGAGATAACCCGGAACACGCTGAAGCATCAGATTTCGGGCTTGTGCACTGCCCAGGATCAAGGCATCCTCCTCCGATACATTGGATCCCAGACGGAACCTGGCGCGTGTACTGAAATGCAGTTTGTTGTCACTGAACAGTACTGAGACATTCTCCTGGCCTGACAATGCCAGCCTCAGACCCAGGATCAGCAAAACCGCGATCCATCGTTTCAAGACCATTCCGACCTCCAGAGATGTGCAGGTAAAATTCAATTTTCACGTTACTGCAACGGCCAAAATCAGTAAAATGAGAGAACTGAAACAGAGGGCATATCACGAAATCGTCCTTCATAATCAAGCCCGTATCCGACCACGTAGGCATCGGGAATTTCAAAACCGGTATAATCGGCTTTCAGATCGACCCGGCGACGGCCGGGTTTGTCCAGGCATACACAGGTTTTCATGCTTTCAGGACACAGAATTTTTAGATGATTTAAAACGAACTGCAGCGTCAGCCCCGTATCCAGAATATCATCCACCACAAGCACATGGCGGTTCTGAATGGTCAACGTGATATCCTGGCACAGTTCCGGTTCACCTGAAGTAATTTGAGAGGGTCCATAGGAAGTGATGCGCATGAAATCCACATACATAGAAACCTGATATTGATTCAGTTCACGTACCAGATCAGCCATAAACATGAAACTGCCGTTCATCAATCCAATCAATGTCAGGGATGCACCGGTAAAATCTTCGACAATTTCCCTGGCCAGGCTCTTGACGCGGTCACGGATATCGTTCTCTGAGATGAGCGGTTTTAAATGAATCCGATCCATCACTTCCTCCAGACAGTAAAAAATGACAAATTTTTTTAAAAAACACAAGTCATTTTATCAGAATATAACAATTTAATTGAAAAACAGTCCTGTCTCTCAATTTTTATATTGACTTTTCAACTGTTGTATATTACATTAATTGCAACGCAAAACAATTCATCGAACAACCGTAAAGGGACACAATGGATATACTAAAACTCGAGGAATTCAGGCGACAGCTGCGCTCGCTTGAGAGGGAAATATTTGAACTGCTCAAAGACGGAACCACTTGCTGCAATGTATCTCTGGCACAGTGCCATGCCATGCTTGAAATCGGCGACACCAAAATGACGAATATATCAGACCTGGCCGAAAAGCTGAAACTGGACAAAAGCACACTGAGCCGAACGATTGAGGGTCTGGTCCGGACCGGAATGGTTTCACGCGAAATCGACGCTGCGGACAGACGGTATATGCAGGTGACGTTGACGGAGCAGGGTAAGGCGGCATACCGTTCCATCAATGATCTCTGCAATCAGTACTATCAATCCGTGTTCTCGCATATTCATGAAGGCAAACACGCCCAGATCATTGAAAGCATGATGACCCTTGCCGAGGCCATGCGCAGGTCCCGCGAAGAACAAAATCTGGCCGAAACGATCGACCTGAACGAAGTTGAATAAAAAGGATTGAATCAATGCAAATTCCCGACACGCCCAAATGGCAACCCGTACAAATCGAACGAATCACGGCTGACCGGACCGGCATCCGCGCGGATTGGATCCAGTCATGGATTTCAACCAGGTCAGGAGAAATTCCGGTCTTGAAACCGCATTTAACATTGAGGGACCGGCTTGGATTTCTGAGAATGCGGCTGGGTCTGGGCCGTATGGATTATACTGTTCCCGCCGGGGTCTACGGTCTTGGGAATCCTTCACCGGATTCACCCGTGATGGTCACGTCCAACTTCAAAATGACCTTCGATATTTTGAGAAGAGATCTTTCAGGTATCGATTGCTGGATTCTCGTCCTGGATACCAAAGGCATCAATGTGTGGTGCGCGGCGGGCAAAGGCACATTCGGAACCGGGGAATTGCTGAACCGCATCAACCGGACCCGGCTGTCCGATTTGATCTCGCATCGCGAACTTATCCTGCCTCAACTGGGCGCAGTCGGCGTGGCTGCACATGAGATCAGAAAAAAATCAGGATTCAGGGTACTATTCGGACCTGTATATTCCAGGGACATACGGCTATTCCTTGACCAGGGGAAAATCGTGACACCAGTCATGCGGCGCGTCCATTTCAATCTGAGAGAACGTCTGGCGCTGATCCCCCTGGAATTCTTTCCTTCGCTGAAATATGCACCGCTGCTGCTCGTGCCGGCAATGCTGAAAGGACTGATACTGCATCAGGATTCAGTATTGACCAGCTTCATCATCGATGCACTCGGACTTCTGGGAGCCATTGTCATGGGCAGTGTCGCGGTTCCCGCCCTGCTGCCCTTTATTCCGGGCCGTGCATTTTCCGGCAAGGGGGCATTCATGGGATTTGTTTTTGCTTTCATATGGAGCCTCTTTACACACGCGGTCTGGCAGCACTGGCTGGCGAACATGCTGATTTACTCATCCGTTTCTGCATATCTCGCATTGAATTTTACAGGAAGTTCGACTTTCACGTCCATGTCAGGAGTTTACCGGGAGATGAAACGATCCCTGCCGGTCATGATTCCATCCCTGCTGGCCGGATTGATTATACAGTGGTTTTAGGAAAGGAACAATATGAAGGAACTCAAATATCTGCATTCGGTTTCCACCCTGAAACTGAACACATCGAAATGCACAGGATGCGGCATGTGCATCCAGGTCTGCCCCCATGCCGTGTTTCAGATAACAAACAGGAAGGCTGAAATTGCCGATCTCGATGCGTGTATGGAATGCGGGGCATGCGCCCGGAACTGCCCGGCTGCGGCAATCGATTTGAAACCCGGTGTAGGCTGCGCCGCAGCCATTATATCGGGATGGCTCAGACGCACGGAACCCACCTGCGGATGTTCCGGATCAGGCAGCAATTGTTGCTGAAAAACAATTAAATGCGTAGACGGGTGGAAGGGTATACGAGTATATGGGGCTGCTCGTCCCTATAAAGGACTGCGGACGGCAAGACCGCGGACCGCATAAAAGCAGTATAAGGGTAGACGCGTATATGCGTATATGGGGCTCCTCGCCCCTGCCCCTCCAAAAGACCGCGGCAAATCACAAATCACAAATCCCAAAAATCAAATAAATTCCAAACAGCAAATTCTAAATTCCAAACACAATCGGACCGCTGACAGCAGGACCGCGGACCGCATAAAAGCAGTATAAGGGTAGACGCGTATATGCGTATATGGGGCCCCTCGTCCCTGCCCCTTCAAAAGACCGCG
>JAFGGN010000092.1 GCA_016930535.1 bacterium
CAGAATTATCCCAATCCGTTCAATCCCACGACCATGATCCCGTTCGATCTTCCCGAGCGAAGCCATGTCCGTCTCAGCATCAGCAATGTACTGGGACAGGAAATCAGGGAAATCGCCCGTGGAGAATACGGTGCAGGTCATCATGAAGTGATGCTGGATGCCGCTTCTCTGGCTGCAGGTGTGTACTTCTATCAAATCGAGACTGAGCATTATACGGCTGTGAGAAAACTGGCCGTGGTCAAATAATGCCGCTTGAATTTTATCATTAATCTTCATATTTTGGGTTCCGTGTTCTTCCAGGGCACGGAACCTTTTTTTTTACCGATCGAATCTGATCAGCGGGCGCATGCTCCGTGGCTTGCAGCGGGGAGCTTCAATCATGCAGGAGAGAGCTGTTGAAGGAAACCGCGATCCATGTTTCCACGGGCCCGGTGATCGATCCTGCGGCCCTGATAAAAAGAATCAGGATGTATCAATCTGCACGGTAAACGGCCGGACATGCGTAAGGATCGGGGGTATTCCGGAAACACCAGGATAGTAATGGATCACAGATTTGTGCCCACCGCGTTCAGGGCAATATTTATCTCTGTTAAAAGGAGATTGATATGAAAAACTGCCGTATGAATCCAGTTCGGTTTTTAATATTTTTGCCCCTGATTTTCGGCTGCACATCGACAAGGACCATCGGTCCGGACCAGGATCTTCAGGTGAACAGACCAGCAGTTCTGGTGACTTGCGATGGCACAGAGATGGATATCGACCGTGCCTGGACAGAGGAAGATTCGGTCCTTGCGGTTGACCGGTATGACAAAACACAATTGAAATTTCCCAGGACCGGCGTTCAGCGGATATGCGTCACGGACCGGGGAAAGGGCGCGGCGAAAGGGCTGCTGTTCGGCGGCGGTGCGGGATTGCTGTACGGGATAGGAGCGGGACTGGCCGTTGAATCCGATGATGCGCTGGCACAGCCGGTGGCCGCGGGCTTCGTCGGCGGGATTCTGTTCGGCGCAGCGGGAGCTGCAGCCGGTTATGTCACAGGAGAAAATGATATCACTGTTCTTGGCCCCTGTGAACCGCCCGTCAGGACAACGGAATCCGGCATGGTGCATGCTTCCAATCGAAAAAGATACTGCTGGTATATTTACGGAGAATCCGGATACGGTCCGGGAAACCTGTCCGTTCAAAGCGGGGAGACCTCATCCGGGGGCAGAAACGGTATGGTTGGTTCGCCCGGCGGTGCTTATGAAATCGGGTTTCCCCTGAATGCGGACCGGCTGATCGGTTTTCACGCCGGAGGGTGGGGCAGTGATGAGGATAAATTGGAGGGAACGATCGAGCGTGGCATTCTGAACTTTTCACTCGTGATGACATCGTTTACCGGCAGGGGTGACATGTTCTGGCGTGCGGGCCTTGGCTACAGCAGCTTTGAATACGCACTGAAAGAAAACGACAGGCTTCTGACAAAGGAGACCAGGCACGGCCTGAACGGGATGTTCGGAGCGGGCTATACGCAATGGCTGGGCGGACATTTCAATCTGCTGGCCGGCATCGGTGTGAGCGGACATGTGTTTGAAAATAAACGGTCCGCTGCCCGCATCGAGGGCACACTGGGAATTATGTGGTACTGATTGATGTTTATATCCGCACGGGGGGTTGCTTCGTCCTGTCCGGGCGGCAAGTGCGGACCGTTTGACAGAAGCGATAAATCCGCCGCACTTGCCGATGCGCGAAGGTTGCACCGATAGTGGATTGTTTGCCCATCGGCATCAGAACCCGGGGAATCGTATGAATACTGAAGTTCTTTTCGCTTTTTTTCTGGGCATGCTGGTTTTGGCTGCCACACCCGGTCCCGGTGTTTTTGCATCGGTGTCCAGGGCCGTTTCAGAGGGATTCCGGTCGGCGCTGATATTCATCGGCGGACTGGTCACCGGTGATATCCTGTTTTTCTGCCTTGCGCTTCTCGGCCTGTCAGCCATCTCTTTACTCATGGGAAGGCTGTTTTTTATCATCCGAATCACAGGGGGCGCTTACCTGGTATTTCTGGGGATACAAATGATCCGGCGCAGGGGAGAGGAATTCAGGAACGGTGTCAAATCTTCCGGCCGGCATAAATCCTATATCAGCGGTCTGCTGGTAACCCTGGGAAATCCCAAGCCGATTTTGTTTTATGCGAGTGTTGTCCCCACTATCATCGATATTCACGAAATAAACGGGGTCGAAGTTCTGGCCATCGCCTTCATTATTACGGCGGTTTCGTTCATTGTGATCGGAGTCTACTGTGCTCTCGCAGTCCTGTCGAAATCGGTTTTTATACAGAAACGTCATTACGGAAGGATCAATACGGTTTCAGGCCTGGTGCTGATAACGGTCGGCTCGGCCATCCTGCTTAAAAAACATTGACCGCCGGCAGGCGGTTTCCCTGTGAGGCCCTTGTTTTCCATTTGCATTTAGTGATTATATTTGATATTATTGTGCATCTGTTTTCCTGTTTTTATGTTATTTTCCAGGAGCTGTTTTCATTCTGAGACCGGATGAAGCACGATATCAACAATTCAGTGATCCCGCCTTCCGGAAACATGAACAGCGCGGGGCAATCCGAAATTCAGGAATATCTCGATACAACCAGAAAACGACGATGGGTATTTGCCCGTGCGGCCCTGGTGGGTGCCTGTGCGGGTATGATCGCCTTGCTGTTCCGTGCTTCCCTGTCCGGCATGGATTTGTTCAGGAACAGAATGATCGCCTGGTCGCACTGCTCACCGGTATTCGGATGGATTTTTCCCGTGCTTTTTGCCATGGCCGGAACCCTGATCGCCGTCCTTGTGACGCGGCGGTATGCGCCCGAGGCCGGCGGAAGCGGAATTCCTCATTTGAAGGCGGTGCTGCATCGTATCCGGCCCATCGACTGGAAACGCATCCTGCCGGTCAAGTTTTTCGGCGGCATTGTCGCGGTCGGCAGCGGACTGGCACTGGGGCGTGAGGGCCCCACCGTTCAGATGGGAGGCGCGATCGGGGACGCTGTTTCGCGCTCGCTGAAACTCTCCGAGCGTGAGCGCCTGACCCTGATAACGGCCGGTGCCGGAGCGGGACTGGCCGCAGCGTTCAATGCCCCTTTGTCAGGTCTCGTGTTCGTGCTGGAGGAGGTCCGTCGCGATTTTCAGCCCGTCATGTTCGGAGCCGCGCTGATCGCGGCGATTGTTGCCGATGTTTTCGCACAGATCTGGTCGGGGCAGTTTCCGATATTTACCATCCCGAGTTATCCCGTTTTGCCGCTCGCTTCCCTTCCTGTTTTTATTCTGCTGGGCGTGGTTGCAGGAGCCGCGGGTGCGCTGTTCAACCGCGGATTGCTGGCGGTCATCAGACTGAACGGGCGTCTGCCGAAGCATCATTTTATCCTGATGACGGCCCTGACAGGCGGTCTGGTCGGACTGTCCGGATGGTTTTTTCCGGAACTCATCGGCAGCGGGCATCACCTGGTGGAATCCACGCTTCAGGGGGACCTGTTTCTCGGTGTGATCCCCCTGTTGTTCGCAAGCCGGTTTCTGCTGACGATTATGAGTTACGGTACAGGCGCTCCGGGCGGTATTTTTACGCCGCTGCTGGTATTCGGAGCCCTGATCGGTCTGGCAGTCGGGCAGGTGGCCAATCGAATCGCGCCGGATGTCGTGCCCATACCTGCGGTTTTCGCCGTGGTGGGTATGGCCGCCTATTTCACGGCCATCGTACGCGCTCCCATTACGGGGATCGTACTCATCATCGAAATGACCGGGAGCCATTCTCAGATACTGCCCCTTCTGGTGAGCTGTTTCTGCGCGTACGCGGTCAACGAATTCATCAAGGAATCGCCGATTTACGAGGCATTGCTGGAACATGATTTGAACAAGGGGGGGGAGGGCCCGTTCTTAAAGGAACCGGTGGTGGCAGAATTCACGATCCAGGCAGGTGCCCCCTTCGAAGGATGCGAAGTGCGCTCGCTCGGGCTTCCCTCCGGATGCATCCTGGTGCGCTGTTCGGACGGAAAACGGGAGTGGGTGCCGAAAGCGGACACCTTGCTCGAGGCCCATTTGCGCTTGACGGCCATGATCGAGCCTGAAGCTGCCCACGCACTGGAAATCCTGCGCCGGGGATGCCGGGCGGCGGGTGGGGCCGGGAAGGGCGGCTTGAATTCAGGCGGCACAGCGGGAGACTTCAAGTGTCCATAGCACGCTGATGAGATGAATTATAAATGAGGGGGTGTTTGATGAATCCCGTGCTTCAGAAATATATCGACAGGCAAAAGCGTCTCATGACCTTTCTTTGGATCAGCCATTTCCCATCCTATGGAATCTATTATTACATCGTAAATAATGAGGCACGCGCTTTTACAGATCCCCCCGGACAACCATCCGTTTTATTCGCATTGCTGAGTCTGATATTTGTGATCGCCGGAATATCCATGAGTCATGCCGCCTTTTCTTCGGATAAAATGTACAAACGGACGATACGTCCTGTAATATTGCCCCCCGGGATGCAGGATCTTTCGGAACCGGAAAAACGAATCCATAAAATTGTGACGGATTCCTATACGTATTTTATGATCAGCCTGGGTTCCGTGCATACCTGTGCCATTTTCGGTTTGATTTCCAGCATGATGTCCTGCAACAACCAAATTTACCTGATTCATGGTGCGACAGCCGTGATCGGTGCTATTTTCTGCAGGCCTCGGGTGGACCGGCTGCTGGAAAGTCTGAATCACCCGGGCATGTAATTCGGGAGGAAAACTGTACCGGACCGGTTCAACGATGTACCAATTCCGAATATGTTGCCCCCCATGTTTTCCACGAAGGCAATTTCTATATATCTGATAATAAATAGATTAAGTGCAATGAAAAAGGTATAGACCGTCGTATGCTACGGTCTATGCACCGGTGTGTGTTATGGGCCGTCCCCGGGCCGCATCATGACGTGAAACAGGGACTCGATGTCGCAGAACAGGTCCGGATTGTCCCGGACAAGAGAACCGATCAGTTTTTCCCCGCCCGCATAAAACGTGATCCGGTGATACGGTTTCTCCGATCCGTAAGCATTATCGGCCAGACCGAATGTATTTCTGAGCCTGTTCTCGATAAGACGGGCGAATCCTTCCTTCCATTCCTGCCAGACCATAAATTCATAATCGACCGGATTGAGATGCTGCCTGAGCTTCATCCGGCAGGCCCTGATCCGCGGCCGGTCATTCGAATCCAGTGCTGTGAGCATTGTATCGTACTGCGCCGTAAAGACCGGATCGTCATAGGGGAACGGATGCATGATTTCCCACGCGGGATCGCTGCTTCGGCCCAGTTGCAGTGATTTTTTCAGTGGCCGTTCGCAGATATCGTACTGCGTGCAATGCATGAATTCGTGGAGTATGATGATATGGCCGTCCGGTTTGTCGAAAACCTGCCGTGTGACGACGCAGGTGGCACGGCCGTCGATCGGAAAACTGGCCTGTACGCCCGGCGGCAGGGGAAAGGGCACGGACCGTTTATATGAATAATGCCAGCCCTGACCGGCGGAATCAGGATCGAACAGGTAATACTGATCGTCTTTCACCACGGCAATAGGATGCCGCCTGCCCAGAAACGGATGGATGCCAAGTGCTTTTTGCTGAACCGCAGGCAATGGTTGAATCATGACGAGACAGTCACGGATAAAAAATTCATCGGACATGTCCTGCGCTTTCATACAACTGCCGGTCAGGCATAAAATACAGAAAAGGCCGGCCATGATTCTGCTGTCCTTTTGTTCTGGTTTCATATAACGCTCCGTTGTCACGACATTCGAATCGGATTGGAATCACAGAGATCGAATCCGGGGATGCCCGGTCTTCAAACCGCTGGCTTCGCCGGGGTTCATACAGACGCCACCTGAAGCGGCGGCCGTTTACTCCGGGTTTCACAATAAGGACGAACCAGGCCGTAAAAATGTTTTGAATCTGAACAGCGAGCCAATATCAATTATTTTTACCTTACAGATGAACATTCCCCGCGGCTTGCCGCGGGGAGCTTCAATTGTCCGGCTTTCCCCCCGATCATGAGGAACGGTTTTCCTTCCAGGATGAGCCGTGTGGCGGTTCCCTGTTTTTCGAGGCGGGGACTGTTTGAAGCGGACAAGGACAAAAGTGTGCCCGTCAGTATCCATGCCGCGCCGGTCAGCAAACAGTTCGGTTTTCGGTTCATTTGAATCTTTCCTTAAATTATTACGTAACAATCAAAAATTAAAAAATCCATCCGGTTTTCACGATAATAAAACCGGCACTGGCATTTTCATGACAAAATGATTATATTCTGAACAATTTTTACATTGAAATGATCCGGTAAACAATGAAGCTCAATACGGCCACATGTTCCGACGCGGAACTGGTACGGAAAATCCGGAGCTCCGACAGCAGGGCTTTTCAGGTGCTCTATTTCCGTTACCATGATGCCATTTTCCGTTTTTTATGGTTCCGCCTGCACTGCAGGGACACGGCCGCGGATTTCGTTCAGGAAGTATTTACCCGGGTATGGGAAAGGCGCGTGCATCTGGATCCTGAAAAGTCCGTGAGAGCATACTGTTACCGGATCGCGCACAATCTCGTGGTCGATCATCTGAAGAGCCGCGAAAAGGAGAGAACGTTTGTCAGGGAACACCCGGCTGCAGAACGGACCCGGTTCGAGGACAGGGCAAATCTGAAAATCGATTATGAAACGGTCATGGCCGGTCTCAGCGAACCGGTACGCCTGACATTCCATCTGAACCGTTTCGAGGGACTGACCTATACCGAAATCGCGGACATGCTCGGGATTTCTGTAAAAACCGTGGAGTACCGGATGTCGCAGGCCCTCGACAGGCTCAGGGGGATGATGAAGCAGGATTGAAGGACAGGGAGGGTCATTGGGTCCATAGGGTCGTTGGGTCATCGGGTCTATTGGATCGTCATGCCGGATAGTGAAACGGAAACATGGAGATACGGAGAAACGGGGAGAAAATCCGACATGTTGTTCTTTCTCCGTTTCACCCTTTCTCCGGTTCTCCGGATCACGTTCAGACCCTACGACGCTATGACCCAACAGACCCAACGACCAAAAAAATATCGGGCGTGATTAGGGTATTTTCGGCACCAACCAGTATATATTTATGGAAGCGAGAATTTGAAAGGTCGTGATATGGAGCGGGATAAATTCAGGCGGATCGTGATCAGGGTCGTGACCGGAGAAGCATCCGAAGCGGAAATCAGGATGCTGCAGGAGTTGCTGAAATCGCCCGGACACCGTGCGTTTTACGAGTCCGTGGTCTCGGCCTGGACCCATGTGCCGGAGCCGCCTTCCCCGCCGTCCATGCCAGACAAGAAAAAGCAATGGGCCGATCTGGAGAAACGCCTGTCATTTTCATCAGAAAAGAAGCCAGTCCGTGTGCCGGATACCGGATGGTTTTTCCGCTGGGTCGCAGGAAGACCCGGAATCGCGGCGGCGGGTGCCGCAATCGCCTGTTTACTTGCGGCCGCAGTGATATTGCATCAGCCGGTCCGGGATCTGGTCGTTTACCGGTCCGTCCGGACGCAGAACGGCGAAACGAAAACATGGGTGCTGCCCGACGGATCGCAGGTGCTTCTGAACCATGGCAGTAGGCTCAGTGTGCCCCGGTCATTCACTCCGGCCTGCAGAGAAGTAAAGCTTCAGGGAGAGGCATTTTTCGATGTCATGGCCGCTGAAGGTCCGTTCACGATACAGACCGGCAATGCAACGGTCACGGTGCTCGGCACTGAATTTGACGTATGGGCAAGAGAAAAGAAGAAGCGTGTCATGGAGACGCGAGTCATCGTGAAAGAGGGGACGGTTCGGCTGGGTGCCTCCGGATCCGACACCGCGGATGTGAAGCTGACGGCCGGACTGATGGCATCCGTGGACAGAAGGCTGCCGCCTTCCGTTCCCGTGCCCGTGGATGTGAATCACAGGCTGGGTTGGATGGAACGGCGGCTCGTTTTCGAGGAAACCCCGGTGCGGGAAGCTTTCCAGGAGCTGGTCCGGTATTACAATGTGTCCATCGTCCTGAAAGACAAAGAACTGGAATCCCTGACCATAACAGCCGTGTTCGACAGGCTGGGCATCGATGTGGTCCTGGAATCGATCTGTCTGGCAATCGATGCGGAGTATGTTTACGAGAAAGGCCATTATACTGTTTTCAGCAGGAATTGACATGCGCAATTGGTTGAAAGGCTGCCGGTTCATGGCGCTTTTGCTTCTCGTTGCGGGGACGTGTTCCTGGTGTACCGGATCCGGCCGTGTGACGCTGAACTGCCGGAACTGCGTCCTGAAGGACGTTTTAAAAATAATATCGCGGCAGGCCGATGTCAGTTTCGTATTCAATGACGGACTCGTTCAGGATAAAACCGTGGACTGCCGATTCGAGGATGCGTCAGTGGACGAGGTTCTGGAACGGATACTGCCCGGACTGTGTCTGGCCTATCGGCGGACAACGCCCAATGTCATTGTGCTGTATCAGTCCGGAATCGGGAGCTCCGGCCGGGAATCCGAAATAAGGGGTGTTGTCCGGGACGCGGAGAACAACGAAATCCTGCCGTATGCGAATATACTGCTCAAAGGATCCGGCAGGGGAAGCGCTTCCGACGAGGAAGGTGTGTTCCGTCTCCGGATTCCCTCTGAAGCCTGCACCCTTCAGGTCAGCTATATCGGTTATCATACCGAAGAACTCCTGGCATCCGCGTCGGACAATCGCGAGCTGATGCAGATCGTCATGACCCAGCGCACGCTTGAGACCCGGGAAATTGAAGTCATGGCCGACCGTGATCCGGCCGTTCATATTCAGACCGATGATATCGGCAGGATTCGTTTCAATCCCCGGTCCGTTCAGTCGCTGCCTTCGATGAGCGGGGCGGATTTTCAGCGTGTGCTTCAATTCATGCCCGGATTCAGCGCAAGGACGGACCGTGTTTCGGAGCTCTGCACACCGGGCGGTTTCAGTAATCAGAATCTGGTATATTTTGACGGTATTCCGGTATGTTCCAAACCCGAGCTGTATTTCGGCATGCTGAATCCGTTTCATCAGCGCGCAATCGAAAATGTAAGTTCTTATCAGGGAGGGTATCCGGCGCAATACGGGGATTGCCTGTCGGGCATCGTCGAGCTCACCGGAAATACGGTGCCGGACCGCAGGCTCAATTTTGGCTTCGGCGGTGATATTTTTCAGACCCATGGTTTTCTTGAATGGCCCCTGGCCCGGAAAGTCGGTGTATTTGCATCCTTTAACCGGTCCTTCGATGATATCACGCAGGGCCCGCTTTTCCAGGATTTTTATTCGATTTCACAGGACGTGTATACGAATGCAGAGGTCGAAACGAACGGGACAGTGACGAACGATGATTACCGGTTTACACGTGCGCTGTTGAAACTGACCTGCGGCCTGTCCGAAGAAAACCGTCTGGGCCTGACCTTTTACTCGGGCCGTGAAACAAAAAACAGCAGGGTACCCATCAACACACACAAATTACTATGGGGGGATTGGGGATTGTCGATGCAGTGGAACCGCCGGTGGACATCCTGGTATGATTCGAAACTGTCCTGTGTGCATGATCTGCACGATATACGGAGGAGAATGGCGACGCTTTATCAGATTTATAACGACAGCTTCGACGAGGTGAATGTTCTCGAAAACGCGGAAATCGAGGCCATCCTGAACAGAACGATTGTCAAATGGGACAATACACTCGCATTTCGCAGGATTCAGCTGCATGCCGGCATGGAAACGCTGGTTGAATCGTATCGTTATGAGACTGATGGCGGTCTCTCAGATCCGGTGGACGGACTCGAAGGAGTCGTTCACGGGATAGAAGTCGAAGATTATGAAGCGAAATCCCTGTCCCGGCGGCAGAGCTTTTTTGCACAGGGGCAATTCCGTGTAACAGACCGGATCCGTGCAGGAGCCGGATTCAGGGCAGTCGGGCTCATTGGTGAGGATACGTGGATGTGGCTGCCGAGAATGACTTTTGAGATGCCCGTGATAGGGCCCTGTATATTGAAAGGCCAATGGGGCAAATACACCCAGTTCTACTCACCGTACGTGCTTCATCAGGTTCAGATGACACAAAAGGACAGCCTGGTCGAATCTTCTCCCGCGATAGCCGATCAGCTGCATTTATGCATGGAAATCGGGAACAGGGGCATGCTGGTTCAGGCCGGCCTTTATTTTAAAGAATCGAAGCATATGATCTTTCAATTCAATAAGGACGACTTCAATGTGAACCGTTTTCCCGTCGACAATTTCCTGGCCGAGGCCCTGTATACACAGTTCGAGCCGATATTCATCAAAAACGGCAGATCCGGGGGGCTGGAGTGCCTGGTTCAGAAAAAGTCGGGAAAACTGTCGGGGTGGCTGGTTTATCAGTACTGGATCTCGGAATTCAGAGTCAGGGACATGAACCGCATCTATCCTGAATCATGGCAGAATTTTGCATATCCACGTGAAATCCAGAAATTACATACGCTTAAATCGGCCAATTTTTTTCACCGAGGAGCATGGACACTGTCTGTCACAGGTGTTTATTCGAGAGCGGGAAAGGAAGCGGATTTCCGGTATTCTCAGAAGGAAGTGGCACCCGAATCCGTTGTCGACCTGGTCGATGAGATGAACTACAGCTCCAGCAAATCCATGTTTCTGGATTACTGTCGCGTGGATGTGGGCCTTTCCCGGAAATGCCTCCGCCTGTTCGGTCTGCAATGGGAGCTCGGTATATCCGTGATCAATGTGCTCAATCTGAAAAATATCGAGGACCGTTATCAGGTCGCTTTTGTCGACGAATACAATACCAGTACGACTGTTTATGAAAAACGCATGCTGCCGGTCACGCCCTTTATTTTTGCCAATATTTCATTCCGGTAAACGCATCCGCCTTCCGTTTAAAATCTGAAAATGATATTTGTATTTGATCCTGAAAACACCTAATTTCCATGTAAAACCATTCGGATCCCGGCATCGTCTTCATTCCGGAACCATTTGAACCAGCGGCCGGTCCGGCTTCATTGACCGGCCGGGAAAAACCGGAGGCATACCATGAGCGTGAAAAAACTGGCGGCCATCATTTTTATCTATATCATGACATTCATTGCCTGGATGATACTCGGCGCTTCGAACCTCGAGAGGACGAACGACTCGTTCCGGAAATTGAAAAGCGAAGTCGTCAGTCTTTACGGTGATGCGCTCAACATCCATGCGCCGGTGTGCTATTCAAAAATCCGGAAAATCAGGGAAGAAATTGTGGACGGTAAAAAGGTGCAGAAGGCCTATTTTGAACAGGATGATCTGGAGCTGTCCAAATCGGACATCCGGATTCAGGTGCATCTGGATCAGAGGAAAAAGGGCAATCTCTGGTTCCCGACATTCAGGGCCGCATTTTCAGGAGCCTATGAATTTAAAGTGAAAAACACGAATAAATCCGGAAAGGCGGAGGTTTTTCTGTACACCACCCTGAAATCGGCCAATTCCATTTACGACAACATACAGCTGGCCGTCAACGACAGAAATATGGCCGATGTGACGCCCCTGATTCAAAAGAAAGAAATACCCGTGACACCCATGCAGGACGGCACCGTCCGGCTGAAAATCAGTTATGACTGTACGGGCATGGAAAGCATCATGTATTTTATATCGCCGGGGCCGGATGATATCACGCAGATCAATCATTTTACCCTGAAGATGATCACGGATTTTAAAAATTACGATTTTCCAAAGGATATGATGTCGCCACTGGAAAAGGAAATCACGGATCAGGGGACCGAACTCGTCTGGCGTTTCAATAAGTCCGTGACAGGGAAAGATATCGGGCTCATCATCCCCAACAGGTTGAATCCCGGAGAAATCGTGAGCCGGGTGACTTTTTTTGCCCCGGTGCCGCTGCTGTTCTTCTTCATCGTGCTTTTTATGATTTCAATCCTGTCAAAAATCGACATGCATCCGATGAACTATTTCTTTCTGGCCGCCACATTTTTCTCGTTTCATCTGATGTATTCCTATTTCTCCGATCACCTGAACATCTATGTAACGTTCGTCATCGCGTCTGTTGTTTCGCTGCTGCTGACCGTGACCTACCTCAGGCTGTTTACACCGGGCAGGCTGGCCTATTTATATGCGCCGCTGACTCAGATCATTTATCTGATCATTTTTTCATACTCCTTTTTCTTCAAGGGCATGACCGGTATGATCGTCACGATCTGCGCTGTCATCACGCTTTTCATCCTGATGCAGATGACGGCCAGATTGAACTGGGAACAGGTGTTCGGCAGAAAAACATGATGCGGCGGTCCGTCCGTATCGGGCCGTGTTTCATCCGGCCGCGGGACCGGACCATCATGATTCATTGCATCCCATTCAAAGTGGGCATAAAGAAACGGCAATCCATGCCAGGCGCTTTGTGCCCCTTTTATTTTACGGCATTCCGTGTGAAGGATCATGCTTTTCTTTTCCCTCAACAGGATCCGTAATCCGGTTCCTGCTCCGGCTTCAGATTCGCAATGCCCTATCCTTTCCGTCCGGTTTTTTTATTTATCTTCTTCAAATTTCAATTAGGGTATATCCGCATGAACGGCGTAGTATAGGTATAACATGCTGTCAGCATCATTCAAACTGGATTGGTACTCCCTGCCGCAAGCAGCGGGGAATGCGTTCGCTGTTCAGATTCAAAAAAGGAGAAGTCGATGGATTTAAGGAAATTATTTGTGTGTTTACTTGCGGTGTTCATTGGAACCGGATATGCTCAGAATCCCGTGACCATCCGGACCGGTGCACGGACTTTGCACCTGAATCTCCCGGATAACGGAAAAATAACCTGTTCGGAGGACAGGGGCGTCGTGAAAATGGAATCCCGGGAGCCCGGAGACAGGATGCGGATCATCGTTCAGTTTCATGTGCCTCCTGTACTGAGCAGCGGAAAAAAAACATGGCTCAGCAAGTCGTCGGGCGCCGGCCGTATCGAACAGGCGAGAGCCGGTTTCGAGCATGCGCTGAACGGACTCTATACGGATGCAGTTCAGAAATATGCGGGCGTTCCGATGGCACCCCCGAGAATCACCCATGCCTACCGCAATTGTTTCAGCGGTGCGGCGCTCGAGGTTCCGCGCTGTATGGTCAGCGAACTGTCGGAGCTGACTTCGGTCAAACGGGTATACGAGGATGCCGAAGTGAAAAAGTGCCTGAGAGAAAGCGTTCCGATGATCGGGGCGGACAAGGTCTGGCAGACGACCGGATTGACCGGAGAGGGTGTAATGGTGGGCGTGATCGATACAGGCATCGATTACACGCATCCGTCACTGGGCGGCGGACTCGGATCCGGATACAAGGTGATCGGCGGATACGACATCTACAACAGGGATGACGATCCCATGGACGATAACGGGCACGGCACGCATGTGGCGGGCATCATTGCCGGCAAATCGGACAAGATCAATGGCGTGGCGCCCGATGCAAAACTGATGGCGTTCAAGGTGCTGAACCATCGCGGTTCCGGCTTCATGTCAGACGTCATACTCGGCATCGAAATGGCCGTGGATCCGGACGGTAATCCCGAAACCGATGACGGTGTGGATATCATCAATATAAGCCTGGGACACGCGTCCCGCGATCCGGAAGACCCGGACTGCCAGGCCGTGAACACGGCGGCCGAAGCGGGTGTTGTCTGCGTGGTGGCCGCGGGCAACGAGGGATTCTTCGGATACGAGACCATCGGTGCACCTGCCATCGCCAGCGGCGCCATCGCCGTGGGGGCAGTCGACAAGGGAAGTGTACGGGCGGATTTTTCTTCAATGGGACCGGTGGGTATCAATGAAACCGTTAAACCGGATCTGATGGCCCCGGGTGATCAGATCGGCTCCAGTGAACTGGACTGGACCACGTTAGCCCACAGCGGGACCTCCATGGCCGCACCCCATGTGGCCGGAGTGGCCGCTCTTTTGTGTCAGAAATATCCGGATGTGTCTCCCGCTCTGATCAAGGGTGTTCTGTGCGGTACGGCCGGGGATCTGGGTGAGAACCTGTTCAGACAGGGCAGCGGCCTGGTCGATGCGCTGCGGGCCGTACAGACAGGGACTTCCGTCACCCCGAACAATCTGGGCATGGGTGTGGCCGATGCCGATGCGGATGTCTGTACGGTGCGGAAGACGCTGACGGTTCATAACCTGAAAGATGAAACCCAGGACTACTTTTTATCGCTGAGGCATACGCTGCAGCCGGGTGTCGATGTATCGCTCGACAGAAACCGGCTGTCGCTCGGATCCGGCATGCAGGACTCCGTGGTGTTCACCATGACCGTGGACAACGGACTCGTGCCCCAGCTGGACGACTACCCGGGAAGTCTCGAAGGCTGGATCGATGTCATTTCTCTTTCGGATACGCTTGCCGTGCCGTTTTCGCTGCTGCATATGCCGAGTATTCAGCTGGAGTTCGAAGGCGTACTGACGGATCTCCAACTTTATCGTCTCGGCGACGATCAGGATCCGGAGCCTCTGGAGTTTTACAATCTGGAATCCCCGGCGAACCTGATCATTCCTTCCGGGGATTATGACCTGCACGCGGAATTTTATAGAAGCGATATCGAATATCATATATTCAAAACGGTTCATTTCAGAAAAAGCGCCAGAATACATCTCTCGAAAGAGGAAGCTGGTTGCCCGTTTTATCCGGAAATCGATGCATCCCTGGCAGTGGAAAACATGAAATACAGCTACTGGCGCCGATACTTTATGGACAACAGAACGGGGATGTCCACGGTTACGTTTCATTTCGGTGAACACCAGATCATGCCTTTTTATACTTCCGCGTTCAACACGGACCGGTTCAGCATGGGCTGGATTCAGGTGATGGAGGGTTACGACGGCAATATCTATTACCTGTGTGACGGCCTGAACGAACCGTTTTCAGGGGACCAGGTACTTTCTGTGAACAGGGGGAAATTAAAGGAGATCCTTTTCACGGCCGATGTCAATCATCTGGTCGATATACCGCTGTCCAGGCTGGGATACGAGGCGGTGACATACGACGGCACCCATATCACGAGTTTCAACCGGGAGCATGAGATGCCGCTGGATTCGTATTCCCATTTCCGGCTCCATGTGATGCCTCAGGATGATCATCCGCTGTTCTATGTCAAATTTTCCTATTTCAGGGAGGATCTGTTCGATACGATCGACGGTCTGTACTGGAACTCGCCGTATTGGACTTTCCATGAGGACCGGATGCTGTCCACGCGGTTTAAGATCGTGGAGCATGAAGATAAAAACGGCTTCGATGAAATCATCGACGAACAGCGCACCATGATGGTTCCGGATTCCGGGGCCTATTACGGTCTGGCGATATGCCCGCCCTGTCCGCGTCAGGGATTCGAAATTCAAAAAGACGCGGTGAAAATTCCGTTCCAGAACTTCAGGTATCAGGCCGGTGATTACAGAACATCGAAAATTGAATTTCCGGTGGATTATTCCCTGGTTCTGAACGGCCAGCTGATCAGCGACGGGGTCACAACGGATTCACTGATTCAACTGCCCGGGCAGGGGAAGGTCAGTCTGAATCTGACCTATAAGGACCAGAGTACATTCGGCAATTATACGGGGGATGTGGAAATAGAGGCCGTTTTCGACGCATCCCGGCCGGATCCGTCGCCCCCGCAGCTGACCGGGCTTCGTCTTCTGTCCGATGGATTCCTGATCAATCCCTATGCCACACCCGGCGAGATTACGCTCGAAGCCGATTTTGAGGATGAAGGAACCGTTGCCGGGGTCACGGGTTCGTACCGCGTGGCAGGCGATACCGCATGGCACGAACTCGTGATGGCGCATTCGGAGAACACGCACACAACCCGGCTGCCCGCTGAACTGGTTCAGACCTGGGTGGATGTCCGGCTGTCAGCCGCCGACGCTTCGGGAAACAGCCTGAATTACACACTGCTTCCTGCGTATCTGAATCAGGGGGTCACCCGGGCCAGCCGGTTCAGGATATCGCCATCCTATGTGCGTCCGGGACAGACGGTCACATTCAATGCGGATGTGATGGATTCGGACGGGCTGTCCGGCGTTGAAATCATGATTTCCAGCGATGACGGCATTCCGGCTGCCAGCCTGGTGCTTTATGACGACGGTCAGCACGCGGACGGATCTGCAGGCGATCACCGTTACGGCGCATTCTGGACCCTGCCCGGAGTTCCGGCGCAGTACCGGTCCGCACTCGTCACCACGGATCATCTGGGCAATACGGAAACACTGCCCGAAGTCCTGAGCTTCACCACACAGGACAGGCCGGATCTTTATCTGCTGCACAGCACGGTCACGCGTCAGCCTGAGGACAGCCTGGGCACCCTGGTTTTCATGAATGCCGGGGCGGATACGGCATTCGATGTGCAGGTGACTTTCGGTGAAATGAATTATGACGTGACTGTTCTGGAAGAAATTATCGGGCACATTCCGCCGGATGACAGTCTGAGTTACCGCCCCCCCCTGGTCGTTTCCCGATGGGTGGAGGATGCCACAACCTTCGGAGTGCCGCTTGTTCTGAGTTCCGGATCATACACCTGGAACGATACGCTCACAATTATGATTTCGGGAAATGCGGGGCCTGATATCAATTCTCCCATGTTGAGTCCTGTCAATCCCGGTCCGGGTGATCCGGTACATCTTGAATCATGGCTGTACGATGAAAACGGCGTCTTATCGCTCACTGCCTACATTATTGATGACGGATCCGGCCAGAATCCGGATACGTTGACATTTATCCGTGGCGAAAAGGATGAATATGTCGATTATTATCTGTTTACCGCGGAATGGAACGCACCGGCTGTATGTTCGAATTTCAGCGTGATACTCCAGGCGGAGGATTCTTTGGGCAATATTTCACGTGATCCGGCCTCGCTCAGGTTTTGCACGCTGCCGTTCCCTTCGGGTGAAGCGGATGTGCTGGTCATGGGCCGGTTCGAGTCCATTCATGACGAATCAATCAAGTCGATACTCGGATCCTTGGAAGCAAATGAATATACCTATGATATCTGGAACAGGACCTACAGGGGCTTTATCGATTATATGGTTCTGCAGAAATACCTGAAAAAGGTCGTGATCTGGCATCCCGATGTGTATGAGCTGACAGATGAGCAAATCGAATGGGGGGATACGGAAACGCCGGATTTTGAAGAACGGTACAAAATCAAGCGTTATCTGGATCAGGGCGGAAATCTGCTGGTGACGCAGTCCGGCTTCACCGACCATATCGGGGACTATGACCAGCGGTATGAAATCAAGTATCTGTATTACAAAAAGGAAGAAATCGCTTCCCGGGAGCTCAATGCGCTGGGTTCCGAAGGGGACCCGATCGGTGAGGGTCTCACGCTGTCATTCGAACCGGGAACTCCGCTCGGCGGTATGAAACCCAGGCGGTCGAAAACCGGCGCGCCTGTTCTGAAAACACCCGACGGTCAGGCGATCGCGATTCGTACCAGTAAAGACGGATACAATGCCGTGACACTCGGATTCGATTTCCGGACCATCACGGATGAAGCGGACAGGAACATGCTCATGGCCCGCGTGGTTCAGTGGTTCCGCAGCATGGCCTCGCCGGTTCATGAAAACAGCGCGGATCCGCTGCCTGCGGAATTCGTCCTGAGACCCAGCTATCCGAATCCGTTCAATGCGCAGACCCTGATTCCGTTCGAATTGCCCGAACAGGCGGAGGTCTCGATCCGCATCTACGATATTCTGGGCAGACGTGTGGCAGATCCGGTGATCCGCCGCGTGATGGATGCCGGTTTCCATATGGTGGCATGGGACGGGGTGACGTTTACGGGCGCAGGCGCGGCAACAGGTGTGTACTTTGTGACATTCAAGGCCGGGACCTTCCGTTCCGTTCAGAAAATGATGCTTTTGAGATAGTGCGTTTGACCATGCAGAACCGGAACCGTTTGAGGGAGAACACCAAGCAGGTCAGGGATCGTGTGCAATTCCCGGGAGCGGTTCCGGTTTCTTTAAAAGCAGGATTAAAGAGGTCTTTGGGTCTTTGGGTCACAAGGTCTTTGGGTCATTGGGTCTTTGGGTCATAGGGTCGTTGAGTCATAGGGTCTTTGGGTCATTGGGTCTTTGGGTCATAGGGTCGTTGAGTCATAGGGTCATAGGGTCGTTGGGTCATAGGGTCGTTGGGTCATTGGGTCATTGGGTCGTTGAGTCATTGGGTCATAGGGTCGTTGAGTCAGAACGTGAAACGGAGTAGCGGAGAAGATGAGAAACGGAGAGAAAACCGGATTAATACAGGATTGTGACCAGCCGATATGCACCATTTATAATTCCGGATTACAATCTGACCCAACGACTCAAAGGACACGATGGACCCAAAGACCGATTTTCCTCCGTTTCACCGCGTCTCCGGTTCTCCGAAGCACTCAAGGTCTGCGGCCAGCCGTTCGCGTTGACGATTTTGTTTGGCATTTGCTGTTTGTCATTTATTTGTATTTTGTGATTTGATACTTGTGATTTTTTCGCGGTCCGCGGTCCGCGGTCCGCGGTCTGTGGTCCGCCGTCATTTTAAGGGGGCCGGGATGCGGGGACCCATTTACCCATTTACGCTTCTACACGGTTGCCTGTTTTTCAGGACTTCCTGTACACCAGGATCTGACTGTTGGAGATGTCCAGTATATAAACGTTTCCGTCATCCAGAGCCACGGCTCCGGGATGCGCGTTCTCATCCTGAATCCGGATCATATTCAGGAAACGTAAACGGCTGTCATAGATTTCGAGGCTATGGCAGTATCCGGTCACCAGGTAACAATTATCTTCGCGGTCCAGGACGAGTCCGGGGTGATTGAGCATGGAACCGAAATTGTCCGTAATGGCCTGTGACGGCTGACTTGAAATCAGCAGACCCTCCGGCGACAGTTTCGTTATATGACATCCCATGGTCCAGTTGTCGAAAGCTGCAAGTTGCCCGGTGAGCCAGATATCGCCCTCTGTATCCACGGCCATGTCTGAAACGAAAATGCCCGGTCCCGGAGTTGCGGATGTCGTGTCGGGCGAAACCCTTATTGAAAACGTTTCCCCGGTGCCTGTTTCAGGTTCTATCCTTCTTATGATCAGTCCGTCGGTAAAATAAAGAAAACCATTTTTGCACGCAATGGCCGGAAATCTGTAAACAGGCACTTCGACTGAATACACATGCAGCAATTGTCCGTCTCTGTAGCCGAGAATCAGAAGGTTTGGCGCCTCTTCCGTTTCACCGATTTCATTTTCCACATAAGGCCTTACAAGACCATACAGGATGGATTCATCGTCCAAGGCGAGATCCACGCATTCGCACCGCACATACGGACCGGGCGGTTCCAGAAGAAAGTCCGCAATGGTTTCCGGATTCCCTCCATCGGGATCGATTCGCAGGATTCTCTGTGCCTGGTTGATGCCCGGATCGGACAGTGAAACATACAGGCATCGGTTCTGTGCATCGGCCACGATGGCGCTGGGGCGCTGTTCCAGAGGAATCGAGCTGAGCAAATGGTATTCGTAATCCGGTGTATCCGGGAGCCGCTGCCTGTCACAGGACTGAAACACCGTGAGTGTCAGGCAAAGGATGCAACCGGTTTTTTTTAACATGTCAATTCCCCTGAAGACAGATGATCAAGGTGTCTGGAGGATCTGATTGGATATTACGGATTCCGCTTTTTTTTGTCAAGAAAAAAAAGGGAGATTACGGCTGGCATTTTGTAAACCCCGGGCCGGTTTTTCCGTACAATGAATGATTGCAGAATGCGATTGAAATTTTCCTTCAGGCATGCTATCTTTGAACAGTCTCACAATCATGCATCGATATTTATTTTGGCTGTACGTTGGAAACGGATGAACCAATCATACGAAGAAAGGAGAATTGATGCGGTTTGCCGGCGACAGAAAAGAGGGAAAATCCCTGCTGGCACCAGCAGAAGAAGTGCTGAAGAAATGGCTGCTTCCGCTGGTGCCCCGAAAAGTGGAAACCTATCATCTGACACTTTCCACACTGGGATGGTGTTTCGGTGTTATCCTGTTCAGTTTTCTGGCACGCTACGATATCCGGTGGATGTGGGCGGTCAGCCTGATGATATTTCTGCAGTATATCACGGACCTGCTCGACGGGGCAATAGGCAGAAAACGCGGAACCGGTCTTGTGAAGTGGGGCTATTATATGGATCATTTTCTCGATTATCTTTTCTTATGCACCATGCTGATCGGGTATGCATTTTTGCTGCCGGATCATTATAAGGTGCTTGTTTTTTTTGTGCTGGCCCTTTTCGGTGCATTTATGGTGAATTCGTTTCTTGCATTCGCCGCCACGAATGCATTCAGGATCGCCTACTGGGGAATCGGTCCCACTGAAGTCCGTCTCCTGTTTATCCTGGTTAATGCGCTTCTCGTTATGTTTGGTAAAATATATTTGCTAAAATCATTGCCCTATGTATTGACATGCGCCGCGTTCGGACTGTTTGTCACGGTGCTGCAGACCCAGAAGCTGATATGGAGTCTGGACATGAAGGGGAAAAAACAATGAAAATCAGAACGGGATTGCTGTTCATTATTCCGGGGCTCGCCCTCGGCTATCTGATCATGGCCATGAAATGGTTTTATCCTTATCATCGTACCGTCATCCTTGCCCTTGCCGCCGTTTTGTTTGTTCTGCTGCTCTGTGTGATGCGGACACAATGGCGCCAGTTGAAAACAATGAATAAAACAGTGGCCAGAAGGTTGCTTCTTCTGATTCCTTATTATCTGATTTTAAAGGTACTTTTGTACCTGGTCTACGCAACGCTTGTCCTTGTTCCCATCGAAGAGACGCCGTTGCTCAATCTGTCCGGAGACAGTCTGAAACGGCAGATCGGGCATGATCTGATTTTAGCGGACGGGATTTCGGACCAAATCGATACATTGTGCAGCCGTTTCGAGAAAGACACCACGACTTACCGGTCGGTCCTGATCATCCCGGAACAGCGAGCCGCAACGGTATCGGCCTGGGCCGATTATCTGGCGCTTCTCCTGGATCTGGATCTTATCAAGGACCGGTACAAGGGATTTTACCAGATCGATTACAATATCAAACCGGATCAGCATGCGGATGCATTCTTTGTGGCTTTTTATGCATTTGCGCTTCAGTATTACAGCATTCAGCGTGTGACCCGGATTTTAAACAGGGATCCGGCCGTGACCGCGATTCTGGATGAACCGTCAGAACTCTTGCAGCAGGGCAGTTATTTTCTTGTCAGGCAATGGATCACGCATCCGGACGCGATACTCCGGCTCAATGCAGGTGTCGCGTATCTTTCCATGGTAAAAAAGGATTTTACACTGCCTGAAATCCAGATGCGAAAACTTGAGGATACGGTGGCTTCCATTTATCAGAATCTCGGCAGACAGCCGGAGGTGTTTGTCGATAATCCAATGGCGTTCTTTGAGAGGGGTGTTTCCACAACCTGGATGCCTGTTCAGAAGATGTTTTCACGGCAGATCAATATACTGGGAAGCAGTCTGCATTCCGGTTCCATTACTCCGGACCGGCTGAGAACGCTGTCCGGTATGCTGAAATCCGGAGATATTTTACTGACACGAAGAAACTGGGAAGTGGTGCATATCGATTTGCAGGGATTCTGGCGTCATGCAGCGATCGTGACGGATACCTCCGGTGAAATCATGCTGATTCAGGCGGATTTTGAAGGCGTCCGGCAATTGCCCCTGTCGCAAATGCGTCCTCCGGATTTTCTGGCTGTTCTCAGACCGCTCGTGAGCGAGGAGGACAGGTATCGGGCCATTCAGTGGGCGATGACACAGACAGGCAAACCCTATGACGATGCCATGGATATGGCCACGGATGCACTGATGTCTTCGGAACTGGTGGCCAAGGCTTACGGTCATGTTCCAGGGCTGTGCCCGGCTCCCGGGCTGACTCAGGGACGCTATCTCGTCACTCCAAACGATTTTGCAGTTGATTTTGATTTCCGGGCGGACAAACAGGACCCGGAAATGGAATTTGTCTGTTACTGGGACGGGCAGAAATCCCGTTATGATGCAGGAGAAAAAGGGATGAATCTGTTCAGAAAGTCATGGACCCGCCCCAAATGGACGCTGCTGCAGGAATGAAAGCCAACAGGTCTGTCGGGCCATTGGGTCGTTGAGTCGTAGGGACGGAGCTTGGAACGGAGCCTCGGAGAAACGGGGAAACGGAGAAAAAGATGGAGAAAACCGCAGAGTCTTTTGGATGGATCGTGTCGTCGGATCGGACAGAGAAACGGGGCTTCGTAGATAATGAGAAACGGAGATGTTAAAAACAGACCGCTGACAGCAGACCGCGGACCGCAGATAAATCGCAAATCTTAAATCATGAAAAACATCAAGTCACAGCAAATACTTCATCATTCGAAATTCCCTGTTCGATATTCGATATTTTCTTTTCTCCGTTTCACCCCGTCTCCTGTTCTCCGAAGCATTGGCGGTCTGCGGTCCGCGTAATATCTCCGTTTTACATCGACTCCGGTTCTCCGAAGCATTGGCGGTCTGCGGTCCCTTTTTCGTTTGGAATTTGGTGTTTGTGATTTATTTGAATTTTGGGATTTGACATTTGGGATTTGCCGCGGTCCGCGGTCTGCCGTCCGTGGTCATTTTAAGGGGACGGGACGTGGGGCCTCATATACCCATATACTCATATACCCTTCTATTGTTTTTAAGCGGTCCGCGGTCTGCTGGCTGCGGTCCGTGTAAAATCTCCGTTTCTGGTTTCGGTCAATGGGAATCATCACTCCTGGTTTTCCACTTCCATCACAACACGAAATCCGATCGTATAATGGTAATCGATGGCCTGCTCGAACCCGCGTGCTTTTTCCGGATTGTCCCCGGTGGTCTGGCCGCGAACAACGCGGTTGGTCAAGGGCCACCAGTAATGAATCCAGCTGCCCCTGTTCACGGGATCGATTCTGGGGCCGGATATGGCCGATTTTTCGAACCGGTCCTGGCACCATTCGGCCAGTCCGCCACACATGTTTTCGAGTCCGAATGCGTCTTCATTCCGGCAGGCATATTCCCATTCGGCCTCTGACGGCAGCCGGAACCGGCCCTGATTCAATGCGTTCAGTCTCCGGATAAAAAACACCGCGTCGTACCAGTTCGGTTTTTCAATGCCCAGGTCCGGCCCCCTGTGTTTTGAACGATTGCTTTTAACCCCGCGCAGGGCTTCGTACTGCGCCTGGGTGATTTCCCGTTTTGACATGTAAAATGGACGCGTCAGGGTGACCTGGTGCGGAGGCCAGGGTAGCCGGTATGAATTCAGAAGCGTATCAGATGAACCCATGATGAATGTGCCGGGTTCGATCAGGATCAGTTCGAGCGGCCGGGCTTCCGGCGGCATCCCGGGCAGATCGATGACGATGGTTTTTTGTAGGTTCACGGATTCCTGTCCGTCCGCGTGTGTACCGTGATTGAATCCGGGGACAACCGGCATGAACAGAATGAGTCCGGTGAGGATGGTTTTTTGAAGGAATGTCATGTCCATACTCCTTATTCTTTCCAGTTCATGATCAGTGTGCTGAGTGAAAAAAGAAAAATGGTGAAATACAGGTATAGCGGGAACCAGAGAATACGGATCGGTCCCTGCTGCCATCCGTAATTCATCACATAGGCGAATGCCATGAAGGGGATGGAAGCGAACATGGTCAGCAGTCCGCTCCTCGAGATATCCCGGAACTGCTTTTCATCGTACCAGTCCGCGGGTTTTTCTTTCAGTTTCATGACCAGCCAGTAGCCCGCAAGCAGGGCATAGGGGATGAGTGACAGTATGAAAAGAAAAGGAAACGTAATATGAAGCAGGGCATGCGCTCGCTGCTCCAGCCAGGCTGCGAGGACGCTGAAAAGGCCGATCCCTCCGCATATCACGCCCACGGAATGGACGACTGTGAATATGACCTCGTCCTTGACTGCCGTGATTTCAGCAAGGGATTTACGGTCCTGGATGAAGGCCTCGATGAGACAGGCGGACATGATCACGAAAAACAATCCATGCACAATGGACGATCCGTAAAGCCAGTTCCATTCAGACTGGACCTCCAGTCCTTCTCCGTATTCCTTGAAGATGTCGGAGAGACACGCGATGTCGTTTAATATAAGAATACAGGAGATGATACCCAGAATCAATGCGAAAATGCGCAGCAAGGTGGCCTTTTTAAATCGCTGGAACTGATTCGCGACCGCGATGAACGACAGAATATGAAATATAAGAAAAACCAGGAGGCCGATCCAGATCCAGATCCCGATGGTGTTGTCTGTGGATGTCAGGGATTCCATGCGCATCATTCTTGAATACAGCCAGTTGAATGCATAGAAGTCGTAGACGAGCCATCCTGTAGCGATCAATGCAAAAAATGCAGCGATACCGTTCGTGATAATGAATCCTCTTTTCATGATTCCCCCGTCTGATTTTCATCTTCGGTCAGAAAAAACACGTCTTCGACGTCTTTTTTAAAGAACCGGGCCAGCTTGAAAGCAAGCAGGGCGGATGGGACGAATTTCCCGGTTTCGATGGAATGAATGGTCAGCCGCGTGACCCCCACGGCATTGGCGAGCGCCTGCTGTGATATCTCGTCATGTTCAAAACGGCAGCGCCTGAGATGATTGCCGAGCTTCAATAGCATCCCTCCGGTTATTATAGGTATAGTTTAAAATACATAAAGTATATTAAACTATACATAATGTAAGGCGAAATATACAGGATGTCAAGAACTTTTTTTTGTCAGCAGAGAGAATTGAAGAATTGACTGAGGACACCGGATGACAGGACCGCAGACCGCTTAAAAACAGTAGAAGGGTTTATGCGTATATGGGTATATGGGGCCCCGCGTCCCGTCCCCTTAAAATGACCGAGGACGGCAGACCGCTGACCGCAAAAGACAGTGAACCGGAGACGCGGTGAAACGGAGACTTTACAAGGACCGCTGACAGCAGACCGCGGACCGCTTAAAAACAGTAGAAGGGTATATGAGTATATGGGTATATGAGGCCCCACGTCCCGTCCCCTTAAAATGACCACGGACGGCAGACCGCGGACCGCCAAAAATCTCAAATGACAAATCACAAAATACATATAAATTACAAACAGCAAATTCCAAATTCCGAACCAAAAATTAGACCGTGGACGGCGAAAAACGGTCTCCAGAAATATTGCGTCCCTGCGGCTTCTATAAATATTACGTCCCTACGGGACTATAAATATATGTGACATCTTCAATGCTATAAATATGTCGCCCCTACGGGGCTTTTTTATCTTTAATCTTTTGTCTTTATTCTTTGTTCTTTAATCTTGTTTCTTTAATCTTTTTCTCCGTTTCTCATCTTCTCCGCCTCCCCGATTCACGCTCCGACCCAAAGACCCAAAGACCCTATGACCCAAAGACCCGATAGACCCAAAGACCGTGTTGTCCTATTTGACCATAAACGGATCCTCACCGCTCCATTTGCCGCCTCCGGCCAGGACCGTGTAAAGTGCATCGTGTGTCATGGTCTCGAATATGGTGAATTCCGTGAATGAAATGGCACTGATATCATCCACGAACTGCCGCTCTTTGGGCAGTTGACGGGCGGGCGGAATCACCTCGGATTTTCTCCACCAGCTGATCACGCCCGGACCGAAAACCGTGATCCCGGGTTTGGGGCCCAGGCCCATGCGTTTGGTATAGGCGCTTTCGCGGTCATGGGGATTGTGCACCTGGTGAAATCCCAGTTGTGTGACATAGGAAATGCCCGGCGGATTGAGTCCCAGTTTATAATCCATGAGCTCTGAGGCGGCGTCGAGATATTTCTGTTCCCCTGTGATCGACCACATCAGCATGGGGGCGCATGCATACTGGGGCTGCTTGACATTATGGCCCCAGCCGCCTTTTGCGGAATTGTTGCCCACGGGATAGGCATGTTTTTTCAGTTCCGAGATGTTCCGCCCTGCGGCCGCCCTGACAGCGGATTTAAAGAAATCGACGATTGCCGGATCCACGGGTTTTTCTTTTTCAATGATATAGGACCAGATATAGGCCGGATTGTCGAATTTTGCATCGTTCAGCGAATATCCCGGCGTGCCGTACAGGTTGGTTTTCAAGGAGTCCGCAATGGTGTACAAAGCTTTAATTCGATCATGATCCGCCTCATCCCCGGTATACAGATATCTCTGTATATGATAGTACAGACGTTCCGGATCCGCCATAACGCTGTCTGCGCTTGCCATGGATCTTTCGGCCCGCAGGGCGAGCTCTCCGGCACGGTCCGGCTTATAGGGCTTCAGCAGGCGGGCCAGATGCATGAACAGCCCGGCACTCGTGGCGGTGGCCCTGTCATCGACCTTGACCGTTCCGTATTTTTTGGTATCCAGGTCCAGGGGCGCATCAAACGGATCCGGGTATCCTTTGGTTTCTGTTCCGAAATGCACGCTTCCGTCCCCGTTCTGCAGATATTCCCAGACCAGGGTGCCCCATTCCGCCTCATCGATAATATCCGGTACGGCATTTTCATAATTCAGAATCTGATAATCCGAATCGAATTCTCCCGGAATATCGTACTGGCCGTCCTCAAAAAGACCGGGGAAGGCTTCATAAATCATCAGATTCATGATGGGATGGGCCATATGATAGGCACGCCGGTCCGCATCACCCGCATCATGATAGCCGCCATGGCATTTGAAGGCAGGTTCCGTACCCTCGACGATCACGTTCGCCTCGCCGATCGGCCCGTCCACATCATACACCAGAGTATGGCACGGATTTTTACGGATATCGGGTTTGTGAATCGGACAGCCGCAGCGTTGTAAATACTGGGCGCGGAAAATGGTATAGGCCAGCTTTTTTGAAAATTCACCGCCTATACCGAAGGGATAGGAACATCCGAATCCCTTAACCGCGATCCGGTACGGCCCGCCTTCGGGCACGCCGGAAAGGTCGATCCGGTACACGTAATCTCCGGACGATGAATCCGGGCCCCATGTTTCAAGCCTGCCCCTGAGCACGCTCTTTCCCGAGCGCATTGAAAAGACCTCGTATGCGGGAAGCGTTCCCTGTATTTGTTCCGGTCCGCCGGTTCCGAGCCAGACGGCAAAATTGGCGTACCGTGTTTTGGATAGCGCGCTGTAACCCGCCTGATTGGTTTTGATGGATTCGCAGTGTATTTTCCGGCTGTCGAATTTGAACGACTTCTCACCGTAGGGCGTGATCAGTGTATATTGCTTCCCTTCTTTGAGCCTGCCGGTTTGTAAATAAATAAAATGATCGCACGGATCAGCCTGAGCGGCATAACGGGTCAGCCTTTCCGCGGGCCGGCCGTTCACGGTCCAGGCGGTGCTGTCGCCGATGTCGGCCTCTCTGACATCCAGTGTGTCGCTGGTAAAAACGGCGACCAGGACATTGTCCGAAGCGGTCCGGATTTCCTGAAGGGTGAGTTTGGCCTCCATCCTGGCAAATGTCGCGAGCAGGATCAACAGCATCGACCGGATTTTAAAAGAATGAAGCATGGTAACTCCTGGGAGAAGATTAAAGATTAAAGAACAAAGAATGATCATCTTTGTTCTTTGGACGGCCAGGCTGGCCGTCCTACATAAAATCAATCCTTCGTTGCGTTCTCTGCATCTGCGCTTTTTCTTTTTTCTCCGTCTCTCATGTTCTCCGGCCCTCCGTTTCACGTTCCGGCTCAATCAACTCAATGATAAAAGTCTAAAGACTATTCTTCTGTACCGGGGATTTTTGGCTGCAGCATGAACAGGGCGATGCCCGCGGCTACGGAAGCGTTGAGTGAGTTGATCCGGCCCGTCTGCGGGATGGCGACCACAAAATCGGCCGTGTTCAAAATATACTGGCCCACGGAACGGTCCTCTCCGCCGATCACGACCATGACTTTACCGGCCAGTTTCTCCCGGATCGTGTGAATGTCCGTGGTTCCGCTTCCGTCACAGGCCACAATCCGGTACCCTTTTTCCTTTGCGGTCTTCACATAGCTGTTGGCGGAGGCATCTTTTGCGATATCCAGAAATTCTGTGGCACCTGCGGATACTTTGACGATGGACGGATAAATATCCGGAACTCCTTTATTGGAAAGCAGCACCGTGTTGAATCCGAATATTTCGGCGCTGCGCAGTATGCCTCCCACATTATGCGGATCCTCCACATTGTCCAGAAGCAGAAGACGAGGCCTGTCCCAAAGCAGCTCCGAATTCTGATACACGTAGGGTTTGACCTTCAATACGACACCCTGATGTTCCTTGGTGCCTGCCAGATCGAGCACACGGCCCTTGTCCACCCAGTTGACCGGAATATTCATTCTGCCGAGATAATCGGCTAGTTTTTTAATGCGCTGCTGGGTTCCCGATGCCTGATTGATATAGGCTTCGTATATATGGCGTCTCCCGGCACGCACCGCTTCGAATACCGGATTGATCCCGTATATGTATTCCCTGCCCGGTTTTGTTTTTTTTTGCCCGTGATGATAGTGATCCGCGTGATTTCTGTTTTTCAACGGACTGCCCCTGGTTAAATAATGCTGGAGTATACAAATAAATACGACGAATTGCAAGTCAGGAATTGTCAGAAAAGACGTGCGATACCGACGCCCGCGAACCAGTGTCCCGTATTCAGATTTTTGGTTAAATCCACGCGGAAAAGGGTAAAAATATTGTTGACGGACAGACCGATTTCATGATGCCATTTGCTGGCCGTGTCCTCTTGAAGGCGGGGATCATCGAGACGGCTGCCTGATATCCATGCACGGCCAGAGGCGCCGTAAATAATAAGACCGATGTTGCGCCGGATCAGAAAACCCAATCCGGTGATTTCGAAGGGAACGGTGCGGAAATTATGCTCCCAGAAACAGGCGAATGATTTTTCGCCTTTCAGATTGCGGCTTGTCAGTGTTTTAAAGGTGCCGAACGGGGAATACGGCTGCAGATGGGCATGAAGCGCCGTCATTTTCTGAAAAGGCAGTTCGCCTGTCGACGTACTCCACGTCACCTTGATATCCAGCGTATTCGCCAGAAGCCGGCGCCTGAAAAATGTCGGAATCCGCAGAGCCATCGATCCCCGGATCTGTGTGAATGCATGATCACTGCCCGGAAGATCCGGCAAGGCATGCTCGATTTCAAGCGAGAACCCGTTGGTACCGCTGACGGGCAATACGTCGATCCTGTCTCCGAGGTTCAGGCCGAATATGAACGTGTTCATCCGGCCCGCATCGATGTCCGGATTGGGCTGCTGTTTGTGCGACCGTCTGAACAGGGAAAAATCGGTCTCTTTATCGACGGACGTATGGCGTTCGATATTCAGCCCCGCGGACAATACGGCATTCCAGGTTTTTAAATGCCGGTTCAACCGCATGTTCCAGGATTTTTTCCAGTAATAGTCATAGTAATCGTCCCGGCCCAGAAGCATGGCCGCACTGTTGAGGAGCGGCGGAATCGCCGGATTCGGCCCACAGATTTCTGAGCAGGATTGAATCCCGGTTTCCAGGATGAGGTTTTTCCGGCCGAATATTGGCCAGGATAGCCCTGTCTCCCAGGCCATGCGTCCGGGACCTGTCAGCCAGGCGAGACCTGTCCGGCCCGTCAGACCGGAGTCCATGCCGGCAGAGTACCTGAGACCGAGGTGCCAGGCATCCGTCCGGTTGAAATGCACCCATAAACCGCCGTCATCCCGCATGCGGCTGGTTTTCGGACCGGATGCATTTTTCAGGGACGTATCCGGTTCATCGGATTCCGTGCTGAGCATATAATCCTGATTGCCGATTCTGAGCGAGGAACGGCCGATATGGCCGAGAAGCCCTCCCGGCTGAAACGCCCTGGCCAGGGTTTTGGTGCTGTCCAGGTTTTCGTATGCGGTTTTTTCTTCCTGTGTCAGGGGAATGACCACAGGATCGCCGGCATCGAGCACAGCTCTGGCGCCCGCAGCGGAGTCGGTGACGTGCGAAGCCTCTTCCCGGAAAAGCGAGTCGGGTACGGGCGAGCCGGGCCGGTAATTGTGAATGCGGGATATCTGGGATATCCGGATACCGGGCATGTCGAATCCCGGCATCTCGATTTGGAAATTTCCCTGATAATGCAGATCCACGGGCAGCCAGAAACGGTGCCCGAAATTATGAAACTGCTGTCTGATGTGCAGTTTTTCGAGCCGGGCGGGTCTGGGAAGCATCACCGCATCGCCGGTGACCAGATCCGCTTCGATCATGGCATAGGCGCTGTCCAGCACGGCAAGGGTTCCCTGAAAACAGGAAACCACCCGGTTTTTCGGTACGGCCCTGATGTCATAGATGGTTTGATGGCCGATGGCGCGCGTTCCAGCGAGCTCGAAGCGGTAGTTGTCAAGCGCGTCGGGATGTGTGGGGCCCATCATGCGGGTTCCCAGAACATCGATGTCATCATCGTACAGGTTCATGAAAAATGAGGAGACCGGAATGTGCGGCATGTCCTGAATATTGTCCGAATGCCTGCCTGAAAGAATCACCTCACGTGTTCCCTGAGTCTTTTTCCAGTACAGCCGGGACGTGCTTTCCGAAATACAGACAATGCCTGAATCGTTCGACAGGGCAAAACGGATATAACTGTCGGCACTGAATGTGGACAGCCGGTTTTGCCATTCGGCCTTTCGTCTGATCACCTCGCGCATGATGGTCATGCCGGGATTTTCATCGGTCACCACGATCGGCTGCATGCGTATGACCGAAGGTGTCAGCCCGGCGATCAGGGGCAGTTCTGTGCCGGTATCGATACGGATCCGGCCAGGTTCATACCCGATATAACGGATGTTGAGAAATGCGGGAATGAACGGAAGCACGATCTGGAATTCACCTTCCTCGTTCGTGATCGTGCCCTGATACGTATTCTCGATCTGGATATTGGCGCTGGCCAGCGTCTGCCCCGTGTTTGCATCCATAACCAGCCCGTGAACAATCCGTGTCTGTGATGCGGGTTGAGCGGAAGGAGCAAGGCAGAGGAGCAGGCAGGGCAGGAGAGCCCGGGCTGCGGACCGCTTAAAAGCAGTAAAAGGGTGAATGTGTATATGTGTATATGGGCCCCCGAATCCCGTCTCCCTTAAAATGACGGCGGACCACAGACCGCGGACCGCGCGCCGTGACCGGCGACGGCGAGCCGGAGACGCGGCGAAACGGAGATTTAAATCATCGACCGCAGACGGCGGACCGCTGAAATCTGTAGAAGGGTAGACGCGTATATGAGTATATGGGTCCCCGATTCCCATCCCCAAAATATAGGAATGATTACACTTTGATTTTTTTCCCCTTTTACGCTTATACTCTTCTACTCGTCTACTGATTCTTTGTGTACTCTGTGGTTTTCTCTTCTCTCCATTTCTCATTTTCTCCGCTTCTCCGTTTCAAGTTCTGACTCAACGACCCTATGACCCAAAGACCCTATGACTCAACGACCTGACAAACCCAATGACTTTCTTTAATCTTTAATCTTGATTCTTTAATCCTGAAACACCTGCCGAACCAGTTCCCCCGCCTCGCCGAGCCATTGCCCGCGTTGTTCCGCAGTGCTGGTCACGATAATTCCGAAAGTCCGGCGGTAAAAGGTCCTGACACCGCACAGATCGAATATACAGGTTTTCCAAAGAGATTCGAGCGGATCGCCGAACACAGCGGCCTCCCTGTCCGCTGATGTGTTCGAGGTGTTGAACACGACAGCGGCGGAAGCGTTCAGCAGGCCCTGCGGAACGCCTTCACCATGGTCTCCCTCCAGAAAACGGTAGGCCACACCGGGGCGCATGACCCGGTCGATCCATCCTTTGAGAACAGCCGGAGGCATGCCCCACCAGTTGGGATGTACGATAACAATACCGTCCGATTGCTGAATTTCTTCACAATGCCCGCGGATCTCAAGGGGAAGCGTGGCTTCACCGGGTATTTCCGCTGCGGGCAGAAGCGGATCGAACGCTTCCCTGTACAGATCATGAAAACGGACATGATGCCCTTCGTTTTCAAGCGTCCGGACGCACTGGCCGGCAATCGCATGGTTGAAGCTGCCCGGATCCGGATGGGCGAGTATGACAGATATCTGCATATGGGATCCTTTCGGGTATATGATGTTTATCAGGGAGCCGGCTCTCAGCTTTTGGCCCCAAGAGGTATGAAGAAGACGACAACGGCCGTTCGATGGTTTTATTGTAATCAATTTTTAAATAATATTCACTTTTAATTTGCATCTTTCCATTCTATTTTTAAATTGAATTTTAATAATCCCGGTTTGCATCAGCTTCCGTTTTCAATCATTAACCGGAGGACCTTCCGTTGATCAATATCCCGGTACTTGTGGTTCAGGAAAAAACGCTCGCCATGGCCTATGAAAAGGCGCTTGTGGCCCTGAATCAGGACGGATTCCGGATTCGTACCCAGTACGACAAACCCGGTGATCCGCTGAGCATCGATTCCACAATGAATATCACCATACTGGAGCCCTGGACGGATCCCATGATTCATCAGGCCTTTCCCGGAGGAATCGAGGATCTGAAAGAATACTGTATGGAACTGCAGGGAGCCAAGGATCACTGGGTGAAGCACATGAACGATCCCTCCGATACACGATGGGAATACACCTATCACGGACGGCTGGCCAATTACGGACAATGGCGGGAGAAAAAGGACGGCAGCTCGGTTTTTACCGGACCGTTTCAGGTGAATCAAATCGAGAAGGTGATTGAAAAATTATCGTCGCAGCCGTTCACGAGGCAGGCGCAGATGATTACATGGATGCCAAGTATGGATCTGGATTGTTATGATCCGCCCTGCCTTCAGTCGTTGTGGTACAGGATCACGGAAGATGAGGAAGGAATTTACTGGTTGCAGTGCAATGTCCGTTTCCGGAGCAACGACGCATGGGGCGCCAGTTTTATGAACATGTTCGGATTTGTCATTTTCAACAAGGAAATTGTCGCCCGGGGGATTTCCGACCGGACGGGCCGTATCGTGGAGCTGGGCCGGATGAACTGGCAGGCCGATTCCTATCATATTTACGGGAAAGATATTGCTGCTGCCCGGGGCCTGCTGTTCGACCGCATCGAGTCGATGCCCTTCGAACACCGGATCTTCAATTTTCATGACGATTTTATTCAGGAAATGTATCAAGAGGCAGAAGAAGCCGTTCAGCAGAAAATTAACAATTACGATGCGTCTGATAGATCATGATCCGATTTTTACCTTTCCGGATCACCGTTAACACATCATTTAACAGTTAATTCACAGTTTTTCACTGATGATTGCCTGTTTTGAATTGTATCTTAAATTGGATTGTTACATTGTACCGGATGTTTTACTAAACCGGCACGAAATCCAGTCTTTCCTTTTTTGAAATAGATTTATATCCCAAAACAGTCGGATCTGAATTAACATGACCGAATCGGACCATCCTGCTGTGTATTACCGGCTGAGCCCTTATCCGTGATAAGCTTATCCGGGACGTTCCATGGTTGATCGAGTTCGTAATCAATAGTTAAACGAAGGAGGGTTGTATGCAACGTGTGCAATGGGTTAAAGTCTTTTTGCTGATCTGTCCTCTCCTGCTGTTCATGTTTTCATGTGAATATGAGGGGCCGGATGCATTGTGGGATCCTGATTATAACATGGGACCGACGCCCGTGATCGACAGCGTATCACCAGCGGACCGGGCCGTGTCCGGTGTGCCGTATATTGTCCTGAACGGGCAGAATTTTTCAGTCAATCCGGCGGACAATTGCGTGTATTTCGGAAGTGTGAAAGTGGATGTGGCCCAGGCGTCCCCGACACAACTCAAGGTATACCGTCCCAATCTCGTGGCCGATAATTTTACCATCAGGGTGACGGTGCCGGGCGCCGTGGCCTATGCGGATTTTTCGCCGTATGCCGTCGATGATTTCGGCGGTTTATACACCCAGGTGAAAGGCGTCGGCAAGGCGAATGCCATCGCCATGGACGCGGACGGCACCATTCTGGTGCATGTGGATAAAAAGGACCTGTACAAGGTGCTTGACAACGGCGATCTGGAACTCGTGATCGACAACACCAAGCCGAGAATCGTGTATGACATGAAAGTCGCTCCGGACGGAGCGATTCTTTTCAGCCGGGACCAGAATTATCTGAACCGGGTGATGCCGCCGGACGGTGAGTTCGAAAATTATGCAAACGGAACACCGGGTAAAATGAAGTATTTTGATTTTGACAGCAACGGGAATATTTATGCTGGCGGCGAGAATGCGGGCCTTATTCTGATCAAACCGGACGGGACTTTCGAGGGGCTCGGCGGATATGAGGATTCTGATGTGCTGTCCATTCGTGTGTTCAACAACGAGGTGTATGTGGCTGCCGCGTATCTTGGAGAAGAAGCCGGCATCCCCGCGGCGGGCGTATGGAAACACGCCATTCTGTCGGCGGAAGGAGCCGTGGGACCGAAGGTTCAGGTTCTCGACTGGACGATAACGGGTGATTTTGTATCGACGAACATCAAGGATATCACATTCGATGTGAACGGGGTGATGTACGTGGTCACGGACGGAGGGGAAGACATGAGCCTGGATCCGGTCCTGATGATGAACCCGGACGGCAGTTTCGACACATTTTACAAGGGCGGACTGCTTGGCGGATCAATCGTGGATATTATCTGGGGCAGTGACACTTCGCTGTACTATCTCAGAGATATCGGGGATCTGAACCTGTACGAAATTCATCGCATCGGAATGAGCAGTCCCGGGGCGCCTGAATTCGGACGGCAGTAAACAACGATTTGGACAGATAAAAGGAGAACTCTATGCGTTTGAATACAAAGCATCGTCTCGTGATGAACCTGGTACTTCTCTGCTTCATCACGCAAGCCGGATTTGCCGGAACAACCGGCAAGATTGCGGGTCAGGTTACGGCCCAGGAAAACGGTGACCCGCTCCCCGGCGCCAATATACAGGTGGTGGGAACCCCATTGGGCGCTGCAGCGGATATGGACGGAAATTTTACCATACTTCGGGTTCCGCCCGGTGCATATGATCTTCAGTTTTCAGTCATCGGCTATGCCAAGCAGATTGTGACCGATGTCCGTGTCAATATCGATCAGACTGCGCGTATCGACATGGCCCTGCAGCTTGAAGCCCTGGAAGGGGAAGCGGTTACCGTGGTGGCAGAGCGCAATGCCATGAAGGAAGACGTGGCCACCAGTGTCGTGGCGTTTTCCGGAGATGAAATGTCCGAACTTTCCCTGTCGACCGTTGAAGATGCGGTGGAGCTTCAGGCCGGCGTTCAGGACGGATTGTCCATTCGCGGCGGCGGAGCGGACGAAGCCCTGTTTCTGGTGGACGGCATTACCCTGCGCGATCCGCGCAACAATCAGCCCGTCGCCAGCATCGCGCTCAGCGCGGTTCAGGAAATGTCGATCGAGCGCGGCGGCTTCAATGCAGAATACGGCCAGGTCCGTTCCGGACTGGTGAATATAGTGACCCGGGAGGGCAGCAAGACCGCATATCACGGCAGCGTTACTGCCAAGTACGGTCCGCCCGCAGCCAAGCATTTCGGCCCTTCTCCGTTCAGTGCCGAATCTTTTTGGATCAAGCCGTTCGTGGATGACGACGTATGCTGGACCGGCACAAAGAACGGCGCCTGGGACAAATACGAATGGCGGCAGTATGCGGATTTTCAGGGGTGGAACAGTGTGTCCCAGAAACTTTTTGAGAATGACAATCCGAATGATGATCTTTCCCCTCAGGCATGCAGGGAATTGTTTTTGTGGGAGCACCGCAGGCGGCCGAAAACGGATGAGCCGGATTACAACATCGATGCCGGTCTGGGCGGACCCGTTCCCCTGGTCGGCAAGGCGCTCGGTGATCTCCGGTTCTTTGCCAGTTACAGGAGAGAGCGTGAAATGCTTCTCATACCGCTTTCCCGCGACGATTATCTGGATTACGACGGCAGCCTTCAGCTGGTGTCCGACCTGTCGGAATCCATGAAGCTCCGGGTGACCGGATTGACGGGCAAGAGCTACAATGTGGTGATCAATGACGACGATCAGCGTTATTACGGCACGGAGTTCGGGCCGAGTGAAGCGGAGGTGCCCTACTGGTATCCCACGCAGTTTATCAGAACACCGGTGCAGATTGCCAAGGCCCAGGACGAACAGCGCGCGGGACGCATTTTTTCAGATGCCTGGTACAGCCATGCGGACGTATCCTATCAGTCACTGGCCCTGAAGCTGACCCATATTCTCAGTTCAAAGACGTATTATGAAGTCAGCCTCGAGCATATGAGACGTCAGTATGAAACCGGACCGCTTGCGGACAGGGATACGGCCAAAGTGTACGAGCCCATTCCCGGTTATTTTACCGATGAGTTTCCGTTCGGATTCGCCAATCAGGGAACCGCGGCCATTGGCGGTACGTTTTTCGCCGACAATCATATGGGAGAGGCCCTGGATTCGACAAAAACGACGGCCACGACCCTGAAATTCGATCTCACCAGCCAGATCAATTTCAATAACCTGTTTAAAACGGGTGTGGAATTCGTGTACAACGATCTGGACCTGGATTACGGTCAGGCCAATTATTTTACGGGCAAGGTGATTCATGTGCGCGAGCACCGGTTCCCCATACGCGGTGCTGTGTATGCGCAGGACAAACTGGAGACCAGGGGTTTTATCATGACCGCCGGTCTTCGCCTGGATTTCAGCAATGCCAATATGGAATGGGTAGACCTGATCGATCCGTTCGACAAAAGTTATCTGGTCGATTATAATCCGGACCAGGATTACGGCGCCAAAAAAACGAAAACGGACATTTCCCTCAGCCCGCGTCTCGGTATATCCCACCCCATTACGGAAAACTCGAAACTCTTTTTCAATTACGGGCATTTCAAACAGCTGCCTGCGTATGATGAACTGCTTCGCATGGGCCGGAATCCGGGCGGCGGCATGGTGGATTACGGCGATCCCAACCTGGCCCTGGCGAAAACCGTATCGTATGAGCTGGGTTACGACCACGTGCTGTTCGATAACTATCTGCTGCAGCTCGCCGCGTTCTATCATGACATCACGGATCAGATTTCCTATACCAATTACGCCAATGCCAGCGGGGATGTGACATACAGCGGACTGCAGAGCAACAGCTATGAGGACATCCGCGGTTTCGAGGCCTCCCTGCGTAAAACCATGGGACAATGGTGGTCCGGTTTTGTCAATTATACCTATCAGGTCAACACGTCCGGATATTTCGGCAGGCAGAATATTTTCCAGGATCCTTCGGAACAGCGCAAATATGACGAGAATACCCGCGGCCTGTACCAGAAGAAACCGCTTCCCCAGCCTTATGCAAGCGCCAGCCTGATGTTTCACTCGCCGCAGAATTTCGGACCCAGGTTTTTAAAACAGCATCCGCTGGGCGGATGGAACGTGAACCTGATCTACAGCTGGAAGGCGGGTGAGTATATCGACTGGAACCCGAAACGTCAGATCGGTATTTACGACAATGTGCAGGTGAAGGATTATCATGATTCACGTCTGCGTCTTTCCAAGCTGTTTCCGCTCAGGAAAATCCGTGTTACCGCATTTGTCGAAGCCAACAACCTGTTTAATATGAAGAGGCTTTCCGGTGCGAGCTTTTTCGATATCAATGATTTCGAAGATTATATGGGCTCGCTGCATCTTCCCGAAAGTGACGACTACGACAATATCGTGGGACATGACCGGGCCGGTGAATACCGCGATGACGGCGTGGCGTTTCAGCCCATCGAACAGGTCGGTTTGGTGGGGGATGTCACCAGTCCCGTCGAACGGGTGATCTATTATGAAAACACGACCGGGCGATACATGCAGAATACGGGCGGAGAATGGCTGCCCGTGGAAAAGAACCGCATGCACAAAATTCTGGATGAAAAAGCCTATATCGACATGCCCAACCAGAACTCGTTCAATTTCCTCAATCCGAGGCAATGGTTTTTCGGTCTGGAACTGTCGTTTAACCTTGAATAGACATCTTCATCATTATAACAGAGAGGTTACCTATGAAGGTATTCACAGAAAAATTGATCCGTTTGATGATACTGGCCGGGCTGATCGTCAGTATGATGCCCGTACTTCGGGGGCCCGCATTACAGGGCCAGGAAATCACCGGCTCGCATAAAATCAAATGGATCCGTGTCGGCGCCCTGCAGACCTGGTTCTCGAATTCGGGTGCAGAGGTGGAATACGGACGCCGCGGGCGCAACTGCTGTCAGGAAACGGACCAGGCCGACCAGTTCTACTGGGATGCCCAGTTCGAATATCAGGACAGGGTCTGCTCAAAAGGGTTCTGGCTGGGATGTACCAATTTTGATGATCCCGTGGCAGGAAAAACGTTCGAATACAAGGTGATCAGTGCCGGAAACCGGTTCGCCAATGTACTCACAGTGACCATGCCGGAAGTGTTCAAGATGGTCGGCCGCTTCAATCATCCGACTGTTTTCGTGGACAATACGCCGGCTTCGGACAACAATTTAAACGATGTGGTCGATGAGGTCGATGAAAACCTCAAGGCGGACCGTATGATCGTCAGTGTGCTTCATACACCCATGGGTCTGACCATCACACGCAAAATATACGGATTCAGCCAGCAGAACCACGATGACTATTTTATTTATGATTATGTGATCAAGAATACGGGCATTATCAACCTGCAGGGCGGACATATAGACCGGACACTCACGGGTGTGATTTTTCACCTGCAGGAACGGTATGCCCCGGGTTTTACCTCGCATCTGGGCGGCTGGGAAGTGGCCGGCAATTCGAGCTGGGGCGCCAATACCGTGCATCGCCAGCTCGGCACCAATCCCCTGGCCGATGATTTCAAATACCGCGCCTGGTATTCCTGGTATCATCCCCATTCACAAGCGCCGAGTTACGAATCGGACTGGGGCAATCCGGATCACCGGTCACCCCGCGCCCTAGGAGCTCCCGGTTTTCTCGGCGGTCTTACGCTGCATGCGGACACGGGACCGGACGATCAGGCGGACGATGTGTATCAGCCGTTCGGCACCATTGTTATCGATTCGGATCATATAACATCCAGTGACATCGATCAGTACAGCAAACCTCGTATGACGGACAAGTACAATTATATGAACGCGGGTCATATGAATCCCCAGCATTGGGAGATTGTGGGCGACCAGTTCGGAGATAAGGGAAGTTCGGCAATCAACGGATGGGATCAAACGCAGAACTACGGTCCGTATACACTGGCACCGGGTGACAGCATTCATGTCGTCCAGGCCGAAGGTGTGGGCGGTCTCAACCGGGCACTGTGCCAGGAGATCGGGACCAAATGGTTCCTGGATGACGGTCCTTTCGACATGCCGGACGGATCGACTTCAGATGACCGTGATGCGTATAAAAGAGCCTGGGTCTGGACCTGTGAGGATTCCATGATGCAGATCTATGACAGGGCCATGACCAATTATCAGAGCGGTTTCGATATTCCGCAGCCGCCTCCTCCTCCGTCTGATTTCACGGTGATGTCGGGCGGCGACAAGATCACGCTGACCTGGGCGGAAAATGCCCTCTCGTATCCCTATTTCGACGGGTACCGGCTGTACAGGGCCATCAACCGTCCGGATACGCTGTACGAAATGATTTTCTCATGCGATGCCAACAACGCGGTGCATGAGTTCGAAGACAGAACAGCCATACGCGGATTCGACTATTACTATTACATCGAGACCAAGGACGACGGATCGCAGAACGACATTTACCCGGGCGTGGCCCTGGTCAGCAGTAAATTCTGGACCATGACCAACACGCCTGCCTATTTGCGCAGGCCCGCCGAAAACAAGCTGGATTCGATTGTCGTGGTGCCCAATCCCTTCCACATCAGCGCCATCGACAATCAGTTCGGGCGCACCAATCCGGACCGTATCGCTTTTTACGGGCTGCCCAAGTTCTGCAGGATCAAGATCTATACGGAACGCGGCGATCTGGTGGATACGATCGACCATATCGACGGCAGCGGGGACGAGCTGTGGGATTCGGTCACGTCCTCGCTTCAGATCGTGGTGAGCGGTCTTTATATCGCGTATTTTGAAGTGACGGAGGACATCATCGACGAGGAGACCGGAGCGGTGATTTTTAAGAAGGGTGAGTCCACGTACCGGAAATTCGTAATCATCAGGTAAAGCAAGAACAAAGATCAAAGAACAAAGAACAAAGAAAAAGATGGAAAGAAATACAAAAACAAAAAAAAATAACCATTATCCTGAGTGTCGGGATAAGGAGACCGTCGATATGAAAAAGATGATAATCATGACCGTTGTGCTGGTTTTGTGCTTTTCGCTGTACGGCGGGGAGAACAAGAAAATCGCACAGACGGGATTTCAGTTTCTGAGTGTGCAGTCGGATGCGCGTGCCGTGGCCATGGGAGGTGCGGTGAACAGTCTCGAGATGAAATCCGGGGCATTGTTTTTCAATCCGGCGACGATGGCGCATATGGATGAATTTGTGTCGGTTTCGTTCAGTCTGAACGAATGGATCGCGGATATCAATCACAATCAGCTGACCGTGGCGTTGAATCCGGCGCATGGCCAGCTTGGTGTATTCGGGTTGAGTTTCCAGAATGTGGATTACGGCGAGCTTCAGGGGACGGTGGTGAATCCGCTTGCCGGAAGCGGATTTGAATACACGGACAAGTTTTCACCATCGGCGCAGTCCCTGGGTCTTGGGTATGCGAAGGCGATCACGGACCGGTTCGCCATCGGGGGCCAGGTGAAATGGGTTTCGCAGGACCTTGGGAAGGTCACGTATCCTTCCGTGACGACGGGTGACACGCTGACGAAGAAGAACGACCTGTCCCTGATGGCCTACGATTTCGGGACGCTTTTCAGGACGGGTTGGAAGAGCCTGGCATTCGGCATGTCTGTGCGGCATTTTTCCCGGGAGACCGAATTTGTTCTTGAGGGATTTCAGCTTCCGCTGGTGTTCACCATCGGCGCGTCGATGGACCTGATGGATCTGTGGGAAATCGGCGGCATCGACCAGTCGCTGATTGTGTCGGTGGACGGCACGCATTACCGTTCTCATCCGGAGCAGCTGCTTGTGGGCCTGGATTATACGCTGATGAACATGCTTTCGCTTCGGGCCGGGCTGGTGACAGGCAATGACGAGGAGAATGTGAGCTACGGTGTGGGTGTTTCGCGGTACGGGTTCATGATCGATTATGCGTATACGCCGTTCGGAGTATTCGACAAGGTGCAGCGTTTTACAGTGCGTATGTCTTTGTAACAGACAGACAGGGCGGCACATCGGGACCGGCAATCCTTTTTTAAGGGTTGCCGGTTTTTTTTGGTCATCGGGTCCATTGGGTCATTGGGTCATCGGGCCGGAGCGTGAAACGGATCTTCGGAGAGGATGAGAAACGGAGAAAAAGAATAAAGAGTCAAGATTAAAGAACAAAGATTAAAGACCAAGGAAGATTGAGCACTCGTTAGGTTGGAGCATGAATCGGGGAAATGAGAAACGGGGAGACGGAGAAAAAGGCAAGGTCGGTCTTTCCAGTCTCCGTTTCACCGCGTCTCCGATCCTCCGATGCATTCTCGGTCTGAGACCAGCCATTCGCGTTGCTAATTTTGTTTGGAATTTGGTGTTTGTGATTTATTTGTTTTTTGGGATTTGAGATTTATGATTTCCCCGCGGTCCTGCCGTCCGCGGTCAATGATTTACATCTCCGTTTCACCTCGTCTCCGGTTCTCCGTCGCCGGTCACGGCGAGCGGTCCGCCATCCGCGGTCATTTTAGGGGGCCGGGACGCGGGGAATCATATACACTTATACCGCTTTTTTCCGCCTTGACTTTCACGCACAATTCTTTTACTTTTTAAATTGCATTCACTATTTAACTTAAACGGTTTTGAACGGGGTCAATATCATGAATAAAAAACAGCTGCCTCTGATATTTTCAGTGGTTGTGTTTCTGTCCGGTATCGCAGGTTTGTCCTATGAATTGATATGGATAAGAACCATCAAAGGCTATTTCGGATCCGAGATTTTTTCGGTCTCACTGGTGGTTTCCCTGTATTTCGCGGGGCTTGGACTCGGCGGGCTGATCGGCAGCCGGATCCTGAAACGGGGTTTTTCCGCGTTGAAAACCTATGCTGCCGTCGAAGCGGGGCTGGCTGTTTTCGCCCTGCTCTTTCCGCAGCTCATCAGGCTCGATCATCAGCTGTACCTGGCCCTCGCCGCGATGCTGCCGTCCGCACTCTGGATGATGCTGAAAGCATTTCTGATCGCCATACTCCTGATCGTGCCCACAACCCTGATCGGAATCACACTGCCCCTGATTGCCGCTGTGGTGGTGGATCAGGCAAAGGCTTTTACCACGAGTTTCAGCCGGTTTTACGGCATCAATACCTTCGGCGCAGTGACCGGCTGTCTTTTAACCGGCTTCGTTTTTGTTCCGCATTTCGGACTGGTCTGGGCAGGCACGGCCGCTGCTCTGTTCAATGGCCTTGCTGCCTTGATGTGCCTGATGATCGGCCGGGAAAAAATCGTGCTGCCTGGCGACGTGTACCATGAGCAGCCATGGAAAACGGCGGTTTTTCCGGGTTTGATTGCGTTCTTGATGGGTTTTCTCTCCCTGATATACGAGGTGGTCTGGATTCGCATTTTCGGATTTTATTTTGTCTCATCAACCGCGTCCCTCGCGCTGCTGCTCTGTATTTTTTTGGCCGGGCTGGCCCTGGGAAGTGCATTGCTTTCCCTGTGGAAAAAACCAGTCTCTGTCGGACAGCTGGCAGTGATCGAACTGGTCAAGGCCTGCATCATGATCGTCAGTTTTCTTCTTGTCAGGCATGTTTTTTATAACGGCTGGTCCGCCATGGTTCAACGCTACGGGATGAATCCGGATTTCGGTCAGCTGACCACCGCCTACCTGATATTCGGCGGTCTCGCATTTTTCTTTCCTGCGCTCCTTATGGGGATGACGTTTCCACTTCTTGAAAGGGTTTGGCTCGCGACCAGGGCCGGTTCCGCCCATGTTGTGGGCGTGATGTCAGCCTGGAACACCTGGGGAGGAACCATGGGGGCTGCTGCTGCGGGCCTCGTATTCATTTCCGCCATTGGATCCGTGCCGACCCTGTTTATTGCCATCGCATGTTCCGTGCTTGCGGCCGTGCTGCTTCTGGTCCATATTCAGAAAACCCTGTGGGGAATCGTGCCCGTGGTGGTCATTGCCGTCCTGTTTTATTGGCTGCCCAAAGAAATGAACTATATGCGGAAGCCCAGGAACCTGAAATCCTATGATTACTATCATGAGGGCCGTTCGGGCAGCGTTGCCATTATCAAAAATCAGTTTGGTGAGAAAACCCTGTATGTGGGTAATGCCTACGTGCTGGGGGGCACCAGTTTTCAGGGAGTTCGCATCCAGCAGCGCCAGGGTGCCCTTCCCAACATCATTGTATCGAAAGATTCCAGAAAATGTTTAAAAATCGGTCTGGGTACCGGAATTACGCTGGACGGCCTCGCTGATTGTGACGGCATACAGCAGGTGGATGTGGTTGAAATCGTGCCGGAAGTGATCAAAACCCTGAATCATTTTGCTCCGGACAATCATGCCGTTTACCGGAAGCCGGATGTCCGGATCCATGAAGGCGACGGCCGTGAATTTCTGGCGACCTCAAATGCGAAGTACGATGTGATCCTCGGAGAGTTGTATACGCCTCAATATGCGGGTACCGGCAATCTCTACAGTATCGAACATCTGCAGGCTGTCAAAAGCCATCTCGCTCCGGAGGGTGTGTTCTGCCAGTGGATACAGATGTCCCAATTCTCCCATGAAACGTTTAAAATCGTGGTCAATACGTTTTTGCAGGTTTTCGGCAACGGATCCCTGTGGATCGTCAATACCGATGTTCAGAAACCCGTGGCCGCGCTGGTATCTTCCACGCATCGTCCCTGTTCCCCGCAGAGCCTCCAGGACGGGCTGGCCATGTATTCGGCGGAATCGCGGGATGTGCTGAGCTGGGGTTATTCCGTGGATGTGGCGGCGCATTTCGTTACGGACAACCTGTGGCAAGTGGCGGAAAGCGAGACACGCGTCAATACCGTCAATCATCCGTGGATAGAGGAGATGGCACCCCGGCACATGGCGTCACCGGATGAGAGCCCCCTTGTCTGGATCAGGCGCTACCGTCACTGGCCCGATGTATGGAGCCAATGGCAGGCCGGTTATACAGTATGGTCCGCATACGGCCGTGCACAGGAACTGGCCCTGGAACTCTTTATGATGAAGGAGACTGATCCGGAATTCATCCGGTCCGTTGAATCGACCTTGCGGGCATTACCCAAAACCCGGACAATCAATGCCTACCAGGCAGAGATCCTGATGAATCTGATTGACAAGGTAATCGATAAAAAACAGATGGCCATGGATCAGAACATCCGTGTCAGGACAGTGATTCCTTTCACAGAAGCTGCCGTGGCCGCAGATCCGGGCAATTATGCTTACCGTTACAATCTGCTCCTTCTGTACCGTTCCATCGGGGATATGGAAAAATTCGAAAAAGCGATGTCGGAATTCTGGTCCATGCTGCCCGAGCACCTGAAATATGCACCCGTGTTCCGCGGAATGGGCAAAATGGTCAAGGGGCAGGCAAGCGGAAATCCGGATTGAAGCTCTCCGCGATAAGCAGCGAGGAATGCGTTTGCTGTTCAGATTCAAAAAATGAAAACCGGCAAACCGATATTAACCGGGGGAATCCTTACCCTTTTGACATGGCGACAACCGCCGGCAGAAAATGGAGGTAATGATGATAAAACCTGTCCGAATACTGCTCTGTTTCTTCATGGCCGCTTCAATTCCGGCTTCAGAGAATCCGAATTACAGGGACGCATCACTGCCCGTGGAAGAGAGGCTCGCCGATCTGCTTCAGCGTATGACGCTGGAGGAAAAAATCGGGCAATTGTCGGCTTTCGGCACCCGGGACACAGCCGCCTTCGATGAATCGGGCAACTTCATCAGCACGATGGATACGGCAGTCATCAACCGGGGGGTCGGCGCATTTTATGCCCGCGGACTTTTCAGGGGGAAAACTCCGGAGATTCAGGCCCGGTGCATCAATGGTATTCAACGCTACATGATCGAAAAAACACGCCTGGGCATCCCGGTCTGGATGTTCAATGAATCCCTGCACGGACTGACAGCACCGGGCGCCACGAGTTTTCCACAGGCAATCGCTCTGGGATGTTCCTGGGATACGACGCTCGTGGAGCAGGTGTACGCCGTGGCCGCGAAGGAAGGGCGGATTCGCGGGACGCGCCAGGTGTTATCGCCCGTCGTCGATCTGGCACGGGATCCGCGATGGGGGCGCACGGAAGAATGCATGAGCGAGGATCCTTATCTGGCATCCCGCATGGCCGTGGCCGCTGTTTTCGGTTTTCAGGGCAGGCAGCTTCCGGTCGGGCACGAACATCTGGCGGTCACACTGAAGCATTTTGCCGGTCATGGTCAAGCTTTCGGCGGGCGCAATATCGCGCCCGTGAATTATTCTGAGAGAGAATTCCGCGAAACACATCTGATTCCGTTCGAGATGGCCGTCAAAAGAGCCCATGCACTTTCCATCATGGCCTCATATAACGAGTGGGATGGCGTACCGAATCACGTCAATCATAAACTGCTGACGGATATTCTTCGCGGAGAATGGGGATTCGATGGTTATGTGATGAGTGACGGTGGCGGGCTGGATGTCACCTACAGGAACCATCTGGCTGCAAAGGATTCGGCCGAATCGGGCGTTCTTTCAATCAGGGCGGGTGTGGATTACGATCTGGGCAGCAGGGGATGTTTTCGTGCGCTTCAGGATCAGGTTAATAAGGGCAATGTCACTGATGCTGAAATCACCCGGGCTGCCGCAAACGTGCTGCGTGTCAAGTTTTTTGCAGGACTGTTCGACGATCCCTACATTGAACCCGATGCATACGGACCGGCGCTCGAGAGCGGCGGTGACAGGGAACTGGCCCTGAAGGCCGCCCATGAGTGTATGGTTCTACTGAAGAACGAAAATCAAATTCTGCCGCTCGATCCGGAAGCCTTGAGAACGCTTGCCGTAATCGGACCGAATGCAGCGGATATTCATCTGGGCACGTATTCCACGGTGCCCATGTTCGGTGTGTCTGTGCTGGAAGGCATCCGTGATTTCGCCGGCGACCGGTTCCGGGTGATTCATGAACCGGGCTGCCAGCTGACCCTGAACGAAAATATTCACTGGCGCCTGAATGAAAAACCAATCCTGGGCGATCCTGAAACGGACAGAAAAATGATCAAACAGGCGGTCAAAGCTGCTGAAAGGAGTGAAGCGGTTGTACTCGTGATCGGTGAAAATGAAATGCTGAATCGTGAGGCCTGGAACGAGGAGCATCTGGGCGATACGGATGATCTGAACCTGGTCGGCCGGCAGAACGACCTGGCCGAGGCCCTGTTCAGGACAGGAAAACCCGTGGTCGTAATCCTGATCAATGGAAGGCCGCTTACCGTCAACGCGATTCAGGAGAAGGCGGATGCCATCCTGGAATGCTGGTATCTGGGCCAGGAAACCGGACATGCCGTAGCTGATGTGCTATTCGGCAAGGTCAATCCCAGCGGAAAACTTTCGGTCACCTTTCCCCGTTCCGTGGGACAGCTGCCCTGCTATTACAACAAAAAACCCAGTGATTTCAGACATTATATTCTGGCCGATTCTTCTCCGCTTTATCCGTTCGGTTTCGGTCTGAGTTATACGGAATTTGCCTACAGCCATCTGATGCTTTTACCGGAACGGATCAGGACGGATGGATCCACGGATGTGACTGTCGAGGTCACGAATACGGGCACAAGAGCCGGGGACGAGATCGTCCAGCTCTATATTCATGACCAGGTCAGCCTGCCCACCCGGCCGTTCAGGGAACTGAAAGATTTCACGCGCATTCATCTGGAGCCCGGTGAAACGCGGCTGGTCCGTTTTCGTCTGACCCCCGATAAACTGCAGGCGTACGATATGAACATGCAGCGCACCGTCGAACCCGGTATATTCGAGATCATGGTTGGCGGGAATTCATTGAACACTATTTCCGGAAACCTAACCGTGGAGTGATATGAGTCCCCACCCAGGCAAACGATTCGCAAGCATCCTGACCGTTCTCATGTGCCTGGCGGCCTTGTCCGCACAGGCCCATCTGGAAAACAAGAATGTTCTGACCGCACGAAATGTCCTCATCCTCAATTCCTATCATTACGGGTACAGTCAGTCGGACATTGTCGTGAGCACCATTTTTCAGAGGATGCAGAGAGAGACTCCCCCGATTGACATTCATGTGGAATATATGGATACCAAACGGTACAGCGATGAACGGTCCATTCAAAGGTTTCAGAACTTTCTTCTCGGCAAATACACACATCAGACTTTTGATCTGATTATCGCAGCGGACGATTATGCATTCGGGTTCATGCGTGCGCTGCAAAAAGAGATCTGGCAGGGCATCCCCGTCGTATTCTGCGGTGTGAACCATTATGATCCTTCCATGCTCGAGGGGGTTTCCAATTACACGGGTGTGGTCGAGAAAAGCGATATCGAAGGCAATATCCGGCTGATACAAAAGTTCCATCCCGAAGCACACGAACTGTATATCATCAATGACAATTCGCTTACCGGCAAGTCGGTCAGAGCCGGTGAGGGGAAAATCATAGAAAATATGCTGAGCGACTGGACCATTCATTATTTCGAAGGGGACAGGATGGATCTGGACAGTCTCTTAAGTGCTCTGGCACAGGTTCCCGAAAGTGCAGTCGTGATCTATCAGGCATGGCTCCGCGACAAATCCGGAAGAACATACAAGCATAAAGACGTGCTTCCGCTCATTGCCGCGCATTCTGCTGCGCCGGTTTACGGATTTTCAGATGTTTACATGGGATTCGGAATTGTGGGCGGCAACCTGGTTTCGGGTGTTTCGCAGGGGAATATCACGGCCGACATGGCCCTGCGGATTCTCCGGGGCGAGTCCCCGTCCGGCATTCCCGTTCAAACGGACTGCGAATGTGCGGTCCGGTTCGATGATCGCCAGCTGAAGCGGTTCGGTATATCGGAGAAGCTCCTGCCTCCCGGCAGCATGATCGTCGGGAAACCCGTACCCTTCCTCGAAAAACACCGGAGCGTCATCTGGACATCCCTGATCGTGGTGGTGATTCAGACCATTCTGATTGTTTTCCTTCTCCTGAACCGCATGTGGCGGCAGAAAATCGAAGACGCACTGAAGACCGAACACCGGCTTCTGGCATCGCTGATGGACAATATGCCGGATTTCATCTATTTCAAGGATAAAGAATCCCGCTTCATCAGAAACAACAGGGCGCATCTTGCCCTGTTCAGGCTGAACAGACAGGAGGACACGCTGGGTAAAACCAATTTCGATTTCTTTGCGCGGGAATTTGCACAGGAAACCCTGGAGGATGAAAGGAGAATCATCGAAACAGGACAACCCATCATCGACAAGATCGAAGATATTTCTCATATGAAGGGAGCCCCCACCTGGGTCACGACCACCAAAGTGCCCGTTATAGATGAATCCGGTCAGGTGACGACCATTATCGGCATTTCCAGAGATATTACCGACCGTATCCTGGCCTCCGAACAGATCAAGGCTTCCCTCGACGAGAAGGAAGTCCTGTTGAAAGAAATCCATCATCGTGTCAAAAATAACCTTCAGGTGATTTCCAGCCTCCTGAACCTGCAGTCCTCGTATATAAACGATCCGGACACCCTGAACATTTTCAGGGAGAGCCAGAACCGTGTCCGGTCCATGGCCCTGATTCATGAGAATCTTTACAAGAGCAGGGACATCTCACGGCTCGATCTGGATGATTATCTGAAAACACTGATTCTGGGGCTGAACCGGAGCTATCAGGATACCAACGGTCATATTGAATTCGATCTGCACGTGGAGGATATCCCACTGAATGTGGACAAGGCCGTTCCCTGCGGGCTGATCATCAACGAGCTGGTTTCGAACTGTCTTAAGTATGCTTTCCCGAAAAACAAGAAAGATGCACGTATATCCATCGATCTTTCCATGCAGGACGATCATGTGATCGTGTGTGTCAGGGATAACGGAAAGGGAATGCCGGAGAATTTTAACTGGGACGAGGCGGATTCTCTCGGTTTGAAACTGGTGCGTATTCTGGCCACCAGGCAGCTGGATGGAGAGATTCAGTATTCCGGAAAGAACGGAACCCTGTTCAGAATCAGCTTCCCGATTCATGCGGAACCGGACAAAAAATCCGGGTGAACCGGTTCTTTTGTCAAACGAACACACCATCCGTCTCTTTTATATGATGTACCGACAAATTTTTACTATCTTTGACATGGATCTGACCCATGGATTTCATCAGGGATATATATTAATAAAGTCCAACCTTTTTGCGGAGCGGCTATGAAGAAAATCCTGCACCAGAATTGCGGTCTGAGTATCGCCGGTTTGATCGTGATTTTTGTTTCATGCACATCGAACCGGCCGGCTCATGATTATTCCATGGACCTGTCCGGGACATGGCGGTTCGGTCTCGATTCAACGCGTACAGGCATTCCGGCGAAGTGGACCAACCGGCCGTTGGGGGACCGTATCCTCCTGCCGGGCACGCTTGATGAAAACGGCCGGGGCCTGCCTCAAACGGACAGCACCGATCTCCATCTGAACCGGATCATCCGGTATACGGGTCCTGCGTGGTTCCGGAAGGAAGTCCGCATTCCGGCTTCCTGGGGCAACCGGTCCGTCGAGCTGGTGATGGAACGCACCAAGGTGTCACATGTCTGGCTGGATTCCGTGGATATGGGCACCAACCGGACGCTTTTCTCAGAACAGGTTTACGACCTGACAGCGCATGCGGCGCCGGGCCGGCATATCCTGACCATCATGATCGACAACGATCCCGGTCTGGTTCCCGTGGCCGGATCGCATGCCTATGCCGAAGACACACAAACCAACTGGAACGGCATTCTGGGTAAAATTCAGTTGCGCGCCCTGAATCCGGACCGCGTCACGGATCTTTTCATCGATCCCGATATTCATCAGAATCAGGTACGGCTCAGGATGCGGCTGCATCATAACGGCCCCGGCAGGAAGCACCGGTCGCTCGTGTTCAGGGCTCTTTCACGGAATGTCCGGAACGTCCACCGTGTGCCCGAAAATGTCATCGAACTGGGCGCCGTTCCGGCCGATACATTGATTGAAGCGGTTTACTCCATCGGTGATCGGATGCGGTTATGGAGCGAAACCGATCCGGTGCTCTATGAACTGACCGTGCTTCTGATGGAAAACGGGCGGATCCTCGACCGTCAAACCGAAAACTTCGGTATGCGCAAATTCGGCACCAGGGGAACGCAGTTTACAATCAATGACCGTATTACGATTTTGCGCGGCAAGCAAGATGCCTGCGTGTTCCCGCTGACGGGATATCCTCCCATGGAAAAAGACGGCTGGATCCGGGTGTTCCAAATCGCCCGGCAGTACGGATTGAATCATTACCGGTTTCACAGCTGGTGCCCGCCTGAGGCGGCGTTCGAAGCGGCGGATATCTGCGGATTCTATCTGCAGCCGGAGCTGCCCATCTGGTGGGGTTTCAGGGCGCATGATTCCAGTCAGGTCGCGTTTATGATGGAGGAGGGACGGCGCATTCTGGACGCCTACGGCAATCATCCGTCTTTCGTGATGTTCGCCCTGGGGAACGAGATCTGGGAGGACAGGGATGTGCTGCGGGACATGGTCGGCGGGCTGCGGGCCCATGACGGCCGTCCGCTTTATGCGCAGGGATCCAACAACCGGTTGTCCAATCCATCTTACGCCGAAGGAGACGATTACTGGACCACGTTCCGGACGGATGTGGAAAAGCCGGACCTGAGCTCGGATGTGCGTGCATCGGTCTCCTTCCTGGATTCGAAACTGGGAGAGGGCGGCATCATCAACACGCTGCCTCCATCGGGCTCCAGAACCTATTCCAGGGCGATTCAGAACAGCCCGGTGCCCGTGATCGGGCATGAAATCGGGCAGTATCAGGTGTATCCCGATTATGCGGCCGAACTGCCGAAGTATACCGGTGTGCTGAAGCCGTGGAATCTGGAGCTGTTCCGCGACCGCCTTGCGGCTGCGGGCATGCAGGATCAGGCCTTCGATTTTTTCAGGGCATCCGGTGCATTGTCCGTCATCTGCTACAGGGAAGAGATCGAAATGGCGATACGGACGCCGGGATTCGGCGGTTTCCAGCTTCTGGACCTGCAGGATTATCCGGGCCAGGGAACGGCCCTCGTCGGTTTGCTGGATGCATTCATGGACAGCAAGGGGCTGATCGCTCCGGAAGAATTCCGCAATTTCTGCGACGACGTGGTGATTCTTCCGGTTATCGACAGGTATGTGTGGGAGAATGACGAGACACTGACGGTCTTGATTCAGGTGGCCAATTACAGTCCGGAAGTCCTGGGGGATTCCCTGCTCATGTGGCGGATTGTTACAAACAAAGGAAAACAAATCGGTTCCGGTGAAATCCGGTTTCCTGCTGTAAAGCAGGGAGGAATCACGGATATCGGCCGGATCCGGCTGCCCCTTTCGGGGATCGGCCGGGCCGTCAGGCTGAATCTTCATGTAAGCCTGCCCGTGGCCGATAAATATTCACAGGTGCCTCTATGGATTTATCCCCCGGATGTCCCGATCCGTACGGATCACGTGCATATCACGGATGAACCGGACGGGGAGGCCCTGTCCGTGCTGGACAGCGGCGGAGCCGTACTGCTGTTTCCGGATGTTGGGTCGATCGAAGCGAATTCCGTAACCGGTCAGTTTATTCCGGATTTCTGGAACTGGGCCATGTTCAGATCGCTTGCGGAGCAGTACGGCGGTCGCCCTTCTCCGGGCACGCTGGGCCTTTTGATGGATCCGGATCATCCGGTTTTCAAGGATTTCCCGACCGATTTTCATGCGAACTGGCAGTGGTGGACCATTGTCAGAAACAGCCGCCCCATGATTCTGGACAGTCTGGAAACCGGGTTCAGACCCGTGATTCAGATGATCGACAATATCAACCGGAACCACAAACTGGGCCTGCTGTTCGAGTGCAGGGTGGGCAGGGGCAGACTCGTGGTCTGCACCGCCGGTCTGCCGGCCATTCAATCAGAACCGTCCGCCAGGCAGCTATACTACAGTCTTCTGAATTATATGAATTCGGAACGGTTCAACCCGGAATACGAACTGTCCACCCGTGACCTGAAGCGGCTCTTATCCGGAAAAACCAAAAGCAGGTCCGAATAACAGGGTGCCGGGATCCGGATGATCCGGTCCGGCATCCGCTCCGGGTGACGGGAATGGTGACAGAAACGATGGAGTAAAGAGGAGAAGATTATGCGAGGAAACAAATTCATCTTCAGTTGGCTCATGGTCATGATTGCAGCAGTAACCGGGCTTGGCGCAAAAGAGGCATACCGGCATTTCAAATCGGCCGTTTATGCCAGGGTATACGAAGTGCAGAAAATGGCGGATCCCGTATGGCTCGAAAAGAGTTACGAAGTGATGAACCGGACGGTTCATCTGGATAAAATCTATCTGGAGACACACCGGGACATGGTCGTTATCGACGAGGAGGCCCTGGTCCGGATCATCCGGTTTTTTCAGGACAGGGGCATCGAGACATCCGGGGGCATCACCATCACGGTCAATGAACGAAACCGGTTTGAAACCTACTGCTACACGAATCCGGAGCACCGCAAAAAACTGAAGGATGTGGTGGAATTTACGGCCAGGCATTTTAATGAAGTCATGCTGGATGATTTCTTCTTTACAAGCTGCAAATGCCCCGGCTGCATCGCGGCCAAAGGCAAGGCGAGCTGGACGGATTTCCGTCTGAAGCTTTTAACGGATGCGGCCAGGGACCTGATTCTTAAACCGGCCGGATCCGTGAACCCGGATGTGTCCGTGATCATCAAATATCCCAACTGGTACGAGCATTTCCAGGGATTGGGATTCAATCTCGAAACCGGGCCGGTTCTGTTCGATAAAATCTATACGGGTACGGAAACCCGGGATCCTGAAAACAGCAACCAGCATCTGCAGAACTATCAGAGCTATCTCATTTTCCGGTATTTCGAAAATATCAAGCCGGGCGGAAACGGCGGCGGCTGGGTGGATACGGGCGGCGCACGTTTTCTCGACCGCTATGCGGAACAGCTCTGGCTCACCCTGTTCGCCAAGGCACCGGAAATCACGCTGTTCGACTACCGGCAGATGATGATCCCCATACGCAGGGAATCGCGTGCCCCGTGGCAGGATGGCGGGACCAGTTTCGATTTCGATGCCATGGTCGCACCTGCCGCAAGTGAGGACGGCAACTGGTCCGGGGATGCCGTTATTTCCCTGGCGGCCGGATATTCGCTCGAAAAGGCGGATGCGGTGCTGGGATTCCTCGGCAATCCTGTCGGTGTTCAAAGTTATAAGCCCTTCCATTCCACGGGGGAGGATTTTCTGCACAATTATCTGGGCATGATCGGCATTCCCATGGATCTGGCGCCGGTATTTCCGGAACACGCGGACATGGTGTTCCTGGCCGAAACCGCGAAAAAAGATCCCCAAATCGTCGATAAAATAAAGAAGCAGCTCATGGCTGGCAAGTCCGTCATGATCACATCCGGTCTGCTCAGGGCCCTTCAGGATAAGGGCATCCGGGACATCGTGGAGCTGGAATATACGGACCGGAAAGCCCTGATTAAAACGTTCACGATAGGCTGGGGCCGTCGCGCCGAGGCCGAAGAAGAAATCATGATCCCCCAGATTCAGTATCTCACCAACGATTCCTGGGAGGATATCTCCAGCCTGGATTCGGGTATCGGCTGGCCCATCCTGCACTCGGCCGATTACGGCGGAGGGAAACTTTGGGTGCTGACGGTTCCCGAGAATTTCGGGGATATAACCAATTGGCCGAAGGAGGTTGCGGCCCGGATCCGGCAGGTTCTGTGCGGAGCCATGTTCGTGCGTGTGGACGGCCCCAATCAGGTCGCCGTTTTTGTATATGACAACAACACTTTTATCGTGGAATCTTTTCTGCCCGGACCCGCGGAAGTGGATATCGTGCTCGATCCTGAACTGACACACTGTACGGACCTTCTCACGGGACAGACACTGGACGGAGAGCTGATGAAGTCACAGACGTTCTGGGGCACGAAAATCGGCGAGGACAAGATGAAGTTCAGGGCGGGCATTCCGGCCCATTCGTTCAGGGTTTTTAAAGCGGAGTAGCAGGATTGAAGAAGAGCCTGTCGGGCCGTTAGGTCGGAACGTGAAACGGAGATACGGAGAAGATGAGAAACGGAGAAATGTGAATCGGAGAGACGGAGAAAAAGACGAGATCCGTTTGTTATCCCCGTTTCTATGCGTCTCCGGTTCTCCGTCGCCGGTCACGGCGCGCGGTCCGCGGTCTCATATACCATTTTACACTTCATCTTCTTATAATGGAGAAAAATCATGGCTGTGAAAAAAGCAGAGGATTTTCCCATGCAGCAGGCCGGTGAACATATGACCCGGCGATTCATTCATACAAAAAATCTGATGCTCGTGATCGCCGACTTTTCAGGCGGTCCCTGGCCGTCTCCCATGCCGTTTCATTCGCATCCCCATGAACAGGTATCCTGCGTCGCGGACGGCGAAATCATACTGTTCAGCGAGGATGAACCGGAACAGCACCTGAAAGCGGGCGATCTTTTTTCGGCGGACTCGGGTAAAAAACATACAATTCAGCTGCTTACAAAAACCTGCCGTATCATCGATGCCTTTCATCCGGTGAGGGAGGAATTTTTATAAGGGGATGAAAGGATTATTCGCATCATCCAGTTAAATTTTCCTGTAAGAATCAAATGGTAATACAGGTCGATCTTAAGAACGGTTTTGTTAACAGAATCGGGGAGAGAAAAAAACCTTGACATACATAGAACTGTTATGTATATTATTGTCATGCATAGCAATTCTATGTAAAGATAACCGGGGAGTGAGATGATATCGAAAGATCTTGTCGCCGCGTCTTCAAAGCCGCTGATTCTGAGTATTCTTTCCAGAAAAGAAAGCTATGGGTATGAAATCATCAAGCAAATCCATATGCTTTCAAAGCAGGAAATGGACTGGAAAGACGGTATGCTTTACCCGGTCCTGCATAAAATGGAAAACGAAGGTCTCATCGAATCATTCTGGAAAACCTCAGAAAACGGACGGAACAGGAAATACTATAAAATCAAACCTGAAGGTAAAACCGTTCTGGAATCACAAAAAAAGCAGTGGCACATTGTCAACGATGTTTTTAACCGGTTATGGGAGGTTGAGCCATGTTCGACCTGAATCAGACAATTAATCGATTTCGGGATGAGTTGGTTGCCTGTCAGTCCATGAATGAACCGGATGTGAATGAACTGATGGCCCATTTAAAGGACGGGATGCACGATCTGAGAGAGAAAGGATTGTCCGAAGAGGAAAGCTTCTGGATAGCAAGACATCGTCTTGGTGATGCACGGGCCCTGAGCATCGAATTTTCCAAGGTGAATCCGTCCCTTGTCTGGAAACGGCGGATACTGTCGCTGCTGGCCGGATATTATCTCTTTGCATTGATTCCCAAACTGGTTCATATCCTGACAATTCCGCTCTGTTCTCCGGATTTCAAATGGATGCATATCAGGATTCCTGTCCTGAGCCCTGATTATGCTGCTCCGGTGCCGGCATATATCGTGATATTGATCACGGCGGGCTGGATCTTTTATAAATTGTCGAGGCGGAAAACGGCTTCCGGATTCAACGCGGCTGCAGGATCGAGACCGGGAACAGGATTCATGATATCGTTAATCCTGTTATTCTGGATCAGCAATCTGGGTATCATGTTTTTAAAATTCTATTTAAGCAATCATTCACCGGATTTGTTGGGTGAGGTCATGGTTTCAGGATCCATTTTCTCTTTATTATGGAATTTTTTCCTCCTCGTGATGTTCATTATAATAACAGGTACATTGATCTTCGCACAGGATCATGGCGGATTCAACAAGAAGCACCAGGTCTGCCTGACACCGCAGAATCGCAGCTGAAAGCATGTTTATATTCGGTAAGTCAGGGTGCATGAATAGCGTCGCTGGTTTTTCAATGGCTGACGGGCTGCCATTTGTAATTCATATTTATATCCGCAACCCTATTTTAATATACAGGCAACTCGATACACTTAAATGATCCTGTCATTCTCTATGCGCTTGTTTACAGATCAGAAGCCTTTGGATCCGGTTGACCACCCGGCTGAAAATCACTAATTCTACAGGATTTACATCTCCTGTTTGCCCAGTTTTTACTGGCATATCGTTTGCACTTTTGCCATTGCAGCCAGTTAATAATCGATGAGGGCGCCGGAACCGGCAATCGTGATGGGCATGGACCCGCTTTTTTATCATTGATTCGATTCGAATTGTACTGGATAATCAGGATTTACCGTCTCTTATTCGAGTTTCCGCTGTCAGACAACCTCCCGGAGCATGCTGCGGGCATATGAAAGGGTCATGATTCCATATTGAAAGAGAGAAATGTATTTAAAATCCTGATGAGGTATGGATATTTGCAGTTAAACATATGATTAATTAAGTTTTATAGTGAAATTGATTTGAAAAGTATATCAAAAATGTCACGATTATTACTCAAATATAACATCTTACTTTTCAGATGTTTTATAAGTCTGATATTCATGCTTTTGGTGTCGGACGGCTATTCACAAATGGGATTTACCGTTTATCCGACAGAGTATCAGGTCAAGGCCCAGTACCTTTATAATTTTGCGCGATTTGTGGATTGGCCCGAAGAATCGTTCGAGAATCCGGATTCGCCGTTTGTGATCGGCATTGTCGGCCAGGATCCCTTTGGTATCGATCTGGAAAAAACCGTCGAGGGAAAACAAATAAAAAACCGAAGGTTCATAATCAGGCGCTATGATAATTCAGCAGACCTGTCCTCCTGTCATATTCTGTTCATCGGTACAGACGACAGAACCCGCCGGTCCGCGTTGATTGACCGGTTAAAGCATCGGTGTATACTGACAGTGGGTGATGAAAATAATTTTGTTCCGGATGGCGGCATGATCAACTTTGTTGTCAGGAAGAAAAAGATACGTTTTGAAATCAACAGGGAAGCCGTTAAACAATCGGGCCTGAAGATAAGCACCAAGCTGTTAAAAATGGCAGAAAATACCGGACAGTCACTTTGAGCCAATGAAATGACAAAGCGGCTTTTTCACAATCTCTATATCAAACAGAAGCTGATGGCAATCACGATGCTCAGCAGCAGCGTTGCGCTTCTTATTGCCTGCACCGCACTGATTGTGTTCGATCAGATCAATTACCGCGAAGTCGTTGAACGCAAGATGGATACTCTCGCGGAAATCATTGGAAATCACAGTACGGCTGCACTCATTTTTGATAATGAGGATGATGCCAGAGAGACGCTGTCCATTTTGTTGAAAGCGGAAAAATACATACTTTTTGCCGCCATTTATGATAAGAACGACAAGATTTTTGCCAAGTACAAAATTGACGGTGCAGATATTCAATCCCTGCCGCCCATGCCAAAAGAGAACGGCGGGTATTTTCGTAAAAATCATTTTGTCATATACAGAGATATCATGCTGGATCAGGAAAAAATTGGAAAGGTCTACATCCAGTCGAGCCTGGGTGAGATCAAAGCCAGACTTAAACTGAATATTGTCAGTGCGGTTTTTGTATTGTTCATGGCTGTTTTGGCCAGTTTTCTGATGACAGCCAGATTTCAGCGTGTCGTTTCGGAACCCGTTCTGCACCTCGCGAAAGTGGCCCAGGAAATATCCACAAAACGGGATTATTCTATTCGTGCACAAAAATCGAGTGAAGATGAACTGGGTCTCTTCACCGAGCAGTTCAATGAAATGCTGGTACAGATTGAGGATAGGAATTTTGCGCTTCAGAACGCCAGCAACCAGCTCGAGGACCGGGCCCGGCAGCTGCAGGAAGAGCTGGTTCAGCGCAAAAAAGCGGAGAAAAAAATAAAGGCGTCCCTGGAAGAGAAGGAAATTCTTCTGAAAGAAATTCACCATCGCGTTAAAAACAACCTGCAGGTGATATCCAGTCTGCTCTATCTCCAATCGAAGAAAGCCAGGGACAATGAAGCGCTTAGCATGCTCAAAGAAAGTCAGAATCGTGTTAAGGCGATGGCCTTGATTCATGAGAAGTTGTATCAGTCAGAGGACATTGTTCATATCGATTTTGCCGAATACATCAGCAGCCTGACATCCTATCTGATCAAGTCATATCGTGTCAATTCGGATGATATCGTCATCAATAAAAAAATCGGCAATGTTGAAATCAATATTGACAAGGCCATTCCGTGCGGATTGATCATCAATGAGCTTATTTCAAATGCCCTGAAGCACGCCTTCCCGGACATCAGCAGGGGGAAGATCGATATTCAGATAGAACCGGTCGATCGTGACCGGATCATGCTCCGGGTCAATGACAACGGTGTGGGCATGCCCGATGATATTGATCTGAAGAATGTCAATACCCTGGGATTGCGGCTGATCAATACACTGGTCGATCAGCTGATGGGGACGCTGGAAATCAACCGGAGCAGCGGAACGGAATATATAATTACTTTTAAAACCTGATATATGCGGAGAGAGGCGGATCATGAATACCGAAAAGAAGAAAATACTGGTCGTTGAAGATGAACATATCATCGCCATGGAAATTCAGGACAGATTGGAGGATCTTGGCTATCATGTCACCGATACGGTCGGTTCGAAACAGGCGGCCATCCAATCAGCCGAAACCAATCCGCCCGACCTGGTTTTAATGGATATCATGTTGGGCAATGAGACGGGAGGGCTGGATGCAGCCGAGTATATCCATGTGCATTTTGATATTCCGGTTGTCTTTTTAACGGCCTACTCGGACAAAAAAACCCTGGCAAGGGCGAAACAGGCGGAACCCTACGGCTACATTCTGAAGCCGCTGGATGAAAGGGAAGTCAGTACGGCCGTTGAAATCTCCCTCTACAAGCATGAGATGGAAAAGCAGCTCAAGGCTCATAAGGAATGGCTTTCCACCACATTAAAAAGTATCGGCGATGCGGTGATCACGACCGACAGATGGGGATCCGTTGTTTCTCTCAATCCAAGCGCCGAGAAACTGACCGGATGGTCGCAGCAGGATGCCATCGGCCTGAGCGTCAACAAGGTGTTCAGGATTACCAACGATAACGAAACCGAATGGGTGAAAGATCCTGTCGGAATTGTGCTGGATACCGGGGAATCCGTATCACTGACCAACAACACATTGCTCATCACGAAAAAAGGCGATAAAATAGCGATCGATGACAATGCAGCACCCATCAGGGACGATCATGGCAATCTCAACGGAGTCGTGCTGGTTTTCCGGAACGTCGAAGATAAAAAACAACTGGATGAACAGCTCAGACAGGCCAGCAAAATGCAGGCGATCGGCACTCTGGCCGGCGGTATCGCCCATGATTTCAATAATATTCTTACCGCAATCCGGGGCAATACGGAACTGATCCTTCCTGAACTGAAACAGATGCCTGTCATTCATCAGTTCATTCAGGAAATACAGGATTCAGTGGATCAGGCCGCCGAATTGACGCGCAAGCTGCTGCTCTTCAGCTGCAGCAAGCCCTTTTCATTTGAAACGCTCGATTTAAACACCCTGATCGAAAATATGACCGATTTGATTTTCCGGTTGATCGGGGACCAGATTCAGTTTAAAAAAGTCCTGCTCCCGGAATTGTCCTCCATCAAAGCGGACAGGGACACGCTGGAACAGATTCTTCTGAACCTTTCCATGAATGCCCGCGACGCGATGCCCAAAGGCGGCACGCTGACCATCAGGACCAAACATGTGACGATTTCCGAAAGCCAGAGCCGGATGCATGCCGAGGCCAGGCCCGGCCACTTCGTCTGTCTCTCCATATCGGACACAGGAGTGGGCATGAATAAAAAAATCCTGGAGCGCATCTTCGAACCTTTTTTTACGACAAAGAAGCATGGGAAGGGTACGGGGTTGGGACTGGCCGTCATATTCGGCATTGTCAAGGAGCATCGCGGATGGATCGAGGTGAGAAGCAAACCGTCTGAGGGATCCACGTTCGATATTTATCTGGAGGCGATTCCCAAAAAACCGGATCTGGCTGCACAAACCGATTTGCCGATCCAGGCTCTCAGGGGAAACGGTGAACGGATTCTTTTTATTGAAGATGAAACCAAAGTCAGAACCTTTATGGAAAAGACATTGAGTAAAAGCAATTTTGTCACCTTTGCGGCCGCCAACGCCAAAGAGGCCATGGAAATTTTCGAAAGGGAAAACGGGAATTTTGACTTGATTTTCAGTGATGTGGAACTGCCCGATGAAAGCGGCGTGGCACTTGCTGAAAAAATATTGAAAATAAAGCCGAATATTCACATTTTATTGACCAGCGGCTATCCCGGATACAGCACCAAGTGGGCCGACATTCAGAAGAAGGCGTATCCGTTTTTGGAAAAACCCTATTCCCTGGTCACATTGCTGCAGAAAATCCGGTTGGCCATGAGTAAACACCAGAATGAATAATTGCGGAGAAAGGGAAAACGGCCGTTCGATAAAGACAGGTCATCATTTATAACAGGATTGCTTTTCGGATAAACGCAACGATCCTTTCAGCGGCTTTGCCGTCGCCGTAGGGATTATGAGCCCGTGCCATTTGTTCATATGCATCTTTGCTGTTCAGAAGAGACTCCGTCTCTTGAACGATCCGCTTCATATCGGTTCCAATGACTTTGACCGTGCCGGCCCCGACAGCTTCGGGTCTCTCGGTCTCTTCTCTTAAAACCAGGACCGGTTTTCCCAGACCGGGCGCCTCCTCCTGTATGCCTCCCGAATCTGTCAGAATAAGATCTGAACGCGCCATGGTGTTGGCAAAAGTGTAATAGTCCAGGGGATCGGGCAGCTGCACATTGTTCACGCCGCTGAGTATGCGGAAAACGGGGGCCCGGACATGCATGTTGAGATGAACGGGATAAATAAAAACCCAGTCCGGATGATGCAGGGCCATGTGCCGGACAGCCTCGCATATATTTTCCAAAGGTTTGCCGAAATTTTCCCTTCTGTGGGCCGTTATCAGGATAAGGCGTTCATAATCATGCGGCAGGGGCATATCCGGGCTGAAATTGTCATCCACGGTCAGGTGCAGTGCATCGATGACCGTGTTTCCGGTGACAATGATGCGATCTGGATCGACGCCCTCTGCAATGAGGTTTTGCCGGTTGTTCGGCGTCGGTGCGAAATGGTAATCCGCAAGCACAGACACCAGTTTCCGGTTTATTTCTTCCGGGAAGGGAGAATACCGGTTGCCCGTTCTCAGCCCTGCTTCCACATGGCCGACCCTGATTTTTTCATAAAATCCGGCCAAAGCACCGATGAAGGATGTGGTCGTGTCTCCCTGCACCAGGATCAGATCCGGTCTGGCCTTCCGGAAAACCGTTTCGAACCGGTGAATGGCTTCTCCGGTCAGGTGAAAAAGGCTTTGGTCCGGAGTCATGAGATCGAGGTCCATATCCGGCACGATCCGGAAATGGACCAGCACCTGGTCCAGCATCTCCCGATGCTGTGCCGTGGCTACGACAACCGGCTTTATATCGGATTGTTTCTTCAGTTCAAGCACGACCGGCGCCAGTTTGACCGCTTCCGGCCGTGTCCCCATGACCACCATGACTTGTCGGTTTTGATTGCCGTCCATGCCCGAAGCCTCTCCGAGTTGAGACTGCATCATTTCACCACCAGCATCTCTTTGACCGAAATATATTCTCCTGCCTTCATACAGCAATAATAAAAGCCTGACGGCACCACGGCGCCGGAAGCGGCTCTCCCGTCCCAATCCATCATGTAATTCCCGGCCTGCAGATATTCGTCCACAAGTGTGGCAATCCGGTTGCCCAGTATGTTGGTGATATGAATGGTCACCTGACAGGCCGCCGGAACCTGAAATTCGATGGTGGTTTTCATGTTGAAGGGATTCGGATAATTCTGATCAAGATGGAATCGATCAGGCGCTTCCTCAGCCGTGCGGCGGTTTACATATGATGGGTCAATAATTTCCATGGCCGCATAATCAGACCATGCACTCAGTATCGTCGTATCGACAGCGCATCTGGCCTGTGCTTTGATATCAAATGATCCGTACGCTGTCCATACATGAATCCGGCTCGAATCTCCCCAATCAGAGATCAGCCCGTCGTCCCAGTCGAATCGGTATTCCACGGGATGACCCAGGTTGCAGGCCGATCCGCCTGTGATGAAAGTGATGGGATCGTCGATTGTGCCGGTCAATGGCTCTCCGGCCGGAAGCGCGGGAACCGCCGGCGTGCGGACAGTTTCGGCAATGATATATCCTCCGTCCAGGGCGTACACATAACTGTCCGTGGATCCGCCGAGCACATCATCGGTCTGATTGCCGTTCAAATCGGCCACGGCCAGAACGCAGTTCACGGCTCCGCCTGTTGCATAGGACCAGATCACAGCACCCTGTGTTCCTTCAATACAATAGATCAGATCGTTTTCGCAGCCCACAATACAATCGCAGACACCGCTGTTATTGACATCGGCTATGGAAGATACGCTGAGAACGGTACTGGCAGTTGTAAAAGGCCACAGGACTCCGCCCGTCTTTCCCGAAAGACAATAGACATGATCATCCTGGCTTCCTGCCAGGCAGTCCGCGACACCGTCCTGATTGACGTCCGCAATCGGGGAAACGGACTTGACGGTCGATCCCGTCTGATAGGTCCATACAGGATCGTTTTTGCCTGAAGCGCTTCCGGATATGCAGTAAATATGATCATCTTCTCCCCCTGCAAGGCAGTCCGGTTTGCCGTCCCCGGTCACGTCCTGGATTGCAGCGACAGAAAGAACCGTGCTCTGGGTATCGCAATACCAGATCAGGCGCCCGCTGCCGGATCCGCCTCCGGACAGGCAGAGCACCTTGTCGTTTTCTCCGCCTGCCAGGCAGTCATCCAGCCCGTCTTTGTCCACATCGGAGATCGCAACCACCGATTTGATGGCACCGGCATCCGGATCCCGGTAGGACCAGAGTACCTGCCCGTATTTTCCCTCGAGGCAGCACACCTGATCGTCATTGGTCCCCATCACACAGTCCTCGATGCCGTCGCCGGTCAGATCGTTCAATACTGCAATCGTAAAAATGTCACCGTCCACGCCGTAGGACCATAAAATTTCCGACAGACCCCCGGCCGTTTTCCCGGACATGCAGTAAATGGTATTGTCCGCGCATCCGACGAGACAATCGTCCGCTCCATCTCCATTGATATCAGAAATGGCGGCCACTGTCCAGACGGGCGCACCGAAATTCCAGGACCATATAATTTCACCCTGGCGAATGCCGCTTCCGGACAGGCAATACACAAGATTGTCGGCCGATCCCATAAAGATATCCTTTATGCCATCTCCGTCAAGATCGCCGGCAGGTGCTATCGCTGTCACACCCAGGTCGGCGGACAACTTCCAGATCAGGCTGGCTGAATCGCCGGAATCAGCCATGGAATTGAGCGGAGCCAGTATACACAGGGCGAATAATACAGTCCCCATTATATGCTTATTCATTTTCTGCTCCTGCAGAATCATTCAATCGGCCTTATTCAGTTTTTACCATCCGATCCATAAAAGAATACCCATTCTTCGGTCATCGAATATTTGAGGATAGGGATTCTCATCCCTGCCCTCGATGCCGTAATAATACCCCCGGAGCCATTCCACGAAAAATTTCAGGTCAAAATCAGGATGGGGCTTGATCCAGATGCCGGGTCCGATTTCAGCGGCATTGTTCCAGAAATCCCGGTTCGTGTCTTTCATGATATACGCGGCCCCGTATCCGACACAGGCGCATTTCCAGATGCGGATCATGCGGACGCCCGCCTTGATATGCACATATAAAATGATATTATCGCGGTCCTTTCTGAAGTAGTTCAATTCACTGTAAACCTCGCCGGTAAAATGCCCGGGAAAGGTGATCAGCGAGGCCGGTTCGTACCATGTGTCCCATCCGTACCAGAAAATGAATCCCCCCCTGAAATCCGTATACTGCCGGGTTCCGGGTCTCGGGTGGTGCCCCGGGATCTGATTGTAGAATCCCCGGATCAATTCGACATAGGGTGCGAAAAATATTTTTTCGAAGAACCGGATACGGAGTCCCAGGCCGGCCTCGGTTTTATTGTTCCAGAAATCCCTGTGCAGATCCCGTCCGTACCTGACCAGTACATACGCCTGCATCAGATTGATGCCGGGCAAATGGTCGACTTTCAGACCCTGCCGGATGTGCGAATTGGAGAACAGGTTGTTCTCCTCGCTTTCAATCGTCATGGATTCGTCGTAAAACTCTCCCCATTGTTTCAGGGTTATTCCGCCGGATCCGTCTTCACTGGGATTGGATCCGGTCACGGATGAATCGGGTTCCGTGCCCGGCAGGGTGCCTGCAAAAATAATGGCTGCGGCTGCAATATGTAAGAATTTCCCGGTCAAGGTGAATCCCCGTCCTGACCCGGGAGATCATCCTGATTATGACGTTCCGTTTTGTCCCAGATGCCGACCCGTTTTTTTGCCAGGTCCAGGTAAAATCCACGGAAAACCACATAGATCCACATCTGGCAGTAGGTGAAATACATGATCGCGGCAATGAGCACATTCAGCGGCTTGTCTTCATCTTCGTAGGAAAGCACAAGCACCACTTCCATGAGATACAGAATAAAAGCCAGTATCCATACGGCCATATAGGGCCCGGGCACATCGACATTGAGAATCCCGAATCCGCATAATATAAAAAGCAGATGCGATGTCACGATAGCGCCCAGGAGCAAATAATAGAGGATGAAGAGATATAAAAATTCCAGAAAGAGAAACCGGTTACGCAGTCCCAATGCCGGTTTGACAAATTTGCGTATGACATAATTATTCCCCCTGACCCATCGCGTCCGCTGCCGGATCCATACATCCAGTTTCTCCGGTTCCTGTTCCCATGTCACGGCATGGGGCACGAATTTTATTTTCCAGTCCATCTGATAGATGCGTACACTCAGTTCCGCATCTTCGGTTATGGCTGCCTCGTCCCATCCTCCGCAGGCTGTAATGACCTCTTTGCGAATCACGAAATTGGTGCCCGGCAGTATGGAAACCTGAAACGCCCTGTATCGGCCCGCCTGCAGGATCCACTGAAAACTCAATGTCTCGATGTTGATGAACCGTGTCAGGATGTTCCGCTTCCAGTTCAGGGTCCGGAATTTGCCGATCACCGCGGCCACCTTGCTTTCTGCCTTCAGTTCCCGGACCAGTGTTTTCAGGGAGGAGGCTTCCGGATTGTTGTCCGCATCATACACGGCGATATAATCGTGTTTCGTGATCGCGAAACCCGCGTTCAGGGCATGCGCCTTGCCTCTTCCCGTTTGGGCCATCGGCAGCTGAAGCGGGACGACACGGCTGTCCTTTTTCCGGTATGCGTCAAGGATGGCCTGGGTCCTGTCGGTCGATCCGTCATTGATGACAATGACTTCCATATGATCAGCCGGGTAATCCAGGGCCAGTATTTTATCCAGAGTCCGGGCGATGACGACTTCTTCATTTCTTGCAGGGATCAGGATGGAAACCGGAGGCAATGATGCATCGGGCATATCGATTTCAGTCAGCCGTTTTTCCATGGCCCGGCGGTGTCTGTGTCCGTACAAGGTCAGGACGAGCTGGTAAAGGATCATGATCCAGATGACCGAGACGGAAAACAGGAATAAAATATTGATGACAATGGATTCAAACGGCATATCAACTATTCCTTGACAAAGACTCAATGCATGTTGCGGCGATGTCTTCCCATGGTTCCTTTGACATAAAGTCCGATTAAAATCAAACCCGCCAGTCCGCTCAGCAGTACGATGGCGACCGACGACACGATGCTGAAATTGCTCAGTGACCGGTTGCCCGCACTCCGGGTGATTACTTTTACCGTATGAGGGCCGGATGGAACGGCGAAAGCGTACCCCGTTCTTCCTTTTCGTACCCTGGTTTTGTATGTCTTGTTGTCCACCATGATCTTGTTCGGTCGTTCATTCACGATCATATAGTTCCGGACCGGAGATTCGCAGGTCACTTCGATACCCTGGCGGTTCATGCGGCAGGATTTAAGCTCCCCGCTGATATCAACAAGACGCGTGGAGGAGCTGAAGGATTTGGCCAGTCCCCTGATCCCGGGAATGGATTGAATCACATGATCTCCGGCAGGCAGCGTCAGACGGCCGCGATGGTATGCCGGCCAGAATGATCCGTTCACCATCAGGTCCTGATGTGCATCCGGATTCATGTCGATGCTCACCGTATTTCCCGAACGAATTTCCCATCGATACGGCGTCAGGGTTTCCGTGGTCTGCTGTCCGAGCGCATAAGGGATCCAGGGAAAATCAACCATATAAATGCTCGATTCGGAATAAAGCGCGACCCGGTTCTGATTTTGAGAGGCGCTTCTCAGCAGCTGGTACAGTTCCAGCCCCGTCGGCTGCCGTGTCGGAGCCATGGTCTGTTTGAACGAACGGTAAGGAACCACATTGATATCCAGTATCAGGTCCTCTGGTTCCTGCAGCAATGCCCGGTACGTCTGTGAAATGCGGTCATACCGGGAGGGTCCCAGATGCCATAACTCGTAAGGATCCTCGATTTGAAGTGTAAAGGGCAGCCTTTTGCCCAGTTCAATCAGGCGCGGCGTATCCATGGCCGTGCCCAGGCCCGTCTGCCTGGCATTGATGTTGTCCAGGGCGGTCACCACAATTTCCATGTCATCGGTTTTTTTGGCTTTTTCCTGCTGCAGAAAGGCAAGAAAAGCTTCGTGCAGTTCGATCACCAGATCCTGCCGGAATTGCTGAAACTGTTCCCATTTGGAATGGTTTTGCGGCCAGTAAAAAGGCGAATCCGGATTGAATAGCTGTATGGGATCGAATCCGTGCAGCCTGGAGAATCGGTTTCGAATGGAAGTATGCATGGGCGTAAACAGGTCGGGTCGCTCCGGCCCGAGCGGAGAGCTGAAATAAAGCTCGGCGAAATTGATGCCGTCCCAGTCATATTTCTGGATCAGGAATGACAATTCCGAGCAGACCGCGTTCAGACAGGATGAATCTGTCAGGGCCATAAAATGCCGCCATTCGACGATGGCATCCCTGCCTGTGGCCGTCTTCTCACGCCATTCCGGATGTTCGTTCCAGAAAGTCATGCTCACATGGGGCAGTTCGAACCAGATATAGACCAGCATGGCATTCTGATGCGCGAGATCGATCAGTTTGTCGTATTCATAGGTCCAGTCCGTATACCGGTGCCATCCTGCCACATAGATAGTTCTGTAACCGTTCTTTTTCCACATATCGATGAGCTCTTCTATACTCACGTCTTCCCGGTCCCCGGGTTCAAAATACATTTCAGCGGACTCTCTTTTCACCAGGGGCCATAAATCGAAGTGCCTCTGCAGGAGATCACAGTAATAGGGATACCGGCCGTACCCCTGTGATGTGGTGGGATCAAACAGCGTGGCAAAGTAGAGATACTGGCCGTCGCCGAATTCGCCGCCGATGACAAGCGGATCCCCGGTGTTTTCTTCGGAGTAATAGGAGACATAATCGAAGGGCACATCGAAGCGGCGGTACACATCCGCTTCTTTCCATTGAATGTTCACCTGAGGATAATATTCATCCCTGACCATGCTCACGGTGAGCGTATCACCTGTGTTCACGATCCCGATCCGTTCACTTAAGCCGGTCTCCTTTTCCAGAACGATGCGCAGCCCCTGTGAAAGCGCCCTCAAAATGAAGAGGATCTGCTGTTCTGAAAGCTGCCGGCCCGCGGCGAACGGGATGATGACCAGGTTGACCTGATCCGGGATGTTCAGGAACTGCCGGACCGGAACGCTTCGATAGTCTATGCCCGCAGCCTGGAAAGCATTGATCAGACCGGACTGGCTCAGGGCCGGCCTCCCTGTGGCGGACGGATCCACAATGAAAAGCGGTATGGCTGTGCTTTTGGCCGCCAGCAGTGGCTGCTGCTGTAAAAAATGTCCCAGACCGAAGGGCGCCCTGGACAGGGTCGCCGCCAGGGTTTCCGGGAATTTTTTTTCCTTCATATCCAGTGCGCTGGCCACGTAGAGCCAGTCCCCGGGACAGACTACCGATTTTTGCACCGGTCCGGACAATTTCTCATCACTGATCTTCTGATATTTCCTTTTACCCCGGCCGGTCAGATAAAATTCACGAAAATACCGGTCCTTTACATCGAGGTCGAGCGTGTTCCGGCCGCTGATCACGGTCCGTGAGGCTGTTTTGACCTGGTTATCCAGTGACCGGATGTCGGCGAACGTATATCCCATGTCCCGGATACCGGCAGTCAGCTGTTTCAGGGACTCCAGGGGAACGAATGGATGAAAAAAGAAGCTGGCGAATCCGTCCCGGACGGCCAGGTTTTTTTGTGCATTGAGGAGTATCGTTTCCGGAGAAGGGTCTTCTATGGGGATATATCCCAGATTTTCAGGAATCATGGCCGCCCTGCCCGCGCGTGCGGGAATGAAAAAGGGCAGCAGCTGATCGGATCCCAGCGAATTGACGGTCTGCCTTCTTTCATAACAGGTGGTGAAGAACCGGTTGATGACACCGTAATCAAGCAGCGAAGCGGCATAGTGTGGTGTTTCCCAGACCAGGGGATATATCTCGTTTTTGAAGCACTCGTCGATCGCTTTCTCAACCCGTTCCTCCACATAGATTTCGGAATCTTCAAAAAGCGGCTCTTCTGTCAATCCGTCCCAGAATTCATGATCGACGGTGGATTGTCCGCGATACTGGTGCGTGCATCCGTGCAAAACAACCGTGCCTCCCCGGGCAATCATGTAATGCAGCGCATCGGTCAGGGCCGGGCGGTCCGAAATGGAAATAGCCGTGTTTTCAGCAGGATCGAGATAATACGGGGTCAGACCCACGGAAAAAGGAATGTCCCGGGATGACAGATAATCGGCAATTGATTTGAGATATTCGGGATGGGAGGTGGGATTGACATCTTCGATCCGGACCAGGGCCAGATGCCTGTCCGCATGATCTTCACCCAGAATTTCGTGAAGCAGGTCGGCAAAAACGATATGTCTTCCTCCCTCTACAGTATAGGAGGACGGCAGATCGGCCACATACCAGAAACGCCCGCTCCGGATCATGTACGGCACTTCTTTGTCGCCGGCTCTGGCCGAAGCCAAAATTCTGCAGCGATCCGGCCGTTCGACGTCAATCAGGTGAAGGGACCGGTCCGCTTTATTAAAGGATGTTCCCTGATAAAGGATCTCGTACTGCGACGAATCGTCAAAGCCCTGATACTGAAAACCCAGCCGGTGAAGTCCGGCATCTCCAAGTGCCTGAATATTTTCATTGAGCCAGCAGATTGTACCGCCGAATCCGGCGATCAATTGTACAAACGGGCCCGGAAGGGAGGCCCGGTAAGCATTCCCGACGTAGAAAATGAAATCGAATCCGGCCAGATCCGCCGGAGTGAATCTCTCATCCAGGGGCCGGACATCCGTTTTAGTGCGAAAATGCCGGAGCAGCACCTCCAGCTGCCTGGCATCCTGAAAATACCCGGGATCGTGGTAAACGAGTACTTTTTTCAGCGGAACATAGGTGAGGGCCTGACTGATCCGGGGCCACAGCCCGCGATTGTCCGCCTGATGGGCATCGTAAAAATCGATGTTCTGAGCGCCTGCATCCAGGGCGGCATATACAGATTTAATGAACAGATTATCCGGAACCGGAATACTGCCCAATGGAGTCATTTCAACATGAATCACCAGCCTGGACCGGTTGTCCACCTGGGATATCATGTTCCTCACAGCCCGTCCTGTCCATTCGGGCCGGAAGATGGAAGTGTCTTTCCAGAAGCCGGCCCATTCCTGCCAGAGTATTTCCTTGTTCAGTATATCGGGTTTATGCCTGCTGTCAAGAACCGCATCCAGGTCGAAGCCGGTCTGGCGCCGGTATTCTCCGGCGGAAAGCAGCGAACCGCTTCCGTAGGCGGATGTCAGGGACGTCACGGAAACCGAGCGGCCCCGTGAATGCACGAGCCTGCAGGTCTCTTCGATGAGAGAAGTCAGGGCCTCTGACCGTGTGAATTCAAACGCATTCTCCGGGGTCGTTCGTGTGCTGTCCGCATATTTATTTTGGGCCTCGCGGCAGTGATCGCAATAACAGGCCCTTTCCGGCTTCCAGCTGATCACGGGTTCCGCGATGTCCACGCCATCCAGATCCCCGTATCGTTTCAGCAAATCATCCACGAACCCGATCCACCATTTTCTGTAATCGGGATTCCGGACGCAGAGATAGTAGCTGTGCTCGTCCGGCCGGTAGTCTTTCCCGTCCGCTTCCCTGCGGCGCCATCCGGGTTGTGCTTCCCACACCTGTTTATGCTGGAAAGCCGGAATCCATGCGTATATCTGAATGCCGTTTTTATGACCGGTTTTGATCAGGGTCCTGAGCAGGTTCAGCCGTCCGTAATCCGTCTGAATATTCGGTTTGTACCCGGTTTTGTATACAGCGCCGTAAACCGGATCGTACACCTTCATATAAACCGCATTGATTCCGCTCTCTTTCCATTTGTGAACCAGATCGCTGCAAAGATCCTGAACCTTGAGATCCACATCATAGTAATAGGAAGGATCGAATCTCACCGATACAAAACGTTTTTGCCCGATTTGTATGCTTCTGTCCTGAAATGACTTTTTATTCCCGCAGCCGGAAGAAAGGAGTAAAAGGGGGATGATAACAACAAAGGTCCGCTTAAATCTGCATTTCCATAATATGTTCGTCATTGGTATCGACACGCTACAAGTAATTGAATTAATTATAATTAATTTGCAAGTACCATGCCAATTGCATAGACGGTTTTATTATATATCAGCGGGATTATATATTCTGATTTTTATGGAGTGCGAGGAAAAATAAACCTATAAATATCAAGAAATTAATAGCAGGATAAAATATATGCGGTAAAAAGACTGTCAAGCGGTCTGCAGACTCTTCAGGAGGAATCATTACATAGTGAAAACAGGTATTTTTTATGCAATGCGGATCATGGACAATCTGCGATATGGGCTGAAATGTCGAATTGAAAAATTTTCCGGATGCGGCCGGCCGGAACCGGAGGATCATGGTCCCGCTTCTGCGGCATCGATTACCGCATCGAACGCAGGTTTGGGCAGATAATTTCTGTCGAAGAGCAGGGGATAGTTGGTTCTTCCCCTCGCCGGAAAATGGTTGAGCCAGGAATGTCCGTCATCCACGCCCCAGAGCGTCACTCTGTCCACGATATCCGCATAATCACGCAGGATCGAGAACAGGCTGCCGTACCGGGCCGTAAGCTTCACCTGTATCGAATCCGGGAGCCCCTCCGTATAGGGATTCGTCCCCGGCAGTTCTCTGAAACGTCTGCCGACATCCGCGCCCTGGTAGTCCCATGGATTGGGCAGCACACTGACATCCATCTCCGTGATCAGCACGTTGATGCCCGCTTCCCGGAAGGCCCGGAGCATGGCATCCAGCTCTTCGGGCGAGGGATAATTGAACGCCCAGTGTCCCTGCTCGCCCACACCGTCCACGCGGACGCCCCGGGCACGGAGATCCCGGACCAGACGGATGGCCGCCGCGGTCTTTTCAGGCTTCCAGAGATTATAGTCGTTGTAGTAGAGTTCGGCTTCCGGATCCGTCTCGTTTGCATACTCGAATGCCTTTTGTATGAAATCGGCGCCGATGCCCTTGAGCCAAGGGCTGCTGCGAAGCGTGCCGTCGTCTTCGAGTGCCTCATTGACAACGTCCCATCCGCGGACACGTCCCTTGTAACGGCCGGCAACCGTCCGGATATGCTCCCGCATCCGGCAGAGCAGGGTGTCCCGACCGGCGGGTTTCCCATCCCCGTCCCTGAAAATCCAGAAAGGCGTCTGGCTGTGCCAGACCAGGGTATGTCCGATGATGAACATGCCGTGTCTGGCGCCGAACTCCACATATGCATCGGCCGGTTCAAAATTGTATACGCCGGGTTTAGGATGGACAGGTGCCCATTTCATCACATTTTCCGACGTAATGCTGTTGAACTGTGCCGTAACGATCTCCATGGCTATGCTGTCCCTCCCGCTGACAATGGCCGGATTCACGGCCACACCCATGAGAAAACTTTTCCGATACGCTTCACTGAGCGTGGGCATGCCATCCCGCGCGAAGAGGATGGCGGATGTGATCAGCCAAACGATGACGGCCGGGGTTCCCTTGAATCGGATGGTCATGATTTTCCTTCCTGCTGAATGTTCGTCATGTTGTTTTTCCGGAGCTGACGGACCATCGGCCCGGCCTGCCCGGCTATCTCAGATAGGGCGTCACACGCAGCACGGCAGGCTCCGGGAAATTCAGGCCCCAGTCGGTCTGATCTCCGTTCAGAATGCGGTCGGCCCTGAATGACCCGTCGTCATACTGACCTTCCTCGACGATCAGGTATTCCCATGGCCGGCCTTCGTTTGGTCCTGCGGGGCGGAACATGACGCGGCAATGATAGCCGGCCAGCAAATACTGTCCTTTGTCCAGCTCGGCGATGAGAATGCATCCGTCCGGTGTTTCAGGCGGCGGCTGCGTACGGGCCATCCGGTAAAATGTACCGAATGCGATATCCGCATCCCATTCGCCGAAATGAAGTGACCGGTCCGTGACGTAATTTTCCTGATCGACGGGATTGCCCGGTTCGGCATCGGGATCCAAGGCCAGCTGAATCGCGGTCTGAATTCTGCCTTCGAAATTCAGCCTGGCAATCTGCCTGGCCATGGGTTCGAACAGGCGATAGTTGCGTGCCGTGGCCCCGTATTTTGCCTCGGAGGACAGGGGATGGCCGTCGCTTCCGGTACGGATTCGCGTATCATCCATACCAAACGGAGCATAGCCGATTGCACCATGTCCCAGGGCCGCAAAGAAAAACCGTGTGAAAGCACCAAAACCGATGGTTTCCGGTACGAACAGAGGATTGTCCGACCGGCTGTAAAGTTCGAGAACTTTCAGGTAGGCCTCCGTATCGGCGATGTAGATGTCGGGCGCCAGTATATCCACATCCGGTGCCGCGGCTTTCCATAGATCGAAGACATTGTCGTTGGGGCCGCCTACCTCATAGGCCGGCGGCCAGCCGGGATTCAGCGGATCGCGGATCGACCCGTTGACATAAAGCGGGATCGGGTAGATTGCCTTTCCTGCGGCGGCGATCCGGCCGATATAGGATGCGACATGCCAGACCTGAAAAAACTCGTCGGCATCCCGTCCGAACACGTCGGGCCAGCTCCGGTTGGATTCCGGGGATATGTTCTTCGCAGAGAGGACTTCGGAAGGCACCGGGCTGTCAAATATTTTCTGGGCCTCCGGTGAGTAGTCGCGAACGGAGCCCCAGGAACCCGGCTCGTTCTGAACCTGTACCATGATGACGGTGCGGCGCGTGTCGGCTTCCCTGAGATGGTGCATGAACGCGGAGAAGGCCCGGATGTCCGCTTCGAGCGCGGCCCGGGCGTGGGGAGAAGGCGAGTCGACCTGCCGTCCGTTTTTGCCTGTGATATTCGGGTATTTTCCGGGCTGAAGCTTCATCCACTGCGGCATGTAATGATTCGACCCGTTCTTCCATGTGGCGAACCAGAGCAGAATCAGCCGCAGGTCGTGTTCGCGTGCCTGCATGATGATGGTATCGATGACGTGATAATCGTATTGGCCCGGTTCAGGCTCGAACTGTTCCCAGTAGACCGGGATTTCGAGCGTGTTGACATGGAGCGCCTCCATGGCCGTCCAGACCTTCGGAAGCATGGCCGGCCAGGCGCTTGAATTATTGCATTGTGCCCCCAGTATCAGGTAAGGCTCGCCATCGACGATCAAAGCGTGCCGTCCGTTATTTTGCTCAAGATGCGGCAGCGGCGGATCCGCTGATTGTGCATGGATCCACAAAGCAACGCCTGCGGCGACCAATCCAATCAGAATACGATGCTGCATGGAATTTTTATTTTTCATGGAAACCTCTTTTAATATAAACAGGCGCGCTATTCACCGAACAATCCGCGTGCTTTCCCGATGTGATCCACGCCGAAGACGAACCGGTTGTTCTCTGCGGGATACCCGAAGCGGATGCCGATGTCATGATCGGCGAATGTCCTGCAGATTCCGCCGAAGGATCCCGGCCTGCCCGTCATGCCCAGTTCATCCTTATGCAGTACAAATACTTCAGATTCGTGTCTGACCGCAATTCCCGAATCTTTAAGAACCTGTCTTGCGGTCCCGGCATCTTCCACTGCGAAATGAACAACACACCGCCCTTCGCACGAAGTCAGACAGAGCCCCTCGATATTCACGCCTGCGGCTCCCAGAATTTCAGCCATTGACGCAAGACTGTCCGGAGTATCGGCCAGGTCCACGCAGAAATCTTTCATGAGATGTTCTCTCTCTTGCTCGGTTTTTGACTCTTTTATACGGACTGCAATCGGACCCTGATTTTAAAATGACCTGTGACGAGGATCCTTGGATTTAACACCAAATTGTATTTTATGGTTGTCAAGCGATATACAGTGAATATGACAATCAGAAACACGCGGGCAATCTGACCTCGTACAGGAAAATACCGGACGCGAAGACGAAAAGACTGAAAGGAGATATTCCCGTACAAATGAAATCGGTCCGGATATTTATAGAGTCCGGACCGCGGATGACAGGAATTTGGACCGGTTATCCTTTCGCGATCAGGTCCCTTGCTTCATCGTACATGTTCGGGTACAGACTTGGCGGGACTTTTTCCCGGCCCAGTTTTTTTGCGACCATGTACCTGGCGCATGTAGTATTGTCGCCCTGGCAATAGTTATTTTTGAAGAGTGCACCCAATCCGGTTTCCATCGGCATTTTATCGTTGAAGAACAGACAGCCGGCCAGCAGTTCACAATCAGCCATTTGGGATTCTCCTTTTGATTAGGCGGAAAAAAATTTCATTCATTAACTTGATAATCCCTGAAATACATACCGCAAAATAAAATGGGTCCACGTTCTGCTTCATGATATACAGTCTGAACGCGTTTCCGATTGTAACTGTGCCCGGTCAGTATCCGTATCTGCGGGGATTAGTCGATTCCTTCCGGATCTGCCGGGTCAGGTACAAATGAGAAGCATGGTACTAATGATCGTTAATAAAGAAAATGCCCTGGTGTAATCTTGCGATCAATATACAAAATAGCCCGTTCATAACCAAATAATTTCAGGCCGAAATGCGGCGTGCTGAATGTCGGCCGTGAAGAGGGGCGCATGATGCTGAATGCGGAATCCGGGCAGTGCTTCCGGGGCATGGACGATGCGTGTGAAATAGTTGCATAAAAATAATAAAAAATTACGAAAAAACTTGATTTATTGCGAATTATATTGTAGAATAGGCATGTATTCATTCAATAAAAGCAGAGAAGCACGATGATTGTAAAAGCACAGGAAATTCTGAAGCGGGTGTTCGGATACAAGGCATTCCGGCCTCTTCAGAAGGAAGTGATCGGGAGTGTGCTGACAGGCAGGGACACGCTCGTGGTCATGCCCACGGGTGCAGGCAAGTCGATATGCTATCAGATTCCTGCACTGATGTCCGACAGGCTCACCATTGTCGTCTCACCCCTGATCTCTCTGATGAAGGATCAGGTGGAACAGCTGAATGCCCTGGGGGTACCTGCGGTGTGCCTGAACAGCAGTCTTTCAAGGTCTGCAATCCGTTCAGCCAGGGCGCAGGTAAGAAACGGGGAAGCGAAACTCTTGTATATGGCGCCCGAGACCCTGCTGATGCCCGCGACATTGGAATTTCTCTCTTTGCTTCCCGTACTATACCTGATTATTGACGAGGCGCATTGCATTTCTGAATGGGGTCACGAGTTCAGGCCGGAATACCGGCATCTTGTCACTGTCCGTGAACGGTTTCCCGGGGCTGCATGCATGGCGCTTACGGCCACGGCCACACCACGGGTGCAGAAGGACATCCTGAACTGTCTCCGACTGACCCATGCGGATCTCTACATTGCCGGTTTCGACCGCAGAAACCTGTTTCTTCAGATTGAACCGAAAACCGAACCGTATTTTCAAATTAAGGAATTTCTGGACAGACATCCGGATCAGCCGGGCATTGTCTATTGTTACTCCCGCAAACAGGTGGATGACCTGACCGCGGATCTGGCTGCGGACGGATATTCGGTGAGACCCTATCACGCCGGTCTTGAAGATGTGACGAGAAAAGTGAATCAGGAGGCTTTCATACGCGACGAGGCCCGGATTATGGTGGCCACAATCGCTTTCGGTATGGGCATCAATAAATCCAATGTCCGTTTCGTGATTCATCGCGACCTGCCCAAAAACATCGAATCCTACTATCAGCAGATCGGGCGTGCCGGAAGGGACGGACTTCATGCCGATTGCCTGCTTCTGTTCAGTTATTCGGATCTGCAGAAGAATCTGTATTTTATCCGTAAAATGTCCGGGATCGAAAGGCAGTCCGCTGAACTGCATTTGAGTGCCATGGTGAGATTCGCTGAAACAGGAGCCTGCCGGAGAAGGCCGCTGCTTTCCTATTTCGGTGAAAAACCGGATTTCAGGCAGTGCGGCATGTGCGATAACTGCGCGATGCCGGACCGGCCGCTCGATGATATCACGGTACAGACCCAGATGTTCCTCTCCTGCGTCAGGCGGACGGGCGAGAAATTCGGGGTTAATTATATTATCGATGTATTACGCGGATCGAAGTCGCATAAGGTACTGCGTTTTCATCATGACCGCATCAGTACATACGGTGTGGGAAGCGCGATCAGCCGTAGGACCTGGCAGCATTATGCAGCGCAGCTGATCGCCCGTGGGATTCTTGTGCAGCAGACGGATTACGGATCACTCGTTCTGACACACCGGGCCTGGCGTGTTCTGAGGGGCGAAGAACCGGTTATGGGAACGCAGCCACCCGACATCACACAGGTTTCGGCCATCGAATCAGAAATACTGAACTGTGATCCAGTGCTGTTCGATATGCTGAAGTGCAAGCGCAGGGAACTGGCAGAAGAAGCCGAAGTACCGGCTTATGTAATTTTCCCGGACCGGACTCTTGCACAAATGGCCTGTTTTTATCCCTGTACAGAGGAAACCCTGCAGTATATTTACGGTGTGGGTGAAGTCAAAATGGAAAACTACGGATCCGTTTTTCTGTCCGTAATCCGGCAATACTGCAGGGAAAACGGCGTCCTGCCGGATCAACTGCCCAAAAATCATCGCAGGCGCGGGTTTACGACCGTGAGTAAAACGGATCAGCCGCAGACCGTGAATGCTTCGGGGAACCGGAGATGGGGTGAAACGGAGATTTAAATCATTGACCGCAGACGGCAGGACCGCGGACCACTTAAAAGCAGTATAAGCGTATATGCGTATATGGGTGTATGAGTCCCCGCGTCCCGTCCCCCTAAAAGAAGACCGCGGA
>JAFGGN010000093.1 GCA_016930535.1 bacterium
AACAAATAAATCACAAACAACAAATTCAAAATTACAAACAACAGAATTGGACCGCAAGCGCATCGGAGAAACGGGGACGCGGTGAAACGGAGAAAAAAAGGACAAATATTACGTCCCTACGGCTTCTATAAATATTACGTCCCTACGGGACTATAATTATTTTTTACATCTTCAATGCTATAAATATACCGTCCCTACGGGGCTTTGAAATCTTTGGTCTTTATTCTTTAGTCTTAAATCTTTTTCTCCGTCTCTCCGTTTCTCATCTCCCCGTTTCACGCTCCGGCCCAACGACCCAAAGACCCAAAGACCCAAAGACCCAAAGACCCAATGACCCAAAGACCCAATGACCCAACGACCCAAAGACCCAAAGACCCAAAGACCCAATGACCCAATGACCCAACAGACCCAACGCCATGCCGTGCTCCTACGCTTTCAGAATCCCCTTCTGAATAAGCGATTCCGCGATCTGGACCACGTTCAGGGCCGCGCCTTTGCGCAGGTTGTCCGCCACGATCCAGCAGGCGATGCCGTTTTCCCTGCTGATGTCCCTGCGTATCCGGCCCACGAGCACATCGTCCGGAAACCGGTTTACATCAAGCGATGTCGGATAGGGGAGGTCCGGTCCGTCCGGCACACGTACACCAGCTGCATCCGACATCAGACCGCGGACCTCATCCGGTGACACCGGCCGCTCTGTCTCGAACCAGACCGCCTGGCCGTGACCCACGAATACGGGCACGCGCACGCATGTGGCCGATACCTGAATGTCCCCGTCGCCCAGGATTTTCCGAGTTTCATAGACCAGTTTCAGTTCTTCCCTCGTGTAATCGTCGTCCATGAACGGCTCGATCTGAGGAATGCAGTTGAACGCAATCGGCCGCGGGAACACCTCCGGATCATAGGGGATGTCGTCCAGTGATTTCAGTGCAGGGGGTGTTTGCGCCCTCAGTTCTTCCGGACCCCGCAGCCCCCATCCGCTGGTGGACTGGTACCCGGCCACGATGATGCGCCTGATGCGGGCCGCACGGTGCACTGGGGCCAGAGCAGCCACGAGCTGAATCGTGGAGCAGTTGGGACTGGCGATGAACCGTGATTCCGCGTTCAGCGCGTCCGCATTGACTTCCGGCACGACCAGGGGAACGTCCGGAGACAGGCGGAAATCGCGGCCGTTGTCGATGCAGAAAGCACCTTCTTGTAAAGCGGTTTCACGCCAGGTGGCGCTGGCGCCCCGGGCTCCTTCCTTTCCGGCGAACAGCACCAGGTCCGCGTTCCTGAACACATCCGCAGAAGTTTCTTCAACGCCGAACACTTCATTGCCCATGGTCTCGGACCGTGCCCTTGTAGCGGCGATGCGCGGCGGCCATTCACACGGGAAATGCCGTTCCTTCAGGCAGGATACAATGGTTTCGCCGACCAGACCGACACCGACAACCGTGACTTTAAATGCCATCTTACACTCCTTTATTTACGATGAATAAAAAAAGCCCCGGCATCCGTCTTTTAAGAGAAGGATGCCGGGGCTTCAATAATCATATTCAATTAGACTACGCCAGCATCCTCCACGGGAATCCCGGTTTGGTTTTCATGGTGGTCTTTTTCATCGCGGATGCTGTCATTTTAAAAGTCTTCATAAAAATAATATACACCAAATATTTGAAGGAATCAAACGGTTTCGCCGCTAAAACGGTTTACTTGATTTTATAGCACCAAAGCATGTTTTGATCCCGTATGTAGAGTCTTCCGTCCGCGATCACGGGATAGGCCCAGGCTTTTTCCATGCGGTCTTTCTTTTCGGGCTGGTCCGGAGGCGCAAAAATACTGATTTCCCGGTACGCTTCACAGGAAGCCTCGATCAGGGCTACATTGCCGTTTTCCCCGTGAACGTAGAGCATGCCGTCCGCATAGCACAATGCGCCCGGTGCCGCATCGCTGGCGGCCTTCCATTTTTCCTGCCCCGTCATGAAGTCGATGCAGAAGAAATCGCTGCCGTTGGCTGCTGTGCCGTACAGGCAGTCGCCTGCCAGCACCGTGCCTCCGATGGCGTTGGGCAGTTTGGCATCGAAATAGATCTGTTCGGTCCGAACACTGTCCTCGCCGGGCACGATGCGTATCAGGGCGCCGCCTTTGCGGCTGGCGCTGCTGTATACGTAACTCTGACGCGCCACGGGTGTGGGAATATTCGCGATGCCCTTGGTTTCATTATACGTCCATAACAGCTTGCCTGTTTCAGAATCGATGCCGGCCAGGAAGGATTCGACGAAAACAACGATCTGTCTGACCTTGCCAGCCTGTATGACAATGGCCGAAGCATACGCGGCCTTTTCGTTGCCCGGTATATCACAGGCCCAGATCAGTTTGCCTGTATTTTTATCCAGCGCAACCACGGTCGATTCCGGTCCGCCCGGCGTGGCAACGACCTTGTCGCCGTCCACGAGCGGGGATTCCGCATAGGCCCAGTTGCCTGGCGTTCCCCCGAAATCCGTTCTCAGACTTTTTTGCCAGAACACTTTTCCGGTTTTCAGATCAAGGGCGGTCAGGTCCCCGTCCGATCCCAGAGCGAACAGCCTGTCTCCGTCTACGGTAGGCGTGGAACGGGCCGCCGGGAAATTCGGACGCTGATCCGGATTGCCCACATTACCGATGCGCACGGACCATATCGTTTTTCCACCCGCCGCATCGAGCGCCCTGACATATTCATTCTCCAGGCCTTCATTCGTCTGGATATAGAGACGCTTGCCTGCCACGGCCACGGTGCCGTACCCGCTGCCCAGATCCCGGACCTGCCACAGAAGTTCAGGCCCTCCGTCCGGCCATGATTTCATGAGCCCTTTTTCAGCCGAAATGCCGTTTCTGTCCGGTCCGCGCCATTGCGGCCAGTCCGCTCCGCAAACCTGCACGATGACCGCAAACCAGAACAGAATGACGGTCGCACTGACAAACCGATGGGGTTTCTTCATGGTGCCCTCCGGTTCAACATGATTCATTGCAGTTTATTTCAACAGCTGCATTTTACCCGTTAATATCCTGTTTCCGCCGCTGATCCTGTAAAAATAGAGCCCGGACGGTACCTGCGCGCCGCTGTCGTCCGTGCCGTTCCACATGATGCTGTGTGTGCCCGGTTCGCAGCTCTGGTCCATCAGCATGCGGACCCGCTGTCCGATCGAATTGTACAGGTCTATCCGGATCCTGTCGCGTTTTTCGATGAAGAGCTCGATCCGGGTCTCCGGGTTGAAGGGATTGGGATAATTGAACGCAAGCATCGTTCGTTCCGGCAGGGGAGCGGTGCACAGGCACGACGTTTCTGTCTTGTCCGTATAGGTGATTCTCAGATATGTCCGCGTGCCTTCGCCATACTCGCTGGCCTTCAGGCCGATGCCCGTGGCGCAGTCGTTCATGACAAGCAGTCCGTAATTCCCGGCTGTTCCGTCCACCCAGGATTGGACAAGCGCGGTGATGTCCGCTTCCGGATAGAAGGCGTGATCCACACCCTGTACATGCAGAATTCGGACCACGGGTCCGGATGCATCATAATCCCCGCCGGGTGTATTCCACAGGTCCGATTCGGTTCTGCGGTTCCAGGTGACCGCACTTTCTGTCCATTCGTTTTGAAGCGCGTACACATCCATGTAATTTTCGGGCTGAAAATCCGACTGGTTCCATACATAGAATCCAAGGGAGGCCGAAAGGATCTGTTTGTTGTTCAGGGATGCCGGCAGCTGGAACCGGACGAGAAAGCGGTCGATTGCACCCATATAGGGTTCCTCGCCGAAATTCGTGTCCGGTTCATACGCATAGATGAAGGAATCGGTGACTTCCGTATCCGTTTTTTCGAGACGGATGGTTTGCGGCACCAGCGATGCATCGAGCGTGACCGCGGAAACCGGGTCCGACAATGCGGATTCGTTTCCCGCCGCATCGGCTGCCGAGATCCTGTAAACATACGCTGTTTCAGGAAGAAGGCCGGTGTCCGAATAATGGGTTGCATCCGTGGTGCCGATGAGTTCACCGTCCCTGTAAATCCGGTACTCGGTCACACCGGAATTGTCAGCCGCAGCATCCCAGGCCAGATTGACGGCCGAGGAGGACGACGGCACTGCGGTCAGGTTCCCGGGTGAATCCGGAGCTTCATTATCCGAAGGCGTATCAGCCTGGGCCGCCGGACTCGGATCCGATTCGAGACCGGCGCCGTTCACGGCGCTCACCGTGTATGTATAGGACGATCCCGGTACCAGGTCCTCATCCGCGTACGTGGTATTCACCGTATATCCGGCAAATACGCCATCCCTGTAAATCCTGTATCCGGCGATGCCGGATTCGGCGTCCGAGGAGGCGGACCAGCTCAGACCGACCTCCGTTTCATTCACCGGTGCAGCGGTCAGGTTCTGAGGGGCAGCCGGTGCTGTGTCATCCTGAACGGGTCCGGCCCATCCGGCCAGCCGTGCCCACAGCCACCAGGCGGCATAGGCCTTGCGGTTGCCGTTCAGAGCCTGGCTGTGTGCGGCGTCACAATCATACCAGTCCGTGCCCTGAATATGTGCGGCCTGCCAGTCTTCGGCCCAGTTGCGGTACTCCCCGTTGTTTTCGTAATCGCAGTTGTCGTTCGCATAGAGCGGCATATAGTTCACGAGCCCGTCCGGGTCATAGCTTTCAATATCTGCGAAATCATACAGGACTTTCCCATGATCCGTGCAGTAATTTCGGATCTGCTCATTCCGGATGTTCAGGCTGCCTTCCGCGCCGGAACCGTCCAGGTGCCCGGTCATGTACACGAACCGGACTGACGGGAAATCCTGTTCGAGTGCGGTCATCAGGGACAGGTAGGTATTGATATTCGCTTCGGACGCCCCTGAAACCTGGCCGCACCAGGACCAGATGATCACGTTGACCGCCGGGTGTGTGTTCAGATAATTCCGCGTGGCCGTGGCCCAGGATGTGCGGTCCGGATTCCCCAGGTCCTCGGCTCCGGAAAACGGCGTATCGCGAAAATCCAGTGCGCCGTTCGATCCGCCCGCATTGAAACCGTACAGATTGTGCGGGTATCCCAGGCCGTTCATGAAACCGACGAGTCCGTTCATGCCGCTGACCAGCTGGCTTCCGTGTGATGTATGGCCGTAGGCGATGTGCAGCGACGCCTTGGCCTGCAGGATGGCCGATTCGGGAATGGCCGTGATGTCCGTGCTCAGGTGATTGACGATAACGGGCTGTGCCAATCCGCCTGAAATCCAGGCGGTACACAGCACCATGCACAAAACTGCGTAACTGTATTTTTTCATGGGGCCCTCTCTGTGTCTTTTCTTGACAGGGGAATATGAAGATAAATTCGATAAAAATCAAATCATTTCAATAGAAGCATTTTTTGTCTTGAAATCTCCCGGCCGGCCCGAAGCTCGGCCATATAGATGCCCGATGGGAATACGGAACCGTCGAATGTCATCCGGTGCATTCCCGGAGCAAGCGGTTCCGTTTTCAGCCGTACGAGTTCCCTGCCCAGAATATCGAACACGGTCAGGCGGACTTCGCTTGTTCCGGGCAGATGAAACCGGATCCGGGTCACGGTGTTGAACGGATTCGGAAAATTGGGATACAGTACGAATGAGCCGGGGCTGCTGCTGTGCGGATCCGCGGCACCCGTGAGTATGTCGCGAAGCGTTGCATTCGCGGGCTGGATATCGTCGTCATTGTAATGCCAGGCTGCTCCGAGGGGAATAAATACGCCGTCCGGATTGAACAGCTGGGCATCCAGCGAAAGATCGGTCTGATCGGCATCCGCCGCATGCAGCTCCACGGCGATGACATTGTCGCCGGTGCGCAGCATGGACAGGGCTTCCGTATCGAAAATGAAGACACGGTTTGTCGAAGCCTCGCTCTGCGCATGGGTGCCGTGTGAAATCACCTGGCCTTCCGCGAGATTTGTGCGTCCGATTTCGAATCCGTTGACATAGGCCACGGCCGCATCATGGCATTTCACGAGCAGTCCCAGTACGCCAGGGATCGTATCCAGGTTGAAATGCGTCCGGAAATACAGCGTGTGCGCGCCTCCGGTCACGGTCCTGTCGCCCGAATTGCCGTATCCCAGAGGTGCCGGACCCAGGGGCCATTCCGAATCCGGGTATTCCCGGTCCTTCCAGAAGACCGGTCTCATCAGTGTGTCCACGGTCACGGAAATAATGGCCGCATTCTGCGTGGTGTTTCCGCATGTGTCACGGGCCTGAATGTAGTACGGGACCGTTTCTCCCTGGATTCCTGTCAGCCATGTGCTGTGAAACCGTCCGCCCTGTCCTGTTTGAAAGGGTTCTGTCATATCGTCGTAGGGCAGGTCCTCCATGCCCAGCCTGAGGAATGCCCGCTCGTTGGTTTCCAGAACCAGTTCGAAGGCCGTGAAGTGTACCGTCCACGGGGACGGGGGCGCCCGGACGAATTCCGGCGGTGCAATATCCGCGCCTGCCCGGGAATACATATCGGGCAGGTCGGCTTCGAAAACCGTGTAGGGATCTTCGTAGAATTTCAGAAAATCCGGGACACTGGGATGCCCGGGATAGGGCGCGAAATGATGATCCGTGCCTGCGTTCCGCCAGACCGCGGCGTAGGATACAAATGCGGCGAGCGAATCTGTTTTGATGGGTTCCAGAAGAATACGCGTGAACCAGTCCCCGGTGGGAATGCCGTCGCGCTGGCCCACTTCCGTCCATGCAGCCACCTTGTTTCGGTTCAGGGCCATCCGGGCCAGGTCCCGCACTTTATCGACCACGTAAGCCTGATCCGTCGTGGTCACCGGGTAATAATAGTAGTGGTCCATACCCAGTATGTCCACATATGCATCACCGGGATACCGTTCCAGGTAAGCCGTGGAATCCCGGCCCTCTGTGCCCGGTGAATAGGCGTAAAGCAGGTTATGCACATTGAGCGAATCCCTCAGATAGGCGATCGTAAAACGCCAGAGTCCGACGTATTCTTCGGCGGTGCAGTGACCGTCCCCCCACCAGAACCAGCTGCCGTCATGCTCATGATAGGGACGGAATATTACGGGTATGGACTGTCCGTGGGACCCGCGCAGGGATTTGAAAAACCGTGCGGCTGTTTTCAGTTTGTTTTTATAGGAATCGTGATACAGCCCGCCAGGAAGCAGGGTGGCCACGATGCGTTCGTCGTTTACATCCTCGCTGTAGAATCCCCTTCCCAAAGGATCCCGCTGATGCCAGCACATGGTATTGATACTGCCTTTTGCAAAGGCCGTGGTCATCTGGTATCTCGTGTCGGCGATGTTGTTCGCCCAGGTAATGCGCGTCAGGTCCCAGCTGTACACGGCCGGAAAATCGCCGCATACATCGTTTACGTCCGACCGGTCCAGGTCGTTGTTCCAGCCGACGCCGTAACCGGTGGCGTCATGCATGCCGAACATCAGATGATATTCGGCCCGGATGCGCAGATTGTCGAATAAATACCGGGTTTCCCGCGTTGCGGACATGTCCGTGATGTGAATTCCGCTCACCTGCACACCGGATTCAAACCGGCTGCAGGCATCGTAAAGCGCATCCGTTTCCGCCTGCACCTGAGCCTGCGTTGCAGCGGAGAGATCCGAAAGCGCGAATGCCGCCGCTGCATCGATGGCAGACTGCAGCACGCCTTCCGAACCGGGCGGCACCTGCCCTTCTTCCAGGCCTTCGTCAATAAAGCCGATCAGATGCTGTGTGTCGAGAATCGCGGTTTCCAGTGCCGCAAGATCGACGGCCTGTATGACAGCGCGGTCCGTACCGGACGACAGACCTGTATACTCAGACCGGTTTCCGGCCGAAACGAAACAGACCGCGGATGCGGTTAAAAAAATGAACGGCAGATGTTTCATGGACGCTCCCTGCACAACGTTTACCGGCCGTTTCCATCCGTCTTTCTGTAGACGGCATCATAGTATTCATGAATCCGTTCCGGATATAGTTTTACATCCGTGCCTGCCAGGATGTTCCGTATATAACGGGGAACGGCTTCTCTCCTTTTTTCTTTCAGCAGTTCTTTGCCGATGTAGGTTTTCACGGAATCGAACGGCATGTTCCGGAAACGTGTTTCCCGTGCCTCATCCCAGGCCTTCCGGATTTCTACGGTATCGGCCGCGGCGTTTTGAACCAGCCGTTTTCGCAGGCCGGACTGGAGCATGTATTCGCGATAGAGACCTGTTTTCAGACGGACCTCACGGTCGCGGTCCAGGTGCATGGCTTTTGCCCGTTCCGTCAGCACAAAATCCCGGAACGCAAAATTGAGCGCGGACCGGTAGCTCTGAACGACCGCATCGTACGGCACGAAGGTCAGGGCGCTGATGAATTCTCCGACCGTGAAGGATTTCCCGTCAATACGTGCCAGGGCCTCACGGCGCATGTCCCACAGGCTGGTCTGAAGTTTCAGGACCTCGGCATCGGAAAGCTGCATTTCGTTCATGGCGTCCATGGCCGAAGGACTCCTGTCGAGCTGAAGGGCAAGCTGATCTCCAACGGCCTGCATGATCCGTGGAAAAACCTGTATCTTTACATCGTCCATCATGGTTTCAAGCATGCACTGGGCGCGGAAATCTCCGATCTTGTTTTCAAGCAGTGCCCTGGCTTTGTTTTTCTCCGCTTCGTACTGCTGTCTCGTGATCAGCGGATTTTTCCGTGTATCCGTGACCTGAACGATATGATAGCCCCAGCGCGACCGTACGGGTTCGGAATATGCGTTCACCTTCTGCCTGAATGAGGTCATGGCCATTTCATAATCCAGCTGCGACCAGTCCACCCATCCCAGATCACCTCCGTTCCCGGACAGTGCCGGGTCGTGAAAAACGCCGGCTGCAAGCGAGTCGAAAGGCGCGCCCGATTTCAGCAGCCGGTAAAGGCTGTCCGCCTGTTCCCGCGTTTCGGCGAACAGATGGCGGATGCGGCGTTTTTCCTGCGTGAAAAGATATGCTTCCGCGACGTCCGTTTCATCGATATGGATCTGTGACCGGATCACCCTCTCGTAATGGGCGCCGCGCATGCATTTGTTACGGTACGCCTCGATCCTGTATTTCAGTTTTTCATCCCTGTGCAGGCCCATGGCTTCGGCTTCCGTTGACAGGATGCGGCGCGTGATCAGTTCATCCAGAAAATTTTCACGCAGTTCCGGGGAATCGAACGTTCCGGGCTGTTTGACGATATCCAGGTACGAAAGCCGGAATTCCTCCAGCGTTATTTTCTGACCGTTGAATTCGGCCACGACGGTTTCGTCGTTTTTATGGCACCGGAATGTGACAAAGAGAATGAGAAGCGCCTGCAGGATCACAGGCAGCGGACCCGGATTTTTACGTGTCATGGTTTTCGTGTGTGTTTGCGTCATCGATTCTTCCGGATCAGGATGATGGGCCGGCATAAGGACCGTGGAGGGCTGACCGCGGACTGCAGTCTACGGACCGCAGTTTACGTTCCGCATGCTGCGGCCCGGTCAGTCATGAGGGGGGGATGCCGCCCTGACAATAGACGGCATCCCTTTAAAACGAGCAGATGCTTCATTTGATCACGAGAAACCGCCCCACATGCTCGCCGATTCCCGGCGCATCCACATGATACAGATAAATGCCGTACGAGATGTCCATATTCTCACGCGTCATCATGTCCCAGGGTTCCGCTCCGTTTGTCAGGGAGGATTCATGCTCCAGTGTCTGCACGAGTGTGCCGTCCACCGCATAGATCCGTATGGTGCATTTCGGCGGCAGATGAATGAATTCGATCTTGCGCGGTCCGCGTCCCGTGGTGTACGGATTGTGCGGTTCCCAGAGTGCGGTCACCACATAAGGATTGGGCACAACCCGGATCCGGTCCAGGTTGTTCTTCGCGGTCCCGGCATTGATTATCTGCCCCCTGACCTGGAAACGGTACCGGATATTGCCCGTGAACGGGAAGTCCGGCACGAGGCGCAGCGTATCGCCCGCGCCCAGAATCCGGCCGTATATATTGTAAAAACTCGTGTCCTGAACCTCGTTGTTCAGCAGGTTGAACGTGATCTGCCGCTGGCCGTTGGGCAAATCTTCAAAGAAAATGATCCGGTCCTTGGCGGAGAAAAATCCCGGCGGCGTCAGATTCGGATCCACACTGGCGTCCACCACACCGAATTGGAGTTCTTCGCCGGTCTGCGGATCGAAGATCCGGTAATTGACGTCTGCAGCAGGCAGCGGATACGGCGTGCCCGTGGATGCCAGGGGCACGCCAAGCTGCACGGATTTCTGTACGATCTCGTCATAAAAAACGATTTCGTACTGCCTCGGGTAGGATATGCCGGTTTTGAATCCGCCCAGCGAGAAGGGGGAGAATCTCAGATCGTAGGCCGTGGCATACAGAATGTTCCGGCTCCACTGCACGCCGTTGAACACATTCAGCTCCGGCATGTTGATCACGCCCGGAGGCGGATTGTACACGTAAATCTCCATGTGTTCCAGGATCTTGGTCAGCGTGCGCGGATCGCCGTCCCTGTCCTCGTACAGATTCTGCAGCTGAATGCGCGTGCTGTCGTTCAGCGATCTGTACGTCCAGAAGGGTATGGTATCGACCACGGTATTCTGCGTGATGTTTTTCAGCACGAAACCCGTGGTCAGAACGGGCAGAAATTCATCCGGGTCCAGACCGTCGAAATTCGGCTCGCCCGTGGTCGGCTTTCCGTTTGCCTCTCCGGTATCGGGTCCGGGATAATCCGGATCGCCCGGTCCGAGACCGTCCGCACCCAGATCGTCGTTCAGCGGCTCGCCCTGGTCCCAGGCCCCGTTGAAATTTTCGTCCGTAAAGGCCTGCCAGTCGAAATCATTGTCGATCATGTCCATGGACTGATCCAGAAACTGAATTTCGTATTCCTGGCCGTCCACCAGGGAGTCGGGATCCAGAAAGCGCACGCCTACCCGGCCCGTGGTAATGCCTTCGCCCACGGGCTGCGGCTCCGCATCGAATCCGGGACCCTCGTAACCCAGGGCCGGTGCCTCGGGTATCACCGCGGCCACGTTCTGTGCGAACTGAATGTTTCCGGACTGGTCCACGTTGAGATAAATCGTGTTTTCGGTAGGACCGATATTCTTGTCCAGGTTGCCCCGGTCATAGGCGGTCACCGCATAATAGTACCGGATGCCGTTGGTGACCGGCGAGTCCACATAAGCATGCACCAGTCCCGTTTCATTGCCCATATTGAACAGCACGCCCGTGCCGAAATCGTCCGGGAAATAACCGAACAGGCTGTCCGTTTTGTCGTAAGTCGCCATGGGCACCTTGAACCGTTCATATCCCAGTCCGTCCGTAATCAGGCCGGCATCCTCGAACGTGTGATGCGACGCCCTGTAGATCTTGTATCCCTCGAAATCGAATTCGCGCAGGTAGCGGTCGTAACTGTATTCGGCCGCATCGTCCCAGTAAAGCGTCACCTTCTGGTTTCCGGCCACGGCCCTGAGCGTGGGTTTGACGGGTGCGATGGCGAAGTTGTAATTGGAATTGTAGATGCGCTGTATCACTTCCTTGTTTCTGAGTATGTCCGTCTCGTCCAGTCCGTACACCATGGCCACGGATATGAATTCCTCCTGCTGCGGAAAAAGCGGGAAATAACCGCAGCTGAACAGATAGTCGTGGTCCCCGACCACGGTCGACTGTGTGTCGAAGAAACCGGGCCGTGAAAGGTCCCACATCTGATCGTCATTGCTGTACGTCACTTCGCCGTACTGGTAGAATTTGAAACTGGTGAGACCGATCTGGTCCGACTCGTCCACATCCACCTGGTCGATATTGGGTTCGCCGGGCAGGTTGCCGAATCCGGCCGTGGCCGTATGGTCCCCTTCACCCGTATCCCCGGTGCCGGGTTTGCCGTCCAGTCCCACGTCGTCGAAATCCGGATTCCAGTCCCTGTCATTGTCGATACCGTCATCCCGCCGCTCGTCGATCATGGGATTGTCGAGGCCCTCGCCCGTGACATAGTCCACTCCCAGGTAATCCTGATCGTTCAGCTCGGACCGGATGTAAAGATAATATTCCAGGGAATCCTGGGTCATGGCGCCGTCGCTCTCGTCGATCATGCCGTTGAGATTGTCGTCGATCAGGTTGCGCGGTACTTCTTCCAGCGGGGCGTTGGGCTTTTTGGTGTAGGTAATGCCGTTGTGCGTGAACCGGATGCCTTCGGCCGGCATGGTCGTCACGGTCCGTTCGTAGTTGTCGCTGTCGTAATCGATGAGCACCACGTCGTCGCCCGCGGAGTAAAATTTTAAAAAATCCTCGTTGTTGATGATGCGGCCGCCGCCGAATTCAGCGGCATCCCCGTCATTGTCCACGCCGTCGAACGGATTGCCGGGGCTTTCCAGAAACGCGAATCCCACCCATGGCACGGGCGTGTAGCCGCGAGTGCCCAGGTTGTCGTAATCGAAATTCACGGCCAGGGCCTTTTCACGGTAAAAGCTGGCCACATCGTCCGCATAATCCGTGTTCTCGCCCAGCAGGGCGCCGCTCGAGGCGCCCACATTCGTGCCGAACAGGGTTTTTTCCAGGTTCAGCTCACCGAAGTTCCGGATTTCGTACAGCCAGAAAATACAGTCCTCCGCATCCGGGTTCGACCACTGCAGGCCGCGTACGGCCATGCGCAGGCCAAGTCCGCCCCGGTCGGATTCGGAAAGAAGCGGTTTCGGCAGCGCATGCCCCTGCAGCCGTTTTTTAAACTGATAATCGTCCATGACGAAGTAGCTTTCCTCATCCGCGTTCAGCTGGTCCTTGCCGAAATAGCCGTTCCAGCTTGCGCTCCATCCCGGATCATTGCTGTCCTCCTGCTTGTCGGGCCAGAAAGGCGGCCACGTATAGGCCTGATGGCTCATCGCAACCGCATGGAAGGGGTCCTTTTCACGCTGGGCGATGCTGTAGTAGCCGGGAAGCGGTTCGAATCCCAGGAATGTGCCCAGCGAGTCGTGGGAGAACACGTTGGGGTTCCATCCCTCGCAGAATATCACGGGCGTCACCCAGGTGTATGTCGTGTCTCCCGTCACCGAATCCGTGCCCGCGGGAATGCGCATCTCCGTCATGACATAGGGGGACGAATTTCCCATCTGCACCTGACCCGTTCCGATGGGCCATTCTCCGGCATAGGAGACGCTCTGGTCGCCGGACTGTGTGCCCATCATACAGTGGTTCTGGAACGTGACCCGAACCAGGTTCCCCGCATGCACGTTCCTGGCCCGGTAAACGGAGCTGCCATGGCCGATTTCTTCAGCGAATCCCGCTGCAGCCAGCGACATGAATATGATAACGATCAATCCTCTGTATTTCATTACAGGCACTCCTTATCGATTGACTAAAAGGACAGGATCAGGGAAAATTTGTGTGTATGGTCCAGCCTGCCGAAATCCACGTTCGCATAATCGAGCAGCAGGGCATACTGCATGAGTTTCAGATTCAGGCCGAATCCGAAAGTGAGTCCGCCCTCCCGTTCTTCGCCGTTCAGCAGAAGCTGACGGAATCCGCCCCGCATGGCAAAAAAATCATAGAACATCAGCTCGGTACCCGCGTTCATATATTCGCGGTTGTCATTGGGATGTACGGCATCCACGGCCACGACCCAGCTGGTGTGCGGGACGGGCACGATGTCCTTTGTCAGGTTGGCGGACAGACCCACGCGGAACAGCACGGGCAGGGGATATGCCTCCGTATCCAGATGACCGTTGATGTTCTGATTGTTGCCCGCAAACACATCGTTGATGTCGTGCTGGATCAGCATGTCGCGGCCGTTCATCTGCAGGTCTCCGCCGAAGTTGGAGATGCTCATGCCGATACGGATGTTTTTGAAAAAGGCCCGGTACAGGAGACCCAGGTCGAAGGCCACGCCGCTGGCGCTGGAGTGCCAGATGGTCTCCTTGATAAATTTGACATTGCCGCCGATGGCGAACCGGTCCGTGAGCGACCGGGCATAACCGAGACCGGCCGAAAAGGAATTCGCGGACACCAGTTCGCCGTTGCCGTCCGGCCATTGTATCGTGGTGCGTTCGATGTCCGGCATGCCCAGGTAGGATACGAAGGCACCGAATGTGCCCAGATTGCCGACCGGGAGGGAAACGGCCCCGTATTCGAAGGTCAGGTCCGCGAGATAATTGTAGTGGTTGAGCAGTATCTGTTTCCGGGGCGACATGGCCAGCCCGGCCGGATTCCAGAACATGGCGGTAATGTCCTCCGAAGCCGTCGCAACCGCTTCACCCATGCCCAGGGCGCGCGCACCCACCCCGATTTTCAGGAATGCGGCGGATGTGGTTCCCACACGGTTGATGGTCTGGCCGGACAGGATTCCGGTGAAAAATCCCGGGAGAACAGTCAGGATGAACGAAAAGCGGATGATGTTTCCCGGTATCCGGAACCGTCGTCCGTGAGGTGAAACATGATGATGATCTATGGTTCGTCGCATAATGACACCCCGTGCTTAATGGTAACTGAAGCGGAGGCCCAGCTGTATAAAACGCGGATTCGTATACATGCCGGGATTTGCATAGTATTCCTCGATGCTTCCGATTTCATAGAAGCGGTTTCTGTACGAATAGGAATCCAGCGTGAAGTCGGGCCGGCCCGTATCCGCATAAACCGCACGTGCGTTCCGGGTGTCCAGCAGATTGGTGATGTTGACGAAGACCTGGGACTGAACACTGCCCGTGATCCGGAAGGTTTTCGAGATCCGGAGATCCAGGTTGACCGTCATGGGATTCCTGTCGCTGTTTTCGCGCAAGCCCGTGGTGGCGCTCGACCCGGTGGATTCACCGCGTGCGAACTGGGGCGTATAGGGCAGGCCCGAGTTGACCGTGCCCACGCCCGAGAGGTTCCAGCCGTGCGTGTTGTAATTGGCCACCAGGCTCAGGGACTGGGGCTGGTCCCAGTCCAGGCTGATCATCTGCACCCTGGGCGAGCGCTGGGCCTGAATGTCGTTGTACGCGTCCCGCGGATCCGAGGACGTGCCCCGGGCCTGCATGACGGTATAGTCCAGGCTGATGTTCAGGGAATGCGTATTGTACGAACCGGACAGGGTGACGCCCTTGGCCGTGGCATGGTCCTTGTTCACGTATTTGTAATAGGTCAGTCCGCGATAGGTGTCGATCGGAAAACCGGATCCGACCCAGTCCCGGATATCCCTGTAAAAGCCGGTGACATGCAGGTAGAGATTTTGAATCAGCTGCTGCTGCAGCCCCACTTCGTACATGACCGTGCGTTCCGCGTCGAGATCCGAGTTGCCGACCAGGTTCTGTGCGCCGGCACCGGTGACCCAGAAATTCGGATTGGTATACAGGTACTGGAATTCCGGGTTCTGGAAAAAGTGACCGTATGAAAAATGGATCACGCCCGTTTCCGTAATGGGGAACGAAAGGCCGAAACGCGGGCTGAGCTGATACTTGGCTTCCGGCTTGCCGTACCAGTAGGCCAGGCGCTCTTCGGTCGTGGCTTCGATCAGATCGTCGGCCGGCGTCTCGGGCGTGTAATTCGTGTATATATTGTCTATCTTGAACGGTGAATAGATCTGGGGATCCATGGGATCGCTCAGGATGCGGCCGTCCGAGTCGAAGTAGTCGAAACGCAGGCCGATATTGATGATGAGTTCGTTGAATTCGATCTTGTCCTGAATGTACGAGGAGAATTCTTTCGGCTTTGCCTCGTAGAACGTATGAAACGGCGATATGAGATCGGGAATGATGGGCCGGTAGGTGGCCTGTGAAAACTGCAGGTTGTACGAGTCGTTGGACAGCTCGTGCAGGCGGCCGGATACGCCGGTCTTGATCAGGTGCCGTTTCGTGATCTGACTGGTCAGGGCCAGCTCGAACGAGGTGTATTTCGTATGTGTTTCGTTCCTGGCTACACCGTTGCCCCAGTAAGAAAAATCACTGGGCGCGGTCGAAACGGCGATGTCATCCTCCTTTACAGGCCGGAACATGTATTGCTCATAATCGCCGGCATTGGTGGGCATGTACCGGTAATCGAACGGATCGTCGTACAAATGTCCCTCGTAGTCGTTGATATAATAACTGCCCTTGAAATCCAGGAACGTGCTTTTGGAGAACACATAGGTCACGGACAGGATCTGGGTGTACCGGTTGGTCCGGTCGTGCTGTCCGCCGTCCGGGACATATTTGCTGGTATAACCCGTGCCGTAACTGTGATCCAGATTCATGTAAAGGCCGTAGCTCAGGGTCAGTGCATTGGTCGCTTTCAGAAATATTTTGGATTGCGTGGAGACGCCTTCGTACCAGTTCAGCGGAACAATGGCATTGTCCGCGGTTTCGAAGTGATGCAGGGTGTCTGAGACCGGGGCCTCGATTCCCCACGGCATGAAGTACCGCTTGCCGTAGGAGAATCCGGGACTGTACTGGTATCGCCCCGAAAGAAAATAGGAGAGCCGTTTGGATGTCCATGGCACTGGACCGGATATATTCAGCTGGATATCCCGTTGTTTCCAGGGTTCGTACACGTTCAGCGTCGGTTTTTTATACAGCCAGGGTTTGTCGTAATTCATCACACTCTGCATGACCTCCGCCTGCGAGTTGAAATGGTCCCTGGAAAAATCGTAATTCGTGTACAGCGTGCTCCGGTTGTATGTCCTGGCCATTTCCCGGGCCCATTCCGTGTTGTCCATCACGAAATACACATCGTCGTCGAAGCTCAGATAATCGCCCATATAGGCCGTGGCATTGATCTGAAATTCCGGCGATCCCTGCTTGGTCACGATATTGACCACACCGGACAGGGCCTGTCCGTACTCGGCGTTGAACGTGCCGGTAATGGCCTTGAGCTCCTGAATGGCCTGGTCGTCGATACTGATGCCCATGGAGCGGTACAGGGGATTCACCACCTGAACGCCGTCCACCATATAGGTGATTTCATTGGTCCGGCCGCCGCGTATATGGAGGTTCCCCGAGGCATCCTGCGTGACGCCCGCCTGCAGCGTGACCAGCTCGTTGATGCTGCGCACGGGCAGCTTGTCGATTTCACTGGCGCCGATGGCCCTTTCGGAGGATGTCAGGTCCTTCTGGATTTTCATGCGGTTGGCCGTAACCACGACCACCTCGTCCGTGGAGAGCACCGTGCTTTCCAGATCGAGGTCCATCTTTGTGGTCAGATCCACGCTGACGCGGATGTCCTCAACCCGCTGGGCCTTGTATCCGATCATGCGTACGGTCAGATCGTAACGGCCCGGCGGTATGTTCAGAATGTAGTACTCACCGTTGATGTCCGTCGCCGCGCCCAGTGCCGTGTTCTCGACCACGATATTGGCGCCGAACAGCGGATCGCCGGTGGCGCTGTCCTGAATCCGGCCCGCGATTTTTCCGGTGGTGCCGGCATGGATCATAAAGGCCGTCAGCACGAATGCCAGGAACCAGACAACCCTTTTACTTCTTTGCATGGGCATGAAACCTCCTTGAACTCAGTCTGTTGCTCTTCAACGGTTACCCTGTTTGACTCCGGAGACTGGAGACGGGTTGACATCGTCCACTCTCTGAAGCGCGGATCATCCGGGAAAAGGGGAAATCGGGTCGCAGGCTGGATCCGGGATCGATCGATGATTCCGCAAATCCGGGTGATGATGAAAAACACGATGTCCGATCTGATTTTTTCCTTTTTTAATGTCATGAGAGGGAGGCCGGCAGGGCCTCCCTCTCACAGGAGGACGAAAACGCGCTATTTTACAAGCATCATTTTCGTTGTATGCGTATAATCCGGTGTGACCATTCTGCAGAAATAAATACCGCTGGCCACATTCAGGCCCGCATCGTTCGTGCCGTCCCATTCGACCTGATAGGCACCCGCGCCGGCCGTGGTGTTCACCAGCGTTTTGATCCGCTTGCCCAGCATGTCGTAAACCATGATTTTCACGTCCGATCTTTCGGCCAGCTCATACGTGAACCGGGTCCTGGGATTGAACGGATTGGGATAGCTGTTGGAAAGGCTGCAGACACGGGGAGCGATCTCATTTTCGGCGATACCCGTGGGTCCGCCCAGCACTTCCAGGAACGCCCAGCAGCCGGGCCGCAGCCAGGCTTCCTGATTGCCCGATCCGCCCCAGTTGGCCTGAAGCGTCCGGGTTTCGTCGTTGTTGGAGGGGTCCAGATCGTTGCAGTTGATCTGCATGGGCATCATGGCGCCGTCCACGACAACCATGTCGCCGTCCAGTGCCAGCGAATCCAGGGCGATTCTGGCCTCGATGATATAACCGTCGCCCGTGAATTTCTGGAACACCGTGGTCTCGACACCCGGATAAGAAGTGTTGATACTGGAGGCGGTGCCCGTGGTACCCCAGGCCGTGAACGCGATGCGCCAGTCGCCCGAGGTGCCGTTGTCCACGTCGCGGTGCTTGTGATAATCGTCCAGCAGATTGGCGTTGTAATAGCCGATGAAGAATTCAAGGGCGTCGCCCTGCCAGGGCTGCGTGCCTTCCACCAGCGGACCCTCGGCTGTGGCATTGAGATCGTCGTCCGTCACATCGGCCGATATGTACAGATAGTCGTCGTCGATCACGAACGTATTGTTCCAGGTCAGGTCCGTGGAATTCACGGTCCATCCCGCCGATTCGTCGCCGCCCGCATTTTCGGGCTGCAGTTTATACTGGGCATATTCCGTGAATTCGTTGTCCAGGCCGTCCAGCACGAATTTGCTGCCAAAATCGCCGTCGTAAACGGCCTTGGCCGTCACGGACGAAGCCAGTGTAAACGGGCCGGCCTTGCACTGCGCAGTCAGGGGCGTCAAGCCGTCGGGTGAATTGGCGACCACGGCATAATAATAGGTCACCTCGCTGCCGTCCCGCGTGAACGGACGGTGCGTCCATACCTGTACGCCGCTCGGAATGTCGTCCGCGAGACGGATCACGCCTTCGGCGTCCAGGTTGTTGATGCGTTTGGTGCTGAAGTAAATCTCATACGTGGTGGCGATGGTGTTGTCCACCCACTGGATGTTGACGTACTGATATGCCGGATTTGCGGCATTTTGCACGGAAGCCTGCACCAGGGGAGACACGATCTCGCCCTCGGGGGGATTGATGCCCACGAGCGTCAGGTTGTCCCAGTAAACGGTTCCTGCCCATGCCGGTACTTCATAGTACAGCACCTCGCTGCCCACATTCATCTTGTTCTCGGGAACGATATCCCCGGCAGTCACGTGGGCCCCGACATCGTACGTCAGGGAGGTCCACTGTCCTTTCATGGCGGGGAAATCCGCGAATGCGACGGTGTCCTTGCTGAACGTATATGTGGTTGCATCCTGTACCCACAGGCATATGGACGCGCCGTCCGGCAGGTCCGCAGGCACGTAAATGTCGAACGTGATCTGGCTGGCATACGTATCCGATTCTTCATCATAGATGTCGATGCCGCCTTTCTGGAACGTGCCCTTGTCGCCGACACTGAAATCGAAAGTCACAGCGAGCACGCCGTCGCTCAGGCCTGTCGGATCGGCGACACGTTCCATGCCCGTGATGGCCGCGCCCCATTTGTTGTCCACGAAACCCTGCACGCCGGCCACGGGATTTTCGAATGCGCATACGACCCATTTGTCGCCGGTTTCCGCATTCAGCTGCTGCACGTCATCCACATAGATCACACCGGTCCATGCGGCCGCATCGCCGTCGGTCTCATCGTACACGCCGAATTCGATGCCGAGCCGCTGCAGGGGAGCGTCCGTATAAACAAAAGCCGGGTTCCGTTTCGAAGCGGCCTCGAGATCGAAAACCACAGGGTACCATGTGTCTTTCGGGATATCCTTGGCATGATAGACATGATCCATCCAGGTCCACCCGTCATTGTCCTGTGCGTATACCTTGATCGTGACGGAATCGGGTACATTCTGGTCCGACGGCATATAGATCATGTAGGAAACCAGCTGTCCCGCCGAGAAATCCACGCCGGGTACATGCATGGCGCCGTTTCCGCCCGGGGAACCGTCCATGCTGATTTCAAGCACGCCTTCGCTCCGTCCCGTGGGATCCGCGATACGGGCAATGCCGGTCATGGCGCCGGTCCATGTGACACCGAATCCGCTTTCGTTCACTTCGAAATCACCCAGATCCGTGGGTGCGGCACCCAGCTGTTTGCAGTCGTCCACGTAAATGGACCCTGTCCATGCAGCTGCATCGCCGTCCGTTTCATTCGTCACGCCGAATTCGATGCCGAGGCGCTGCAGCGGGGCATCCGTATAAATAAAAGCCGGATTTCTCCGGGCCGCGGCACCCAGATCGAACACCACGGGATACCAGACATCCTTCGGTATGTCCACAGCATAGTAAACATGGTCCATCCAGGTCCAGCCGTCATTATCCTGTGCATAGACCTTGATGTGCACGGAATCGGGGATATTCTGTTCCGAAGCCAGATAAACCAGATAGGAAACCACGCGGCCGGCCGTAAAATCCACGCCGGGCACATGCATGGCACCGTTTCCGCCCACGGAACCGTCCATGCTGATTTCCAGCACGCCTTCGCTCCGTCCCGTGGGGTCGGCGATACGGGCGATGCCGGTCATTGCACCGGTCCATGTCACGCCGAATCCGCTTTCATTGACCTCGAAATCGGCCAACACCTGGGCACTGACCAGGGTGGTCAGACACAGCATCAATAATCCCGTGATGCCCATTCTTGCCATCGTCTTCATGCGAACCTCCTTAAATTGATCCTTGTGTGATATCGTCTGTTTCAATGACCTTGTCGATACTCGAAAATCACCCCCTTTCAATCCGGAGTGTTTCCATTTGTTACTCAGGTGTCCGTTGTGTTCTTTCGGTTGACGGATCCTGCGCATACCCGTTCCGTTAAACGTTCAGGTCCCTGACCGATTCCCTTTCAACCAGCCTGGTGGGCACGATCGTATTGGCGGGTTTCTCGTTTTCGTTCTGCATGGTCTTCAGCAGGGATCGTACGGCAATGGATCCCAGTTCCTCCTTGTAAACGCGTACCGTGGTGAGCGGGGGTGTCGCGAATTTGGCGAGATCGATATCGTCGAAACCGATCATGCTGATATCTTCGGGAATTTTCAATCCCATTTCATGAATGGCCTTGTACCCGTAAATGGCATTGATGTCGTTTGCCGAAAAAATGGCCGTGACTTTCTGGGTACCAAGAAGAAATTTAACGTGTTCGTATCCGTTCTCGAGTCCGCCCGTGCGTATGAGGCTGTCCTCGACCGGGAGATTCCGGGATTTCAGGGCCTTGCTGTATCCATTCAGGCGCTGTCTGAAGCTGAGTCTGGATATGTCGCCTGATATGAACCCGATGCGGTGATGTCCCTTGCCGATCAGGTACTGCGTGGCCTGAAATGCGCCGTGTTCGTTGTCGATCAGGATCTGGCTGTGCCCGGAGGTCGGATTGCAGGGATCCACGAGCACGGCCGGAAGATGCGTGTCGAGCAGGCGCTGCAGATAGCTTTCACGGAATGTGCCCACGAGGATGAGACCGTCCACCAGGCGTTCCCGTATCATTTTCGGCAGTTCATCCGGCGTGGTTTCCGTGATGATCTGCAGGAGCAGGCTGTAGTTGTTCAGGGCCAGCTCCGCCTCGATGCCTTCCAGCACCCTCGAATAAAACGGATTCCCGGACAGGGAGTGCAGGTCGCGGCAGAAAAGCACGCCGATATTTTCTGATGATTTCTTTTTCAGTGCCTTGCCGAAGGCATGGGGTGTGAAGTTGTGCGTTTTCGCGATCTCGAGGATTTTTTTTCTGGTTTCTTCACCGATATCAGGACGGTTGTTCAGGGCTTTGGATACCGTGGATACGGATACGCCGGCAAGCCGGGCAATGTCCTTGATCGTGATCATGGGCGGGATCTCATGGTGCCGGTCGGATTAAGGGTTGCGTGATGCATCGGAAAGAACCTTCAGACATGGTTTACGAAAACGATTTCGTGGTGTATAAGATAATGCATGCCCGCAAAAAGTCAAGGGATTTTTTTATAAAAAGTGTAAAAAATTGTGGATTATGGTCCCTTATAGGTCATTATCAATATGGTTATGCACATAAATAACAGTGACATAGGTTATATCTGCCATGTTCAGTATCCGCAGGCACCGCGGACAGGTATTTATCCTGCTGGATTTTCAGGTTATGGGTTTTTACGAAATCGTTTTATACGAAAATCATTGATACAGGCATTTTCATCTATTGACTGATTGGTTAAAAATGATTATTATATGCATATCTCAAAAAAATAGATGGCATGATCGAATCAAAATCGGAAAAAGTATGAAAACCCTGTTGATCGGATTGCTTTTCGGCTTTTGCGGTCTCGTTCAGGGCCAGGTGCATGTCGCGGTCGGGGATTTTGAAAACCGTTCAGACTGGGTATACCTGGATTCATGGGCCCGGAATATCCCCGATTACCTGCAGCATGAACTTTCGCGGGATCCCGGCATCGTGCTCGTGGAGAGGCATCAGCTTCAGACCATTCTCCAGGAACAGACCCTGGGCATGACCGGTCTGGTGGATTCCAGCAATGCACAGGAAGTCGGCCGTCTGATCAGCGCCCAGTACATCGTCACAGGCACCGTCAACCGGGAAGAGGGCTGGCTTCGGATCGACGCGAAAATCATCAACACGGGCACGGGCAAGGTGATTACCGAAAAAGTGCAGTCCAGAAACCGGTCCAGGCTGAATGAAATGCTTGCCCTGCTGGGCAATAATCTGCGTTATCAGCTGAACGGTCAGGGCAGCTACAAACCGAGCCTGAAAGTCAGGCAGTATCCGACCCGGATTTTTGCAGGGATCACGCTGGCCTCGGCCGTTTCCACCGTCATCGTGAACAACCTGTACCAGGACAAAAAAGGCGAGTATCTGGGCGCAACGCAGCTGAGTCAGTTCGATGCCAGGTACAAGAGCGCCAACCGGCTGCATAAAACCCGCAATGTGCTGACCTGGATGACCACGGCCGCATTGGCGGGAACACTGTATTTCTGGATTTACAATTTATCGCCCGAGGAAATCCTGGCTGCGGAGCCGCGGACCGTCTTGTACGGATTCGGTCATCAGGGAGAATGGGGGCTCGGTGTTCAGATCCGCCTTTAAAATCATGTGGGCCTGTGCCGCGGTTCTGTTTTTCATGTGCGGCGACATGCCCCGCGACAATGTGCTCGACCCCAAAAATCCGGACAGCCTGGCACTCCGGAAGGTCATGATCGAGGCCTTTGTCAATACGAACAATCCGCTCGGGATCAACGAATATGCGCTCGAGGCCCTGGATTCGCTTTCACTCCTGTACGGAGACCGGGTCATGATCGCCGAGTATCACAGAAATACTGCGGATTATACGGATCCGCTGCATCTGGAAAAGAATGAACTGATGTACCAGCATTACGTGGCCCTGTTCGATCATATCAAGGGTGTTCCGGATGTCTTTATCAACGGATCCGGGGCGCGGATTCAGGGAGCCTCCGATGTTGCGTATTCCATGTTCAGGCTCGAACAGGTCCTGGCCGGTGAAGTGTCCGAAAATGCCTGTTTTCTCATCGAACCCGGTTATTCGGTATCGGGCGATAAACTGCGGCCTGAGGTCCGGCTGGCCCGGCTCGGCTCTGAAAACGCAGAGAACCTGCTCGTGAGGGCCCTGATCGTGAGTCATCTCAACAGGCCGCTGCATACGCGCGTGGTCCAGGCGGTTGCAGAGAGCAATATCATTCCCGTGCTGAAACACGGTGAACAGCAGGTTGTCGTGTTCCCGGATCTCGCTTTCGATCGCGGATTGCTGAATACACTGATCGTTTATGTCACGGATGCACAGTCCACGACCATATTCCAGTGTGAATCGAAAGCCATCGGCGCCATGTGATTGCTGAATCATTCGCCGCAAAGAATGTGAAGTGCACAGCAAATGGATCAGATATTGAAACCAGGAAAAAGAACCGTGAAATCCATATCCGTTCAAATAAGGAAGTTGTTCATCGTTGCCTTCTGCCTGGCCTGTGTGACCGGATGCTCCTCGGATATATTCAAATCCAAAGAGGTGCCTGTCATTACGGATTTTCAGGCCAGCCGTTATGAGGTGGACCCGGGAGATACGGTTCAGGTCTCCGTCAGTGTCAAAGACAGCAAGGATGCGTCCCTGCAGTACAAATGGTCGGCCACGGGCGGGCAGTTTATTCCGCCTGTCAATCAGCCCCAGATTTTGTGGAAGGCGCCGGACGAAGGCGGTGATTATACACTGACGGTCAGGGTGTCCAATGCAGACGGCGATTCGGATCCGCATTCGGAAATCATTCATGTCCGAATCAAGGAGGCGCCGGAAATCCTGTCGGTGACTTTCAGTGCCCGTGAAGTCGATCCCGGCGATACAGTCGAAATATCCGTGCTGCTCAGGGATATGACCGATCCCACGCTGGATTTCATCTGGGAAACGGACGGGGGACAGTTTCTCGCACCGTTCAATCTGCCCACGGTATTATGGAAGGCGCCTGCGGTCGGCGGAGAGTACACAATCAGCCTCACGGTCGCCAACGATAAGAAAACATCCGATCCTTTTGCAGAGACGATGACCGTTCGTTCGTACGCGGCTCCCTTCGTGCAGATAGGGGAACCCGCACAGAATGCCGTATTCATCCAGTATTCGACCGTTCAGGTGGCCGTCACCGCGAATCATCAGAACGGCATCGCATGGGTCTCGATTTATGTCAATGACAACCTGCAGTCCGAGATGAACGGAAAAGCGGATGAACATTATCTGTTTCAATGCGAGCTGAACGGCCCGCCCGGCATCACTGATATCCGTGCCGAGGCCGTGGCCCGGACCACGGGTGTCATCGGGTCGGACAGGATACAGGTCAGGGTGGAGGGAATCCTGCTCGGAAAATAATTTCCGGCCGCAAGCTTTACCGCTTTCATCCTGTTCCGTCCCCGGGCAAACGGAACGTCCGGTCATCATCCGGTTTTTTCAATGAGGTGATATGAAAGTCGACAAAAAAAACCTGATCATGACGATTGTCATGATCGGGCTTGTACTGATACTTATTGCAGGGTGCGGTGAAGCCGTTTTGCGCATCATCGGTTTCGAGTTCGTGCTCTATCCCTCGAAAATACAGTTCGGCTGGCCGGATCCGCTGACCATGCAGAAACTGTACAGGCCGGACGATGCACTGCTCTGGGTGCCGTACGGGTATCATGAGCATATTGAAACATGGACACAGAATCATCCGACCATCGCGACCATGGGATGTTCCTGCACCGAATACGGCGCTTACGATGATTACCTGGACTCGCTCTTTGTGGCAGCCGATCCGGAATCCGGATTTTCCATTGCCAATGTGGGTGTGGGCGGCTGGAGCTCGTATCAGGGACTGCAGCAGCTCAAACGGGACATCGTGCGCATCAAACCGCGCCTCATCACGATTTATTACGGCTGGAACGATCACTGGTGCACATTCGGAATCGAGGACAAGGATATCGGATCTTTTCAGCTCGGGCAGCCGCGTCTGCTTCTGAAACTGTCGTCGCACTCCAGGTTCGTACAGTTCATCAACAAGCTGCTGTTTATGATCCGGTTTTCAGACATGGCCTCCACGCAGCGTGTGGCATTGCCGGATTTCAAATCCAATCTGCGCGAGATGATCAGGGTTGCGAGGGAGAACGATATCATACCGGTACTTCTCACGGCTCCGTCCTCACACAAGCGGGGAGAAGAACCGCCTTATCTGAAAGATCAGTGGATAAAAAACCTGGCCGATCTGGTGCCCCTGCACGAGCGCTATGTCCAGGCGGTCCGGGAGGTGGCTGCCGGGGAAAATGCCGATTGTGTGGATCTCTATGCCGTTTTCAGGAAGCTGCCCGAATCCGAACTGCACCGGTACATCATGAAAGACGGCATTCATCTTCATCCGGCTGGCAGCAAAAAGGTGGCGGAAGTTATCTATGCTTATATGAAGGAACACGGATTGGCGGATGAGCTTGCCCGCAGGCAGCAGGAACAGGGAGACCGGCCGTGAAAAATAAATGGAAGTTACGCCTGCCCGTTTCCCTGATTGCGGCGCTCAGCGTGGCCTGTTTTCTCAAAATCTCATGGTCCGGGCTCGGATCCACCACCTTCGACGACGCCTATATGTTTCTCCGTTATGCGAAACACTGGATCGCGGGCAGCGGATTTTCATGGAACCTGAACGAAGGCCCCGTATACGGCGTAACCAGCGTGCTGCATCTTTTCATGGTGACATGGGCCAGGGCATGGACGCATTGGCCGGATCCTGTCGTGCTGACGGTTCTCTCACTCGGCATGGGATTGATTTCATGTGCCGCTCTGACGGTTCTGGGATTCATTACAACCGGAAATGCATCGATCAAGGCCTTCTGGATGCCGCTTCTTGTTGTCCCCTGTCTCGTCTTCGGCGATTTGTTTCAGTACCACAGCCTGACCGGCATGGAGACCATGCTGTCGTTTCTGTGCAATTCGGTGCTGGCCTGTCTGGCTGTGGCCGTTGTGAGGACCAGGGGAAAAACAGTCATGGGATTCTGCCTCCTCGCCGGATATCTGGCCTTCCTGGCCAGGCCGGACAACGGCATTTATGCCATGCTCTTTCCGCCGCTTTTTTTTTACGCTTCGGACCGTGCCCTGAAAAGGCGGGCCCTGTTTTACACGGCCGGATTCATCCTGGTCCTGTGTGTCGATGCCCTGATCAAGAAAATGTGCTTCGGTGATTTTCTGCCACTTCCGTTCTATGCAAAATCCGGCGGTTTTTACCGGGGATATCTGGGTGCACAGAACTGGAATGCACTGCGGTATCTGTTTGAATTTCTGAGGGAAACGTTTCCGTACATACTCGTCATCGTCGGTTTTTCATCGAAAAAAACCATGATGCGAACCGGGTCGGTCCTTGTCCCGGTGCTGCTCACTTTCGCGTATTTCATGTCCGTGAATCAAATCATGGGAGTGGCGGCGCGGTATTATTTTCCGTCGGTTCCGTTTTTTGTGCTCTGTGCCTGGATCGCCCTGGATCATGTTCCGGGCGGCGGTTCTCCGGCAAAGCCGGCCGGGGCGTTTGCCTGCCGTCTGATTATCGTGGTGTTGCTCCTGATTCTGAATAATTCGGCCTCGGTAAGAACGTTGTCCGTGCACTGGTGGCAGAAAACCGTGATCGGCTCACCGCGGCCCTGCAGCATTCAGACAGGTTCCGGTCCCGGAAGTGATGAAACGCCGGCATCATTGGGATGGTGGCCGTCCATCGAAGCCATGGACCGGTTGCTTGACGGATTTCCGGATCAAGCGGTGATCGCCGCTTCCGAGCATGGTTTTATCGGATCCCGGCATCCACGGATGACCGTGATCGATCTGGTGGGCCTGCATGACCGGAACATTGCACACCATGGTTTTTCAGCGGATTACGTGTTTTCCAGAAAGCCCGACATGATCTGGTTCCCTCATTCCGATTATTCCTGTGCCGTCAGTGAAATGCTCGCTCATCCTGATTTCCGAACATCCTATATCTATTATCCTTCCCTCTTTGAATACGGAATCGCGCTGCGTAAAGAATCGCCCGGATATCCCGTGCTGTTGTCGGCCGTTCAGCATGAATTGGCCCGGATGGTTCCGGACCGTGATCTGAACCGGTACCGGATGTTTTGGTAAGAAATTTGCAGGATTCTTTTCGGTTCTGATTTCGGACAGGTACGGTTCCATTCTGAAATCGTGGTTCATTTTGAAGGAGCGCTCCATGAAATTCTGGAAAATTGTCATGATGCTTTTTCTCCCCCTGATCATTTGTGCACAGATCTATTACTGGGTCGATGAAAACGGTGTGGAACATTATTCGAGCACACCGCCTCCGGAACAGGCAGCCGTGAAAGATCTGCAGCAAAGCGATACCATGACCGCGGAGGAAATCGAAAAGGATCAGAAGGCCCTGCAGGAACAGATCAGGGCCCAGGAGGCGGAAAAACGGAAAAACAGAAAGCTGGTCATGTACACCACGTCGTGGTGCAAGCACTGTAAAGCGGCCAAGGCCTATTGTGATGCCAACAAGATTCCCTATGTCAGCTATGATATCGAAACCTCCCCGAAGCATGAGGCAGAATACAGGGCCCTCGGCGGAGGCGGTGTTCCGCTTCTGGTGGTCGGCAATGCAAAGCTGAACGGCTGGAGTGCGAAGTGGGTGCGGAAACAGCTCGACCTGGATAAGGGCTGAGAAAACCGATGAACGATCTGAACGGGGACATCCCCCGCCATATGGATATTCCCAGGCTTTTTTATTCGGATGCTTCCGGGAGCCCTTTCGAACACTGCATACAATGTCAGCGCCGGCTGTTCGATACAAATTCCCATTATCTCATAGAAAAAGCCATCAAATCCTATCCCGATTACGGAAGCACGGATACGGTATTTGAGTATGCCATCTGCATATCCTGTTACATGGACCTGCGGAAATCGCTGTCCGCTGAATCCTCAGGTAACATGGAGGCGTATTTTCACCGGCACACCGATCTGCTTGAGCGGCGCAAAATGCTTCTGGCGAATGAAACCCTGGATTACCACGAATGGATCGCTTCCTGTGTATTCAAGAACACGCCTGCAAGCCGGTGCAAAGAGTACCAGGTTGTGTGTGAATGTCAGGGTGATCAGATGCTTTTCACGCTGATGCCCTACATGGTCTGCGGCGAGGCCATGGATGAAATGATGGATCTGCTGTCCAATCAGACCATCGATTTTCTGAACGGTTTCCGTGACCGGTTTCTGGGGCCGTCCCCGGAGATCCGGGACCTGCTGAAGCCGAGCCGCATCATGATTTTGTAAAGTGCCTCCCGGTACTCTCTTTCAAGCCGGTCTGTCTTTTTCCTGCATAAAACAGTATTGCATTTTTTACTTTTTCCCGTTACATTGAAAGACAAAACAGGGTTGAAATTGTAATCATTGCGAGCATATGAGAATCCGTATTATCATACCGGCCTGTCTTTTTCTGCTCAGCTGTGCCAAGGAAGGATTCCCTCCGGGCGGGCCCGCGGACAAGTCGCCTCCGGAAGTGGTGCGTACGCTTCCTGAAATGGGAGCGGTCCGCGTGGATCCGGGTACACAGGTCGAACTCTGGTTCAGTGAAGGCGTGAAACCCGTTACGGGCAAGGACGCGGTTTTTATCTCACCGAATCCGGGCGGTCGGATCCGGTTGAAATGGTCGTCCAAAAAGCTGAGGATCCGGTTTCCGGAACCGCTTCAGATAAACAGGACCTATGTGGTCACCCTGGGTACGGGCATTCGGGATTACCGGAACAATCCCATGGTCCGTTCGTACAGCCTGGCTTTTTCAACCGGGGACAGCCTGGATCAGGGCTGTATTTTCGGCTCGGTTATGGGAACGGCGCAAACCGCGGGCATCGGCATATGGGCCTACATGCTGGAGGACATCTCCGGAGCGGCCCCGGAGTCCGATTCTTTAACTATCGGGCCCGATTCCGTACCTATCGGGCCTGATCCTAGAAGGGTCGAGCCTGATTATATCGTCCAATGCGGTGAGGAAGGCACATTTTCATTTTCCCATATTTCGGCCGGAAGGTACCGGCTTTTTGCGGTGAGGGACAGGCTCTCCGACAGGCTGTACAAACCGGCAGAGGATGAAATCGGCCTGACATGGACCGATGTGGATCTCGGGGCTTTCCCCGGATTGCGGGCCGGCCCGTTTCTTTTCCGGATGACGCGTGAGGATACACTTGCTCCCAGAATCGTCCGGATTCGTGCCCCCGACAACCGGTTGATCACGGTTCTCTTCAATGAGCCCGTCCGTAGTCCGGAACCGGCGCGATTCCTTGTGCATGTGCTGGACGGGGATTCGATACCGGGTGATCCGCTGCGCCTGATGACGGTCTGTCAGGATTCCTCGGAAAGAAACCGTTTCGATCTGCTGATGGAAACGGCCATGGATTCTTCGGCATATGACCTGGTCGTTCAGGGCATTCAGGATGATTCGGGTCATGACATCGAACCGTCCGGAAGCCGTATGCAATTCGAAGGATGCGCCTGGCCCGATACGGCGCCTCCGGTCCTTTTGAAGAGCCGCCCGGCGCACCGTGACCGCCGGGCAGATGTCTCTCAGGGCCTGATGCTCTTTTTTTCAGAAGCGATGGATACACTGGGGTGGCGCAGGCACGTGATGCTGAGAGATACCTCGGACCGCGGCATTCCGTTATCCCTGCAGCAATTGAATCCCAGGCGCCTGGTTCTTCTGCCGAAGCAGCCGCTTGAAAATCAGGCCGCTTATTGCCTGGATATAGACAGCCTGTGGACCGACATGGCCGGCAATGCGCTTTTGGACACGGCCATCCATTTTATTACCCTGAACCGGGATACGCTCTCGGAAGTGCAGGGATCGGTGTCGGATCCGGATTCGACCGCCGGGGGACCTGTCATCGTGTCCGTACGGCAGGCGGGAGCCGGACCACGATCCGATATCGTTTTATCCGAGGCCGGCCCGTTTCGTATCAGGGATCTTTATCCCGGACTGTATACGGTCTGGTGTTTTCGTGATACGGATATGAATGGTGTTTATTCCCATGGTTCGCCGTATCCGTACAGGCCGGCTGAACGGTTTTGCGTATTCTCCGATACGATCAACGTGCGTTCCCGATGGACCAATACAGGTAACGATTTAACATTGCCGTGAAACTACCGATCCTTGCATTGAACCGTCCCGGGTGGCTCGGCCTCATTATCCTGGGATTCATGATTCCGGCCTGCCGGAAACCCGTTCTCTGGCGCGTTCCCGGGCATCCTGTCCTGAAGCGGTCAGGTGAAGCCTGTATTGCGCAACCTGAATCGCTGAGCCTGCCGCTCCACGTCAAATGGAAAATCAAGCTCGCTTCCGCACCCGCCTCCATGATTTCGGCCGTCGATTCGGTCCTGTTTATTGCTGCGAAAAACGGGCAGCTGACCGTGATTGACATGAACACGGGGAAAAAAATCTGGCAGAAGCAGTTCAAGAGAAAACCGGGTCTCATGTGTTTTCCTGATGATTCTCTCCTGTTCCTCACATGGCCTGCGGGCCGGCCTTCCCTGACCGCGATGACGGTTCGCGGGGATGTCAAATGGTCGAAGGATGTCGGGCCGGTTTCAATGGGACTGGCATTGCCGGCCGGCCGGCTCCTCTTTGCCGGCACGGAATCCGGCATGGCCCTGGCTGCGGAGAAGCGAAGCGGTGAGATTATCTGGGAAAAACGGCTGGGCCATCGGCTGACCGGACATCCCGTGCTTGCGGATACGGCCGTGATCTGCGTTTCGGATGCCGGCATGATCTGGTCCCTTGCTTCAGGAAACGGATCCGTTCTATGGCAGCGGACCCTGACCCCGGAAATTGTGGCCGCCCCCGTCATCCACGGCCGGACAATTGTCGTCATGAATTCGGCGGGAAATGTATGGGCCCTGGACAGCGCGGATGGCGCCCTGCTCTGGCAGAGACATCTTGCGGGCGGTGTTTTCAATCCGGCCTGTGCGGACAGCGGCAAAATCTTTATCGGCACGACGCAGGGGCTTTACTGCCTGGATTCGGCAACCGGCGAGCCGGCATGGCAGGTATCGCCGGGGACCGCCGCAGGCACCGCGCCCGTCATCGCCGGCGATCAGCTTTGTATCGGCATGCTGGACAGACATCTGCTCATTTTAAATAAAACGAATGGTGAACCGTTGTGGCGTTTCGAAATGCCCGGCCGCGTGCGCACGCATCCCCTCGTGCTGCGCGGCATGCTTATCGCCGGTTCGGAGGACAATCATGTTTACGGATTCGAAAAGGCGCCGTAACCCGATTGATCGCTGCATTGCACTCAGCGCATGCATGATCATGCTGCTTGCCGAAGGTCTCGGGGCGCAAACAGACGGATTCAGGAATGAAATCCGGAACCCGGGCAGCAACGCGGGTAATTCAGCAGCGAAGCCGGATTCCGCGGGCACGGGTTCCGCCCTGTGGAGAAATTTCAGCCCGCAGACGGATTCCGTGATGATGTTCCGGATGAGTCCGGTCCGGACCGCGCGCCCCGCATTGCTCGGGCAAACATGGTTCCGGGTTGGACTGGTCGCGCTGGGAACGGGCCTGGCAGGCTATCTGATGCGGAAGGAAGCGGACCGGTCCTATGACCGCTATTTGAACGCGGATTCGCCGGCGGCCATGAACCGTCATTTTGACCGCGCTCTCAGGTATGACAGAATATCGAGCGGATTATACATGATATGTGAGCTGAACGTGTGTTTTTCAATGTGGCTGGGTATACGGAATGAACAGACCAGGTAAAGCGGTTTTCGCGGCGGCCGGGTGGCTCATTGTCTCTTTATGGTTCGGTCTTTCGGGAACCGGGTGTGCGAACCGGGACCGGAGCAATCCGATCGATCCCCTGAATCCCGATACGGGAGGCAAACCGCAGAATTTACGCGTCACTTCGGAAAACGATGAGGTGTTTTTAACATGGAGCCGATTGCCCGGGGGCATGGTCGATCATTATTCGGTATACCGGAGTTCCGGGAACATGCCGTCCCCGGTAAAAATAGGGGACACCGCGTCCGGTATGTACACGGATTCCGGTGTTCCATTGGGACAAAAATGGACGTACCGGATTACGGCCGTCACAAATTCAGAATATGAGAGTGTCCCGTCGGATTCCGTATCGATCACGCCCGGTCCGCATTCATACTGGGTGACGGATTATTACGGTGAAACCGTCTACCGTCTGACATACGATGCGATGCATATGCTCGATGATATTTACGATTTTTATCTTCCCGTGGCCGTTGCGTCGGATACCGCAAACGCACTGGCCTGGACACTGGACTGGCGTGACGGGATTTTAATGAAAATTGCCGGCGGCCGGATCGTGAAACGGGTTCCGGGATTGCGCCAGCCGAGACTGGTCGAGCTCGACCGCCGGAACCAGGTCCTGTGGGTGGTCCATGATTCGTTGAGAACCGTCGCTTTGGTCGATACGGCCGGTGCTCAAACAGGTGAACTGACGGGATTCGGCCGTATTGTGGATATTTGCTGGGCGGGCGGCGACAGGGGATTCTGGATCGTGGATGCGGACTCGCAGACCGTTTCACGTTACGGTCCTGCGGGAAACCGGCTGAACCGGATTGCATGCAATGCACCGGCGGCTGTCACCGCCTCGGATGCGTTCGACTGGATCTGGGCCGCGGACAGCCGGGGGCTGCTGCGGATTTCCACGGAGGGCGCACTGCTTTCAGTCATCGGTTCCGGATACGGAGCGGGTTTCAACCTGAGCATGAACGGTGAGACGGGGGGATGCTGGGCCGTCATGGCCGGTGAAGACGGGATCACGACGGTCGTTCATATGGACCGGGACGGCCGGATCCTGGCGGCACAGTCCGGTTTCGGGACCGCGCTTCACCTGCTGTGCAATCCGTTTGATGCAGGGTGCATTATTGCCGATTTTTACCGGGGGCAGGTGATCCGGCTGGCGGCCACGGGCGAGGAACTGAGCCGTTTGAGCGGTTTTTACGGCCCCACGGATCTGGACTTCGGCCCGTAACACTCCGGCCTTCCGGGAAATATAATGCGGGATTTTTCCGTCGAATATGAATAGAGCCGGTCCTGAAGAAGGGCAGAGGGATTGTTTTTATCATTTGATTTTTATTTTTTTTCATTAACTTGTATATATTAAAACCGGAAGAAACCGGCAGACTTATGGGGATAAAACATGGCCCGTTTATGGAAATCGCTTGAATTTCGACTGGTTCTGGGTGCCCTGTTGTCCGGAATTCTGCTGATCATTTTGTTTGTCCGTATCTATCCGGAATCCTCCATCCGTATTCCGCTGTCCAGGGAGCAGATCAGGCACCGTGCCGAAAGCCTCCTGGACTCCCTCGGTTACGATATGGGCCATTACCGCATCGGATTGCAGATGGCCCATCAGGAAGACCTCGTCCGGGCGGCCCAGCAGCAGTACGGAAGCGGGACCGGACTGCGCATGCTGTCCGACTCGCTGTACGCCTGGTGGTGGGAATGTCAATGGCATCCGGACAGGGCGGCTTCCGAGGATACCAACGTGGTGGTCGTTTTCGGTGATCCTCACGTGCTGAGGGATAACATGGCCCAGATGTCCCTGACGCCCGACGGCCGGCCCCTGAGTTTTCAGATTCGCGCGATGGAAGACACAAGTGCAGCCCTTGTTTCCGGACATCCTGAAATTCAGGACGCGGTTGCACTGTTCTGTATGCTGCATGCCGACACCGCGCAATGGGAGCGCATACAGGCGGATACGCCGCCGAAAGCCGGACCCGGGGGCCCGGTAAAGATCCGGTGGCGCCGGGCACATCCCGTTGCAGACATGGAAATTCGTTTCTCTGTCGATACCCTCGGGGACCGGATCATATCCTTTCAGACAGAAACCATGGCTGCGCAGAAGGCGGATGCCTCGGACAAGTCTGAAGAAATCATCAGCATTCTTTCATTCCTCCTTGTATATATGCTCTTCGTGGTTCTCGGTATCGTGTTTCTGATCAAGCGCCTTCGCGCCGATCTGGTGGATTTGACGGGCGGTCTGATTCCGGGCATCATTGTGATGATCGCCTGGACCGTCATGTACTGGCATTCGATCGGACACCAGAAATTCTGGGAAATACTGCTTGGCTATTTTCTGACCACGCCTTTTGTCGGCGGCGCCGTCTGGGTCTTGTACGCTCTCGGAGAATCCTATACGAGAGAGGTCTGGGCGCATAAGCTGCGCATCGTGGATCAGATTCACCGGAGATTTGCCTCAAACGGACTCGGGAAAGCCCTGATCCGCGGCATTCTGCTCGGTTTTCCTTTTCTTGCGCTGCATGCGGTGATATGGGCCCTGCAGGTGAACCTGCTGCATGGATATCTGTCCCTCGGCGACAGAATACTGGCCCTGTGGTCCTCGGCTGTGCCTTCCCTTCTGGCCGTCAGCGAGACGCTGATGTCTGTCATGCTGATCACCATTTCGGTGTGCCTGTTCTATCTCTCCCTGTTAAGGCGGTACACCAGGTCGCGTGTCTGGATGATTCTGATGGCCTGCCTGGTGTTTTCAATGATCTGTCCCCCAATCGGGCATTGCGCCGCCATCTGGCACCGCATCCCGGTGAATTGCATTCTGGGACTGTTTCTGATCGCCGTATTCATGCGTTTTGAGATTGTCACCACGATGATGACACTTTTTTCCGCCTCCCTCGTTTACCGTATTCTCGTGTTCGTTCATTGCGGGGATCCGTTTTTTCAGGAGCAGGCATTCATCATCATGGGATTGTGGGTGCTGCTGGCAGCGGCCGGTGTATGGCTGCTTTTCCGGTCCGGGAAGGCGGATGAATCTTCGCATTATATTCCCGATTATCTGCGCCGTGTCTATCATCGTCAGGAACTGAAGCGGGAGCTTGAAATCGCGAGGGATGTACAACTCAATTTTCTGCCCCTAAAGAATCCGGTCATTCAGGGACTGGATGTAGCCAGTTTCTGCATGCCCGCACGGGAAGTGGGGGGTGATTACTTTGACTTTATCAACCTCGGCGATAAAAAGCTGGGTGTCGTGATCGGTGATGTGTCGGGAAAGGGTATCCCTGCGGCCTTTTATATGACATTGACCAAGGGGCTGCTGAAATCACAGGCTGCGAGTCATGCATCGCCCAGAGACGTTTTAATCCGGCTGAACCGGCTTTTTTTCGAAAATGCGAAACGCGGCATCTTTATCAGCCTGATCTATGCTGTTTTCGACCTGACAGAAATGAAGCTCACGTTCGCAAGGGCCGGTCACAATCCCATGATCCTGCATTGTTCGAACACCGGAAAAACATCGGAAGTATGCCCTGCGGGAATGGCCATCGGTTTCGAGTCCGGTGATATATTTGAAAAAACAATTCAGGAGGTAACACTGCCGCTTCACCCGGGAGATGTCACGTTTTTTTACACGGATGGTTTGAATGAAGCGCAGAATCTGAAGTTGGAGGAATACGGCGAGACACGCCTGCAGAATAATCTTGCGGAAACCGCCCATTTGACTTCGGAGCGTGTCATGGAGCATATCAAGAAGAAAATTCAGGCGTTCACGGCCGGCGCGGAACAGCATGACGATATGACAGCTGTTCTTGTAAAAATCTGCTGATGCGGGGAACCGTCGGAAAATGAAAATCGGGCAAACATCCATGAGAACATGGTCGGGCATGATTCTGACCATCGTTTTTTTAGTTGCTGCGGCGCTGCATGTGACCATTTTCAGTCTCAGCGGCGCATCGGGCTGGATCAGCAAGTCCGTTCAGGAAATACTGGCGTTCTGTGCCCTTTTGGCCGGTATTATCTGGGTGAACCGGCAGTTCTGTTTCGAGAATATGGGACTGGTTCAGAAGCTGAGGCTGCTGAGCGGCCTCGTTCTGTTTTTCTGGGGCATCATCAAACTTGTATCGGGCGCATATCCTCTGGAAATTTATTATGATACGGCGGCGTTCGGCCGGAGCATCATCTGGCTTGCACTCCAGATCAGTCTGGCCGTGATCGTTTGTCTGCTTCTGCTCTGCATCCTGAAAACCCTGGTGTTTGTACAGCCCGGACGCGGCACGTCCCGCAGCTTCATGCTGATGATGATCATGGTTTTTACGGCATCCGTATCCTCCTTTTTCTATACGGGATCCGTGGAGGATCTGGATTTCGGGCAGGCATTTTTCTTCAGCGGCAATCCGTTTCAGATCACGATACAGATCGTACTGGCATTTTCGGCCCTTATTATCGGATTCCGCTGCAAGTGGATCCATTATCTGAACAAGACACAGAAACTTTCGACCACCGGACTGGGGATCGGTCTGATGGTGCTCCTGTTTTCCCTGATCCCGTATGTGCCGGGTGTGGCCATGCATTACAGCTATATATTATGTTATTTCATCAAGAATGCGCTGCTTGTTTTCATCATCTATGGCAATATGGCGCTGCTGGGACTTTTGCTGCAGCTTCCATCCGCGGGTCTTATGGACCGGCGGACCAACGATATCCGGTCCCTGCAGCAGATCAGCGCAATCATCGGAACCGTGTACGACCGCGGCGATCTGATAAAAAAAGCGCTTGAACAGGCGCTTGAAATTCTTCAGGCGGATTTTACATGGATCGATCTGAAGGAAGAGGACCATTACAGCCTGGCTGCATGCTCGGGTATCGAGACCGTATTGCTGAAACGGCTTGAAACACAGCTCAAACTGCTCCGGGGCGTGATCGAAGACAAGGACGAAGTCATGCTGATTCATGATATTCACCGGGACCGGTTTTTCCGCCATGGTCCCCGGCCGTATTTGTGGGGGGGATCGCTCCTGGTCGCTCCCATCCGGTTCAAGCATGAAATCAGGGGGATGATGTTTGCCGGCAAGCGTGAACCGTTCGGTTTTGTCGAGGAGAGCCGCGGGCTGTTCCGGGCCTTCTGCAATCAGGTGGCCATTGCCTTTGAAAATGCCAGACTCGTCGAAATCTCGATCGAGCGGGAGGTATATAAAGAAGAGCTTCGTGTGGCCCATCAGGCCCAGATGCGTCTTCTGCCGCAGCGGACACCCGAGCTCCCGGAGCTTGAAGTGAGCGGATTCTGCCTGACGGCCAATGATATCGGCGGAGATTTTTATGATTATGTCGAGATCGGAAAACACCGGCTCGATGTGGTGATCGGGGACGTCTCGGGAAAGGGCGCGGCGGCTGCATTTTACATGGCCGAATTGAAGGGGATCATTCAGTCTCTTGCCGCACATTTTAAATCACCGCGGGCCATGCTGATCCAGATCAACGATTTTTTAAAAAACCATATGGAACGCAACATGTTCGTCACCATGCTCTACCTGATGTTTGATCTGACCCGTCAACAGGTCCTGGTCGCCCGTGCAGGGCATGAACCGGCCGGACATATTCAGGGAAATGAAGTACGATGGATAGAAAAAAACGGAATCGGACTGGGACTCGCGGATCATGAGTTGTTTTCATCCTCCCTCGAGGAGGAAAAAATCCCGCTCGTGCCCGGAGACCGGTTTTTTCTTTATACGGACGGCCTGATCGAGATAAGGAACCCGGAGGGTGATGAATTCGGGACAGGACGCCTGACCGAAATGCTGCAGCATGCGGGCGCTCAGCCGGTACAGGCAATGAATAAAATGATCAGGGATGATATCGGTCAATTCGCGGCCGAGGCCACACAGCAGGACGACATGACGGCCGTGATGATCGAATATACCGGGAATAAACATCATTCAAAATAAAGGAGATCACATAATGAGCGGTTTTGAAGTCAAACGGAAAGATGTCGAAACAATCTCCGTTATATATCTGAAAGGATATCTGGATGCGCATACGGCTCCGGATTTTGAAAAATCACTGCAAACATTGGTGGACGAGGACCGTATACGTATAGTAGTGAATCTCGCTGAACTGAATTATATCAGCAGCGCGGGACTGGGCGTGTTTATGGGATTTATTGAAGATATTCGAAACAAGGGAGGGGATATCAAACTGGCGGAACTCACGGAAAAAGTATTCCGGGTTTTCGATCTTCTGGGTTTCCCCGTACTGTACGATATTCTGGAAAATGAACAGGACGCCATCGCCAAATACGAGGAAGGATAATCCTATGGGTTCACAACCTGTTGAACGTCATTTGTGCATTCCGGGCAAGACAGAGAACCTTGAGTTTATTCGCAACTTCGTTTCAGGGATGGCCCGCAAGGCCGGTTTTAATGACAAGGACGTGAATAAAATAGAACTGGCCATCGATGAGGCATGCACCAATGTGATCGAGCATGCCTACCGGGACACGGGTGAAGGTGATATCGATATTGATGTGGAATATGACACGCAGAAATTCAAGGTTGTCGTTGCCGATCAGGGCAGAAGTTTTGTTATGGAAGACATTAAAATACCGGATATGGAGAAATACATGGCTGAATTGAAGGTCGGCGGTCTTGGAATATATCTGATGAGAACACTGATGGACGAAGTGGATTACCGAAGTAAGCCCGGTGCGAGGAACGAGGTTCGTATGGTCAAATATTTGCCCGGAAAAAGCTGATCCCCGCATGGATAAACCGAAAGCACAGGAACCGTCCCAGCAGCTTGACAGACGGCTGCTCGAGCTGACCGCATTATTTGAAATCAGCCGCTCTCTCACCGCCTCCTTCAATCTGAACGCCATTCTTGAAAATGTGCTTCGTATTCCGATGGGATACATGCTGATCAGCCGCGGCATGGTCCTTCTGAAAAAGGGACCGGACGATCACTTTTCCGTCGAAGGGATCAAGGGATTCCCCAGAAAACTGATGGGGAAAACCATTGAGGTGGATGATCCGCCGGTCAGGGCCATTGCCATACAGGAAGTCAGTGATACAAATCAGTGGAAATCTTTTTTTGCTGAATTCGAAATCCAGCTGTTATTGCCGCTCGTTTCTTCCCGCGGTGTGATCGGCCTTGTCGGATTCGGAGGCAAGATCAGCGGCGAATCATATGAAGAAAGCGAACTCGAATTTCTGGATTCCCTGTCCAACATTGCGGCTACCACTGTGGTCAACGGACTGATGGTGGATGAAATTCAAAGTGTCAACCGTGAACTGGACAGGAAAATCCAGCAATTGAATACGATTTTCGATATCAGCCGCGAGCTGAATATGACATTGGATCAGGAGAAAATCGCCAGTCTGCTGAGTTTTGCCGTGATGGGTGAACTGCTGGTCAACAAATGCATCGTGTTCACGAAGCAGGATGAAGCGATGCGGGTACTCGTGGCCAAAGGCGTCGAAACGGACCATTTGAAGATCCCGGATCTGAAAACACTGTCGGAACCACTGCTCCTCGAGGATTCGGACCGTTTTCAACCCTATCATGACCTGGGACTTTCATTGTTCGTTCCCATGCGCATCCAGGATGAGACCAAGGGTGTGCTGGCAGTCGGGCCTAAAATATCAGGAGGGGAATTTCTCGGGAACGAGCTGGAGTTTCTGACGACACTCGGCAATCAGGCCATGACCTCGCTTGAAAATGCGCAGCTGTTTCAGGAGATGCTCGAGAAACAGCGCATGGAAGAAGAGCTGAATCTGGCCCGGAATATTCAGCAGAACATGCTGCCAAAGGATACACCGGTCTACGAACATGTGGATATCGCCGCCATCAACATTCCCAGCCATGAAGTCGGAGGGGACTATTATGACCTGATTCCCCTGGATGAAAATAAATTCGGAGTGGCCATTGCGGATGTTGCGGGAAAGGGGGCCGGCGCGGCCATGCTGATGTCCAATTTACAGGCCGGGCTTCATGCGCTGCTGTCCACGGATCTGTCCATCTCCGATGTGGTAAACCGTCTGAATCAGCAGATTTATCTGAATACGGGGCTCGACAAGTTCATCACGTTCTTCTACGGCGAGCTGAATGTAAAAACCGGAGAATTTGTGTATACAAATGCCGGGCATAATCCGCCGATGAAGGTCGATTCGAAGGGCAGGCTCGAGGAACTCGCCACGGGAGGGATCGTTCTCGGTATGATCGATTCCGTCGGTTATGAGTGCGGGTCGGTCCATCTGAAACCGGGGGACAGCCTGTTACTGTATACGGACGGTTTTTCCGAGGCCATGGACGAAAAAGAAGAAGAATTCGGGGAGGCGGGGATTTTAAACTGTCTGAGATGCAATCAGAAGCAAAATGCCGCGAAAACGATTCTGAATATGGTTGAGGAAATCCGGGAATTCAGCCATTCGGATATGCAGTGGGACGATATGACGGCCGTATTGATCCGCAGGACTGGATAATATCAATCCACGATGTGTTCAGTGAGGGAACAGGTAATGATCCCGCTGACGGGATCGATTTCATAAGTGCCTCCGATAGGGCATTCCGGAACGGTCCCGGAATCGATAAAGGGGATCAGATCATTCAGATCGTCGGCATATTCACTGTAACCGGTGTTGACCGAAGTCTGGGCCAGGTACATTGCCTGGGCCGCGTTCAGCGTCTGCTGATTGGCGATGCACAGCGATGCCTTGGCCGTGTCGGTCAGCATCATGAATCTCAAAATGGCCACTGAGGACAGTATGCCGATAATCACGAGAATAATGATCAGTTCGACCAGCGTAAATCCGCCGGATTTCATTTTGAAATGTATCAGGGATGATTTAATCATGTGAATCGTCCGTTTTTACCTTAAAACCCCGTTTTTTAAAAAAGGTTGCAAAATTTAAACCAATAGTGAGGCACTATTGAAGATCGCGGTCACTTCCGATATACACCTGACCTCCTCGGGAACAAGGCCCGAACGCCTGGAGACATTGTCCGGGCTTTTTCATGAAGCGGCAGGATCCGGCATATCCCATATCATTCTGGCAGGCGACACATTCGATGCGAGTATGTCCAATTATAAGGATCTGGACCGCCTGTGCAGCCGCCCGGAATTCAAGGCCATGCAGTTTATGCTCATTCCGGGAAATCATGACGCCGGGATCAGTCAGGCCGGATTTTCATCGCCCAATATACGGATTTTTTCACAGCCCGAGATCATGTCACCGGATCTGATGAGCCTGCCGCTTCTGTTCGTTCCGTATCGTTCCGGATCCACCATGGGTGATGTGCTCGCGGAATTCCGGGAGCAGCTTCAGCCGTCCGGATGGATCCTGATCGGACATGGCGACTGGTCGGACGGACTGAAAACAGGGAATCCGCTGGAACCGGGCATTTACATGCCGCTCTCGCGTTCCGATATCGATCTGTATCAGCCCTGCTGCGTCATTCTCGGTCATATTCACAAGCCGATGGATGCAGGCGTGCTTCATTATCCGGGATCGCCGTGCCCCCTCGACATCAACGAAACGGGCCGGAGACGGGCCCTGATTCTGGATTCGGAAAGGGGAACCGTGGAGCCGCTGCCCCTCCGATCCCTTGTGCTCTATTTTCAGGCACGGATCGTCGTCGTGCCCGGACCGGATGAATGGCAGAGAGTGGAATCGGACATCGGTCAAATCCGGGACGGCTGGAGTGTTCAGGATCATGAGAAGGATTCGGCAGTCATTCGCCTCCATATCACGGGATATACTTCGGATAAATCCCGGCTGGCCAGGCTGATCGGTGAATCGTTCCGCGATTTTAAAACGGTCGGGGATGAGGGATTTGATCTGAGCCGGGTTCTGGTGGCCGATGATCCGGGCCGGTCGGATCTGTTCATGCAGGCCATGCGGGAACTCGAAAAGATGCAGTTCAGCTCCGGCGAATACGATCCTGAACCGGACGAAGCGCTTTTTCATGCCCTGCAAGCCATTTATGAGGTCCGTTAAATCATGGCCATGCACATACAGCAAATCAATATCCGGGATCTGGGTCCGGTCAGGCAATTCCAGGCGGATCTGAAAAAACTGAATCTGATTTTCGGCCGCAATGAGCAGGGCAAAACATGGATCGTTGAATTTATTGTTCAGTCGCTGTTCAGGAAGAGCAAGAGCTGGAGACTGAGGGATGTCAGGGGAAACGGGAAAATCATTCTGACCGGTTTCGGAGAGGCGCCTCTGGAATTTACGCCGGCATCCGAAAAGCTCGAGACCCTGCTGGATCGGAGCGAAAATGCATGGCCGCCGGATTTTTCGCGTCTCCTTGTCGTCAAAGGAGCAGATCTGGCCCTGACCGCGGATGACGGCGGTATCGATAAAGGCACATTAAAACAGTTTCTTTCCAACCAGAGGCTCCTGGACCGTATTCAGGACAATATTTCCGACACCATACAGAAATCCACGATCGAAGGCGGCCAGATACTCGGACCGAAAAGAAAAGAGATCGTCAGGCGCGAAGAACTGCTCAACCAGCTCAAATGGATCGATTCCCTCTTCGACCAGATTGCGCGCGGATACGGCGGCAGTACAAGAAAAACCCTGGAAATTGAAAAAGAGAACCTGCTGATAAAAAGGGATGCGCTGATCCGTGCAAGGGGATATACAGCCCATCTGCTGGCCCGTGAAATCATGCAGCTCGAATCGGATACTGAGGCCCTGGACGAACGGACACTCGAATCAGTCCGGGAACAGCTGCGTGATTATCATCTGCAAAAAGAGCAGCTGCAGCAGATTCAGAAGGACCTGAAAGAAGCGGCCGCACGGGCGGCCCATTACCCGTGGATCGAAAAGGCCGTGAACCTGTACCGGGAACGGCTGACCCGCCTTCCTCCGAAACCCCGGCTGGTTTATCTGCTGCTTCCCGTGATTTTTGCGGTAATGACGGCATGGTTCATGATTGGGGCCAGGCAATGGCCTTCCCTGGCTTCGCTTGTCCTGACGCTTGTCTCATCCGGGATCTATGTATTGCTGACCCGGAGACATGCCGGCAGACAGGCGGACCGTGAAGAGCTTGAACGGATCGTTTCGGAGTATGAGCATCAATTCAAACAGCCATTCTCCGGACTTTCCCAGATGGAAGTGATTCTCGAAACACTCAGAAAGGCCCATGATCAGATCGAACCGCTGTCCAGGCAGCTCGACCGGTTCCGTCTGGCGATGGATCAGAAAAAACAACTGATCGACCAGGCCTGGATCACGCTGTACGGTCAGGTGATACCGGAGAGCGGCTGGAACGGGGCCGTGCATGACCATGCGGAAAAGATCCGCTCGATGAGGCAGACGCTCCAGAAAAAGCAGATACAGCTCGCCGGCCTTCAGATCGGGGAGCCGGATTACGTGGAAACGGATCCGGGAATACGTTACGATCAGAAGCAGTTGGATGCCGTGGCCTCCGGTATCGACCGCATCGAATCCGAAATCGCCGAATCCTATAACAAACTGAACACGCTGAAACACCTGATCTGCAAGGAGACCGGGGACACGGTGGATCTGTCATGGGAGAAGCTGATTGAGAATCTTCAGAAACGGCGCGAAGAAACACTGTCCGGTTACCGGGATGTCACAGCAGAAATTATGGGGAAACTGGCCGTCCACCGGGTCATCGAAAGACTGAGGTCCGTGGAAGACGAGAAAATCGCAGACGGTCTGAACGATCCGGAAATATCCGGCCCGCTGAAAAAAATGACGGGGCGGTACACGCAGATCCGGATGCATGAAGAAGATATATTTGTCGGCGATGAATTCAATGAATTCGTACTCTCCGATTTAAGTACGGGCACACGGGAACAGGTGCTGATGGCCCTGAGGCTCGGCTTTGCCTCGAAACTGACGGGCCGGGACCGGCTGTTCCTGATTCTGGACGACGCGTTTCAGCATTCGGACTGGAAGCGCAGACCGCATATGGTCGATATGATGGTCGATCTCGCGAAGGACGGCTGGCAGATCATCTATTTTACCATGGACGATCATATACGGGATCTGTTCAGGGAGAAAGGGAAAGCGCTGGGCCGGGAGTTTCTGTACAAGGCAATCGAATAAGTGCAGGAACACGGACCAAAGTGGAACAAAATTCAGGAAATAGGATTAAAGAAGTCATAGGGTCTGTTGGGTCATAGGGTCATTGGGTCGTAGAGTCGCCGGGTCGGGGACTGAAACGGAGAGGTGAGAAACGGAGAGACGGAGAAAAAGATTTAAGACTAAAGAATAAAGACCAAAGACCAAAGATTGAAAAGCCCCGTAGGGGCGGTATATTTATAGCATTGAAGATTCAACACATAATCTTAGTCCCGTAGGGACGAAATATTTTTAGAAGCCGTAGGGACGTAATATTTGTAGAGACCGTTTTTCGCCGTCTGCGGTCCCGGTTTTATTTGGAATTTGGTGTTTGTGATTTATTTGT
>JAFGGN010000094.1 GCA_016930535.1 bacterium
TCAAATAAATCACAAACAACAAATTCCAAACAAAACCGGGACCGCAGACGGCGAAAAACGGTCTCTACAAATATTACGTCCCTACGGGACTAAGATTATGTGTTGAATCTGCAATGCTATAAATATGTCGCCCCTACGGGGCTTTTTATCTTTGTTCTTTGGTCTTTGTTCTTTAATCTTTTTTTTTTAAATCTTTTTCTCCGTTTCTCATCCTCTCCGACCCTCCGTCTCACATTCCGACCCAACGACTCTATGACCCAAAGACCCAACGACTCTATGACCCAAAGACGCAACGACCCAACGACCATATGGATCCACAGCCGCGTTTTTTCCCTTGCATTTGTCCCGGGATTCATCCAAATTATACAGATTTTTCCGTTTCAACGATTTCAACAGGTGCGATGCGATGATTTTGCAGCACAAATGGATTCATACCAGGCTGGTGGCCATGTCTGCTTTCTGGGGAGGTGCTTTTGTGGCGGGCCGAATTGTCGCATTGTCCACGGGTCCCTTGACAGCCGCATTCCTGCGTTTTTTCTGTGCATCGATCCTGCTCGGCATTCTGGTTCATGTCATGGAACCGGGACCGCATGTCAGACGCGGGCTCAGACAGACGGCGGGACTGGCCGTTCTGGGATTGACCGGCATCGCGATTTACAATGCACTGTTTTTCATCGGTCTGAAGCACGTGGAATCCGCCAGGGCCGCATCCATTATCGCGACCAATCCGATCGTTGTTCTCGTTTTTACGGCCGTTCTGTTCAGGGAAAGAGTCAGCCCGATACGGGCAGCGGGTATTCTGCTCTCCGTATCGGGTGCAATCGTCGTCCTGTCCAGGGGAAGCCTGATGTCCCTGTTTGAAGGAAGCATGGGATTCGGAGAGCTCTGTATCCTCGGATGTGTGATTTCCTGGGCTGTGTATACGGTACTCGGGAAACGGATCCTGAAAAATATCTCTCCATTGCGGGCCGTCTATGTCACCACGTTTTTCGGGGCCCTGTTTTTGTTCGGCCCGGCACTGAAAAACGGATTGATTCCGGATATGCTGATGATGGGCCCGAAAACCTGGCTCGCCCTGGCTTACCTGATCGTGTTTCCGACCGTGCTCGGTTATGTCTGGTTTTATGAGGGCGTGCATCGGATCGGCCCGGCAAAGGCCAGCCAGTATGTGAATTTTGTGCCTGTCAGCGCCATGTTTCTTTCGCTTCTTTTTCTTCATGAACCGGTCACACTGTCCCTCATTTCAGGCACAGCCTGTGTCATCGCAGGCGTGATGCTTGTGCAGCGGCATTCCTGATTTTTATAAATATTTTTAAAATTGAATATTTTAACAATAAAAATTCAAAAATATTAAAAATATTATTGCTTTTTATTCGATTATCATTTACATTCTTCAGACATTCGATCAATGGCAGGGTTAATTACAAATATGAGGAACAATATAAGGAGAGAAACATGTCGCAGTTTGTTGAAGAGCTGATGCAGAAGGTCAGAGAAAAAAATCCTGAACAGAAGGAGTTTCATCAGGCCGTAGAAGAAGTCGCCGATTCCCTCACACTCGTCCTTGAAAGGTATCCCGAATACCGCTCCGAAAAAATACTCGAACGCATCATCGAGCCGGAACGTGTGCTCATGTTCCGCGTGCCCTGGATGAACGACAATCATGAGATCCAGATCAACCGCGGATTCCGTATCGAAATGAACAGTGCGATCGGACCCTATAAAGGAGGACTGCGTTTTCATCCTTCGGTCAACCTCGGTATTTTAAAGTTTCTGGCCTTCGAGCAGGTCTTTAAAAACAGCCTGACCTCACTGCCCATGGGGGGAGGCAAAGGGGGATCCGATTTCGATCCGAAGGGAAAGAGCCGGAACGAAGTGATGCGGTTCTGCCAGAGTTTTATGTCCGAGCTTTTCAGGCACATCGGCCCGGATACGGATGTTCCCGCCGGAGATATCGGTGTCGGCGGCCGGGAGATCGGTTTTATGTACGGACAGTACAAGAAACTTCGGAACGAATTCACCGGCGTATTGACCGGAAAAGGACTGAACTGGGGCGGATCCCTGATCAGGCCCGAAGCGACCGGTTATGGTGCAACCTACCTGGCTGCGGAAATGCTCGCGACACGGAACGAATCGCTGGAAGGCAAAACCTGTCTGGTTTCCGGTTCCGGCAACGTGGCCCAGTATACGGTTGAAAAGGTTCTCGATCTCGGCGGCAAACCGGTGACGCTGTCCGATTCCTCGGGATATATCTATGATGAAAAAGGAATCGACAGAAAGAAACTGGAATTCGTCATGGAACTGAAAAATGTCCGTCGCGGCCGCATCGAGGAATATGCCCAGAAATACAAGGAAGCGGTGTATACGCCTGCTGATCCGGGCAAGAACTACAATCCGCTCTGGGACCACAAGGCCCAGTGCGCATTCCCGAGCGCCACTCAGAACGAGATCAACAAGAAGGATGCTGAGAATCTCCTGAAAAACGGCGTGTATGTGGTGAGTGAAGGTGCGAACATGCCGACCGTGGCGGATGGTGTGAAACTGTTCGTGGACAAGGGCATTTTGTACGCACCCGGCAAGGCGGCAAATGCGGGCGGCGTGGCCGTTTCCGGTCTGGAAATGTCACAGAACAGCATGCGTTTGCCATGGACAAGGGAAGAAGTGGACCAGAGGCTTCAGATGATCATGAAAAATATTCACAAGACCTGCAAGGACACGGCCGAGAAATTCGGGACGCCCGGCAACTATGTGAACGGCGCCAATATCGGTGGTTTTCTCAAAGTGGCGGATGCCATGATCGATCAGGGACTCGTGTAATCAAGCGGGTTTATTAAGGCATGAAGTGGGATACAGGATCTGTATCCCATTTTTTTTAAATTTCTGTGGCATTTTACGTTAAATAATCTTAGCATATATCACAGTCATCTCAATCATTCCGGACGGTTTTCATGACAAGCGAGTTCAAGAAATCCCTGCCCCATGCGGATCCATTATGGGTCGAGCACGGGTACGGGACACGATTTCAGGGATTCCAGAATCTGATGCGGATACGGATCCGCGATATTCTGCTTGTTTCGAGTCTTTATGATTTATACGTCTTTGAAGAGGACGGCCGGCTCTATGAATTGATACGGAGCCAGTATGAGAGCATGAATCTCACCCATTCTCCCGAATTGTCGCGCGTGGCAAACGGCATGGAAGCCATCGAGGTGGTCAAGGAGGAAAAGCGGTTCGATCTGATCATCGCCACGCTCCATATCGAGGATATGCGCTCCGCCACGTTTGCGAAAAAAATCAAGGAGCTGGGTCTGGACATTCCCGTGGTCCTCCTTGCGTTCGACAACAAGGAACTCTCCGATATGCTCATGCATCATGAGGCTTCCTATTTCGACCAGATTTTCATCTGGCAGGGAGACTTCAGGCTGCTGCTCGCGATCATCAAATACCTCGAGGACCGGATGAATGTGGATCATGATACGCATATGGTGGGCGTGCAGTCCCTCCTGGTCATCGAGGACAATATCCGGTTCTACTCCCGGTTCCTGCCTGAGATTTATCTCGAAACCATGCGACAGTCACGGCGTATGATTTCGGAGGGAATCAATCTTTCCCATAAAAGGCTCAGGCAGCGGGCCCGTCCCAAGATACTTCTGTGCAAGGATTATGAAGAGGCATGGTCCTATTACGAGAAATATCAGGATACGATTCTGGGCGTTCTGTCAGATATTGATTTCCCTAAAGAAGGCAAACCCAATCCCGAATCCGGATTCCTGTTTATGGAGCAGGTCCGGAAAGATCATCCGGACATTCCGTTCCTTCTCTTTTCCACGGTGGAGAGTCATTTAGAAAAAGCCCGGGCCGCCGGTGCTTCCTTCATTTATAAAAAGGGACCTGATCTGCTCGACAATCTCCGCCGGTTCATGACCGAAAATCTCAATTTCGGTGATTTTATATTCAGGACACCGGACGGGCTTGAAGTGGGCAGGGCCGAGGATCTGTTTTCGCTCGAACAGAAACTGCATACCATACCCGAGGAGAGCATCCGGTTTCATGCGGAGAGAAACCATTTTTCCAACTGGCTCAAGGCCAGGACGGAATTCTGGCTGGCGCACGAGCTGAGGCCCAGAAAAGTATCCGATTTTTCTTCGATGAAAGAAATGCGCGACGATTTGATTGCATCGCTCGCCGATTACCGGAAGCTGCGTCAACGGGGCATCATTACGGAATTCAGCAAGGAATCCTTCGATCCGTTCAGCAGCATCTCGAAAATAGGCGGGGGATCCATGGGCGGCAAGGCACGGGGTCTGAGCTTTGTCAATATCCTGATCAACAATTACAATGTGCAGGACAGGTTCGAGGGCGTCCGTATTTATATTCCGCCGGCCATCGTGATCGGTACGGATATTTTCGACCAGTTCCTCGAGGAGAACCGTCTCAAGGATTTCGCACTGAACGCCGCGGAAGACAGGCAGATCGAGGAAAAATTCATCCGGGCCAAACGGTTTCCCGAGGAAATACTGGGTGAACTGGCGGCTTTTCTCGACCTGGTGGATGCACCGCTGGCCGTACGGTCATCCAGCCTTCTCGAGGATTCACACAACCACCCTTTTGCAGGTGTATATAAAACCTACATGCTGCCCAATACGGATCCGGATCCCATGGTCAGGCTGACCGAGCTGATGGTCGCCATCAAAAGGGTCTATGCATCCACCTATTTCCAGACCGCCAAGGATTATATCAAGGCCACGTCCTACCATCTCAGGGAGGAAAAAATGGCCGTGATCATTCAGAAGATGATCGGGGCCTCTTATGACAGGCGGTATTATCCCAATTTTTCCGGTGTCGCCAGGTCCTATAATTACTATCCGATTCCTCCCCAGAAATTTACGGACGGTATCGTATTTCTGGCGCTGGGACTGGGTAAATTCGTGGTCGAAGGGGGGCCCAGTGTCCGCTTCTATCCAAGAGATCCGTACCTCAAGGATCAGTTCTCTTCGGTCAAAAACACATTGCGGTATTCCCAGTCCGAATTTTATGCACTCGATCTGACCGAAAAAGCATCATCAACGAAAGATGGAGACGACGCGTTCGTCAAATCCTATGCACTGAAGGAAGCAGAACAGGACGGTACGCTGCATCATGTGGGTTCCACGTATGTTCCGGAAATGGATTCGATCGTGGACGGCATATCGCGGGACGGATACCGCGTGGTCAGTTTTGCTCCCATCCTCCGCAGCGGCCTGTTTCCGGTCGGACAGATTCTCGATCTCATGATGGACATGGGCAGCTGGGGCATGGGCACGCCGGTCGAAATCGAATTTGCCGTCAACCTGTCGGTTCCTGAAGACCATCCCCGGGAATTTGCCCTGCTCCAGATGCGGCCCATGGTGCTGAACCGTGAGCTGGAAGTGCTGGATATGGGCGAATTCGATAAGGAGAACCTGATCTGTTATACGCGCCAGGTTCTGGGGAACGGTGAAATCGAGAATATTTACGATTTGATATTTGTGGACCGGGATTGTTTTGACCGGGGCAAGAGCCGTGAGGCGGCTCATGAAATCCGGCTGCTCAATCAGCGCATGCTGAACGAGGAAAGAAAATATATCCTGATCGGCGTAGGACGGTGGGGCAGCCTCGATCCCTGGCTGGGCATCCCGGTCAACTGGTCGGATATATCCAATGCGCGGACCATCGTGGAAGCCGATTTCAAGGATTTTACGGTCATGCCGTCGCAGGGCTCCCACTTTTTTCAGAACCTGAATTCGTTCCTTGTCGGATATTTCACGATACGCGCCACTCAGGAAAGCTTCGTGGACTGGGACTGGCTCATGAAACAGGAATGTCTCGAGGCAAATAAATACACGCGGCTGCTGCGCTTCGACAAACCCATGGTCGTCAAAATGAGCGGACATCAGAATATCGGCATTATCTTAAAGCCGGAGGATTCGGTTGGAAAATAAAAATCAGGCTGTGTACGATCATTGCCCTCATTGCGGCCGGACACTGAGTCCCTGGGAACAGGTGCTGCTCAGCGTGGACCGGGCACTGATGTGCAAGGGATGCTGGTACCGGATTATCCTGGATGCCTTCGATAATCCCGTATCCAGAGATAAAAATTCATCTGAATCAGAGGAAGACTGATCATGGATTCATATAATACTTTTCAGGTTGCCCAGAAGCAGGTTCTTGAAGCCGTTGAAATACTCAACCTCAATCAGGCCACCCGGGACCTGCTTATCTGGCCCCAGCGCGAGTTCAAGTTTACTTTGCCGGTGAGAATGGATGACGGATCCGTCAGGGTCTTTCACGCCTGGCGCATCCAGTACAACACGGCCAGGGGACCGGCCAAGGGAGGCATCCGCTTCTATCCCGATGAACGGTCGGACACGATCCGGGCACTGGCATGCTGGATGACGTGTAAAACGGCGCTTCTGGACCTGCCGCTGGGAGGCGGAAAGGGCGGGATCGCGTGCAATCCCAGGGAAATGTCCGAGAGAGAACTTGAGCGCCTGTCCAGGGCCTATATACGGGCGACAGCCCCGTACCTGGGAATCGACAAGGATGTGCCTGCGCCGGATATGTATACAAATCCCCAGATCATGGCCTGGATGCTGGACGAATTCGAAACCATCACGCAGCGGCATCATCCGGGCATGATTACGGATAAACCGCTTCAGATCGGAGGAACGGAGGGACGCAGGGATGCCACGGCGCGGGGCGGTGTGATTTCCGTACGCGAAGCCTGCAACACGTTCGGCATACAGCCCGATACGTTCGCGATACAGGGATTCGGAAATGCGGGGCAGCGTGCGGCCCTGCTGCACAGGGAAATGCTGGGCGGAGGGAAACTGGTCGGCGTCTGCGATTCGCGCGGCGGCATCTATAATCCGGATGGTTTCAACGTAAAGGAACTGGTTACATACAAACTGACACACGGCACCGTGAAGGACTTTCCGGGAAGCAAGGCGATCGACCGCGATGCGGTGCTGGAACTGGATGTGGACGTGCTCTATCCGGCGGCCATGGAAAATGCGATCACGCAGGAAAATGCCGCGCGAATCAAGGCGCGGATCATCTGTGAACTGGCCAACGGCCCCACCACACCCGAGGCGGATCAGATCATGAACGCGAATGGTCTTCATGTGATCCCCGATATTCTCGCAAGCGCGGGCGGCGTCACAGTGTCCTATTTTGAAATGGTACAGGACAGTTACAAGTATTTCTGGGAAGAACACGAAGTGCATGAAAGCCTGGACAAAAAACTGACCAAGGCCTATCATACGATGATCGAAGCCATGCGGGAGAAAAAGGTGCATCCCAGGATGGCGGCCACTGTTGTGGCCATGGCCCGCGTGGCCGAGGCCTGTGAACTGAGGGGATGGGTCTGATCCATGAGCAAAGCGTCTGATCACGGGACCGGATACACGGCTGTCGAAAAAAAGGTCATCGGCATCACCGCGTTCGGCCATGCCCTGTGCCATTTCAATATGCTGATTCTGGCCGGAGCGCTCATGGCCCTGGTAAAGGATCTGAACAGTTCCACCGCTCAGATCACATCCATCGGCACGATCTGTTATTTTGTTTTCGGACTGGGTGCGTTTCCTGCGGGATTTCTCGTCAGCTGGACAAACGCCAAAATCAATCTTCAGGGATTTTTTCTCTTGAGCGGCCTGTCCGCACTGGCGGTGGGATTGTCCAGGGGAATTGCGGGATTTACGGTCGCCCTGACCGCGCTCGGACTTTTCGGCAGCATGTATCATGTATCCGGGATGACGCTCATCACCCAGACGATTCACAGGCGGGGCAAGGCTCTCGGGATTCACGGTGTGGCGGGGAGCGCGGGAATCACCCTGACGCCGTTTATCGCGGGCGCCGTGCTGACCATGGCCGACTGGCGCATGATCTATTTTGTGGCGGCATTTCTCGGATTTGCGGGATTTCTGGTGCTGTTCCTGGACCGGTCCGTTCCAGCGGTCTCATCCCGCGTGGACACGCAGGACACCGCACTGTTTCCGAGGCATATGATGACCGCCTTCGGAATCCTCATTGTCGTGATGATGATAAACGGCCTCGTATACCGCGGATTCCTGACCATGCTGCCCACGTACGTGCTCCAGAATCTGACCGCGGATTCATCCCTGGCCGGAGGATTGATATCAACCCTGATCCTGTCGGTTGGCATGATCGGGCAGTATGCCGGCGGTCATCTGTCGGACCGCATCCCGATGGTCCGGCTGTACCTGGTCGCGCTCCTCATCTCCTGTCCGTTTCTTTTTCTGCTTGGTTATGTGCAGCATTCGGGCATTGTTGTCACCGGACTGCTGTTTTCACTGTTCCATTTCCCGCAGCAGCCCATCGAAAATCACCTGATCTCACGATGGATGCCTTCACGCTGGATCGGATCGGGATTCGGCGTGAAATTCACGGCGACTTTCGGCGTGGGCGCCTTTGCTTCGGGACTCACCGGCTTGCTTGCAGAGCGTTCCTCGATCGCCCGGGTGTTCCCCTGGCTGTCGGGACTGGTGATGATTTCCTGCATACTGGTTTTTATTTTGGCCGGGTTTCTGTCCAGACACCCGGTCGGACCGGAATCCGATTAAACGGCTTTCATCATGAAACGTCCGGTTTTGCTGTTCATGCTTCTGCTGGCTGCAGTCCTGTTCGCGGGAACGCTGCGGGCCCGCAGCCGGTCACTGATCAGCGGCACCGTCATCGATGCGCGGACCATGGAACCGGTGTATCTGGCCGATGTGTTCCTGTCCAATACCACGCTGGGATGCGCAACCACGGATCAGGGCCGTTTTTCGCTTTCCGATGTGCCGCTCGGTACATACGAGATGGTGATTCATCATATCGGTTACGAACCGAAAATCGTGCATGTGGATGTGCTCACCGCGAAGCAGCTGGATCTGAACATTGAAATCGATCCGCGTGTGCTGCCCGGAGAAGTTGTTGAAATCGTCGGAACCAAGGAAAGAGAATGGAACCGGTATTTTCAAAGGTTCAATAAAGCGCTGCTCGGGGAAACGGGCAATGCCGCTCAATGTACATTTTTAAATCCGGATGTGATCCGGTTCAATGAAGACGGGGATGTGCTGCGGGCCGCTTCGGACAGCGTGATTCATATACGGAACGATTTTCTCGGATATCAAATCGGTCTGATCATCCAGTCATTTTTCTGTTCCGGGGAGAACAAGAAATACCAGATATTTCCGATGTTCAGGCCGCTTCAATCCGGAGACGCGGAACAGCGGCAGTGCTGGAGAAAAAACCGGTTCAGGGTGTATCAGGGTTCCTTCAGGCATATGCTGGCCGCACTGTATCATGAACACCTGGATGATGAAGGATGGGAGCTTTATGAAGTGAAGCATGTGGCCGGCAAAATCTATACGTGGGGTTCGACGGACCGGGTCAGGGAATATGAGCCGCTGATCCGGGACAGTGATTTTCCGGAACTCAAAGAGGTTCGGTTTGACGGACATTATATGGTGCTGTCCTCGTTTATCCCGAGAAAAACGGACCGGTTCATTGAAAAGGCCAAGCAGGCCAATTTTATTCAGCTCGAGCTGTTTGAGCCCTCCTTTTTCAGCATGTCCACGGATATGGCCCTGATCGACTGTCTGGGCAACATTCATACACCCTATGCATTCACCCTGTCCGGATACTGGGGAATATACGGCGTGGCGGATATGCTTCCTTTTGATTACGTGCCCGACAATCCGGACAATACGCCTGCCGGCTCTCATGAGGATGATGAACAGGGGCAGAAACCATGATTTGCCGGATGGCCTGCCGTGCGGATGCCGGGAGCATCCGTGATATCTACAACCATTATGTGATCCACACGGCCGTCACTTTTCAGGAGGCGCCTCTTTCCGTCAAGGACATAGAGAACCTGCTTGAGGTAATACGGACGCGTTTTCCCTTTCTGGTCGCCGAGGATGCGAACGGAATTACCGGTTATGCGTATGCCTCGGCGTGGAAGCAGAGAAGCGCTTACCGTTTTGCCGCGGAATGCACCATTTATCTGAGGCCGGGCGCCGGGGGCCGCGGTACGGGAACCCGTCTGTATTCCCGCCTGTTTGACGAACTTGAAAAACTGGATCTGCATGCGCTGGTCGGATGCATCGCCCTGCCCAATCCGGCCAGCGTGGCCCTGCATGAAAAGTACGGATTCGTGAAAGTGGCGCATTTCAAGGAAGTCGGATTCAAGTTCGGCCGATGGATCGATGTGGGATACTGGGAAAAAGTACTCGGCTAAAATCCGTGTGCCGTGATTTCTTTTTCCGTTACGGATCCGTATTTATCCAGGAGCGGCCGGATCTCGGATCCCTTGCCGATAACCACAATCTGAAAATTGTCTTCCGGAAAATAGGTTTCGATCAGCTTTTTTGCCCGGGCGGTGTCGATTTCCGAAACCTGCTTCTGGAAATCGTTGATAAAAGAGGCGTCAAATCCGTATACCTCCATTTCGGTCAGCAGATTCGCCAGGTCTTCGGACGTTTCAAAGCGCGGCGGGAACTGGCCGCTCATATAATTCCTGGCCGAGGCAAGCGTCGCTTCATCGGGTCCCTGGTCATGCAGTCTCCCGTAAACCTCCAGTGCCACATCCAGCGCTTCCTCCGTGGTCGCATTCGGCGTAAAGCTCGAGATGATGAATGCTCCGGAACGGATAAAACAGCTGAAATAGCTCCTGACACCATAGGTGAGACCCCGGTTGATGCGCATTTCATCGTTCAGCCAGGATGTGAATCGTCCGCCGAGTATGGTGTTGATGACCTGGATGCCTGTATAATCGGGATTGTTCCGGGGAATTCCGGGGCCCCCGATCATAAAACGTGTTTCCACGGCGTCGGACTTGTTCACGAACAGCACCCGCGGTTTTTCGGGTTCCGCAATGTCCGCGGGCACCGCATCCGCCGGACCGCCTGATGCCTTCCATTCACCGAACAAATGCCTGATTTTTTTCGCTATCCGGTCCGTTTTAAAATCACCGGCCACGGCCATGACCGTATTTCCGGGCCCGTACTGTTTACTGTAAAATGCACGCACATCATCCGTCGTGATTCTGCCGACATCCGGTTCCGTACCGGAAACAGGATTGCCGTAAGGATGATTGCCGAACATGAATTGATCGAAGTAGGCCCGGATCACGCGGGACGGGCTTTCCTTGTTATTGGTGAGTTCATCGAGGTGGCGGCTTTTCCGTTTTTCGAATTCATCCGCAGGAAAGGACGGCCGCATCAGTATGTCGGCGATCAGTGACAGGACCAGATCCTCATCCGTTTTCATGAATGAAACCGACAAGGCGGTTTCTTCCTTGTATACGGACACCTGATATTCCGCGCCGATAAAATCCAGGGATTCCTCGATTTCGATTTTACACCGGTTTTTCGTGCCCAGAAGCAAACCCTGGCCCGTCAGGAAGGCGAGTCCGTGTTTTTCCCCGTCGTGAACCGATCCTGTTTTCACAACTGCAGACACGGAAACCAGGGGCACCTCGTGCTGTTCCATTAAAATGAGGACCATGCCGTTCGGCAGAACCTGACGCTCGAAGGGCGGACATTGAAACGGTTCACTCCGGATAAAACCGGACAATAGACAAAGCAGCCATCCGAATTGCCTGACAAATTTTCCGCGCTTCATTATGAATCCTCCCCGGTGTTCAGCATGATTCCAACGGTTCTGTTCGTTTTCTTGAGGTAGGTTTCCGCAACCCTTCTGATATCCCCGGGTGTAACCTGTGCATAAGCCTCCGGTGCCGTAGACAGTTTTCGGTAATCTCCGAAAAAGAGGGCATAGGTGCCCAGGGTGTTCGCTTTCCCGTCGATGGTTTCCATGCGCCTGTAAAAAGCGGCCAGCTTCTGATTTTTGACCTTCTGAAGCTCCCTGTCCGTTACGCCGTCACGAACGATGCGGTCGATTTCCCCGTAAATCGCGGCTTCGGTCTTCAGGTACTCGATATCCTGTTTGCACACCGCCTGTATGTAAAACAGGCCGGGATCGAAGCCCATGGGCATGGTGGCCCTGACCTCGACAGCCAGCTGGCTGCTGTCCACCAGGCTGCTGTACAGCCGGGACGACCGTCCCCCGGACAGGATCTCCGTCAGCATCTCGAGCGCGTAATAATCCGGATGGCGCGTTTCGGGAACATGATACACGATCATGAGCCTGGGTGAGGATACGGCTTTGTGCACGATGACCCGTTTTTCACCCAGCTGTTCGGGCTCGGTGGTATGCACGGCCCGGGGAGCCGGTCCCGACGGAATCGGTTCGATGGTTTTTTTGGCGAGTGACCGCAATTCCTCCAGGTTCACATCACCGACCATGACGGCGAGACCGTTGTTGGGCGCATAGTAGGTCTCAAAATATGTCTGCAGATCCTGCTTTGTCCAGTTCCGTATGTCGGATTCGTATCCGATAACGGACCACCGGTACGGATGGGCCAGAAAGGCCGCGCCTTTGACCTGTTCCTCGAGAAGGGTCCAGGGATCGTTTTCCATGTACATGGTTCTTTCAGACATGACGACGCCGCGTTCGCTTTCCACCATCTGATCATCCAGGGCCAGGTGACCGATACGGTCGGCTTCGAGATCGAATATCAGCTCCGTGGCGGAGGAGGGGAAAAAGTCGGTGTACACCGTGACATTTTCGCTGGTATAGGCGTTGTTGGCTCCTCCCGCCGCTTCCATCACGCGGTCGAATTCCTTGGGGCCGTATTTTTCAGCGCCGTTGAACATCATGTGTTCGAAGAAATGGGACAGTCCCGTGATGCCGGGCACTTCGTTCCTGGATCCGACCTTCCAGAAAATGAACATGTTGGCATTGGGAATCGAATGGTCCTCGACGACCAGAAACTGCATGCCGTTCTTCAGTGTAAAGGACCGGATATCGTTCACGGTCGTTTGTGAAAACAGGACCGTGCATAACAGGATGAAAATCCACGGGAGTCGTTTCAAATCCATATTATCCTCCGATGCTGACTGTTTTTACATTATACGGTCGGGCCGCCTAATTTGTTCTGGCTACCCTGAATCCGATCTGGGAGGCCATACTGCCTTCCCATTGATTGTTGCGTGAAATCGTGCGCAGCGTGTTTGCCCAGGGATCATCGAAATATCCGCCCCGTATCACACGCTGAACACCGTGTTCCGGGCCCGTGGGATCGATCTGGGCTTCTTCCGGATAGGATGAATCGTACCAGTCATAACACCATTCATAGACATTTCCCGCCATATCCTCACATCCGTCCGGACTTTTGCCGGAAGGATAATTGCCTACGGGCGTCGTGGTCCCGATACCGGATGCATAATAATTGGCCAGTGCGGGAGTGGGTTCCGTATTGCCCCAGGGCCATTTCACGCCCGGATCCGGACCGCGCGCCGCGCGTTCCCACTCCGCTTCCGTGGGAAGACGCCAGCCGTAATAGGCGGCCATGGCCGAGGCTCCGTTCCAGCTCACAGAGACCACGGGATGATTCTTCATGCCGGTATCCACGGTAAACCGTCCGCCTGAATAATCGATACGGCAATAATCCTCGGTCAGATTCATATAGTATTCGGTACCCGCCGGATTCATGACATAACCATCCTGAACCGAGACTGACCCTGCCTGCAATGCCTCATTCAGAAAGATACAGAACTGTTCGTTGGTCACCTCGTATTTTCCGATCGAGTAGGCGCTCAGGGTCACCTGATGCGCCGGCCGTTCCGAGGCATATCCGTCTCCCCAGGTGTCGCCCATGGTAAAGGTCAGATTCTGGCCGATGGATACCCATTCCATGGTCATCTGAGGCGGCGGTCCCACGTCGACATTGACCGTGACCTGCTGATCACCGCCATTGGACACAACCCAGAACGTCGAGGTATGGGAGCCGTTTGAAAGCAGGGATGCATCCACGGTTACATCCACCTGGTCGATTTCCGTGGTGGCCGTTCCGCTGCCCGTCAGCACATACAGCCAGGGGATGTTTTCGCTGATGGACCAGTTCAGACGGCCGAAACCCGTATTCTGAATCATGATCTGTTTCTGTGTTTCCCCTTCGGCGAAATTGAGCGTGGCGGGTGTCACAGTCAGAATCGGATTTCCGGTTTCACTCGAAGATTCTGCGATCAGCTCACGTACATTCATAAACGAGACGGAATAATCCAGAAGCGTCATGCCCCAGATGCCGGCTTTGATGCCTCCGCCGAGCTCCACGCCTGCGTACAGTTTCCACCATAAATTGGCCAGCAGGCTGGCGGAGACTTCTCCGTAAAACTGTCCGTAAAGACTGGGCGAGAGCACGCCGGATACCTTGACGTCGAAATCAGTCCGCACATAGGCCTTGGCCCTGGCATTGTTGTTCAGCGCCGGCGGCGTGTAACTGAAGGATGTGTCGACTGCGGAAACCGGATTCCAGGCGCCGTTTTTATATTCAAATCCCGTGGTGCAGGTCAGTTGCTGTTCGATGTTCGATGTGACCGTGGAGTGCACATCCACATCCGCACCGAGACTGAGTTTAAGCACAGGGGTCAGCACGACCGGAAGACCGTTGACCGGGATCGTATAGGAGCCCAGGGGCACTTCGGCGAACAGTTCCTCTTTCTGAAGACTGATTTCGTTCATCGTGACGGAAAGATTGAGAGTCAGGTCCTGGATGACCGTGGTTTCGAATCTCAATTCCTGGATCCGCGATCCGGCGACAGTGACATGGCCGTCGATACCGGGATCGATCGAGCAGCTGCCTGAAATCCGGATCTGATCCGTTTTGGTGCCCGGATTGCCGTCCGCATCGTACAGCACGGCATCGATGCTGAAAAGGAGATGATTCGTTTTACTCAGGGCATCCAGCCGGAAACCGTCACGCACCGGTGGTATTTTGCTAAGGCTGACGGGCGGCAGGTTCAGTTGCAGCGATGCATCGGCATCTCCCACGGCCTCGGCCAAAGAAGCCTGCGATGTTTCGATGGAGACGATATTGTCTCCGATGTCCACTTTGTCGATTCGCTGGATCAGGCCCTCTCCGGATCCGGAAACCAGAATATCATCCGCATGGAAGCTGATTTTGGAAGTGATGGATTTGTTGAATATATGGCTGAATCCGTCATCGGAACTGTGAATATGAAACAGGTCCCAGTCCGCATTGCCGATGATTTTTGTGGTCTCCGGTATGTCGCCGTTGCCCCCGTTATTTTCGGATTCGGCCGGATTTGATGCACAGGCGAGGAGTAGGATGACAGAGAACGCGATATATATGAAACCATGCCGGTATGAAGGAAAGCGCATGTTACACCTCCGGTCTGGTTGCAGCCTCGAGCTGTGCAAGCAGCCTCATGGCCTGTCCGGTATCTGAACCGCAAATGTCCACTCCGGGCGTGAAATTTCTGCATACGTCCGGATATTCCGGGCTGGAATGAATTCTGCAACGGTTGTCTTCGGACAGGTGAATGCACCGGACACCCGCAGGTTTTCCATGGGGCATGCCCGGGATCGGGGAGGAAATGGAAATCACGATACAGCAGGCGGCGCAGCCGGGTCTGCAATTCATGTTCGTTACTCATGGTTGATATTTCTGATATCAAGTTTACTAAATATCCGCTGGAAATGCAAACTATTTCCCGGATTGCATGTTCAGGTGCAGCCGGATGCCATGCTTGTCCGTTTCACTTTGACCGGATGAATCGATGCCAACTGCTATTGATTTGCCGGTGTTTTTTTGATATATTGTTCTGAATTCGACCATTTGTATGCCTGTATATTCAAACGGATTATAGCGAAAGGAAACCGGATCATGAACAATCCACGATGGTTTCTGTGCCTTTGTCTCTTTTGTGTATCCATCTGTGCTGCACAGAGTGAATTTGAAGAAAAAGTGACCCCCGAGGCCATTGCCAAACGCATCGGGCAATTGCGCATGGGTGATCTCATCATCAAGACGGCAGCGGATGCGGATGTCACCATCGAGCAGGTCCGGCATGAATTTCTGTTCGGTACCGCCATTCCGAACGAGCTGGCGGAGACGGCTCCGAATGCGATGTCCAAAAAGGACCGTGAAAGGTATCTGAAAACCCTCGAAGAAAATTTCAACTATGCCGTGCATGAAAACGCCTTGAAATGGTACGACTGCGAAAAAAAGCAGGGCGAGGTCAGCTACGAAGTAGCCGACCGGATCTGGGAGCTGTGCCGCGAACGCGGCATCCCCATGCGCGGGCATTGCGTCTTCTGGGAAAAGGAGAAGTTTCTCATGCCGTGGCTCAAAGCCCTGGACAACGACGCACTGCGCGGAGCGGTCACGCGGCGGGCCGTCGATGTTGTTTCGCATTTCAGGGGTCGTATCGAGGAGTTCGATCTCAACAACGAAATGGTGCACGGTGATTTTTTCCGCAGGCGGCTGGGGTACGGCATTGTCAACGAGATGGCCTGGATCGTGAAGGCCACGAATCCGGATGCAAAACTTTACTTGAACGATTACGGTGTTCTGGATATCGGGTTCAACGCAGACGCCTATATCCTTCAGATCGGGAACCTGCTGAAAAACGGCGTGCCCATCGACGGGATCGGGTGCCAGGCCCATGCATCCACGGCACTGCCCGTGATCACGCCCGCATGGCGCGTGCAGCGCAATCTGGACCGGCTGGCGGAGTTCAACCTGCCGATCAAGATTACGGAATGCCTTTTTAATGATGAAGATGAACAGATGCAGGCGGATGAGCTGAACAGGCTGCTTCCGGTGTATTTCGCTCATCCCAATGTGGAGGCCATCGTGTTCTGGGGATTCTGGGCCGGATCGCACTGGCAGCCCCACTGCGCCATGTATAAAAAAGACTTTACGTCCAGGCCCCAGGCCCAGGCGTACCGGGATCTGGTATACGGTGAATGGTGGACGAATTTTACGGAAAGAGCGGACAAGAACGGTTCCCTCATCACCCGGGCGTTTTACGGTGATTACAGAATTACATCAAATGGAAAAACCCTGGAACTGACGCTGAGCAGGCAGATGGGGCAGGTTCACGTTTCGTTCGAATAAATGAAGGTCATTGGGTCGTTGGGGTCATAGGGTCTTTGGGTCGTAAGCCTGAGCGTGAAGCGGAGCTTCGGAGAAACGGAGAAAAAGATTAAAGAGACAGGATTAAAGAACAAAGACCAAAGAACAAAGATAAAAAAACCCCGTAGGGGCGAGTTATTTCTGGTCCCCTTAGAGATTGCCCGGCCCCAGTATTTAAATTGAGGACGGCATAAAAGCTGTTAATGGGTATATTGGATGTCGGGACTGAAGCATAGAATAGTGAAACAAACATAAATCACGATTTTCATATTGATTTTATCTCTTATTTTTATCATTACTCATGCATCTTGATGATTTTCACCCTGGTCATGGTGGGAAATTATGGAAATTTGAAATCTTGAAAGAAAAATGGACAAATTTTAATGAGCCTCCGGGTGATTTAGTTGCAAATTCAACAGACGTACAAAGGAGAATTCTATGTCCAATTCTGAAATAAATCTAAGTGGTGTTCGAGAAACATTATTCCTTCCGTTATGGGGAAGATCGATTGAGTCTAAGAAGAAAAATCCTTTGCTTGTAGATAATGCGGCAGTATCAATAGTCGAAAACATTAATTATGATTTTTCCGAAATTGCCAAGAAAATCAATCCATTAATTCGGTCTGCGTGGATTGCACGAAGTTTGTTTTTTGACAACGAAATAAAAGATTTTCTTGGAAAATATCCAGATGGAAGCATTATAAATATTGGATGTGGATTGGATACAATATTTGACAGAGTAGATAACGGAAAAGCAGAGTGGTATGAACTTGATTTTGCAGATGTCATTAATTTAAGAAGAAAATATATAAAGGAAACATCAAGGAGAATATTTATTTCATGTTCTGTATTTGATGAGAAATGGTATAAAAAAATCAGAAATAGAAAAAATGTTTTCATGCTGTTTGCTGGTGTTATTTATTATTTTGAAGAGCAAGAAATTAAAAATATGTTCAATATCACTCTTGTCCAAGATAGGATTTTAATGATATAAAATTGAGATAAGTCTCCTTATATTTTATCACCACAATAAAATAACCTAA
>JAFGGN010000010.1 GCA_016930535.1 bacterium
CACGCTCACGCTGAAGGCCTGGGACAATGCGAACAATTCGGGGACGGAGCAGCTGGTGTTTTACGTGGTGCCGCGCGGGGAGCTTCAGCTGCGGGAGGTGCTTAATTATCCGAATCCGTTTTCCGGGGCGACGCATTTTACGTTTCAGGCGAGCCATGCGTGCCGGATCGAGATCAGGGTGTACACGGTGGACGGCCGGATGATACGCCGGATCACGGGCCATTGGGCGGAACCTGGATTCAACATGGTGGCCTGGGACGGCCGGGACGAGGTCGGAGACGGTCTGTCGAACGGCGTGTACCTGTACAGGGTCGAAGCGACGGCGGATGTGGACGGGAAACGGGCGAAGACGTCGGCCATGAACCGGCTGATGGTGTTCAGGTAAAGCAAGAACAAAGACCAAAGAATAAAGAACAAAGACAAAAGGAGGTTGATTGGAATAAAACGATAACGGAATCCGAATTCAGCATGCAGAACGGATAAACAGAGGAGTCCGCCATATGATTTTCAGAGGGAAGTTACGGCGGGGGCTGATTGCTACCGGTTATCTGATTCCGTTATTGTTTGGAAAAGATCTTCAGATTATCGATTCATCCCCGCATCGTTGTGAATTTGTCTTCATACCGCACAATATCCGATTGGATACTTTACAGATTCAAAATGCCGAATATCATCGTATTGAGTTCGATGAAACGGCCTGGGTGTGCAATCCCGGAGAGCCCATGCTGCCGTTCAGGCAGGTTTATATCGCCGTACCACCAGGGGCCTCCGTGCAGGTTGGTGCCTCCGCAGCCGGATTCAGGGAGTTAGACCATGTAGACCTGATGCCTTTTCCAAAACTGGATATCTCAGACGGCTTTTCCTGTGAGAAATATGAATGGGGACTTTCCTATAACCAGCCGGATTTCATTCCATCGTCGTTGTTTGAGGAATCGGGTCTGATCGAAACAAGGGGAATGATTCTCCTTCCGCTGCGCATATGGCCGGTTCAATATCATCCGCGGTTAAAAAAACTGCGCATATATACTCGGATTACGGTTCGTGTTCAATTCGACGGCAAGGGGCAGGATGCCGTAAGTGCCCGGATTCCTGAAGAGGCGGATTCTGCGGACCGGATGATCGTCAATGCGGAGCAGGCAAGGCAGTGGAAACGTTCCCCGCAAAAGATGCGAAAATATCAGCCTGTTTTCGGATCCGGTTCCTGGTACAGAATTCCCGTCACTGAAAACCATGTTTATCAAATTACCGGCAAAACCTTATCGCAGCTGGGTATTGATCTTGCAGGAATTCAGGTGACCACACTCAAAATATTCAACAACGGCGGATTGATGCTGCCGGGGGATCCCGGAGCGGATCGTGCTCGGTCCTTGATTGAATTGCCCGTCTATTTGGACGACGGAGACGACGGGCGCATGGATGACGGAGATGCGATATGGTTTTACGGACACGGCCTCACGGGCTGGGAATGGAACGCCTCTACGGGCATTCCTTCCCACTACAGGCATTTTTATGAAACCGAGAATGTGTACTGGCTTACTTTCAATGACGGAAAACCCGGAAAACGGATCGTACGGAAATCCGGTGTTGAACGGACGGGTTCCGAACTGACCGGAAAGACAACCGCATGGATCTGTATGGATGAGGACAGGATCAATCCGATTCAGGCCGGGACGGAATGGGTGGCCCGCGAGTTTACGCAGGCCATGTCCCGGTACGATTTTCATGTATCCCTGGACCATCCGGTCGCAGAGGATTCCGTCTGGATCACGGCCCGGGTGAAAGGCGGACACCGGGAAAAAGTCGGGGGCGACAGGCATATATTTACGTTTTCGATGAACGGACAGACTGTCAGCCAGATTCAGGTAAGCAATGATATGGCCGAAATAATTCGGACAAAGACAGTTATCAATCTGAACAGGGATAATGAGATTACGGTGTATTATCAGAACAACAACTCGGCGGCATTCGGATTTCTGGACTGGATCGAAATCGGTTATCACAGGGCGCTGAGGGCGGAATCAGACGAGTTGTTCTTTACAGCGCCCGCCACAGGCGGAACAGTCACCTATCAGCTCGACGGATTCAGCAGCTGGCCGGCTGTATGGGATATCACGGCTCCAGCGAATGTCCGTTCTGTATCGGTGGACGGGGAGAACGAATTCTGGCAGTGCGCAGACCGATCCGATGGTTCCGAACCTGCCAGGTATATTGCGTTCAGTCGTAACGCCATTGTTCCGGTTTCACAGATTGAGAAGGAGGACTGTCAGAGCGATCTGAGAAATCCTTCGAACGGGGCGGATATGATCATCGTTACACCGCAGCGGTTCCTGGAGCAGGCGGAACGTCTGGAACAATTGCGTGAAACCGCAGATACGCTGGATGTCATGGTTGTCGATATCCGGGACATAATCAATGAATTCGGATGGGGACTGACAGATCCTGTTGCCATTCGCGATTTTATGCTTGCAGCGGATCAATGGCATCATCCGCCGCAGTTTCTGCTGTTGTTAGGGGATGGTCATTATGATTATCTTGGACATGAGGGCGGTACGAATACCAATTGGATGCCGGTTTTTGAAAAGAATCATCCTGTTCCGGAATCCGCGATTGCTTCGGATGAATATTTCGTTCGTTTTAACGCACATCAGACTTTTCCGGGGCTGGCGGTGGGACGGCTGCCTGTCCAGACACAGGAAGAGGCGCGTATTGTGGTGGACAAGATTGTACAATATGAGCTGGCTCCGCGGTTCGAGTTCTGGCGCACATGCATTACTTTGGTTGCGGATGATGAAGTAAACGGCAGTTCAGACAGCGAAACCAGGCATACGACAAAAACAGAATATTTATCGAACCACACAATCCCGCCTGTGTACAATGTGCGGAAAATTTATTTGACCGAATATGAAGCGGTCCTTACGGCGGAAGGTTTCATGAAGCCGGATGCCAGAACGGACCTCATTGAACAGATCAACCGGGGAACGCTTCTTGTCAATTATATCGGTCACGGCAACGAGAATGTCTTTGCCCAGGAGCAGGTGATCGCGCAGCCCCGGGATCTGACCGCGTTGAATAATCCGGATTGTCTGCCCCTGTTTTTCGGATCAAGCTGTTCATTTGCCCATTTTGACATGACCGAGAAACAATGCCTGGCAGAAAATCTGCTACTGATGGAAAAGGGCGGTGCAATCGCATGTATCGGAGCGACACGTAACTGTTACCCGGATCAAAATGAGAAACTGGATGAATATTTTCTGGACATTCTGTTGAATTCAGGGGGAACGCTTCGTGTCGGCGAGGCTTTTCGCTTGGCCAAGATGAAGCAGTCGCACGAGACATATGTGCTGTTGGGAGATCCGGCTTTGCGTCCGGCCCTGCCCCGGGAGCAGATCCATTTTCAGTCTGTGCGCCCGGACAGCTTCAAGGCGCTTGCGACCGTTCATGTGATTGCGGAGATCGAAGGTGAAAAAACGATCTCCGGCGGCCGTGTTCTGATCGCGGTCTATGACTCAGAGATTCACAAGATATATTCGTTTCAGCCGAAAGGAAAAAATGTCAGAACCATTCACTACGCTTTACCGGGGAACACGCTGTTCCGGGGGGAGACCTCTGTGAAAGGCGGGGGCATCGATGCATCGTTCATCGTGCCCAAGGATATCGGGTACGGCGGAACCCGGGGGAGGATCAGCATATACGCGTACGGTGCCGGCACGGATGCGGCGGGTTACCGGAACAGCATCCCCGTGGGAGGCAGTTCGGGCATTGTCGACACGGAGGGGCCGGATATCAGGATTTATTTCTCGGAGGACCCGGGATTTGTGACAGGCGGGATGGTACCGTCGGATCCTGAGCTTGTGGCGGAGATCGGAGACCGGAAGACGGGAATCAACATCACGGGCGAGATCGGCCACAAGATGACACTGACCCTTGATGACGGGGCCCCTGAGGATGTGTCGGCATATTTTCAGTATGACGAGGACAGTTATCTGAAGGGAAAGCTGAGATATCCGCTTGTTGTGGATGAGGGGGAGCACACGCTCACGCTGAAGGCCTGGGACAATGCGAACAATTCGGGGACGGAGCAGCTGGTGTTTTACGTGGTGCCGCGCGGGGAGCTTCA
>JAFGGN010000095.1 GCA_016930535.1 bacterium
TTTCACTGTGATTTCCATCGCGGTTCTTGCGGTTGTCGCTGTTATTGTCTTCCTCTTGCGCGGGAAGAAGGCAGAGAACAAAATCACGCCTTTGGCCAGCCTGGCCTTTTCATTCGTATTGGCAGGAATACTCTTCGGTGAGGACAGACCCGTCGGCTACGGCCTGATGGGGATCGGGATCATCCTGGCAGTCGCCGATATCTTGAAGCGGACACGGAGTCAATAGCACGGAATCCACCTGTTCGTCCGGCGAAAGTTACTGTATACCTGCAGCCGTGCCGGGCGTCCCGGGTGAAGGTGCCAGGTTTGAATAAAACCAAAACCAATATCGTGTGGCACATCGTGTTGAAACTGTGAGTAAATCCTTTTTAAATCGGAAGGGATACAAAGTATGATCCAAATTATCTGTTCATCACTATAAATTGGGTGTCGGGCGTATCGAAAAACCGGAAGTCCCGCCGTTTTTATTATATTTCCGGATATTCCTGTCCAACCAAGAAAGAGGAATTAATGATTAATAGACCCGGTAAATCCTGCAAATATCCTGTGGCTTTAATTATATCGGCCCTGATAATCTGGAACATGTGCTCAAGTAAACAATCTCCCAATTCACCTGATGATGATATCACTTATATTGAAACAGCCGCGATGGCAGCCCTTTCTGACAGCCTGATCTTCGCGTTTCAATCGGAAAACAAAGACAGCGTCCTGGCACTCGTCAGTCCCGAATATCGTGCTGTTTCCGAGGAGGAACTCGACGGCACACTGAATACGATGGCCGCTGTCAGCCGGGCATTGGAGAAAAGGAAGCTTGTGTATGCCAGCGGTCTGTATGCCGAGTATGAAATCATCATCGGTGAAGAGAAATATTCCGTTGCATACGGAAACTGCGGCAATGACCATTGGCAGTTAATCAGATTTTAAGGAGACTGTCGTGAAAAAAACATCGATTTATATGCTTATCATCTGGTTCTGTTTCTCACATTCCTACGGTTATGAAAATACCATGGCGCATCCCGCATTCAACAGGGCTATTATATCCTTTAGTGAATCCTATCTCGCCGACAAATTGCCGGCCTATTATACTTTACAGATTTCGGGCGATCAGGAAGAATACCGCGGTATTGCTGTCGTGCAATCCGGATATTCCTATTACACTTATAAGGAAGGTGAAAAAAGCATGACCGCGTCCGAATGGATCGAACACGGCGGTTATTCAGCGGATGAGCCGGAGCTGGCTATGGCAATTCGCCACTTTTATGATCCTCTCGGTCACAATCAGGGTAAAAAATATCTGACCAACCGCGGCACCTATTGGGAAGGGATTTATCCCAATCCAAAAACCGATGCCATTGAATGGGCCACGGGAGACATCGGATCTCAACCGGTTCCAGGGCCGGGCGGTGATATTGAAATGGAGAATAACTGGTCGTTGAAAAAGGGAAAAGAGTATTTCGTTTATGCATTTGAATTTGCTGAAGCGGATTTGAAGAAAGAATATTTAGCAAAAGCATTCCGCTGTCTGGGTGAAGTATTGCATAATACAGCAGATATGGGTTGTCCGCCCCATGTACGCAACGACAGTCATGCGGCGCCGATGGGATATCATTGGTACTCTGTTTTGGGTGATCCCGATCCCTATGAGGAAATGTTTAATCCCAAATGGGTCTCATATTATGACAACGCATATCCGGATCCTGAACTGGAGAACTTTTTCAATCATGCCACGACCATCCGTTCTGTTAACGAGAAAATGGCTCTTTTTACCAATCGCAGTTTTTTCACCCAAGAGACCATTAACGGCATTGGAAATAAGTACTACCGCGCGATCAATGCGGAGGGTGATTATCCTCAACCCCTGCTTCAGGATCTGGATTACCATGAGGATGATTTTACGTTCTACCGGATTTTTCCCAGCGGCAATCATGTTAAAATGTGCAGGGATAAAAGAATTTTCAACAGACGCGGCCAGCCTTACATCGACTATGACTGTGCGAAATCCCAGGCCTCGGAGCTGATACCCAATATCCTGCATGCCGGTGCACATGTCATCCGTCTCTTTCTGCCGGAGTTCCGGATTAAAATACTCAAAGCAGACATTGACGGCGAAGTAAAAGGACAGATCATTCATCAGCCGAATGATGAATATCCTGAAAGCATCTATTATTCAGGTCCGGTCGATCTGATCAATGAAAAAACCGGGCGCTCCATCGCTGAACTGAATTGTGATTACGGCGATTTCAGCGGAAAAATCGAGGGGATAAAGGAAAAGGACCGGTATACTGCCCGAATCAGTCTCGGCGGCCTCAGCATCCAGTCGCCGGTCTATGTTGTGGAGGAATCCGCGGGACCCGATATTCAGAATATTACCGTTATGGTCTACGCCAACATGCCGGCGGATGGCGAGAACCAGTATGCCGCGCTGGGTATCACCAATCTTAAGCCGTCGATTGAAAATACCACCGTTCCTCTCGCCTGGTCAGGCACATCGTTCAGCGTTCAATATCAGTATACCTATTTACCGCAAGGCAGTGAGTTAATGGCGACTTTACACGGCACCATAACCGGCGAACTGTCCGATGATTTGAAAAACCTGATCAGCCTGGAGGGCGAAGAGATCTGCCATTACCCTGAAAGTGATGGATCCGGGTTCACTTTGACAGAGCGTATATCCCTTGAGAATATCGTTTTGACGACACAAGGCAATGCATACATGGCCAACTACAGCGGCACTTCCTGGCGGCAGAAACTTAAAAGCATCTATCTCTCGGCTGACTGGCCGGATTCGCCGGATTTGAATTATACGTCTGATACTATCGACTGGGATGCATCGCCTGCGGCTACGCTGACCATCATGATGAATTTAATTGAACAGTGACGTTTCCAGAGTCTCTGACCACCGGGTATCACGGCCATGTGTGAACAATAAAAGTATCGTCTGCCATGGTCTTCAGATCATGCGGAGCGGATGGTCAAGTTTCGTGTATCATTGCATAGATGCATCATTATTCAGGCAATACTGCATATTCCGGCCGAAGTCGGCCACCCATTCCGGATGAAAACTGCCACCTGGCTTTTTCGTTCTGATTCTTTTTTCCTCCAAGGCATATTAAAATATTAACTTGTTCCTCCAGTATCAGATACATCTACTCAAGGAGGAACGATTATGCCCATGCGGAGGATCACAATGAACAAAATCCGAGAAATTATTCGACTCGATCAAGATTGCAATCCCAGCCAGAGATCTATCACGGTTGAGAATATATGTTGAATAATTATTTCTGACCTGGTGTATCATATATAAATACCATTATTTCTCCAGCAGCTTTATAACAAGCTGGCGTATATTTCTAAAAAGAAAGGATATAAATAAAATGAAGACAAAGAACTTCATTATCAATTTTGCTGTTATTTTCAGTATCGCGTTCATTGTATCAATAATTGTTTCATATTTGTATAGTCTAATTGCTCATGGAACGGGATCTGCGGACTGGCAAGTATCGATAAGAAATGGCATAACATTGGGTATCATATTACCAATTGTGTTGTCAAAATCCATGATAAAATCGAAATAGCGAGGACACAATCCGGCATCACATGAAACAGGTTTGATTTGGAAATTGAAAGATGTCAGAAAAGGCCGGTAAGTCAGATAAAGTGCAATTTAACGTTTAATACTACTTGTATTTACAATACGCCATATACAACTTCGGATGTCCTGTATAATCAAGAATTGTGTGAACATTAAAAGCATCGTGCAGAATGGTCCTCACGCATAGGTGTACGTGATAACAGAAAAGATTCTCACATCTGCATTTTTGCCATGAATTCTGTTTGCATTCAAAGAATACATGCCTTATATTTTGACTATCACGCCTTCAAACATGCACCAAGAATGGCTTATCTGAGCCATTTCGATATGTCTTAAACCGGCCATCGCCCTGAATAATTTCTTGTATCAGCCACGGGTGTCTTATATGACACATTTAAACTTGAAGGAATTTGCCTGACAATTAATAGGTCATCTTTATCAAGAGAGAACGATGAAAAGAAGACACTTTCTATCAATTCCCGCATTGACATTACCCGGCCTGATCTTGCCTAAAAATTTATCCGGATCACTTCAAACAAAAAACGGTCAATTGCTTAATGCTTATTATTTTCGTGCGCACATGTACACAAGTGTTCCGCATCAGATAAGGGAAGATTTAAAATGGATGTATGATGCAGGAACCCGGGCAATAAGCATCGCTGTTCTTGAACAGGATTTTTTTGCTGCTGTCGAGAATATTGAAATCATATGCAATGAAGCTGCCAAATCAGGAATCGATGTTTTTGCAGTCCCCTCCAGGTGGGCCGGATTATTTGCAGGAGCACCCAAAGTGCCCAGTTTATTTTCCGTTAAAAATCCGCAAACCTGGGTGCTTGAAAAAGACGGCCGGCCCAAATTTACAGAATTTTCCGGGATCATAAGCAGTATTCATTATCCAGAAACATTCGATTTTTTTCAGTCAAGTATTGATACCATGTTCAAGCTCTGGGATTTGAAAGGCGTTATCTGGGATGAACCCAAAATGCTGCAGGATAAGGATTATTCACAAAGAGCGGTCGATAAACTCGGGAAAGATGCATCCCTTCAGGAACACGTAAAGGCTTTTGTCGATTTTATATCCAAAATTAATTTGTATATAAAAACCAGCCACCCACAAAAACGGACCTGTTTATTTGCCTATGCGCATTTGGACGACTGGCAAATAGAATTGGCGGCAAAAATTCATGGATTGGATGAGTTTGGATGTGACGGCCGCCCATGGTATCATGAAGACGGCGGAAAACAGGAAGAAAGCAGAAAAGTACTTTTAGGTAAAAATGGAGGGGAACGCTTCCTGAATGCTGCAAAAAAGCATGGCAAAAAAAGTATATGGCTCATTGAAAATCATAATATGGCACTGTCTGATATCCCTTTACTTGACAAGCGCTTACCCGAAGTCCTTACAAAAGAAGTGAATCATTTAATATATTATTATTATCCCCGCAATCTCGAGAATCCTGACAGGATAATGAATGTGCTGAGGAAACATTTGTTAAATAGAAAATAGATGCTTATGAATGAAAGATAACAAAGGTTCGAACGCGGACAAAAATCTGACCTGTTTCAGACCTCGAGGAGATTTCCGGTTGTTCAGCCCGGTCAACAATGCCAGTTTAAGGAGATTTGTTATGAGTAAACCTTGTCTGCGTACAAGATCATGGTTTTTCATAGCCGCCGCATGTTTATTCGTTCAACCTTTGCTGTTTGCCCAGCTGGACTGGGGGCAGCAGATGGTGGAATCCTGCATGACGCGCACAACCCCCGCTCAGATGGGATCCTGGGCATATGCCAAAGGATTTTATTTTTATGGTCAGTACCGCATCTGGCAGTTGACCGGTGAGACCGGTTATTTCCAGTATATCAGGGACTGGGTGGATTTGCACGTGGATGATCAGGGCAATATCGCTACCGGATTCGGCAACCTGGATAACTGTCAGCCGGGTCTGGTTACGCTGCTTTGCTATGTTGAAACAAGGGAAGAAAAATACAAGCTGGCTGCGGATCATATCCGCAATGTATTTTATACCTATCCCAGAACTTCAGACGGGGGGTTCTGGCACGGCCTGGCATGGGAGAATGAGCTTTGGGCGGATGGAGCGTTTATGATACTTCCGTTTCTGGTCAATTATGCGGCCGTGTTCGGGGACACATCACTTTATACTGAAGCAGCCAATCAGATAATCACCTATGCATCCCATCTGCAGGACGCATCCGGCTTGCTTTATCATGCCTATGATGAGGATGGCTCCGCAGACTGGGCGGATCCGGTGACGCATCATTCTCCGTTGTTCTGGGGACGGGCCATGGGCTGGTTCGGTATGGCCATCGTTGAAATACTGGACCTGATGCCGGCGGGCCATCCGGAACGGCCCCAATTGATACAGATCCTGGCGGATTTGATCGAGGGCCTTGCAGCAGAGCAGGATGCGGCGACCGGCCTGTGGTACCAGATAGTGGACGGAGATCAGCCGGATAACTGGCTCGAGTCTTCATGTTCCTGCATGGTTACCTTTTTCATCGCCCGTGCCGTACAGAAGGGCTATGTCGACAGCGGTTACGGTGAAACCGCCGTCAAAGGATACGAAGGGATTATCCGTGATAAAACGACCGTCGGTTCGGACAATCTGGTGAATCTGCTCGACACGTGTGCGGGGACTTCAGCAAGCGCCGATTATTCCTATTACATCAGCCGGGGCAGGGTGACAAATGACAATCGAGGCCTTGGTGCCTTTTTGCTCATGTGCTGGCAGATGGCCCAAAGTGATCTGATCGATGGAACAAACAGCCCGCCGGCTGTTCAAATCACATCGCCTGCGGATTCCTCCTATTTCATGCCGGATACGGATATTGTCATTGAAGCCGACTGTCATGATCCGGACGGGCAGGTGATCATGGCCGAGTTCCATGAGGGCAACAACCGGTTGTCGACGGATTCGGAGCAGCCATGGAGCATATCCTGGGACCAGGTTCCGGAAGGAGAATATATCATTACTGCGAGAGCCGGGGATGACGGCAATGCCGTTACCATTTCTTCTCCGGTTCATGTTTTTGTAACCGACAGTTTCTTCCGTTATGAGGCGGAAAACGGCACATTGTCCACAGGGAGTGTGGACAGCAACTATCCGGATTTCACGGGAACCGGCTTCGTCAATTTTGATAATATGACCGGGAGCTGGCTGGAACTGACCCTGCCGGTTCCGAAGAGCGGGCCCTGGGAAATCAGGTTTCGCTATGCAAACGGAGCGGCAAATAACCGGCCCTGTGAAATCAGGGTGAACGGCAGTGTGGTTGAGAGCAGTCTTGATTTTCCCGTTACCGGAACATGGGACAACTGGCAGTATTCCGATGCCCTGACCGTGAATCTTGAGCAGGGCGATCAAACGATCAGAATTACGGGCAATACCGCCGAAAGCGGACCCAATATCGATCATGTGCAAGGCATCTTTCGTTCAGTGGACGTGAGCACCTATTCTCTTCTCGATATCATGGAAACCCTGTTTGCCGAACGTCTTCAAACGGGAGATCCGCTGCTTCGAAGAGCCTGTATCGAACGTATCGATGATTTAATTTATGATACTTATCCGCCGATAAATCCTCATGCCGAAAGGGCATACCGTACCATGGTCTTTAAAGCAATCATGGAAATCAAACACACCGCGGTCACACAGGGGGCCGTTGTCTGGCATATCCAGAATCATGGCTTTGTGGTAAAAACGTCTTCTCTTACCCTGGGTTTCGACCTGTACGACTATTACAATTATCAGGAATTCTCGATACTGGCGGATCTCATCGATGTTTATTTTATTTCTCATGAACATCGTGACCACTTTTCGGCACTGTTGATCGATGCCATGCATGCACTGGGCAAACCCGTTGTGGGACCGGCTGAACTTCCAAATTCACCCAATTTTCAAAATGTATCCATTCATATGAATGCAGGGGACAATCTGACAATCGCCGGATGCACGGTCACTGCATATGACGGAGGAGATCATGCCGTCCCCGTACGCCTGTATGAAGTGGTGACACCCGACGGATTGAAACTGATGCACACGGGAGACAAGGAATATACGACCGGCCTGCCGGCCGTCTCCGGCATCGATATCCTGATGTTCGATGCGTGGATATCCGTACCGGCTGGTGAAAGAACGGATGAAACGCGCAGTGAAGGCATACGTACTATCGTGAACCTGTATCAGCCCGAAGTTGCGATTGCCGGACATACCATGGAGCTGGGTCACCTGCAGTACATATCACCGGCCCAGCCCGCCTGGCTTCTGTATCAGAATGCCTATGCGGCGGATGACGGCTCCATTTTATCCGAATATCGTATACCTGCCTGGGGGGAGCGATATCAATATGACGCACCGGTTGATGGCATCCTCCCGAACGCCGTTGAAAACCTGACCTGTCAGATCCAGCAGAATACGGTCGTCGTCTCCTGGGATCCCCCTCAGGCAGCGTCCGACGGAGAGACTGCGACCTTTTACCGGGTTATTGTCAATGATACGTATGACTATTGGATCGATGAGACGGAGTTTCACCATCCCGAAGACTCCGATTTGAATTTTAAAGTCTATGCCTATGACCGCTGCGGCAATCAGAGCGGGCAATACCGGGAAATCACGGGACAATCGAACAGTTCGACATTTACACTCGATGTCCCCCGCACCGCTGCACCGCCGGCCATCGACGGGATCATGGATCCGGTCTGGTACAGTGTCTGTACAACACCCATGGAAAAACCGAATCCGAACAGCGATGTGAGCCCGGACAACTGGCTGGACTGCACTGCCTGTTTTAAAATGATGGTTGACTGTGACAACTGCTACCTGTTTATCCAGGCCCATGATGATGAGATCAACACATCGAATGCACTGTCGTATTACAACGATTCCTTCGAACTTTTCTTCGACGGTGACAACAGTAAAAATGATCAGACCGTGGGATATGATGCGAACGATGTCCGGTTAAGATATGTTTATGGTCAAACCTCGGAAGACATAGGAAATGCCCCGAATTCAGAATGCGCATTCCTGAATACGGCATACGGGTACAATCTGGAAATCCGGATCCCGCAGACAGATATGACCTTCGATTTAAATCCGGATCACACATTCGGTTTTGATATTGCGATGAATGATAATGACGGAGGAGACCGGGAACACGTTCTGACATGGTGGTCCGAGAGCCTTTTTTTCTGGGCCGATCCCAGTCATTTCGGTACGGCCCGGACCACCGGTTATGTGGCCGCCGATCCCATGATTGTGCTGAATGCGGCAGAAGCTCCGGTAATTGACGGATCGGACGAGGATGTGATTTGGGAGAATTCCCCGTGGATCAGCAGCAACCGGTTTGTGGACAGATCCGGCGGGATAATGTACGATCCGCCCCTCGATCTGGCTGATGTAAACGGATACAATGACTGCCGCTTTAATTACAAAATGATGTGGCGGAACGATATGCTCTACTTCTACGCCAATGTATTCGACGACGCCATCAATACATCTCAGACAAATTATTATCTGAACGACTGCTTTCAGATCAATCTGGACGGGAACAATGATAAAAGCACATCGAACGATGCCAATGACTGCGAGTATGATTTCGTTTTCACGGAAACGCCTTCCGAAGATGCCGCATTCACTGTGACAGATTTTGGATGGACCATCGAGGCCCGGATGGATCTGGGTGCCAAGCCGGGAATCAGTTTAAGCGACGGACAACTCATGGGACTGGAAGTGCATCTGAATGATAACGATACAGGCACGCGTGATTTAAGCTGCCAGTGGTGGTCCAATGACAACAGCTCCTGGGCCGATCCAGGCAAACTCGGAACGGTTCGATTAACAGGGATCACTACGGATGTGGATGAGTCACACAAAAAATCTATCCCGCGGACCTGGCATCTCGCTCAGAACTTTCCCAATCCGTTTAATCCCGTCACACAAATCAATTATCAGCTGCCCAAATCATCGTTTGTCTGTCTGTCCATATACAATGTCTCGGGTCAGCTGGTTGATCGATTGGTCAATGAAAACAAAGATGCCGGTTTTCATTCTGTCATCTGGAATGCAGCCGATGCCGGTTCCGGATTGTACTTCTATCATATTTCTGCAGGAAAATATTCTGAAGTGAAAAAATGCCTGGTACTGAAATAGGGTATGATTAAGCTGTTCATCCTATTTACTCCAGCTTGCGATCGCAATGGACTGCCGTGCCCGCAGATTGATCTGTTTTTGCCATCGATAAGCAGGCGTTTTTGTCATGTGAATTCAGAGTATAACCGGCAACAAAATCTCCATATTATTGAATATATCTCCATTCAATCCGGGATTGATTAAAATTGCACAAGGAGAATCAGAAATGAGTACGGGACCTGATAAAAAATCAGATGCAGGTAAACAGGAAAACAGCAAGTTTGGCCGAACTGTCGCCACCGGTATAGTCCTTGGCATTCTTGGAGGGGCAGGATTTGGCCTGGCCATGGGACTGGCCCTGGGCAAAATTATCCTGGGCCTTGCCGTCGGAATCGGGATCGGTTCGGCTATCGGAGTTTCTGCCGGCGCCGGGCTGGCATATCAGCGCAAAAATGATTGACCCTTTAAAATAAAAACCATTTAAAAACTGCATCCAATCCGGTGAGCCCCGATACGGAAGATAAGAAGACTCCGGGGCGGGAAAATCAAAACCGGAGAGATGCGATCATGAAAAGGTACTGCGAGCGAATAAAACAGACGGTCAATATCGAAACGAACGGCCTGACGTTCCCGTTCTGCACGAGTCACGGCGACAACCCGGTGTGCACCAATTCAAAATGCAGATACTCCTTCGCGGCGTCCACGATCCGCCTGATCACGGGGTATTATGACGGCAATATCCGGGATTACACCACGACGGGCAGGGCTGCCTGATTTTACGGTGCACGGCTGGAGCGCATCACCGGAAAGCCTTCCATATTTATAATCTTCTGATCGCCCGGGATTTCAGAATCCAGGGCTTGGTGCACAAAGGGCTTCACAGCCCTTGATTGACGGTGAATAAACATTTGAAAAAGTTGGACACATAATCAACCCATTTCCTGCCCGGTTCACGGGACGGACGGGAGTCCTTTATTGCCTTTTCCCCTGTCTGGCCCCCCCGCATTGCATTAAAAAACCGTTCCGACATGAATTGTATTTGCATATAAAAGTCACATGTCTTATATTGAATCCGACTTTGCCATACCATTGCCATTCGGCCAATGAAAATATTGCTGCTTCAAACAAGCATTAAATCCGTCATTTGAAGCAGGAATAAATGAACAATACCGCTCAAAATAACATATTAAAGGAACAACGGAATGAATTTCAAGCCTCTTATATTATCCATTGTGATGACTGCTGAATTGTTTGCACAGATTCATCCCAAAACCCAGGTCGCCGTTTTAAATTTTGATGCATTGGGGATTTCCGCTGAGGGAGCCAAATTATTGACGGACAGGTTCAGGGGAGAGCTGGTCAACACGGGCGGGTTCGTCGTATTGGAACGTGAAATCATGTCTTCGATTTTGGATGAAGTCGGATTTCAGATGACGGGTTGCACATCAACCGAGTGTGCAATCGAGGCGGGCAGAATACTCCAGGTTGAAAAAATAATTTCAGGCAGTATCGGGAAAATCGGAGATACTTATACCACAAACATTTCATTGATCGATGTCGAAAGCAGTCAAATCGAACGGTTTTTTAATCGTGATTATGTCGGTAAAGTGGACGGCCTGCTGCATGAATTGAAAAGCATCGCATTTGAGATTGCCGGCAAACAAATGCCCCGATCAGTGCCTCCCAAAAACGCGGCAAGAAACAAGAATACAATAAAAAAACCCGTCAGTGCACCCACAAAAGTCAAGGATCCGAACACGGCCATGTTTCTGTCCCTTATATTCCCGGGCGGTGGGCATTTCTACTGTGAAAGGAATTCGACAGGAATACTTTATCTGATTACTGAAAGCGCAATTGTTGCCCTGGGCGCAAATATTGCCAGTTCAGGAGCCCAATCTGACCTGTACACATTCCTGGCAGTGGCGGGAGGTATTCATATAATCGATATCTTCCATGCCGGACATTCCGCCCGCAATTATAATAAGAATTTCTCGGCTGGACTTGGATATTTTCATTATCCGAATCCTGCGCCCGTTTTGAGACTGTCATACCATTTTTAAATTAAATCAGTGATCTGAATTGGCGGGTTTTACCATATAATAGTGATATACCATAAGAAAGGAAAAGTATCATGAAGATAAAAATATGTGTACTGTCCGGCATTTTTTTATTTTTCAATGCTTTTTTGTCCGGACAGACGGCCGGCAATAAAATAATCGATTTCATCCTGTCCGCCTACTCGACCCGGACATTTTCCGAAAAACCTGTACAGGACAGTGAAATCGAACAAATACTGAAGTGCGGAATCAAGGCGCCAAGCGCACGGAACAGCCAGCCGTGGAAATTCACCGTGGTAAAGGATACATCGAAGGTGCAGGGACTCTTCCGGTCAATCAATCAGGGAAATGTCATCATCATCGTATCCGGACCGGAGGAAGGCAGGAACATTGATTTCGATTGCGCACTGGCCGTTGAAAATATGTATCTGGCCGCCCAGGGCATGGGACTCGGCGCGCGTATTTATACCGGGCCGGTACGCAGAATAGATGAAGAAATGAAGAAAACGCTGGCAGTTCCGGACGGGTACCGGGTTGTCGCGCTGTTAAGAATCGGGAACCTCGACAACAGGTCCGATGCTATTTCAGCCGCCTCAGCAAGAAAAGAGATGAACGAAGTAGTAAATTATACAGAGTGATGCAATAGGATAAGAGTCAGATTTTCTGTTTATGATGATTCGTGCAGACAAAGCGTTTGCGGGCCGCTCCTCATGCTAAAGCAGTAAGAAAATTAAAAATGAAAAAAATCCTCATTCCCGTTTTGATGCTCTGTTTTTCAATCCTCCATGGCCAGGATCACTATACCCGTGTGAACGGCCAGAAATACCGGACAAAAATCATGGGCGAAGGGAAAATCACCGTCCTGTTTGAAAGCGGCATGTCGGACAGTCTGGAAACATGGGGCGCCATTCCGGATTCCGTTTCGAATTTTGTACGCGTGTTTTTATATGACCGGGCCGATATCGGAAAATCCGATACGTCGGCCACGGACAGGACCATACCCAATGTGGTTGACGAATTGAGAAGCATTTTAAAGCAGGATGATATCAAGCCGCCGTATATCCTCGTCGGTCATTCTCTGGGCGGCCTGATTGCGCGCTATTTTGCCGGCACATATCCGGACGAAGTCAGCGGTTTGCTCCTGCTCGATCCTTCTCCCGAGGCTTTCTGGAACAGGATGTCAAAAAAGGATCTCAGGAAATACATCGAGGGCGGCAACACATGGTACGAAACGAAATTTGCCCCCCGGTACAGGAAAGAATGGGTTGAATTCGTGCCGAACCTGGCCTACATGAAGAACCTGAATATCCCCAGGGATTTACCGATCATCCTGGTTTCCGCATCCGCCTGGAAATGGGCCAGGTACCAGAAAAAAATGCTGGCCGGATTTGAAAATTGCAGACAGATCGAGCTGGAAGGCCAGCATCATATTTACAGGGATCATCCGGATTTGATTATCGGATATATTAAAGAACTATTGCCTGAGCAGCTCGATTGACAGATCGATTCCACCAGTGATCTGACCTCGGGATCGGCTTGATTTTTACCGTACAAAGCATGAAACAGACGATCAAGGACCTGCGGATCCGATTCATCAAATTTAAAATAATTGCTGCTGTAATCCGAAGCATCCGGACCGCCGTCATTCAGAAATAAATAAGCCATGTTTCATCCTTGGTTTATCCCATTTTCGTTATCAGAATATGGATGAATAATGTTAGAATAAGATGAGTTTCCTGTAAAATGTTGGTTAATCACCTGGAATAGGTATCGGATATGTTGACCCGGTCTGACGTTTTATCTGTCTTTATAAAAAATGTCAAGTGATCAACATCTATGAAATTATCTCGAAAATTTCCGTTATTGACCGGGAGCCACCATGAAAAGCCACCGGAAACGGAAAATCGGAAATACGGAAAATGCTGTTGTTGAAATAGAGAAAATTAAACAAGTCTAATTTTTACATGCAGTGTGGTATGCCCCCTTTTGAAAATCAGCAGGCATACTTCGGATTGAGCGATTAGGAAGATTAGATCGTTTGTATATCCAATACTTGATTACCAATCTCGGAATTCATTAAATGAAAGCCAAAATCATTAAAACTGAGGGGTATGCATTAGGCATGAAGCTCGAAATTGAAGACAGCATATATCATGTTATGGACGTTGTTTCATCGCCAGGATCGAAGGCGCAAGAAGGGGAAACTGTCGATATAGAACTCGATGTATTTATCGCCAATCAGTTATACTGGGATGACATGTTTTCCGGCAATCTGGAAAAGATGAAAAAGCTGGAGCATATCGATGGATGGTCGTACTATGCATACGGTCAAATAAAACAGATCAATCCTGTAATTGTGGATTGCGGTATTATACAAATCAAAAATGTAATACATACAAATGACATTCGATGTATCAATGAATTTGTAAAGCTGAAAATCACCAGACTGGATGCGTTCTTGGACAATAAGTCCAAATGACAGATCGGGATAAAATTTTGTATTTGTAATAAGTCAGCAAACGGTCGTTTAAACCTCCGGGCAAAGTTTCAGGCACAATGCAGTCAATTACATTTTTATGAAATGATCCTGTTTTGGATTATTTTGTGGTTGGCAAGGCGACGGAAATAATAAATCTACAGGAGGCTGTATGAAACCGGACAAAGTTGAACTTGAAAACAAAATGAAGCAGCAATTCAAATTCTATGGATTTACTCCATATTTTATGATTGTCGCCGGATATATCATAGTATTTCAAACAATTCACTCGGATCAGATTACATTGCCGTCCAGCTCTCTCCCCGCTCATCTGTTTCTCATTTATTCGATCGTTCTGTGTATAGCATCTATTGTTATATACAGGATATTTCTTGTATCCGGAAAATTGACATCCAGACTTCCGGATGCATTTGTGAATATGGAAGACTTGAAAAATCTGGATTTCGTCGATCGGCTGTACCTGATCAATTTAAACAAACTAATAATGGGTTATTTGTTTTTTGTAATTTTACTGATCAATATAAGTGCCATGTTCGGTGTTATAACCGGTGTGTCGAATCAAAGTATCAGCAAGACAAACCCATTTATGCTGATGGTATTGATTGCTGCAGTCATTGTCAAACCGGACACCGACAGACTTGTCAACATCGCAAAAGGAAATCGTTGAATCCTCCAATCATGCGGATAATGAAAATCGGCGATATATTTCCTCTTCTGAACGCTCCAAATTTCATAATCCGTTACGAAATGCACCAAGTGCTTCATAGCCCTTGATTGACACGTGATAACCTATTAAAAACATTGGATACGTAATAAACCGCATCCCTGAAAATTTGTCTTAACCCAACCTGAATTCCAACCGTCTTTATATCTGGAATCACCTCTTCATTCTGCAATAATCAATTGGAAACGGATAATACATCGTTATCCATTCGGAGAAACATCTCATGAAAAACAGAATTCTTTCAACCTCATTTCTCATTTTTACTTTTTCAGCCTCAGCGCAAGATAAGATCCCCGTTATTGAATATCAAATATACTCCGGCCTCATCGAATCATTGTTCATGAAACCGTCCACGAAGCATGTGGTTGTGTTTGAAAAAACGATTATGAGCGGGTCGGTCCGGGCCGACAGTATTAAATCCTCGTCTTTACTCGACTTTATCAAAAAGTTCGCATCATCCGACTCCACCGAAATATTCAGAAGCTTCATTGAAAACAACCAATGTTTTAGTCCATTGAATGACAGGCAGTTTAACTTGAATGCTGAGGTATCCCTTATCGATCGTATCGGTCTTGATACAGTTTTTGTCAATAATGATATTAATCATGGCTGGACCGGTTTTAATCATCAATATCCGGATTCACCTGGATATATCATGTTTTCAAGGGCGGGATACAATAAAAATGAAGACAAGGCGGTTGTTTTTTTTGTGTTGTTCTGCGGAAGCTGGTGCGGCGAATTCGCATATGTTTTTCTTGAAAGGCATGGAAACAAATGGAAGGTTGTTGACAAATATACAACCGGCATGATCTGATATCCGGATCTATTTTCCCCCATTACCGGCTTGCCGGAACGATTTCAGGCTGGCAATCAGGGATGAACGGGGTGCGACCGCTTTCAGGCGCCTGAACCAGGCATCGCCTTTTTCGGTCTGTGACGTATTGTAACAGGCCCGCGCCAGGTTGTAGAGCACGGTTTCGTCATTCGCATTCAGCCGGCAGGCGTTTTCAAGAAACGCGATCCCCTCCTCCGGACGACTCAGAACCAGGTACATCTGTCCGGTCCATTTCTGCATGAAGAAAGAGCTGTTGTAATGCAGTCCGTCCAGCAGAAATTCGAGGGCCCCCGTGTACTGGTTCATGGAAACCAGCAGATTGACGGCGGGCTCGTAAAACAGGTCCAGGTTGGGGACCGTATAGACCAGGGCCCTGTATTCCTGAAAGGCCCGTTCGAATTGTCCGCGGCCCATGAAATACCGGGCGAGCTCGATGTGCCCCGTTTCAAGCGTGGCTTCACTTTTCAGGATACGCAAAGCGATGGAATCCTCTTTCGATTCCGGTGAAAACAGATCGAACACGCGGTTCGGTCCGGATTTCTGAAAGGGCCATCCGCCCTTCAGATGCAGAATGTTCAGGGCCGCCACCGTGCTGTCCAGCTTTGTGAATCCCCAGTTTTTCTCGTAGAATTCACCGGACCTTTCGTGCTCCGGCCAATCCTGTTGTATGAGCCCGATCCCGCGCATGGCATCGTAAAATGCGTCCGCCATCAGAAAATAGCCCGCCCTGTTGGGATGGAGATGATCGCACATCAGGGAATTGCCGATGAGACCATGCGGCGAGGCCTTTTCAAAGACAGCCTTCATGGGGACAACGGGAACATCATAAAGTCCCGCGGTTTCCCGGATAATCCGGTTGATATCCCCGGGCGCCCGGAACCGGAGCTGGTCCAGGTCCCTGGCCTCTTCATAGGTCCTGAACGCTTCTTCGTACCGCTGCTCAGTCTCCAGTTTCCTGGCCCGGACAAAGGCCTCCCCCGCTGCTGTCAGGGAGCCGCCTTCCGATGCGATGAACGGCGCCTGGTCCCGCAGGTTGCAGACCAGTTCACTGATGATTACCGGAACACCGGCACGGCTTGATTTCCTGATGACGTCGTGCAGATTCCTTCTATACTGACTGACCGCCCTTTCGTACACCGCACCGTTTTTCGGGATCGTTTTTTCCCGGACGATACGGGACATCGTCGTTTCCATGGGATCCGCGTCATTTCCGATTCTCACCGGCTTCGGTTTGATCCGGCCGGCCGCCGCGCGCAGCATAATGAATGTTCTGAACCGCTGCAGCCTCAGGTACAGGCGGATCAGGCCGTGGTATCGCCCGGCGGATTCCACGGAACCCGCTCCCAGGGCCCCGTAAAATTCGTTGTGCCCGGCGTAAATGAGCAGTGCATCGGGTTTCTGCTTCAGAATTTCATCCATGAAATCGGTAAGCGTGTGGCTGTTGATCGCGGTCATGGCCGTATTGACCACTTCGATGCGCCGTTCCGGAAAGATATCGGACAGTCTCCTGTTCAGAATTCTCGCAAAAGTGAGATTGTTGCCGAACGGAAATCCGGCAGCCGTGGATCCGCCCAGAACGAACAGCCGGAATCCGTTTTCGGGTTTCTTTTTCAGAAAAAGATCCTTGCGGGGCATGGGCGTGAAGCTGCCCCCCGGAAAATACCGTTCCCCGATCCGGGTATTGATGCCGAAATATTCTGAATGCGGATCCGGTGTGGATACAAAAAGCGGCAGCGGCGGAAACAGGCCGGACAAACGCAGCCCGGTCTCGATCAGGAGAAAAACCAGAACCGGAATGAGAAGCATGAAACTGAAAAAGATAATTTTTTTACGGGAAGAAACCGGCTCCGGCCGTCCGGCATGAACCGGGGCGGGCGCCTGCTTCTTTCTCTTTTTTTTCATAATGAATCATGACCCCGCAGGAACAAAAAAAACATGCCGGAAGCGCAGGCTTCCGGCATGTGTAAAACGATCCTTGTTATTTCAGCATCATCATTTTCAGCGTCTGCACCTTGTCGTCCATCACAAGCTTGCAGAGATACACGCCGCTTGAATGCTGATCCACATTGAACCGGACCTGATATCTGCCGGCATCCTGTTTCTCGTTGACCAGCGTGGTGACTTCGCGTCCCAGAATATCGTAAATCACCAGACGGACATTCGCGGTATTGGGAATGGTATAGGAAATGGTCGTGCTCGGGTTGAACGGGTTCGGATAATTCTGTTTCAGTGCGAACTCGTCCGGAAGATTCGACGATTCTTCTTCCACGCCCACATACTCGGATCCGTCATACGGAATATCATTCTCGGTCCCGTTGATGTTGTTGACCGGAATAAACTGCAGTTTGTGATCCGGCAGGAACTTGACAGTTGCATGGCTGGCCGGTGTGTTCCAGACATTGTCGTTCATGACCGCGGCCCAGATAACAGAGGCTTCACGCGTGGTCGCGTCATTGTCGTGGTTCATCACGGCTGCGCCGAAAACACTGTCCACAGCCACGGAGATTGTTTCACCGGACTGTGTCAGCGCGGACCAGTCGATCGCCAGCTCGAGCACGTATCCGTCGGCTGTCTCGGCCCTGGCAAACTCTTTCTTGGCTGCTGCCGTTACCGTATTGATGTTGTTCGTTCCGGCATTGTCTTCCTCGTACAGGGCGGTCAGTTCCACGCTGAACACGGAATTGGCCGCTTTGGTCGGCTGCGGATCGATTTTGATTTCGAGTCCGTCATTGTTGTAACTCGAAGCATTCGTGGCCAGGATGATATCATCCTTCACTTCTTCATAAAAATAGAAGCGGTTTTCGTCCCAGGCGGCCCAGGTCTTGGCCGACAGATCCGCATCATCGTCCGGGGCGCCGTTATTGTTGAACGCGTAGGAACGGATCTGCAGATATCCGTCATCCGGTCCGGTCAGGCCGCAGTAGAACGGATCTTTTTTCGCATCAATGCGGATGTAAAAATCGGTTCCGTCATACGGCACCGGGTTGGTCACGCCTGTCATGTTGTTCGACGGCATCAGCTCCAGCTTGTTGCCTTCCTTGAACTTGGCCGTGGCCAGATACTTGGGCTGGTTCCAGGCTGCATCCTTCAGGACGGCCGCCCATTGAACCGAAGCATCCCTTGCGCCGGTGGCATTGTCATTGTCATGGTTCTGAATGACCAGGCCGAAAACACTGTCGACAGCCACATCCACGGTTTCCGCTCCGCTCAGGACTTCTGCCCAGGGAACGGCCGCTTCGATGACGTACCCGTTATCCGTGATTTTCCGGACGCCGTTGGTAATATCGGCGAATCCGGTGACCCCGTCTGCCTCTCCCTGGGCGGTCATGGCGAGCCCGAACACGGAATTCGCCACACTGTCCGTGGCCTGCGGATCGAATTTCAGCTCGAGGCCGTCGTTGTTCCATGAATTCGCGCTGGAACTGGAGATGGTATCATCCAGCACTTCTTCATAGATATATAAGTTGGTTTCATCCCAGGCGGTCCAGACTTTCACGGACAGATCCGCATCGCTTTCCGGAATGCCGTTGTCATTGAACGCATAGGATTTCAGCTGCAGATAGCCTTCCTCGGGACCGTTCAGCGTGTAGTAGAACGGATCCTTTTCGCCGTCCACGATGATGGCCGGTACGGTTCCGTCATAGGGCAGCGTGTTGGTCACGCCGGTCATGTTGTTGGACGGGATCAGCTGCAGCTTGTTGTCAGCCAGGAACTTGGCCGTGGCCAGATACTTGGGCTGGTTCCAGGCTGCGTCTTTCATGACGGCCGCCCACTGTACCGAAGCATCACGGTTGCCCTTGTTATTGTCGTTGTCATGATTCTGAATGACGAGGCCGAATACACTGTCCACAGCCACATCCACGGTTTCGGCACCGCTCACGATGTCGGCCCAGGGAACGGCCGCTTCGAGCACGTATCCGTCCGCAGTCACCTGCCGGTAAGAATTGGGCAGGTCCGCGGTTCCGGTTACGCCGTCGTCGGCACCCAGGACGGTCATGGCGAGCCCGAACACCGAATTCGCCACACTGTCCGTGGCCTGCGGATCGAATTTCAGCTCGAGGCCGTCGTTGTTCCATGAATTCGCGCTGGACATGGAAATCATATCGTCCTTGACTTCTTCGTAGATATAGAAGAAGGTCTCATCCCAGGCGGTCCAGACTTTGGCCGAAAGGTCCATATCACCTTCAGCGAATCCGTTGTCGTTTCCGGTGAACGCTCTCAGCTGAATATACCCGTCGTCCGGTCCGGTAAGCGTATCGAAGATGGGATCCTTCAGACCGTCGATATAGGTCAGACCCATGAGCAGGGACAGACGGACATTGTCCGCACCGATCCAGGAACCGGCTTCCGCACTGACATTCTGAAACGCAATGCCGAGCAGATTGCCGATTGCTGCGGGCACATCGTCCACGACCAGCTCCACCGAGCAGACTGCCATCACATCGGTCATGGCCACGACATTTTCGGCCGCGACCACGCGCGCTCCGGCATCGTCATAATACAGAGTCACCTGCAGGTCTGTTGCCTGCCAGTTGTTCTTCGCATCGATCGACAGCTTGATGGTTTCGCCTGCGGCGAGCACATGATCGGTCAGCTGCCAGATCTGGGGATCGCCGCTTTTCATGAACATGGTCCATGCACCGTCCGTGGCACCCCAGCCCTGCTCGACACCGGAATCCACGGGCGGTGTGTCCGTGTTCCAGCCGGGAACCGTGTCGAAACTTTTTAACTTTTCCGTGCCAGGCAGTTCAAAACTTGCATTTTCCACATCGATCGGGAACAACGGCAATGACATCAGGAAAAATGACAGTACCGCCAGAACGGTCACAAATTTTGTAAATCGACTTCTCATTTTACCTCCTCCTGGTTTCAGTCTTCCCTTGAATGCACTGATTGTCATTGTATACTTCAACTCCAACAGTGCGTGAACTCAGAACCTAACACATCATGACTTTTCTTCCGTGCCCTCCTTGCTGTTTGATTCATCGATGGGTATCTGATCCATACTTGCTTCTGTTTTGCACGATAAGGACCACCTCCTTCAGTGTTTTTAATTTCCTGAATATATCGAGAACCTTGCATCAAATCACAAAACGGACAAACAAGCCGCTCACGCGATGGCACATGCCCGCGTGAAGATATCGTAAACTTGATCGATTTATTGAATGAGAGTCGCACAAATTTTACTGATGTTCCGTATTATACAAAGTAAAATCAAAAGAGTCAAAATAAAAAAACTGGATTCACCTGTCCCTTCAAGTATTTTCAACGCGGCGGTTTCTGTTTCCATTCCTCTTCCGCGGGCGTTTTATCGGGCACACGGCCGGTCTGGACCCCGGTATCCGGTTTCGCATTCAGCATCCGCTCATTGTCGAAGGCCGCACGGACCAGGTTCTGCCACCTGAACGGAACGGGATCCCGGCTGAATTCCGGCACATTGTAGGTCTTGAGAAAGGTGGTGTAAAATTCCGGGTCTTTTTGCGGAACCACAAACGGTTTATGGAACCGGCCGTCCCGGTCCAGATAACTGATATAGGGCCTTGCACACAGGCCGTTGTCCCGCTTGCTGCTGAAAACGACCCAGCGGCTGTTGCCTGACCAGGAGTGGTAACTGTCCGCCGAAACATCGCTGTTGATACCGGGGTCAAAATAGCGGCCTCCGGCAAGATCCAGGACATAGAGATCGCTGTCCGGCCTGTACACGGGAAAATTACCGTACCGGCACATGCAGAACATCAGATATTTTCCATCCGGTGAAATTCTCGGCATCAGGATGCTCTGCCCCGTTTCTTCTGAAGAAATCACCGTTTCCCGTGGACCGAAAATCCCGGTTTCCGCGTCATAAGGCACGCGCATCAGATCGTACCGGATGTCATCGTACAGGAGGTCGCCCTTGTCCGTGAAAAACGATTCGAATTCCGCCGCACTGCAGAAATAGAGATAACGGCCGTCGGGGGACCAGCTCGGAAATGTTTCAAGCCGTTCGGGATCCGAGATGCCGGGATCCGTGGTCACCGTATTCGACCTGATATCGTACAGGATCAGATCCGATCCCATATCCAGAACATCCCGGCTCTCACCGGTCGCATGGAAAAACTGTTTGAGCTTGTTCACCGAAAAAACGATCCGCTTCCCGTCAGGGTGCCAGAAAGCATAGGCACCGGCCCTGTTGAAATCCGTGGCCGTATTGATTTTTTTGATCTGCCCGTCCCGGATCAGCATCGTCCCGGACGCCGCACCGCTCCGCATGTGAAAAATCATGTTCCGGGCCCGGTTTTGATAAAACGTATGGCAGTTCATGCAGTTGTCGCCCGTGACCCGGTTGTGCAGAAAACAGGTTTCGCTGAAATTTTCCAGATTTCTCTGGTACAGGCCCATTTGGTGATAATATTTATACTGCGGTTCGATCAACCGATAGGCCAGAAAAGTGTCGATGCTGTCGGGCGCAATCCGGATTGAAACGGGTTCGAAACGCCGCCACCGGTTCTTTTCATACTCAGCATAGATATCGATATAAATCGCCCGGCCCCTGTTTCCATTCAGCAGCCGTTTCCATGGGCTGACGGGAAAGCAAATCCGGCCATCCCCGGCGGAGATGACCATGCCGTTTCCATCAGCAGGATGCACATGCGCCACATACCGCAATCCGGGTTCATCGATCCTGAAATTCATCGGTGCGATATTCGGGGGAATGACCGTATCCGAATAATCGGGATCGATACCGGGCAGGCGCTGAATCGATTCGGTCACGTTCAGACGTTCGACCGGTCCGGCATCCGGCCCGCATGACATGAACGCCGATACAGCGGACATACCGAGAAGCAGAATCAATTTAACAGTCGGAGACATATTTTCATTCATCCGAAATCACGGGTTTGATGTACAACAGATAATACCAGAATGTGTCGCGGTGATTCCCGGACAGCTCTTTCCTGGCCGCCTCTTTACGGCCGCCATGACGCGCCAGAATCGAACGCAGCTCCTGATATCTTTCAACGGTCCTCGGATCTGTCTGCCGCCCGGGCAAATCGAGCCGCTTCTGACCGGAAAGCATCATGTAGAGAATCATGGCTTCCTCGAAATGCCTCGGAATCGCCGGATAATTCAGCGAATTGATTTTTTGTATATGACCGATAAACGAATCGAGATCGCCTTCGAGCAGACAGCCGGTCATGAGATATTCAAAGGCCATCCGGTTATCCCTGTTCTTTAAGAGATTTTCCATATCCATGAGCGGTTTTTCGGGTACCAGGATAAAATCGGAACGGGGCATGACTGTCCGGATTCTTTTCAGTTCCGGATCCTTCTGCAGCAGGCTGTCGCTTTCCGCGGCCCCGATGAACTTATTGGCCCAGTTTTTGTGAAACAGGGTTTTGCGGAGTTTAAGCAGCGCCGTCATGGCCGCCTGTTTTTCACCTTTGAGAAGGTGTATCACTGCAAGGCGCCGAAGGATACGCGGCTTCTCCCCCATCTGGGAAAGCCCTTCGCAGGCCATGTGCTGCGATTCATTCACGTATCCCAGCTCGAGCAGAAGATCACTCCTGAGCATGGGCCATCGATAGGTATACTCCTCGGGCAGAAAAAGACCGTCCGTACCCCAGACCTGGGCATAGCGGAACATGTCCTCCGGCAGCCGACCCGTATGATACAGCGCACGGTTTGTGAAATAAGTGAACCACACTTCCGGAACGAATGTTTTTTCGGCCATATCGACGATCTCAGCCCACTGGCCCCGGCACGCATACCGGTCCATTCTCATCATCTTATTCGTTTTTCGATCGAAGGAAATCTCGGCCAATGTGCCCAACATGACGAGCAGAACACATATACCGGCAGGAACCATCCGTTTCCATCCTTCGCGAACGGGACCAGTCACATACGGAGATACGAGAATGACCAGCAGCGGAAAAAAACCGTACAGCAGCCAGGGCACGCAGGGGGGCCGGCAGGTTCCGCTGAAAGGCAGCGTATACAGAAAAGCCTGTTTCACGGGAATCATGAACAACAGCTGCACGGACAGGAACGGAATGATCATGGCAATGAGAACCGTGAAAAATACGGACAGCAGCCGGAGCGCTGCCGCCTGTTTTGAATGCAGCGCATCGTAAAGACCGGTCAGGACCGCGAATAAAAGCATGTGTCCGGCAGCCGCCAGATAAAGCACACAGACCGCGGCCAAATAAAGCAGGAGCCGGATGACCATGGATCTTGGCCGGTACCGGATGAACAGGATGAAAACAAAAAGCGTGAGCAGCAATCCGAGATCGACGGCCAGCGAATGATCGTACCGGCCGTACAGTACGGGAAGGCACATTACCGGGATGCAGGCATAGAGAGCGCGGTTCTTCGTACCGGACAACAATCCGATGAGCCGGCTGGTCAGCAGGTACAGGAGGATGGAAAGTATTGTGATGATAAATGCGCCCAGCCACGGGATGACCAGGAACTGAGAAAGAAACGCTGCTGCGTAATCGGCCAATCCCCCCGGATAATGAAGACCGGAGCGGAAAAAAACGCTGTCCAGAAGAAACAGGGGATCCTGAAACTGGTGGATCAGGCCCGGATCGATTCTCAGCCACGTATAGAGGACAATGAAAATGAAGACCGCAAGGGGGATAAAATTCCACACCCCGTTCCGCTGCTGTCGGGATACACCTTCTTGACTGTGCATGATCACATGTTGTTGAGTGAATACAAAAATCGATTTAGTTTAAACATAATGTTTATATTGCTAAATGTCAACCGATTTTTCATCCGGTTAAATATCGTCTCCGGATACGGTTTCATTTCTTTTTTACCCGGATCGTCCCGGATTTCATAAAACGGGGCTGAACGATTAATGGGCTTCACAGCCCTTGAAATGGTTCATGCAATGGGTCCCATACAGATGCGGAGCGCCCCCTTTCCTTTCCGGCGCGTTGAAACGGATAAAGTACCCCGGAGTATACCCCCACCGGCTTATATTTGCATATAAGAACAGCTTGCCGTATATTGGGAGAAATCACACCCTATATAAATTGCATCGTAAATGACAATGACCTCGGCGACAGGTATGGGAACAAAATAAGCTCAACCATATTCCCGATCCCCGGGGTCCCAGGATCCCGGGGCCGGATAATCCTGAAAATGTACAAATCACTTGCTATTAATTTATTTATAAATTCACTCTTGTCCAAGATAGGATTTTAATGATATAAAATTGAGATAAGTCTCCTTATATTTTATCACCACAATAAAATAACCTAAAA